>JAQUVD010000037.1 GCA_028693555.1 Hespellia sp.
ACTGGAGCGTTTTTATGAAATAAAGGACGGCAGCATACGCATCGACGGCGAAGATATCCGCAACACTTCGCGCAACGGCCTGCGGCAGCGCATGGGAATGGTCTTGCAGGATACATGGCTGTTCTCCGGTACGATTTACGACAATATACGCTATGGCAACGAAAATGCGACAAAGGAACAGACATATGCCGCTGCTAAAGCAGCTTATGCGGACGATTTTATCCAGAAACTGCCGGAGGGTTACAACACGATATTAAATGAGGATGCCGACAATATTTCACAGGGGCAGAAGCAGCTTATCACAATTGCGAGAGCCTTTGTGTCCAACCCGGAAATACTCATTCTTGACGAGGCCACATCCAATGTGGACAGCCGCACGGAAATGGTAATACAGAGCGCAATGAAACGTCTCTTAAAAGGACGTACCAGCTTTGTGGTCGCCCACCGCCTGTCAACGATTTACGATGCAGACCGCATTCTGGTCATGGATAAGGGCGATATTGTAGAAACAGGAAACCATAAGGAATTGCTGACAGTTGGTGGAACTTATGCTGAGATTTATAACAGTCAGTTTGCGCAGAAATTTGTTTAAAATATTGCTGTTTTCAAATTTTGCTATATAACTATATAAAATGTAACTTAAGACCGCAGTTGTAATAAATTCCCCATTTTGAGGGAACCTTATTACAACTGCTCTGATTTCTCGGGGAGTAACGGTGTCTACATGAATTTCTGTCGCACATGCTTACCTTTTTTCGTTTTGTAAAATAGCAATAATTTTCATTATCTCTCCACATCCAGACTAATACCAGCCTTGAATTCTACCACAAACTTCTCTTCGTAAACTGTGACCTTTTCAATCATCTTTCTGACCAATGCCTCATCGTAGCCTTCAATATCGGCAGCCTGGTCTTTTAGAAAGTCCTCCATCTCAGCAATCCGCTGCTTGAGTCCATCCCACTCGGCATGCATCCACCTTATTGCGGTCACCGCTCATGGAATGCATGATATTGTCCTTCTCCTGCCAAAGCGTATCTGCCTCGGTGGTCAGTGCTATTTCTCCGTTTATATCACTTTTTCAATTTAGGGTGGCAAATCGGTGCCAGCATCACCATTTCACCCCCCTTAAAGCCCTTGTAAATCCTTATTTTACACGGCTTAAGCTGCAAATTGTTTCACAATGGCACGAGTTGAGTGAATGAATGTCAAACCATCATTTTTAGCACCTGCCCGTTTATGGGAACATATCCACAGTATTTTTTCTGTTTGCGGAAATATATCTACTGTTTACGGAATATATGTAACTCCCTAATCTGTATTGTTGAGCATAATATAAATTTGAAAAAGCCGTGCCATTTTTTCTTTTTCATAACTTAGCCCCTTGTTATTAATTGCAGTAAGTATCATTTTTCTTTGATTTTCGTTATCTCTTATTTTGTTAATTAAATCATTTGAATATGAAAAAATCCACTCTATTTCTAACTTTTTCGAGTCAAAATCATTCGGATTTAGTAAGAAATCATATTCGTCACTTATTGAATTATATGATTTGGTAAATTCATACGGCATTTCTTTCATAAACATATATGCAGCAACTTCGGCTATTTTTTGATCTTCACTTAGAAAAGTATTTTTGGTTATTTTGCTATCACTATTTTCTTGCCTTTCCTTTAAAATATTAGCAAAAAATTTTTCAATAATTTCTTTTTCATTACAATCAACAGGTAAAGAATTCTCATATCCACGGCTTAGGAGTTCATGTACTGTATTGATACTATGCTTTTGTAAGCAAAGTTTTATTATATCAAATTCCGGCTTTATTTCTTTGACCATGCCATTACGGCTTAGATTAAGCTCATCTACAAAATTCGATTCCACTTTATATATTGCATCAACATTTTCCATCTTCATATATCCTCTCAAACTATTTCTTTAATATTTTATCTTCCCTCCATCTGACAGCACAAACGCCTGCTCATATTCCACGCCAAAAGCCTCCGCAATCGCCATCCTCTCGTCAAAAGGTGACGGTTCCCTGCTTCAACTTCTTATTAAAATTCTGCGGGTTCTGCCCGATGCGCCTGCACAGTTCTGCCAGGCTAATATTCTGTTTTTTACATAATTTTCATATCATATCCGATGTTGCCATACTATCCCTCCATCGTTCTTTTTTATTATAAATCCTACGGTTGATAAGCACAAGATACACCTCTAAATAATTCCCAAGGAAAAAGCACCCTGCAGCCCGTTTCCAAGCCACAAAGTGCTATCCCAACTCTCTTAAATTTCCACATTGATCTCCAATCCGGATTTAAACTCCACCGTCAGTCTGTCCTCATAGACCGTGACCTTTTCAATCAGTTTTCGTACCAACTGTTCGTCATACTCAATTGGTGCGTCCGAAGCTTCCTGCAAGTAGGTTTTCATCTCTTCCATCCGCTGATACTTCCCGTTCCGCCTGCTCCGCAAAAATGTTCTGCCGCTGCTACCGAAGCGTATACATTTCATCCACTACCTCCGTATAATCCTTTTAGGTGTTTTCCAGGCAGAGAAACTCCTGCTACAGTGTTCCAAATTCCTCATCAATCTCTGCGACCCGCCCTTTCACATCGTGACCTATGACAGACTTCATAATTTCTTGCAAAGTAGCTGATGCATTTTGTGATAATCATGTCGATATTTCCAGCAATGCACTCATCTGTCATGCGGTTGAATTCGCTCCTCTTTTTAGTGTTGGTGTCGGAAATGCCGTCATCTGCAAATATGCGTGCCAGTTCCCACTCCGGGTTCTTTTAATAACAGCCGTATAATACTCAATCTGTGCCTCATAACTGCTGACCCGCTCATCGCTGTCTGTAGATACCCAACAACCCTTAGCCTCTGTTTTTCTTCCTGCTCCTGCGCTCCTCTTTTGCTCTTTCAAGAGTCTCCTTATCAATGATTGCCGGATAAACTACATGAAGCAGTCTTCAATATGCTACACATGCCTAGAGCAGCACCAGGCAATACACTTCTGATGGGGCAAATAATGGCTTCTCCTTTTAAAGTTGCTCCCACACTCTCCGCAGATAATCTTGCAGGAAAAGGTGTATCTATTCTGGTACTTGCCACCCTTGATAATATGGTTAGGTCACACCAATATATAGAACACTTTGCAGACCTATGTACATAATACAGAAAAATGGGTGAACCATCTGTTAAACTGTTTGAACAGATTACCACTGATAAAACATCATACTTCCTCATAGCATCCAAAAATAGCACTGAAACCGTTCATTATTCAACGTGTTCAGTGCTATTTCTCTGTTTCAATCACTTTTTTCAATTTAGGTTGGCAAATCGGTGGCAACACCACCATTTCACACACCTTGAAACCCTTGTAAATCCTTATTTTATGCGGCTTAGTAAACAAATTGTTTCGCAATGCACCGTATTCGGAAATTGATCAATCCCCACGCACCGCATCACTTCATACCCTCTCGCCTGCAGCACGTCCAGATCCCGTGCCAGGCTCGTAGGCTTACAACTGATATACACCAGCGTATTCACGCCAAACCCGATGATCTTCTCAAGAGCTTTCGGATGAATTCCATCTCTCGGCGGATCAAGCACAATCAGATCCGGCACCTCTTTTAAATCATCGATAACCTTCAGTACATCCCCCGCATGGAAAAAGCAGTTATCCAGATCGTTAAGCTTCGCATTTTCTCGTGCTGCAACCACAGCTTCCTCAACAATCTCAACTCCGACTACCTTCGTTGCGACAGGCGCAATCATCTGCGCAATGGTTCCGGTTCCGCTATATAGATCGAATATCACTTTATCCTTCGTATCCCCAATATACTCGCGCGCAGTCTCGTATAAAACTTCTGCCCCCAGCGAGTTCGTCTGGAAGAACGAAAATGGAGATATCTTAAACTTCAATCCCAGCAATTCTTCATAGAAATAATCTTTTCCATACAGAATTGAAGTTCCTTCATCTTTGATTGTATCCGCGACACCATCATTGTAAGTATGAAGAATCCCGGCAATCTCACCATCCAATTGAAGTGAAAGAAGCTTGTCTGCCCACTCCTGCTCATCCATTTCGCCATCATGCGAGGTGACGAGGTCAATCAGAATCTCACCAGTCTTCTGTCCTTTACGAACAAGCAAATGTCTTAGGTATCCGTCATGGCGCATACGATGGTAGTACTTCGTGCCTTTTTCGCGAAAATATTCCAGCGTTGTCTTTAAAATCTGGCGATAGTCTGCATCGACCAACTGACAATCCAACACATTTACGATATCATGGAAGCTTCCGCGCTTGTGCATGCCAAGTGCGAGCGGTCCGTCCTTATATTCATCACCAAATGTAAACTCCATCTTATTGCGATAAGACAAGTTCTTAGGGCTGGCTTTGATGCCTTCCCATGGAAGTTCCGGCACAACCTCTTCTAATAACTTCTTTACCTGTCCTTCTTTCAGCTTCAACTGCTCTTCGTACGGAAGACTCAAGTACGTACAGCCGCCGCATTCACCAAAATGCGGGCAGACTGATTCTACTTCCAACGGTGATTTTTCCAGCACTTCAAGAAGTCTTCCTTCTGCTTTTCCTTTTCTCATCTTGTTGATAGAAAACCGAACTTTCTGTCCTAGAATCCCATTTTTAACGATAACTGGTTTTTCCTCATCAGCAAGAAAGACCTTCCCTTTATTGGGAAAGTCTATTTCTTTAATTACACCTTCTAATACTTGTCCTTTTTTCATAAATGTCTCCTAGCACTTTTCAGCGATCTCATAGATCAGCTTTTCTGTGTCGTCAAATCCGAGGCATGGGTCCGTGATCGATTTACCATAGACCATATTGTCGCAAATGTCCTGTCTGCCTTCTTCTAAATAACTTTCAATCATGACACCTTTGACCATTCTCTTCACGTCCGGATTGTAATTACGGCTGTGAAGCACTTCATTTACAATGCGAATCTGTTCTTTGAACTGCTTACCAGAGTTCGCATGATTTGCATCAATCACTGCTGCCGGATTTTTCAGATCTAATTTGTAGTACATCTCGCATAATCTCGCAAGATCTTCATAGTGATAGTTTGGCATAGTCTTGCCGTACTTGTCAACCCCGCCGCGAAGGATAACATGTGCCAGATCATTTCCCGAAGTCGTCACATCAAGTCCGCGATAAATGAACTGGTGGGAATGATGTGCAGCGATCACAGAATTGAGCATCACAGAGAAATCTCCGCTTGTTGGATTCTTCATGCCAACCGGCACCTCTGCACTGCTTGCAGTCAGACGATGCTGCTGATTCTCAACTGATCTTGCTCCAATTGCTTCATAAGACAGAATATCATCTAAGTAACTCTGGTTCTCCGGATATAACATCTCATCTGCTGCAGTCATTCCGCTCTCCTCCAGTGCTCGCAGATGCATCTTGCGAATTGCCATGATTCCTGCCAAAAGGTTCGGCTTCTTCTCCGGGTCCGGCTGATGGAGCATGCCTTTGTATCCATCTCCGGTTGTTCTTGGCTTGTTCGTGTAAATACGCGGAACAAGCATCACTCTGTCTTTCACTTTTTCCTGAATCGGTATCAGGCGATTGATATATTCACATACCGCATCTTCCTGATCTGCAGAACAAGGTCCTACAATTACAACAAATCTATCATCAGCACCAGTGAAAATATCTCTCAACTGTGCATCTCTCTCTTTTTTAATCGCCCCAAGCTTCTCGCTGATCGGGCATACAATCTTCAATTCTTCGGGTGAAGGTAATACTTCATTTGTAATCATCGACATAACTAATTAGTCCTCTCATATCTGTCTCAACTTTTTTTCTCATCTATCATAACACTCTTCGACCAAATTGTCACGCTTTAGTACGTTAAAATATTCGCACTTTAAATCATGGCATCGCAAATTTCATAAAAGGAACGGAGTCATACGATTCCGTCCCGCTCATAACTATGAATTTTTGTCGAATCTTAAACCTGATCTTCTTCGCTGAAATAATCATCAAAATCATCATCAAAGTCTTCTTCGAAGTCTTCTAAATAATCAGGTGTCAAGAAGCAATATACTGCATAAGCGATCGCTGCTACGGCTGCTACTGCACCGATAATAGCAAGAACCCAAACAACCACGTTCTTATTCTTCTCTGCCTCTTTCTTATGAATTAATTCATTCAATCTTGATTCTGCAATCAGTTCTTCCATTTTGCTCATGATCCACGTCCTTCCCCCTGCTTTGCTTTTCAGGTTCTTTATAGATTTCATTATAACACTATCATTTTCATAACGCCACTAGTTTATACATTTTTCTGCATCCATTTTGCATCATTTTAAATCTTCTGAAGCTTTGCGAACGATGCAAACATCTTCTTGATGCCTGCATGGTCAAATTCGACTGTAACCTCAAAGTCTCTGCCGCCCTCTGTAATTCCGGTCACAAGCCCTTCGCCGAATTTCTGATGGCGCACACGATCGCCCACTTCATAATCCAGTGTATCCTGCTGCGTTACCGTGAACTGCCGCTTTGGCTTTGTCTGTGTAAATGCCTTACTGTGGAAGGACTGCTTCGCCTTCATGTAAGCGTTCTGTGACGGTATATCAGCCTCATCTTCATCCATGCTTCCGACATTCAGCAAATGTACCGGAATCTCTTTCAGAAAGCGTGACTTCTTATTATACTGTGTCTCGCCGCGAATCATACGTCTTCTTGCGCAGGTGAGCGTCAAATCTTCTCTCGCCCTTGTAATCCCGACATAACAGAGACGCCGCTCTTCTTCCAGCTCCTCCGGATCATCCCCTGTGATCGTCATGTAACTCGGGAAAATTCCATCCTCCATACCTGCCATATAGACATGCGGAAACTCCAGCCCCTTCGCACTATGTAATGTCATAAGAACGACATAGTCACTTGACTCATCCAGACTGTCAATGTCCGCAACCAATGCCACTTCTTCCAAAAACCCGCTCAGGGTTGGTCTTTCATCCTCGCAGGATTCCTCATATGTCGCAATCTTACTTAACAACTCATCAATATTCTCAATTCGGTTTTCTGCCTCTTCTTTTCCTTCTGCTTCCAACGATTCAATATAAGCAGTCGTATCTAAGATCTCCTTCATCAGATCAGAAATACTAAGCGTCTCTGCCTGCGACTTAAAATACTCAATCATTGCCACAAAGGATTCCAGCTTTGCTGCTCCGCGTCCAATTCCTGCAATCAGATCCAGTCCGCCAAGTGCTTCATAAAATCCAATCTCACGCTCCTGCGCCGATTCCTGCACGCGGTTAATCGTTGTCAAACCAATACCACGTTTGGGTACATTGATGATTCTGCGCACTGCAAGATCATCTTTTCCATTATCTATCGTCTTCAAATATGCCAGTAAATCCTTCACTTCCCGTCTCGCATAGAAGTTCACACCACCGACGATCTTATATGGCACATTCGCTCCGACAAATTTCTCCTCAAACATACGGGATTGTGCGTTCGTACGATATAGAATCGCATGGTCCTGATAGCTGCCATCTCCGGAATTGACACGGCGTCTGATATCATCCACAATATAATCCGCCTCGTCGTAGGCCGAGTCAAACTGTCTCAGATTGATCTTCTCTCCCTCTCCATTATCTGTCCAGAGCGTCTTATCTTTTCTTCCGTAATTATTGCGGATCACCGCGTTCGCCGCATCCAGAATCGTACTGCTCGAACGATAATTCTGTTCCAGCTTAATCACCCTGGCTTCTTTGTATTCACTCTCAAAGTTCAGGATGTTCTTGATATTCGCGCCTCGGAACTTATAGATCGACTGGTCATCATCACCCACGACGCAGAGATTCTTATACTTATTCGCAAGAATACTGATTAACTTAAACTGCACCGTATTCGTATCCTGATACTCGTCCACCATAATATAGCGGAAGCGGTCCTGATAATAATCCAGTACATCCGGATTCGTCTGAAACAATTGTACTGTCTTTACGAGCAGATCATCAAAATCTAACGCATTGTTCGCACGGAGCTGCTTCTCATATTCTCGATAGACCATCGCAAGCTTTTTCTTTGTGAAATCACCGGCTGCATTCAGCTCAAATTCATCCGGCATAATCATCTCATCCTTCGCCTTGGAAATGGCACTCAAGAGGTTACGCTCCTTATAGACCTTCGTATCAATATTCAATAATTTGCAGACATCCTTCATCAATGTCTTCTGATCATCCGAATCATAGATCGTAAAGTTATTGTCATATCCCATCAGATCAATATGTCGTCTTAGGATTCTGACGCAGGTAGAATGAAAGGTACTGACCCAGATACTTTCCGAGCCAAAACCCACGATATCGTCTACACGTTCGCGCATCTCGCCTGCCGCTTTATTCGTAAATGTAATCGCAAGGATATTCCATGGGTTCACACCCTTCTGATCAATCAGATATGCAATTCTATGTGTCAGCACTCTTGTCTTGCCTGACCCTGCTCCTGCTAAAATAAGAAGCGGTCCCTCTGTATAAAAAACTGCTTCCTGCTGCTTGTCATTTAGTGTATCGTATATACTCATCATCTTCTCCTTATCTGTACGGTAAATTCTATCATAATTCTGTTCTCATGTCACGATGATTTTTGCAAACGTATGTTTTCTTTTTGTACAATTCAGCTTCTTTCTCCTACACCGGAAATATTTCCGCAAAACATCATACTTGTCATACGGTTTTTAATACTATATAATAGAGATATTGAGGTGAAAAATATGAAAATTGATAAAAATGATATGCTTGGCAGCATCTTAGACAGCCTTTCCAAAATCAGCTATGTTAAGACCGATGAGATTCCAAACATCAATCTGTATATGGATCAGGTCACCACCTTTATGGACGAGCATCTCTCTTCTACGAAACGCTATCCCAATGACAAGATTCTGACGAAAACAATGATTAACAACTATGCAAAAAACAATCTGATTCCGCCGCCGGAAAAGAAAAAATACTCAAAGGAGCACATGCTTGTTCTGCTCTTTGTCTATTATTTCAAAAACATTCTGTCGATCAAAGATATTGAAGCTGTATTAAAACCGTTGACAGAACGCTACTTTAATACCGATGACAAGCTGAAAATGTCCGATGTGTATAACGAAGTATGCGCCCTGGAACAGAGCGAGATTGAAAGCATTCAAAATGATATCAAGACAAAATTTGCACAGGCAGAGACTACATTTGCCGATGCTCCGGAAGAGGACCGTGAATATCTTCAGCTCTTTGCTTTCATCTGCCAGTTAAGTTTCGACATCTATGTCCGTCAGCTTTTAATCGAAAAGATTATTGATACATTTCCTGATTCTTCAAAATAAGATGACATTTTCATCTTTAAACGCAAAGAAAAGAACTGCGCCGCATGCAGTTCTTTTCTTTTGTGCCGTTTGTAAAAAACTTATTTGTTAATTCTGTCAAATACCATGTCATATCCGTCATTCCCATAATTCAGCGAACGGTTCACACGACTGATTGTAGCGGTGGATGCACCTGTCTTCTCTGCGATTTCAAGATAAGTCTTCTGTTCTCTGAGCATCTTTGCCACTTCAAATCGCTGGGACAGGGAAAGCAGTTCATTGATGGTGCATATATCTTCAAAAAATGTGTAACACTCTTCTTTATTTTCCAGACTTAAAATTGCTTCAAACAGATAATCAACTGCCTCTGTTCTGATTTTCTTGCTCATAATTTAAATCTCCTTTATACAAATTAACGTTCTAGAAGTATTTTAGCACATTAAATTTATAAAGTAAACACTTGATTTCTGTAGTGTGTTAAAGTGAACAATGTCATATTTTGAAGTGAATTTCCCGCCTATTTTGAAAGGTTCAGATACGGTCTTAACTTCTCAAAATCTGTGGATACCACCAGTTCTTCAGGAAAATCACACTCTTTCAAAAGTTCCTGCGTGAATTCAAATCTTCCTGCATCCACATCCATGTGGGAATCTGTTCCCGTGGTAATCGGAACCTCGTATTGCTTACATAGATCAAGCATGATTTTGTAATTTTCCTTTGCATTTGGCCGGAAGCTTTGTGGATGAAGGGAAGAATTATTCACCTCTAACAATGTTTTCGTCTCTTTCGCTGTTGTCACAAGTGCCTCATAATCAATTGGCATCCTTCCATCATCCGGATGTCCGATAATGTTAATATATGGGTTATGCATCGCCTTGATATATGCATTTGTCACATTTCCCATTGTGAATTCATCAGAAAAGCATGGAATGTGAATACTTGCAACTGTGATATCCATTGCTTTTATCAGTTCCGGCTGTAAATCCACATCTCCCTCTGCATTTAAAATATTCAGTTCAACTCCCATAAGCAGTTTGATTCCATACATTTCTCTTGGAATCACTTTGTAATTCATAAAATAGATATCTTTACAGGATCCTCTCATCTCAGGTCCATGTTCTGTCAGTGCCAAATATTCAATTCCATTTTCTGCACCGTATTTAGCCATCTCTCTTATTGTGCTGTAAGCATGTCCGCTCACAACAGTATGCGCATGTGTGTCTGCGATAATCTTCATGTTGTTTCCTCATTTCCTATTTTGATTTTGCTCTATTTATTATAGCATAAATCATAAAATGTGCACGTCTGACATTTTTTATTCACCTGCGTATCCCTGACGTCCGGTTCTTCTTCCGCATATTCACGCACATACAGTTCATCCCATTTGCCCGACAATTTCCAATGAATCGAAGACATCATATCACCTTCACGGTACTTTCGGACTCCGGTGAATTCATCGCCGTTCCATTTGGGGATATTCGAAACTCCAACATCCACTTCTTCCGGACGCACGAGAAATATCCCCGATGCGCTGTCCTTCATCCTAATATGAGTCAGACCAAAACAATCGAATGCCTTTAGCTTCTCAGCCTTGACATAGACCACTCCGCATGTAGCGCTTTCATATTCAAAGTCTTCAACAAATAAATTTCCTCCACTAAGAAGACAACATTCTTTTTCATCTGTTTCGCCGGTCACCGCATGGTAGAATGATACATTTCCACAGATTCTCCCAATTGCTGCATTATTCTTTCCAGTCACTGCAATCCGAATGTTTATTGGACATGTCACACACATTTCACCTGCGATACCAATCTCTATTTGAAGCCTTCCAATCTCCATCCGCATCCACAAATACAGAAAACTTGGAAATGTGCTCCACGCAAGAAGCATCGCGAAAGAAATCGCGGTGTTGTCAAAGATAAACCAGACAATCATTGCAATTAATATAACTCCATAAATCAAACGATATCTTATCATTTTTATAACCCTCTCATTAACAATGATTATAAAATTGGTAAATTTTACCGTAAAGCAACCTTTTGTTGCTTTTTGCATTGGAACTCATTTTTCATTTTCTTCATATACTGTATCATTAGGAATCAGGGAGGTTCATTATGAAAAAGCGTTTACTTGCTGCCATGCTTGCCTTTGCTCTTGTTCTTGGGTTAATCGCCGGCTGCTCGCAATCGAAGACACCAACATCCGATAACGATACGCAAAAAGCAAATTCCACTACAGACAGTCAAAAAAAGCTGACACACGTCGTGCTAAATGAAGTTGCACATTCTATTTTTTATGCACCGATGTATGTCGCAATCGAGGAAGGATATTTCGAAGATCACGGAATTGAACTGGAGCTCGTAACCGGGTACGGTGCTGACAAGACTATGACAGCCATTCTTTCCGGCGAAGCAGATATCGGTTTTGCCGGTGCGGAATCTACCATCTATGCCTATCAGGAAGGTGCAAATGATATCGTGAAAAACTTTGCCCAATTGACTCAGCGCGCCGGGAATTTTCTCGTTGCCAGAGAGAAAACGGATGATTTTTCATGGGAAGACCTGAAAGGAAAAGATGTTATTGGCGGACGAAAGGGTGGTATGCCTGAAATGGTCTTTGAGTATATTTTAAAACAGAATGATATTGACCCTTCCAAAGACCTGACGATAGATCAGAGTATCGATTTCGGTTCTACTGCTGCAGCCTTTTCTGGTGGGCAGGGTGACTACACCGTTGTTGTATAATTAATATTACACCTACCTTTATTCTATTTCCGTTAGCAGTACCACATCAAGCGTTCCGTCTACATTCTTTACTATATATCCCCTAGCTGAAATCTCCTGATATTTTTCTCCGTCTGCCTTCAACTCTACAATGTGTATTTCGTTGTAATCTTTAAGCTTACTTGGTGTAACGATGGTAAGCTTTTGTGGTTTAACAGTGCTAGAAGATGCCTTAACTTCTGTTTGTGGCTCGGCAGCTACATATATACCAGTGCCAAATCCGGAAATAAACATAACGGTTGACAGCAATAATGCCAAACCAAAGGTTTCGAATTTCTTTATTCTTGCCATAATGTCCTCCCTAAAACAACTGGAACCGGTCCATCGCTATACCGAATGCACCGGCAAATCCATCCTGTCCATTATCCATGTCATTGTCATATTGCCACGGATAATAGTTTCCGTTTACCGGACTAACTCTGTATTGCGCCTGCTGATATCCGTGGGCAGCAACAATATCCGCGGGAGTGTAATAATATACTTCGATGGCATCGATGATCTGTCCGTTGCCGGCGAATCCGTTGATAGGATCGTTCCAGTCGCATCCAGTTACATAATCTAACCATTCATCCGCAGGTCTTCCGAGAATATGTACTCGGTATCTAACAGACCCTTTGTTGACTTTAATTGCAATGTCCGTTATCTTCTGTCCAATGATTCCGGCAAAGTCTGCAAGATTATTCACAAATGGTAAGATAGTTCCGTCTTCTGTGCGTACTCCATACGTGAATACAACTCCCGCATCTCCACCTGATCCAGCTGATGCACCTCCACTGTAGCTTACTTCCGGCATCTGCTCCATACCCATCAACTCACGTATTCTGTTAATGAAATAGTTTTTGCACCCACTAAATCCGCCGTGAATCTCAACAGATCTATGCGGGCAAGAAGTTGCATACACTTCCTGATGTAGCATTATTGTACTTGCACTTGGCACAATACCATACTCCATGCATTTTCGTGCCGCGAGCTGTAACGCTTTTTCTTCGTTTTGCAAAAATGTTGTAGTATCCCCTAGGCTCTGACATGCTTCGACAGAAAGTCCATTTGCATTTCCGTCAGAATCTCCGCAATGCCATGCCATGTTCCAATCATCTTCTGCTTGTAGGATTCCATCATCTGCCACATAATAATGTGCAAATCCATTTTCCAATGGATGTGATTGCAGCCAATTCTGATAAAATGCTGCATTAGCGTTTTGGCTCCCGCCATCATTATGGAAAAATATCTTATTGGGGTTTCCACCTCTTACTCCTGCTACGCCTCCACAAATACTCATATTTTCACCTATATCCTTTCCGCGCGATGTCGCACATAAAAAAGGAGGACGGTTATTTGCCGTTCTCCTCATTATCGTTTACTGCTATTTCATGTTCCACCTGTGTCTTTATATTTTTAACAATTGGCTGCAAGAATGCTGGAATCGTAACCCCCATATCCTGCACATTTTCCAAAATACTTATAAGTTCATTGCAAATAATCCAAATTGCCACAATACACGCAACAAGAAATGTAAATGGTAATGCAATTCCCAGCGTATCACTTGCGTACAATAAAAGCTGGTCGATAATAGCACCGACAACCACAAGAAGCCACATGCACACTTTCTTGCATATCCCCTTCATGCTTTTGTAGGAATTTATATCCTCTTTTCTAAAAGGGCTTGCCATTAATCCAGTTGCATAATCAATTATGTTGCATAGGACCATTAATATTACGGGGATTGCTAGAACTCCCAATAGTGATGTTAGAACTGAAAATAATGCTGTAAATACTGTTTTTATACTGTTTGCTTGTTTCATTTTTTGCTCTCCTTGTCTTTTAATTAGTAAGTTAAATATTGGATAATACTAGAAGTGCGTACCCTTCTACTATTCCATCGTTTTTAGTTATCAAGTCTTTAACCCTGCACAATTGAGTCACTTCTGTTTGCTCATACCTGATATAAGGGGTTCCATCCTCCTCTGTCGCTTCCGTTGGAGCTGTTTGGTGGTACAGAATGTAATCCCCTTGTTCGTACGGTCGCTTGATATCTATCTTTGCAATTTGATAACCAATCCCATTTGCTACTTTTTTAAACTCTTCATCTTTTAAATCAACTTCATGTGTTTTTGCCATATGTAGCTCCTTCCTAAGCTGTTCTTTCCCAAATATAAGTTAATTTTGTTGGTTGAATATTTTCTGAATCTCCTGTTTTAGCAGTATCTGTCTTATTCCAATGCCCTTGTGATGTCATAAGATTATTCGATGTCGGATTACCGGCTTCAGCTATGGCGTTTTGTATAAATACTTCCGAGGGCAATCCTTGATATCCCCATGAAAACGCATGAGCTGTATGTAGAAAACCATGATCGTGTTTTTGCGATTGTTTACACCCCATAAGAGTGCCGGATGGCTTATTAAAATTTGTCTTTGTGTTGGTGTCTTTATCATTCTCATCAACACCACCAAGCACATACCCTCTGATTCGTGCCCAAGTAGTTCCGGGATACAACGTATTGGGATTGAACGTAGATTTACTGTTGTAAATTTGAGAACCTACGGGATAGATGAAATCTACAATATTTACCCCATTCATAAGTAACTTTCCAAATAAATTCATATCCCATCCAACTTGAAACTGATTAGCAGCTCCTGCATATCGTCCGATACCGACACCATTTTTGGCAGCATTTATGTTAAATGGAATACTTCCAATACTAATCTGGGAGGTGATTGTAACCGTGTTTCCCACGGCATCTTTGATTGTGCAAGATACATCATAGGTATGGTTCGCTGGATACGTGCCATACAACCCAGAGGACCCACTGTTAAAAGTTGTACTTTTTACAACACCTGCAATGCTGAATGACTTCGATGCAATACTATTACCAGCGATGTTCGCACAACTAAACGTCGGCTTAAACAAAATATACACGCCAGTCGCATCGTCTCTCACAGATCCAGCAGTTGCTCGATAACATTCCATCGACAACGACGGGTATATATATTCTGTTACTGTTACATCTACCGTCTTGCTAGCTGTGAATCCTCGGCTATCAGTTATAGTTGCTGTGTAGGTACGTTTCCCTGCTGTTGTTACCACATTAGAATTAGCGGTTGCGTCCTTTCCCGAATAACTAATATCCTCTCCCGATATTGCATAGGATTCTATCGTAGACCCATATATGCCGGTTGCCCCATTGATACTAAACTTAATACTCGACTTCCCTTGCAAGCACAATGCCCCAAATGGATTTACCAACGATGCTGTAACGCTGGTAAATGATGGTAACGCGTTATCCATTGTATAAGTCACATCTTTATAATTGGAAAATGTCTTATTGTTTGAATACAAACCTACTCGAACAGTGCATGTTTTACCTTTGCAAGCGGCTCTTAATTTGGCTCTTTCTGCATCTGTTAATGTCCACGTATAAGATCCAGTATTCGAGATAGTTCTTGTTGCGAGATGGTCACCAATGGTATTAGGTTCTAACCATACCTCTAAATTGAACCCTCCCGGATTACTAAATTTAATGGATGGATTCTCTTTGTCCGTGAATCCTTTACATTCCGTTATGGTAGCTGCTCTTGGGATTGCGGTAAATGTATAGTCAAAACCCTGCTCACTGGAATTAAACACATCGTGGTTAATCCATCCAGTGACGCTTATCTTCTTAGTTCCGTCTGCATTATGAGGAACCCAAACTTCCCACACCCCAACATTTTGATATGTACTTGTAATGACATACCCCGATATATCCGCACTATATACCCCACCATTGATTCTCGCATATACGGTACCGTTTCCCCATGTACTGTAGCCGGAATTGGTCCTATAAATACCAATCCACACGCGAATAAGAGAGCGATTATTAGCCACATCTTGCTGCACTGTTCCGGCATTCACCGCGTAATTGATATACGGATTACTGGTTCCGAAATCTGCCACTATAACCGCCTCCTATCTTATGGATAATCCGGTAACTGCATCATAGTCCATTATGAATGTCCCGATGTTTATTTTCTGCATTACGACTGCTTGTGTAATATTTAATTGCTGGTTGCTGAGAT
The DNA here is from genome assembly GCA_028693555.1 of Hespellia sp. Taxonomy (GTDB): domain Bacteria; phylum Bacillota; class Clostridia; order Lachnospirales; family Lachnospiraceae; genus Hespellia. The sequence goes on from JAQUVD010000037.1 coordinate 16,162, forward strand.
ACGCTATCCTTGTTCCATTTTGATAGAAACCTAATTCTGTATTTGATAATTTAACACTGAATGGGCTATTGCTTGCCCCCAGGCTCAGTATGCCATCCTGAAAGCGCGCCCATTTCGATATTTCTTCTCTTGTCGCAAGCCCTGTAATGTTGTCTATAATTTCCTGAATGGATGTGGTCGTTGCTGTTATGGAATCACTATTCTGTTCCAACTGCGACAACAATGACGAAATCATCTTCGTGTTATCCGTCGTAGTGCTTGTCACTTCCGATACTAGAAGATTGATACTGGATTCAAGTCGGTCAATAGCTGATTTATAATCGGTCGTGATTTGCTCCTTCGCTGCTATAATGTCCCCAGTGAAATCATTTACCACTTCCCATGTTTTGGTTTCCGAATTATATTTCTTAATCAATGCCGGTGTCACACTTATATCACACCATAGCAGCTTCAAATTAGAAGGAGGGGTAAGGCTTTGTATCGCGGCATCATCCACTCGCATAAGCGTTATGTTCGTCTGCGCTTTTACAGCCATACCTTAATCCTCCAGATTAACGATATAAGAACCCCGGTTTGTGATATCTCCGGCACTAATATTCAGAGTTGTGCCAGTTGCGGTAGCCGTTGTCGCGCCATCCTTATACCATTTAATTGTTCCTTCCGCGGTCAATGCACTTCCCGTCAATTCTGTTGCTCCTTTGTAGACATGAGCTGTCATTGTAGTAGCAATTTCCGTATTTTTAAATATTGTTCCTCCGCTTGAAATTACCACGATTGTAAGTGCATCTTTACCGTTAGTACCATTTGCACCATTTCTAGAGATCGCATAAGAGGTGGTAGATTTCCCATCTGAATAATTCACCACAGTCTTTGTCCATACATATTGCCCCGCGGAACCAGCCACAGGAGTTGTCGACCATGTTCCGGTTGGCGGAGTTGTTCCTGAATTACTTGCCTGATATGTAATAGCAGTGCTAGATACAGTAACACTCGTTCCATTTGATCCATTTGATCCATTTGCTCCGTTAATAGCATTTCTAGAAACACTGTACGCTGTGGTTGATCTCCCATCTGAGTATATAACCACGGTCTTTGTCCAGAGATACTCTCCTGCGCTAGTTGCGGGGAGCGAACCCGACCATGTACCTGTTGGTGCTACTGTACCAGAACTGCTTTTTTGGTATGTGACAGCAGTGCTAGATACGGTAACACTTGTTCCGTTTGTTCCTTTGTATGCGATGGAGTAACTAACTACTTTTCCGATTGTGATATCACCAATGAGAACCGGAATCGTAAATGAACCGCTTGTCATAAGAGCGGATGTCGCTGTTACGGTAATAGTCGGCTTAGGTGTCTTACCATCACTGACCGCACTCAATCCTGTTGGTGTGGATATTGTTCCTACCGAGCATACAACCTGTTCACTTCCACACAGTGCGGATACTTCGATCGTGAATGTCTGTGTGCCACTCACGGAATTTGTGGTTCCTTGAAATGTAAAATTATCATTACTCAAAAATACGGAATACCCATCCGTTAAATCAATTAAATCTATTTGCGTACTTGCTTTTTTTGCCATAATCTTTCTCCTATAATTTAATAATCCAAACAACAATTAAACGTCAATTTTGCGTCTACGTCATCTGGTGTGATTCCGAATATAAAACCTCCATCGGACATTCTCGAATCATCCTCCGGAAGCTGCGTATATTCTAGTTCCCCAATTCGTTTCGCTTCCCATATAATCTTTGCCTGATCTCCAAAATATGCTTTCATTTTTGCCGATGTATCTATCACTGTTTCTCCAACAATAATCGTAACAATAAGTGTAGTTGCTACACCTGTATTCTTGAATACCCAGCCATTCACGCTGTATACCTTTATCTGTTCGGCGTCTTTTCCTTTAATCAAGACCCACGTATATATCGTTGGATCTATAATACTCGGTTCCTTTACCAATTGATTTACAGCCGTTCCAAGATACTTCTTTCCATTTGGAAGTAACGATATGCCAGTTCCATTCTCATCATCCGCATATGCAACCCACGTATAAAAAGTTCTATTCTTTGCAAGATTAGAAAATTGGTTCGCAAGTTCTTCTACTTTTTCAGAAATTCCACTGCTTCTGATCAGGTAATCACCTAGTGTAGCTTTCTGACTTGAATTAGACACAGATGTTTCAAATTTAAGTATGCGCGCTGACAGATACAGTTTTCCTGCACCATCAACAATATTCACTGTATCACCAATCTTTGTTCCCTTTGGCAGGACTGCTATATCAACTTCATAATTTACTTCTAAATCACACAACTGTTTGAGCTTGCTGATAGATCTGTTGCATAATTCGGATTTGCTTGTCGTATCGTAAGAATACGTGGTTACTATATGTCCCTCATCCGTACCAGACTCAGACAGATATCTGCTCCACTTTTGTAATGCTTTTCTAGACTTTAGCATTGTTCCACTTACATAAAAATCTCCGTCATCATATTTATATCCCGCCAGTGTAATAGGTACCTCACTGCCATCCGGTGTTCCTCCCGTCACACTTAACGCTGTCGCAAGATTGGCTACTGATTTTTTTGTAATAATATTGTCAACGTCTCTATCCACACGTAATTCTACGCCATTATCATTCCCCCTTTTTTTGTGTATGTTAATGTGCTTCTGTACGACACTCAGATTCTTTACATCAAAACTGTAACTAATCTCAGTGTTATCGAATTGTTTTGCAACGCTTAAGATTCTTGCCGTTGCCGTCTGCTCTCCATCCCATTTTAATTTCCTGGTAAGATTACTGACTTCATTTAATCCAATCTCAAATCCACTGTCATATGTAAATTTTTCAATGTAATATGATAGTGGGTATGCTTTATCCGCATCGTATGGACCCACAATTTCATTTAACAGATCCAGTCCTGCATCTTCTGCATACACATATATTTCCGACTTTTTTGTGTTGCACTCAGAGTCAATTATTGTATAGAATTCTGTCTCATCATTATTCTTACGCAAGACATAGTTTCCAACCTCTGCCCAAGTCACTGCATCTTCTCTTGTTTTCTTATTGAAGGAAATATAGAAATCAAAAGTCGCAACTCCTGCATCAATCTCCTCGGTTTTCAAGTCATTATTTACAACAACTCCATCAGGAAGGTTCGTGCTCGCCTGTCCTAAAATGTTCATCTTTCGATCAGCGAAATATAAGATCATAAGAACACCTCTCTATATTTGAGCTTGAAATCCGGGCGTTGCGCCCAATTGGAATATACACACTTAATTTGATTTATTCCGGGTTTTAAACAGAACTCTTCCCACTCGTTTCCAAGTGCCCCGATTCCCTCGGCCGGCAACCCTTGAAGCAATACTTTTCCGTCCTTACAATTTGCAGAAAAAAGATTTCCTGACGCAAACTTGTTGGGCACGTCCCGCCATTTATCTACATTCATTTTATAAAAACTAAATATGTTCACACCTAGATTATTTAAAAATCTAGCCTCACTTCGATCTCCCCACTGCTTAATTCCTATTTGAATTTTTGCACATTCCATATTTTCTATTTCTGGAATGGTATACGATGGATAACTTCCCCAATAATAGAAGGTCAATTTGCTACCTTCTTTCTTCAGATCACAATATCCCCAGTCCCAAAACCACGGATTCTGTGTGTGCAAATGATTCGTTTGGAACGTGTATGTGTTCAGGCACTTTCCATTCGCCCACAAGTCGTAATGCCCTGTGTTTCCGGTACAATCGGTTTTATACCAATTTACCCCAGCTATTAATTTATTGTCGGATGTAACAAAGTTAATACACATTTCTCCGGTTTGCCCCATAAGAGCTGCATACATCAAGATATGAAAATAACAATAGAAGTTTTTGCATCTCTTTACGCCTTGCGAATCCGCTGGTATTTCAATGGTCCTCAAACCCCCGTTGGCACTTCCTACAGTATCTCCTTTTGTTCCGAATGCTAAAAAATCATTCCCATACCAGTTTGCTTTTTTCAGTGTTCCTTTTGAACCATATTGCGGATGCATAACCTCAATTCCTGTCACATCATCCGGAGCATCAAAGAAGTCCTTCAACGTAACAAGCACTTCATTTTCTTTGTAATCTTCTCCATCAGCTTCATCAATATTCCCAAATTGTAAAATATGACCTTCCGCATCCACAAATCCTAAAAATCCATTATCCGCTTCCATAGTTGCCTCTAGCGTTGGATATGCCGGATATGTCCCGGCATAGTCAACTACAAACGTAGTTGCTTCATCCAGCGTTGGTAATACCTCTTTTTCTTCCACGGAATATTTGAATGGATCAGAGCAATAGAACTCTATTTCTCCTACCACACTATTACTGCCGGGTGTAATCTCTCCATTGTTCACTTTTGTTCCGATAAAATACTTGTCGGGCTCATCACGAAATATAAGTTCAGACTCTTCCGCATCAAGCAGACTGTTCAGTCTATCATATGCCGCGCGAAACGCCGCATTTGATTCTGCTATAAGCTGGTAGGTTACAATAATAGTCCGTGGATTATACCTTTTGTATTGATATCTCTCACCATCTGAAATACCAATCTGCATGCTATTTACTTCGTTTCTTAAAACTTCTCTACCACTAACATGTAGTGTACGGTATCCGGGTACTTCTTCCTCCAGCCAACATCCATTAAGCTTTAGAGCCTCGGAGGGCAGTATATTGCCAACCTTAGACTCTGTTGCATCTACAAATTCGTACATATTGCCCTCCTTATTTATTTCCCTGCTTACGTTCATATCTTTTTTCTATTTTTTCTAATTCTTCTTTTGTATACGTTGCAGTTGCTCTCGCAACTTCCCTTCCATCGATGTCCACTGGGACATAAATGGTATATGTCTCATTGCTATTATAAGAATAAGCGTCACTTAGAGCAGTATTAAAAGAACCACCATTTGCCAAACTTAACTCCGGGATATCAATATCCGGAATGTGAAACAATTCCAATGCTGCATCTTTTGCGTCTCTTACTTTTGATAGAATACCGCCTACCCAGCCGGTCCCCCAATAGGAACCCAACTTATCCGATACTCTCGATGGGCTGTGAATCTGAGCCTTTGCACGAATAGCAGCCTCTGCAGCCGATGCCAGTTCCGCCGCCGCACTCCTCACAGTTCCAAGTGCAGAGAGCATTCCATTAGCGAGACCTTGTCCGATATATGCACCGGAGCTATATGCTCCGCTTGACGCCGAACCAAGCGTAGCAACAATCATTGCAGTCGAAGATGCTGTTACTGCCACCGATCGCGACAGTCCCGACTGAAGTCCTGTTGAAAATCCATTGCTTAGATTCTGACCAGCATTCGTTGCTTTTCCACTCGCATCATTGAAACTGTTAATCAACTTATTCATAGCTGACTTTGCTTTACTTCCCAGCGCATCAAGACCAGAATTCACAATATCGATAGAACCCTCCATACTGCTGAGTGATGATTCTGCTGAACTAGCATTGCTTGCAATTGATTTCATGCTGGAGCTAACTAGTTTAAGTGCTGCTGCCATAGCGACTGCCCCGACTGCTGCCACCGTAATTCCAACACCGAATGCAACGATTCCTGCTGTTGCAGCTAAACTTCCAGCTCCAAGTGCAACCATTGCCGCGGCAAGTCATACTGATACGCCTAACATCATTGTTAATCCCGACCCTGCTGCCATTGCTCCAGAAGCTGTTGCCGGTAATGCTGCTGAAAGAATCGTTACTGCCGCACCAGCTACAAGAAGCCCTGTACCTAATAACAACGCTCCTGCCGCCAATACCATAATCCCTGTTGCCGTTATAAGAACCGCTGCACCTACAAGTGCAAGCCCAACGGCTACCACTGCCAATCCGGCTCCTAGAACAATGCATCCAGCTCCTGCAACGAGGGCTCCTGATCCAAGAATAGCCAAGCCTGCCCCCAGTTGAATCATTGCGACTGCCCCTGATGCTCCGTACTGCACAACAGCCGGCAATGCGAGTGCTATAATATTTAAAGCAGCCCCTGCAATTACAGCTGCAGTTGCCACCAGTATAAGTCCTGCCCCGAACAGAATCAGACCTGCGCCACCAACTATAAGTGCAGGACCAAGCACAGCTGCTCCAACTGCAAGAAGCGCAATTGCCGCAACCATTCCAACCATGCATGCAATTGCTGGTGCACCTGCTGCCGCTAAGTTGATTGATGCAGTTGATAAAAGTAACATTCCGGCTCCGGCAAGAAGCACCGCCGCACCAAAAGCTGCAAAACCAATTGCCCCCGCTGATAAAGCCGGACCAAGCACTGCCGCTCCTGCTGCCAAACCTACGACTGCCGCAACCATACCAACTAATACGCCGATAGCCACAGGTCCGGCATCTGCTATATTTGCCGCCGCAGATGATAAAATGTAAAATCCTGTCGCTATCATAACAACACCAGCTCCTAACGCCAGGAATGCCGCTGCAGCCGCAAGAACTTGCCCCGCACTTGATGCGCTTGCCACACCCGTTGCTTCCTCGGCAGCTGCTGTTCCGAACAATTTAGCCGCAAGACTTCCAAGTCCTTTCGATGCGAGTTGTCCTATCGCTCCAGTAAATTCTCCTACAAACGGTGCAACTGTTTTTACGACTTGAAATCCCTTAAAGGCGAGTGCAAGACCAGCCACATATGGAAGTGCTGCTACAATTGTATCTGAATTATCTGCAATCACACCTGCAACCCATTCCACGGCACCAGCAATAGCATCTACAGCTCCTGTAAATGAATCAATGGTGCTCTGTTTAGAAAGCACCTCACCAAGCGAAGACCCTATCGCGGAAAACGCTTCACCGCATGCGCTTGCTGCACTCCCTACAGCACCAGAAAAAGAACTCCAATACGGTTCAACAGTATTTACCATATTCATAATGTTTCCAGTGATAGAATCCACATTGACTTTATCTAATGAAGATATGATATTGTTAATTGCACTAATTCCAACACTATCAAGTTTATTAAAAGCCTGCTCTCCCTTCACTTGAATTGATTCCATCAAGCCATCAAAAGCCTGTTCTGATGTTTTATATGTGGTAGCCAATTTTGTAAAACTGTCATTCGTTCCAACTTTCGCAACGGCATCAAAGAAATCTTCTGTAGCAACTGTTCCATCCTGAATTTTCCCAACCATCTCTTGTGCCGACATTCCCATTTGTTTTGCAACCGCTGCCACACCTGCTGGTGTTTGCTCCATCATGAGTTTAAAGTCCATCCATGCAACAGTTGGCTTTGCCGCCATTTGGGTCGCTTGAGTTGATAGTGTTTTCATGGCTTGTTTTGGATCACTAGCTGCGGCTGCAAGACCACCAAAACCTTTTACTAATGCGGTCGTATTCTTAGTCCCTACCGCTTCTAACTGCGAATATGCGCTTGCCATATCAGCCGCATTGTATATAGATTTGTTAGAGAAATCTTGTAACTCTTTTTTTATACTAGTAATTTCAGATTTCGAATTTCCAATCATTTGCATGTTGCCCTGGAACGTTGACCATGCAGCTTTATTTTCTGACATTTCAGAAAACATAGATGTCATACTGCTTGTGATTGCAGAAAACGCCTGCTGACCAACACCCATTAATATGCCGAAACCAAGTCCACTTGTAATCGTACTTTTCAAATTACTCAGAGATGATGAAGCACCTTTCATGACAGAAGAAAATCCTGAATCCTGTGCTGACAACACCGCTTTTACACTATAACTCTCCGCCATGACTCTTCCCCTTTCCTAACAGTGCACCAATACCTGCAAATTTACTTTCTTTTTTCTTGCTTGCGATATCATTGATCGTTTTTTCATAATCGAAGAACTTCTTAAACGTACTGTACACCGGCTTTTCTTTGTTTTTTCCAACTTTTCGCTTTGCCTGAACCTTAAAATTCAAAAAGGCTTGCAGATGGTTTCGATAATCCTTATCTACTTCCTTTAACCGCACAGCCTTCATAAGTAGTTCGTATTCCGGAATAGTTAAGCTATCCACCTCGGCAAAACTTTTGAAATTAAGATACCGGAAACAATTCAGCGCTATCTGTTCATACGTTTTTTCAAAATCTTCTAGTTGCCTTCCATCTCCGCAATCCTTTTTCTCCGATCCAGTTCCTTCTGAATATCCTCCAAAACTTTCATCGTTGTTTTCTTGGTAACATTTGCTTCTTTTAAGAAACCCATAACCACCGTGAATACCTCGTCAATATCTGTAGATTCATCCTCCAGGTAGGCATCAATCGCACTTTTTGTTAGCCTTTTCGCCTGTCCTTTATTCGCAATGTCCAAAACATTTTCAAGAGTCTCCGCGTCCCCCTCAAATAACTTAGATACAGCATATCTTAAACCAACATTATCTTTGATCCCCGGCGTTCCATCAACTGGGATGCTAACTGTCCTATTGATTTCTCGTAAAAATCCCATCCCAAAATTGAACTCATATACGTTTCCATTCATTGTTAATTCAAACATCTAATTCCTCCTTATGCTCCTGTCTTCTGTGTGTCTGCAAATACATAGGATGCAATATCCTGCTGTTCCGTTGTTACCGTTGCTTCTCCATCAACGCCATTTCCATTGATTCCAAATGTGAGGGAAATTTCAGCGAAATCCTCCGCATTTGCTGTTCTTTCAATTTCCGTCAAGTATCCTTGGAAGTATTTTGCTTTAAACTTGTTAGATCCAGTTCCTGGTTCAGACAGATTCACTTCCCAAATTTCAATGAGTGAATCAGCATCAAGTGCGGCTTCCAGCTCATCCACAAACTCGTCCCCTTTGGCGAGAATTGATGTTGCCGTTATTTCCACCTCCGCTGTACCAGGTGTTCTGATTGATCCGTCTTTCGTTGCCGTAGAATCTGCATCCTTCGATTTTGTACGGCCATTCTCCGTGGTAAATGCTAATGCGGTACCATTTTTCGTTGCCGCAGTACTTAACACCCTATAAAGGTACACGATTTTCTTTCCCTGAATAGCTTCTGCAAACAACTGTAAGTTCATATTTTTCATAATCTTTCTCCTTTAACTAAATTTTTCCTCAACTTCAAGAACTCCATGAAGCAGAGGTGTTTTTGTTGTATTGTCTGGAATAATCCTTTGATTCATGTTTCGAACATACCATGCAAATGATACAGTATGCTCGATTTTCCTGCATATCAGCTTAATGTCCAACAGTATTGCAGATACTGTTCCTCTCTGCTTCGGATTATTATGCCAAACATGAATTGTCTGGTACACATTTCCTAATACCGCGGACTTATTCGCATCATCTAACTGCTGACTATCGCCAAGATAAACAAAAGGATACGGCGTTCCCTCCGGAGGCAGTGCCCCGTCATAGACGTCATATCCCTTCTCTTTAATTTTTAATAACAACTCGGTAAAGAGCTCCTGCTGCGGATCCATATTGTCACCTCGTTAATCTCTTCATATCAGATTTGAACTTTTCCTTTTGCTCCTCAAAGGCAGGCTTAACAAAAGGTTCTGCTTCCATGAATCTTGTACCGTATTCTACATATTCATCATAATCCATTGTAGCACCAGCTTCTGTTGTCATGCCTCCGTCAGTAATGTTTTGATTAATACTGCTGGCTGTATCTCCGCCAGAATATCCCTTTGTGAACGCTGTCTCAGTATTCTTCTTCATCTTTTCTGTCATTTTTGCTCCATTATGTGATACAACCTTTTTCACATCATCAAGCGTACAATTCTTCTTTAGCTTCGCTTGCAACTTTTCCATTCCAACTATTCTTACGCCCATTACTGCACCTCACTTACGACATATACGCTCTTTGTCCTAAATGTCCTCGAATAATCCACATGATACAGCTTTTTACCAATACGAATCCGGTCAAATGTTTCATCATAGTGATTCTGCAACCGAATGGTGAGAGCTCCCTGACGAATTTCTCCGTACACAAGCTTAAGTGTTTCCACGCCTGCATCTGTAACATTAGAAAACACTTTATCTTCCCCAACTTTATCCTGATCATAATTGCCAGTAGTCGGGTTATAGATACCTGGGGTAATCGATTGAAAGAATACCGGTGTGTCAAATCTCATAGAAACCTCACCTTCCCTTTCGTAGATGATTTCTGATTTTCAAGAAATACCTGTATCTCATCTTTGTAACCCGCAAAATCATCTTCCTGATAGGAATTACTTTCACCTTCCACCGTTTGCGATGTAACACCTTCTGATCCTATTCTATTAAAACGGATGATCGACACCTCGGTTATAATGTAATTCATCTCATCAGGTGGCTCCGTTCCGCCAAGCATCAGCTTCAGCCTTGCCCTGACAGAATCCATAATCCAGTTCAACCTTGCATCAAGGCTTGTGTCAGACTCATCAACTCCAAGCAAGTTCTTAATGTCTCTCAGCATTGCGACCTCCTACTCTGCAGGAGCTTCTCCTGCTACTTTCTTGGATGCTCTCTTTCTTGGTTTCTTCTCAACCTTCTCTGTTTCCTCAACCGGATTTACATCGATAGATTCAATCAGAGGTGTCTCCTGCTTGTTATCACTTCCCGCAAGTTCCGCAACTCTTTCATCTTTCACGCTAACACCAGCGCGGGGGAATACATCCCCCACCTGATAGTTATGGTTATTATCATGTAGGTCTGCAAATGCTTTGATTACTTTGTACATATGTTTCTACCTCCTTATGCTTCCGCAGCCTTTACGACTGCTGTCACATCACCTGATCTGACAGCTTTGTAATTTCTATCAGCCTCAACTACAGTAATATGATTTGCACTTGTTGCTGCAATTTCAGATACACCATCCCATTTAGTCCAAGTCTTCACATCCATTCCGCAAGTCACAGATGTTTTCGCCGCTGCCTCCTTGTACTTCCACACATTGTTCATGGATACAAGCTGCTCATCTACTGTAACAGCTGTTTTTCCAACCTCAGATCCTGCCACTGATTTCAGACTCAATGTTCCAAGAGTCTGTGTGTCCTTGTCACCAACGGAAATATAAGCAATTGCATCCAGATACTCTGCAAAAAGTCTCACGCCCATGATAGCGAACATATCAGAGATAGCTCTGTCATAATTACCCTGCGCATGGAATCCGATAAATCCAGTTGCAGAATCTGTGGTGTAAGAAAGCCCTGCCTTTACAAACTCAGAATCCGCCGGATCTACATAATATGCAATCAGGTTGTTCAGTGGTGTTGCGATTACTGTATTCTCCGGAATCTGGGAAGACACAAAGACAATGTCAGCACCAAGGAAATTCTTAATGTAGCTCATTCCAAAAGCGGTCTGCAGTGTGATGTCTGCTGCTCCGATGTACTTATATACATCCAGTGTATTGACCCAAACGGCGGTACCTGTTGCAGTACGCTTCATCAGTTCGAATTTATTCTTTACTTTACCAATTGCCATAGCAATCGCCATCTGCCATGTAGATTCATGTCCGACAAGAGATCCCATCTTCAGCTGTGTATAGAACTTGTCAATCACTTTGGTCTGCAGATCTGATTTCATCTCATCATCTGTCATTTCAACTGCAGCCTCATACCCCCTCTCTGCAATTGCTTCTAAGGACACTGCCTTGCGGAATTTCTGAATCTTAATACTGTCAAACACCGTTTCATTTACGGTATACTGCGATAATGGAATCTCATCACCTTCCGCAACATCACCAGACTGCAACGTGCCCGATACCGACTTTGTTTTTAAAACGGATCCATTTTCCTTCTTAATCATTCGTGTGATTCCAAGAATCTCAAGCAGTGCATTCATATTTCTTCCGAAGCTAGTAACGAAATCAATCTCTCTCGCCCTAACCTGAATCTGAACCTGCCCTGTTAAGTTATCCGGCGCCGCAAATACCTGCAGCCCTAATTTACTAATATCATGCATAATTTTTCCTCTTTTCTACTGAAATAATGTCATATTCTCCGCAATCAGTTTCTGTCTTTCAGACGGATTCTTAATTGCAAGAATCTGCTCCTTTGTTAACGCTTTTCCGCCAGTTCCGCTTTTCGGTGGGTTTCCTTTCAGCGCATCTTTCACGGCTGACTGAACTGCACCTTTAAACAGTTTCGCAAATGCTTCGACTGCCGCCTTTGTTCCCTCTGCATCTTCGGCAACCAGATGTCCCAGAAGTTCATCTGGAATATTGATTTCCTCATCAGATAACATCTTGCGAGCGGTCTTTGACATCTCTGTCATAGCATTTTGACGCTTCAAGTCAGCAATTTCTCTCTCAAGCTTCTGTGCTTTATAAACTGCCTTCTCTTCCTTGGTCATCTTTGCAAGCTTCTCGGCTTCTGTAAGTTTATCGTCAGTCAGTGCTTTCCATTTTGTGTGAGCATTCTCAACCGCTGTTTCAACAGCCTTGTTCACTCTGCGATCAAACTCTGCCTGGTACTTGCTATCTGACAAGATATCGTCAAACGTTTTCGGCTCTTCACCACCATCTCCGCCGTCACCGGCTCCCGCTTGTCCTGAACCTGCTGCACCTTTGCCTCCAACTCCACCGCCATTGCCGCCATCACCAGCCCCAGCACCGTCTCCTTCTGCGAAAAGCTGCAGATTCATTGCCATTGGTATTCTAAACTGTTTTAAATTCTTATATTTCATATTGCTTCCTTTCCGCCCCAGTCCATTCCATAAGTCCCAGACCATTGCATCGAATCGTAGTTTAACGTCATTCCGGACACAACAGGTTACACGATCCGGATATAATCCGGATATTCATCGGCGATCTGACAGATTCCAATGAAAAAAGAATCCACCAGAGTTCGCGACTTCTCCGATAGATTCTTGCACTCTATATCAACCCTTCCGGGAGATACACTGTATTTAATTTTGTCCTGCGTTAAGTCCTCAATGGACTTGATCAGCGTCTGTGTTAATGCTGACGCCCCGGCACAGATGATGTCCTGCCCCAGCGGAGCATATGCCGCATGACCCGCTACGGTAATACCATCATTTTTCACACTAACTTCAATCATAAACATCTCGCTTCCTTGAACGCATTAAAGATCTTCGGGCTTTGGATTGCAATCCAATCAGTTATTTCTTCGGACTGTCCCCAACCTTCAACGTCACAACTGTTGTTCCATAGTCCTGACTCATACAAAAAGGCATGAATGATTTCATGTCTGAGTACCTTTTTCTTGTATGATTCTAGGTTTTCTATAGAATTCCTATCGCGCTCCATTCTCACAATCCTGATTTCGTGTATACTTTGGTCCATACTTCCGTCTGCGCCTTCTGGTAATTGCTCTTCATCCACGTCACACACAATCTTATATTTAGTTCCTAATATATCTACTGTTTTCATTGATTCTCCTTAAAAATAGGCATAATAAAACCACCTGCCATATTCGACTGGTGGTTACTGTCCTTTTTCAACTTCTTTCTTGGTGGGAAACCAATCATCTTCTTCCTCATCTTCTGTCCAAACAAAAATGGTATCCTCCGAATAATCTTCAAATCCTTTTCCATCTGGAATGTCACTTACTTTGATACGTTCACTCATTAAAATGGCTCCTTTCCATATTCAAATCCATATTTTTCAGCAAATATACGGTTTCTCTCATCAGAAGACAGCCAATACCGTTCTATTTCATTTATTTTACCATCTTCAAATAACTTTTGATAGTACTTTCTAGTTTCCTTACGAATATTTTTTAATTCTGTAATTAAATCAGATTCTTTTTTTATTTTTTCGGGCCATTTTTTAGGTGCACGCATATAATAAACTCCGCTTTCAGTAACTACTCTTAACTCTGCCATTTCAGTCATTCTCATCATGTTGATATCTGACAGTGAAAAGGATGCTCCTGAAGGATGATTGTGCGTAACGACACCGTTTTTCATACGTCTACCTTCAGCTTTTGTAAATTCAACTTCTTTTTCACTTCCACGTTTTGTAAATAAATAATTTCCATTTTCATCATATATGACAGCCATTTCCTTGTTTCGATTTGCAAATGACTTTTCATCACGTATCAACTCTTTCTTTACTTCTTTTGCCCATTTATCTGTAGAATCATTCAATGTCATATTACTTTTCAACTGATTCCACTCTTCCGTGGTACCACCTTTATCCAAATAGTCCAACCACTCCTCGTAGTCTTTATCATCCTCATACGGTGCCGTAGTACAGTGACATCTCGGATGCATAGGAGGAGCATTCTCTCCCGGAAGCATATCCTCGACTTTAAAATGCTTGCCGTCAAGAGCTTTACACACCTCACACGGTCCCATAGCATTCGCGGTGAGAAATGTGTACTCTGAGAACCCATTCTTTATATATGACTGTTTTGCAGCTTCTGTCTGCACTCTTCTAAGCTCTGTTACCATCAATCGTTCAGCATTTGTCTTACTTACCCCAAATAACTTTGTTAAATGCCTTGCCATTTGCTTAGAACTTCGTCCCTGAATAAGGCTTTGTTGCAACATTTTTGACAGCTCTGCTTTCATCATGTCCTGATACATCCAAATTCGGTCTGAATATGTTGCATTATTGAACGATGCATTGACAATTGCGTGTGCTAACGCTGCATTGTTCTGAATGGTATTTCCAAGAATTCCAGCCTGTCGCTCAAATTCAGATAATGTTCTCTCTGTGAGCTTCTCTTCATAGAACTGTTGCAAATCATTAAATCCATCCACCAACTCAAGACCAATATTTGCTTTCAGCATCTCCAACCGATTGATCTTCATAGTAGCATTGTAAAGACGCATCTCTTCATTTGCTTGATCAGAGAAGTTCTTCTCCTTTACATACTTGGCGGCCTTGCGTCCATAAGCTTCGATGTCAAGCTTAGACACTCTCCGCTTAGCTTCTGCCAATGTAATGCCTTCTTTATTAGCATATTTTGCATAGAAACCATTAATTTCCTTCTGACACTGATCCACCATGTAGTCATAATATCCATTGATGGTTCTTGTATACTCTGCCTCGGTCTTGAAATTATTCTTTAGATTTTCGGCTTCCCGCTTTTTCCAATATTCCTGTGAGTTCATCTATTATAAATCTCCATTCAGAATTACTTTTGCTTCATCCTTACTAATTCCAATAGCTGTTGAAATCAAATTAACTGCCTGTCCCTCTGTTATCGCTCCTGACCTAAATTGTGCCATGATGGCAATCAAGCTCTGCGTCTGTGCCCCATTTAATTGCTTACCCTGTACCTCTGTTTGTTGGGTCACCACCCCATCCCCTAGATCTCCAGAGACATCACCAAACATCATCTGATCAACAATGGTTTCACTTGGAACGTTCTCTGCGTCCAGCTTCTCAATCTCTTTCGCAACATTATCCACAATGCTAAGTACACTAAGCTGTGTCTCCTTGGACACAACCCCCTCAAGCTGAGTTGCAATCTGACTCTCCTCCAATACATTCGCTGGGAAGTTCGGTGTGAAATGATAATGAATCTTTACAAAATCATCTTTCCTCCTTCCTGATACTGGATTGCTAAATATCAACTTATACCGCCGGTTCATGCCGGAGGTAAACTTCCGTTCCTTTGTCTTCTCAAGATTGCTCATGGCTTGCAATTTATACTTCAACGCTATACCGGAGCTGGTACCAAAGTTCTCATCCGAGATATTTGCCACCATACTGATCTGGAAGATGAGCTTTTCCAATCGGTCAATAAGATGTTCCTGTGTCGCATCTCCATCCGGCTTCTGCAAGAAATTCACCTCAGGAAGCACTCCACTCAATGACTCCCCGAAATTGATTATTCGATTATCACGAATATTTTGAAGATTATCATCATCAAGCAATGCGCCAAGCACTTTCATATATGCATCTGCAAAGTAGTCCACATCATTTGCCTTTTCTGATATTGCCTTGTTGTAGGCATCGATCATTGTCAACACAGGCTCAAAGATTCCCATCTTTTCTTCATTCTCCACATACTCCGTTGCCGGGACACCATCAAAACCGTGTATTTTACTTTCATCTTCCCAGGTGATTCTACCCTTCAGAGCAAACCACCGTACCCTTTCATAGTCAGACACACTCCCATGCAGTACATCGTTCGAATCCTTATATATCCGAACAAAAAACCGCTCTCGACAGAGAACGGAATCGTCATATATCATAAATGCATCCATTGGTGACAGATATGTAATCCCTATTTGACCTTCCTGATCCACATAGTACATCTCATACCCTTTTCCATAAATACTGCATATCTTAGAGAGCTCTGCATTATTATCATCCTGATCGTTATACTGATCTAGGAATTCCACATACTTTTCTACTGCTTCGTTACCTTCATCCACAGAAAGCTTGATTGGATGTCCGATGAAAAATCCATTCATGGCATCAACGATATACTTCGCAAAGTTAACAGCAATTCGATTATCAGGTTTCCAATCCGGCTTATTCTTGGCATAGAATATCGAATAATCCGTCATGTATGCAGCTATTAATCGATTGTACCGAAACGCTGATTCCGATGCATGCTGCTGTAGGAACTGCCCCAGCTTTGCGTCTGTCAGTTCTTCCTCCAATGGTAATCTATACATTCTATAATCCTCCTTTGATTGGATTGTACTTTGATCTTCCAGTCATAATTCTTAGTAAACTTGCCGCCGAGTCAGGACTGTCATCATGCTCCGCAAACTCGTTGTAATCTAATATTTCGTTGATATATTCCGGATCGGTATCCTCCAGCCAGACAATTCTCTTCCAGTGGCTACGAAGATACGTTGATATCTTTATAAATTTATTCATTGATTCAGGATACAAATTGGTATGGTATCCAAGTTCCCTTAGCTCCTTTGCCAGATATCCTTTATCTGCATTCTTCTCACAAGCAATTGAACCGGCTCGTAAGTTCTTATGATAGACACCTATCTCACTCAGGCAGTCATCCACATGTTTGTCCCACCTTTTTCCAAAACCGATAATTCGTCCATCTATCAACTCTTTAAACATCGTGAACGCCGTGCCGTCTGCGCCATCATAAGCAGCATCTATGTGCATCAGACCGCCATAGATCAGTTCCGTTTCTTTGGTGAACTGCGGCTCCTTGAACATCGCATCTTTATCTGCAATATGCTTGAGTTCATAGTTGGCAGCGAAGAGCGAATCACTCATGGACTGCCTGAGCTGTTCCAACGTGTTTCTGTCAATAAGTCCAGTGGAATAACAGTCATACCGCTTTACATTCGGCATAATAGATATTGCATCCTCTTTATGCCACGGCGTTCCCGTGTTGATGAACCTCCCAGTACGATTCTTGATGTTCTGAAGTTCCATGTATTGTATCTTTGTACGTTCACGCTCTGCTCTGCTGATTCGGTCTTTCAAGTTTACAATATCATCTGTAACAACTATGTCTGCATGCTTACCAGTAATGGATGTTCCAATACCAAGTCCCAGCACCTGACTGACTCCTCTGGTTGATGTACACAGGTTTGTGTGTATCTCAGAGTTGTTACTTTTCAGCAGTTCCAGTTCAGTATCATACAGCACACGTGAAATGTTCTGCATTGCTCCTGTCTTCAATATCTTTTGCGACTGTGCTATTACCTCGGTCACATCATCGTCCGTCTTCCGGAAGAATATCACATTCTCATTCGGCTTAATGACTGAATGGATTGCTAAGAACAGTGACAGATCGGTTGTCTTGTATGACCCTCGATGTGCGAGCAGTGTCTGATCAGCGTCTGCATACAAAAAAGACCGCAGCCACTCGTTATGCAGTTCGGTCAAATCTGTGAATCCTACCCAATGTCCAATTTTATACGGTTCATTCCACAGGAGGTCCAGAACCTCTTGCTTTTTGACGTTCAAAATATTCCTCCATCTCTTTTAGCGATTCATCAATTGCCGGAGTCTTTATATCCAGTTTGTCATTCCACATACCGAGATGCCGTCCAAGTAGTTCCAAAGCCTTCTCTTTGTCATTCAGCTTGACTTCAATCCCATTCGCACCTTCCTTAATTCCGGCAATTGCTCGCACCTGCTCTTCTTCCAATGATTCAGTTGGTTTTACAAACACAGTATTTCCTCGTATAGTGACATAGTCTGTAGCCTTTGAAAAAGCAATAGATGCTAATTCCTCCACGACCCTATCCTGCGTTACTTCAGTGCGTTTTTGACGCTCTTTCATTCGTTCGGAAATATATTCTGCAACGTTAGCAATTGTTAGCAATCTACTCCCGTTTGCTCGTGCCGTTTCTTCCTTCTTCACAGATGGATACGCAACTCTGTAAGCCCTCGTGGCATTTAGATCTATCAAGTATTCATCTGCAAATATCTTCTGTTTCTTTGTCACTAAGACTCACCTTCTTTCTGTAATTTATAAAATGGACCCTCTAGGACTCGAACCTAGGACCGGTCGGTTATGAGCCGACTGCTCTTCCACTGAGCTAAGGATCCACATAAAAAAGACACCCATTGCTGGATGCCTAGATTTTTCATTTTATTTATTATTGTTTTTCTACTTCTATCATCAGCATATTAATAAAATTCTCTTTACGCCTGTAATACTTTTTGTCAATTTTTTCTTTTTCCACATCTATATCTCCGTTAAAAAGATACACTTCAATCGCATACTTTCCCTCACTTGGGAAAGGCAAATTATCATAATCTGTAATTATTGGAAAGCTGTACGTTATCACATCATCAACTTCACTAGATAATGATACCTTACATCCGCTCAACCGATTGATATACGCCGGAGTTTGATTAATAGTCCTAATAAAAAAGACAAAAGATAAGTCTTTGCAACTGTTTCTAAGCACATATTCAACAAGATCTACACGACACAGAAGCTTAATATCTGTCATTTTTGATTCGTCTATCAGAATTTTATTTTTTATGCCGTTAATGTTAATAAGCTCACCATCAATCTCTTCGCACTCGTCGCAGAGAAAAAGTGTTGCGTTAACTCTATTAATATAATTATTCGTCATCTTCAATCCACCCCTGTGTTCCCTCTATAGTCTCTTCTTTTTGATTCTTATCAGCTATAATTCCACGATACGGACCATTTTTTACTTCATCAAATCTAGAATTCATTTCGGATTTCAAATTATAAACCTGAGCAGTTACATCTTTTTGTAGTTCAGTCATCATCTTTATTGTATCCTTTTGAACCTCATTCGACTGTTCGACATTATAAAAACTTAAGAACAAAGATATTATTCCTAAAATCAAAGCCGCCATACCAACAACAAGACTTACCCATTCATTCATCACCGATAATGTTAATTGTTTGCCTGTAACAAAGCTTGCAATAAATAGTGCAATTATGCTTGAACTAATAATAAATATCATGATCAAGCCCCAGTATTTTCTCCAAAACTCGATGATACTTTTCATTTTCTGCTTCACCAATGTCTTCCTCCTCATATGTATATGAGGATATTATATTATAAATGTTAATTATGCACAACAAAAAACGCCCTGCCACACACAGGACGTTTTCTGCAATCGCTTATGAGTGGTTGAAAATGCAAAAAGTATGTTACTTTTCAGAACTTCCACTATAATAATAACACAGATTTTGTTTAATAAGTTTAATCTTTCAAATATCCGGATATTTTTTGAGATATTCTCCCCTTTGTATATCCCATCTCTTTTCCAACTTCATCCATCTTCTTTCCCTCAAGGAATGACATTTCGAATATCTGACGGTCTGTACTGTCCGGTATGCCGGAAATGAATTCCTCAATCTCCGTCTTCGTGCGTTCTATGCTGTCAAGGCGGAGCTCGTTAAGCCGTATCTGCTTTCCCACTTCATCTGACTCTCTCGGCTCATCCATTTGTACTGTCGTTCGTACCTCGGTATAAGGGAAGTACTCACTGGACCCGACAACCTTACCACTTACTACCGGTATATTTTCTGCACGTTCATACAGCCTGTCCAGCTTCTTCTGTATTTTCGGACTTTCTCTTTGCATGCTCTTGTACTGCTTTAATGTCTTCTTGTCCACTGGTACCAACCCCTTTCTTCAAATCCACGCCCCACTTCGCCAACTGATCAGCCACACCGTACGGCTTGCGCAGGAACTCTGCTCTTGCCTTGTCGCTTGCGCTCTCCTGCATTTCATCATAGTGCTGCTTTCTATCCATGCTCTGTGTCTTTCTGTCTCTCATTGGTTTATGTATCGTTCTCACTCCTTAAATCTTAGTTTATCTTTTTCCCTTCCTAAATTTCAGTTTTCCCATACTATGAGGTATTTTTTTCACAAAATATTTAGTAAAAATTTTATCAAAATACATAGCTTGAAGGTTAGTAATATTAATTTTTTTATTTTGCAACAACGCAATAATTGA
>JAQUVD010000038.1 GCA_028693555.1 Hespellia sp.
TATCCACCACCGGAGCCATTAGCTTCCTAGTTATTTTCTAAAATCTAAACTTCTAAAAAGTTGCCATTTCTGACAGCTTAGATAAGTGCGCCACTTTTTGGCTGTCCTCTACTTTCTTTCACACTATAATTCCTCCTAAAAAATATTCTTATACTTCGACTGGCACTAAAAACGTATAGGATTTCGTTGAGATTTTCAAAAACTTCCATATAATAAAATCAGTCTTAATAACAGAAAGGGCTAGTGTAATTTGTATAATAAATTTGATTGACAATAAGGCCCTGCAATACGCAGGACCTTTCACATAATATTTTTCAAACTATTTTATTACATACCAGTTTCAAAAGATAAACGCCGTACCTTTAATACTATTAACGTTGTTCCATAAAACTTCTCCTTTTTACCTGAAAATCATCTCCTTTTTTAATAAATATTTCCTTTGTCCATTTATGCAATATTTAGCAACCTCCTTCTACTAAAATTAAGACAAAAAAAGAACCATGATCAAAAATGGTTCATCAAATATACCAAATACTAGGTATATGTCCCGATGTAAGAGCATAAGCCCCACAAGATAAAAAAAATATTGCACATAACAGTATTATATCCCGGCAAAGACGTGTTTAAGGTATAAGAAAAGTGAGCAGCATATTGAAAAATGATTTCCGGTATAAATTAGTCTGATTTACTACAGGATATATTAAAGGTTAGATTGAGCTTATGTATAATAAGCGAGAAGGTGATTAGGAAATAAGAAGGAACTGGATATGCTGATACAATTTAGGATAATAAGAAAAACGATAGAATGGGAATACAGCATGGAGCAGAAAGAGGAAATCCGACTTGCACTGGTGGCAAAAGTACCAATCAAGGAGATTCTTAGCTATTTCTATCCAGAGATAGAAGATAACCATCAATCAGAGCATAGTAGCAGATGTCCTGCAATTTTGATAATGCAAAGGAATGGTCTTTTATTGTTAGTGATTTTTCTACTTCCAGATTTTCGATTTGCTGGGAGAAGGTGAGAAACGGTTTTCTTTGTTTGATTGCCATGCAATATGCTCCTTTGTGTATGTATTGAAAAAGGAGGACCTTTACAGGTCCTCCTTCCGGTCGCAGGCATCGCAAGTATCTGCAACCTGATCACTGACATCTATTCTAGCATAGAAACTGCTCATTTGCAAGCAGTATATGAAGGAAAATTAATTCCTTAAATAGAGGTCAGTTTTAGTATATGCATCTAAAATGAAAGTATGTGGAGGAGGTGGCTCACGAAGCAACGCATCGGTGAATGAACGTGATAGATAGCCCGCCAAGTATCAGAGAAATACATATTTTTCTGATACTTGGGGGCAATTAAAGAAATCAATAAATTAACATACCTTTGATATTCTAACTTTTTGAGGAATACTAATTATACCACTCTTTAATTTACATTATAATAACTGGTATGTTTGATTTTTTCCACGACCATTTTTTTGAATTAGCCCTGCATCTGTAAGCTTTTTCATAATAACATAGGCTCGTGTGTTTTTAATATCCAAAAGCTTTTGAACATCTTTTATGGAAATTTCTCCATACTCAGAAATGTAATCCAAGATATTTTGCATCTGTTGTGTTACATTAAGTGGTGGCTGCTCTGTTGCTGATAGAGAGCTGTTTGATGTTGTCACAGTGTCTTCGACTACGTTCATGTTTGGTAATATAATTTTAAACGAATTTGGAGTGATTGATATTTCTGGTTGTTTGCTACAATTCTTGTATAAAGAATAAATACGTCTTATTCCAGTACCATATGATTCAATAAAACGCAGACGATGGAAAATCTCTGCTAATTTGCTGTTCCGTGATAAAGAAATACCATTGCGAATGTCTTCTTTTGAGATACCGGCTAAAAGTCCACCAATTGAAATGAATTCCATCTGCTGATTGTTAATATTTATTATAATACTGCCACTGTAATTGTAGTCTCTGTGGATAAGGGAATTTAGCAAAGCCTCCCTCACAGTTGCCTCTTTATAGTCCCAATGATCTTTTCGTTCTAGACCGCTAATTACTGCATGATTCTGGTTACAAAGCTGCAAATATTGAAAGGTTTCTTCTAATTGCTTTAATATAGATCCAGAAAATTCTTTTTTATCTTTAAATACTGTATTTTCATCGTCCGCGAATACTGCAACTTTTACAGTATGCAAACACTGATCAGAAAGAAGAAGCCCCAAATTTGTAAATAGTCCAAGCTCATGGCTTTTTATCCCTAGTTGATAATATTTTTCCTCTACAAATGGCAGATTGTTCTTTTCAAACACTTCTGCAGCATATTGAAAAGTCAGTTCTTGATTCAAGGAGCGTAATTTTTCAAAAACATCGCCATCTGCGTATTTGATCATTTGTCGTATTTGATCTTGTGATGCTGGTGCAGATGATGCTCCTTGACGCACATATACGCCAGATGGTTTCAGACCTTTAGACTTTAGATAGTAAGGCTTATATGCTCCTTCTCCAATTTCTATCCGTATAATCTTCCCTTTTTCCAAGGAGTATTTTATAAACATTGTAACATCAGGAAGTATTGCATCACGAATACCATTTGTTATTCGTGTATATGTGTCATCAATATCATCCAATCCGACTTTTTCGCCATTGTCATTCACGCCTACCAGAATGACACCACCATCTGTGTTTGCGAAAGCAATTACTTCTTTGTAAATGTCAGGAACAAATATTTCTTTAAATTCCACTTTTTCATCTTCGAACATCATATTAACCCCTCTCATCCACGTTTTATCTTAATTATATAATGAAAATTCACTATTGTCGAGTGAAAAAAGTGAATTTTCACATTTTTTACTCGACAAGAAATGCGAAAAAGTGATGAGTGATATCTGATGTTTAATTCGATGAATCAAAGAGATATAGGATTATCTGAAAATAAAAATATCCCTGTAAAATCATACCTATACAATTTTGGTTGATTTTACAGGGGTATTTTATTTCTAACTTTTTTAAATTTCAAGGTTATTATTATGTACCAAAAAGGTGTTTGCCTTATAACTTCCTTCCTGATCCAGACGATTATTTCCGGATAGGCTGTCCAGGTATTGCTCTCCTGCTTTTGATTTGGAAATATACATGGAAAATGTGCTACTGATCATATTGATCGGTTTCCATGTGCGATAATATTCGCTGGCCACAAAGCATGCATTTAAGGTTCGAGCCTTCTTCTTCATTAATCTAAAAAGTAGATTGATTGCGGTACCTTTTAGTTTTTCCGGTAATCCCGCATCATAGGCATTTTCCAAAAATAGAACCAGCATCTCTTTCTTCCTTGTTTCCTGCGGAAGCTCGTTTGTTTCTGCGCTATAAAAATCTGCAAACTCCAGACGTGGTATGTTATGGTCTTTTTCTCCATTTCTTTCCGTACCGAATACACCTTTTGTAAGTCGAATTGCAGCACGAAGAACAATTTTCCCATTCCATTTCAGGTAGAGCACCTTTTTGTTTGAATCATGGCATGCAAGGAGGCACTGATTATACTGTCCGTCTATGTAGGATAAACAGGTATGATGTGGAACTTCACCTATCTCCATAACAGGCAATAATGCATCCTCTTCCCATACCGTAAAGGCTCCGTCTTCTTCAATCAGGTTTTCCATCCACCTGGACTTTAAGGAATCCTGTATTGGATAACCTAATTCCTTTGCAAGATCATCACCATAATATTTCAGTTCCCGGAACCGTCCCATCAGCTCAGCCATGACCAGCCTGCGTAGTTCTTCTTTTTTTCCGGGAACATTCTTCAAATAGGTTAGCATGATATGCACACCATTCTGAAAAATAAATTCTTTAATCCTGCTTTCATTATTTTGAATAAATGTTTCATCTATTTGAAAAGACTCTTTCAAAGCAAGCCATTCCTTATTTAAGTCTAGCATATTTTGTCGCATTGTCTGCATATTAGGTACCTGATTTAGTTCATTTGCATTTTCAGCAATATATCTTGCCTCTGCCAATGTTCCTGCTTCTGCTATAAGTTGTTTTATGGTATCATAGTTTTTCAGAAGTAAAATACTTGTTTCGGCATCGATTCTTTTGATGTGGGCAAACTCATTATGCATCCACTCTGACAGCGGTTTAAGCGATAACTTATCAGCAAGTCCTGCCACCTCACCGCCTGCAGACAGAGCTTTTCTATTTATAAGCTCCTTAATCACTTTCATTCGATAATCTATCCGTTCATGATGGAGTGCTGTATAAAGATTTGTATAGTCTATCGGCATCTGACACAGAACTTCAATTTCGTTAAATGTATAAGGACCGCTGGAAGCTAGAATTTCCAGAACATCTTCTTCATAGCTCGTCAGCTTTCTACATTGTAAGAGATTGTTGCTGTTCAAGGTATTAATATTTACCGCATTCTGATAAAACTTTGAATCAAAAAGCAGCGATCGCATTGACATGGACTGAAAAAGTGCCGAATGGCTCCTAATCAAAGTCAGAAAAGCTTTTTTTCTGTGTGTAACAGCATAAATAATAAGCTTTTCGTGTTCTGCAGACCTCCAGCTTTCACAAAAATATTCATTATAAAAAAAGGAAACGTATTGTGACCTACTTTGTACCATCTGATAAGCTTCCTGCGTTTTCCCATTTTCTACCTTATCCTTTAGTCTTTTCAAGTCAAATAAGAGCGAATGATTATTCAGTAATTGTGTAAAAAACATACAACTTCTGTCTTTATAAAATTCTATCGACCATACAAAAAGTGGTTTAAGGACGGCTGCCTGTTCTTTCATCTGAAGGAATAACTCATCATCGAGATTCCCCTGCTCGTATCCTGATTCTAATAGAATATCTAAGATGTGCTGTAGGTCAGGATTTTGTGCAATACACATCAGGCTTTCTTCATAGTCTTCTACCTTATCTAACAGCCGGCTTCCCACAATCTTACTACAGAATATTTTTCCGTATTTTGCAAAGAGTATATCATCTGCCTTGGGAGTGCGTAAATAATAGTAATAAAGACCTGTCTGCAACATTTCTTTTTCATCTTCTGTCAGCGTCATGTTGCTGTAATAGCGCAGAAAAATACTGAGATACTCTTTACTAATAGAATCATCCATCATTGTTTCTATGAGCTGCTCCGGTTCAAAGGATGTAATTTCTTCCTGAACCTGCGACCAAAGGCTATTAACCTTGTCTGGCGCGACTTCTTTCTGCATGATAGGCAGCAAATATTCAGCCAAATGCTTATCTTGTATCATTTTTTCCTGTAATTCGGCACTTAGACTCTTTATTTGTGTTTCTAGTTTCAGTGCGCATACTTTTTCAGCGCAAGAAAGTATATCTGTTTCCCGGCAGAATTTAATGACACTGCTATTTAAAAAATATAATAACCGGCAGCATGTACGATGCTGATTAATCCTCTGTAGATTCATATTCTATAACCTCCATTTTACTAATTAATTTCTGTACAGATGTCCAATTGATTCGCCCATGTTTAAACTGATATAAGATACTTTCCATGATTTTACTTGCTGCTTTTTTCACTATTTCAGCAGACTCATCCAGCTTCTGCTCCAATAGTTGAAGACAAAAGAAGAATTCATCTATATTCCGTGAATAGTAGGTTGGAAAGAAAGATGCCAGGCGAATCATTTCATCAGATCTGTCCTCCGCTGCGTTTAACTCCTCTTCCACTTTGTTGCGATATGTCTCAAGTTCTTTTTGTTTATCCAGCCTTTCAAGCTCCTTTTGTTTTTCTTTTTCCTGCTTTTGATATGCCTGCCATTCTTCTTCTGTAAAATAGATTCGGCACAGGCTATTACGAATCGCGGTGTTCTCAATAGAATCCTTCAATTCATAAAATAGTGACTTACTTTCTTCTGGGAAAATAATCTTTGCTGAATCTTTTAAAAGAAAACTACAGAGGAAATCTTCATATCGCTCTGGCATTTTCCAATACACCATCTGCTCTATCCAATCAAACAGTTTTCGCTGCTCATCTAAGGACAATGTGCTCTCATGGAAATCAATTGTTTTAAAATACGGGTTATATGTCCTGATACCAACTGCATCAAATACCATATTTTTATCATTAAAAAAAAGTTCAAGGTTTCGCAAATCGTATAACTCAATGAACTTTTCCCAGAACTGGTAAGCCGCACGGCTTTTCAGGTCTTTGACTTCCTCATATATATTTTTCTTCATATATACCCATGTATTCTGCAGTTCTGTATCGGTCAGATCTTTTTTGTGAGTATTATATTGCTGGAGCAAATCAAGCAGATTACACTGACCGGTTTCGACTAATATGTGAAATGCCTTTTTGATACTTGAGGAACTATCCTTCCAGAAAATATCCAGCAAAGATTCCCCTGTTATCTGCATATAGTTCTGAAGCCAGTCGGTAACTGTCTTTTTTCCAAACAGACATAAGCTTTCGGCAAAAATCTCAATAAAGTTTTTAATATCTATTACAGAATATAGATACTGCCATTGATTAACATCGAAATCAACATAGAACCAATTTTCCGGAAGTCTAAGGTTTTCTTGATTCTGATATAAGAAATAATATATTTTTTCATTTTTAATGCAGATCAGATAGTTAAGACTCTGCACAATCCCTGCATTTTCTTCCAGACATATGCTGTAGTGCTGGTATTCCAAAAGAATTTTCCTGCATAGTTCATAGAGGTAGTCGTTATCCAGTACTTCTGCATTTATCCATTCTTTCATTGCTGCCAGAGCCATACGTTCCATGGTAATTGAAGACCGGCTTAATACATCCGGAACTCTGATTGTTCCGGGCAACACAAGGTTAAGATAGCGGATTTCATTTTCAGAGTATCCATAATCCAGCAGCCGATTCCATGCGGGAACCGTATCTTTGACAAAGCGTTTTGGTAGTTCCAGTAATGCTTTTAACAACTGTCCGTCTCTTTTTTTCTCTGCTTTGATTTTTGACCAGAATTCTTCCAGAAACCATACATATAGGTACTCATTTCCATAGGCCGCAATACTTCTTTTTTTGCCAAGAAACTGCACTGCCAGATTTTTGATAAAGAGCCAGGAATCTCCCCGATTTCGCAAAACGGAGATTGCAAACATGGCCTCTAACGAATTGTTATAGGAATTCGTTAGAATCATTTGGTACATCTGCTCTTCTTCCTCATTGCTATCTGTAAGAAGATACAATGCACAGCAAAGATAAGAATCATTGTTTGCAAGTTTCCTTATCTTACGCAAAAAATGGATTTGTTGTTTTCCAATGAACATGCTCTCGTCCAGTAATTCCTTCTTTTCTGCTAATGCGATCGCCAGGGCACGGATTTGTTCTATTCCACCCCCGCACCGCTCTTCATAACGTTCCAATACCTCCCCGGGATAGCTCAATGAATATTGTGCTTCCATGGAAACAATAGGCGCCTCATGGAAAAACAAACTATTCCCAACTGCAGCATCTTTTTCTGATGCTATAGTACGATCTATTAGATTTTTCATCTGTAATAAAAGTGTGACGTCGATTACGTCATCAAATGATACTAATTTCATAGTGCCTCCTTAAAAAAAAGTACCTGGAAAAACCAGATACTTTTATCCTGTATTTTATGTTTTAATTTCTTCCTAATAAAAAAATTGTTTCATCTGATCCTTTTTTACAAAACTCTGATAAAACGCAGACTTTACTCTACCCGATAGGAAGCCAAAATATCTTCTATCTCATATATGGTTGGATCAATGACTGGTTTACAGAGACTGTATAGAATCTTTAATATATTTCCTGATTTTACCAGACAAGCCATTTTATCCTCGCTGAGCTGATAGTTTTCTAACACTGACACAATCATGGTCTTTAAGGCGATTTCCTGCATTGAAATAGGTTCTGCTTCATTGCTATGGAATAAATACCTTTTCAAGAGCTCCTGCAGCTCTGCAGTGACGATTTCGTGAAATTTCTCTCGTTTTATGGTTGATGCTTCTGCTTGTATTTTATAGTATCGCGCATGTGTGGCTCCGTCTCCCATAAAGAGCCGGTAGATGTACCCGGCAGTGTAGTTCATCTTATCAAAACCAGCAGATGATTCATCCAGCGTCTTCCCTGTTATAAAATGTACATTGCTGCGGCCAGACTCAGTGAATACAATGAGATCAATATCCAGATAGATACCTTCACTTCCACCCCAGTTTGTGTGGCAAATGATATCACTTATTTCTGGAAATTCGTCCTTCAGTGTATTATCCAAAAGAAAATATTCATCTGGAAGCAAACCCTGATCTTGTAGTTCTTTCTTTAACTTTTCAAAAACTTCAGCCACTTTTTTTCTGCCGACGCACTTTACACATCCTGGTTTTTCGGGGACTGGTGCATAGATTTCCGTTTCAACTCTTTTCATGATGTGATCCTCCTTTTAAAAAATAAAATATTTTTCCATAAAAAAAGCACCATAGAGGTGCAATTGATAGGATTGGTTAAATAGTTCCTCCTGTTCTGCCCGTCTATGGGACATTTTTTAAAAATCATCTGAGTATAATAAGATGTTCCTTCCTTTTACAGAAAATAAAAAATCCCACACAATAATTGTGCAGGATAATGTAGAACAATACCTATTGCTAGGGATTACACTTTTGGATACGACGTAAGCCTTATCTTATATACAAATGATTTTATAGGATTATTATAAGATAATTCAGGGACAAAGTAAATATGAATAATTCTAATTTCAGGTGCTACGACTTGTATCTACAGTTTGCTTCAAATATTCCTTTAATTGATTCATATTATCACTACTATTTGTAATGCAACATTACTATGTTATATTATAAATGTTTATGTTAGATTCATTTCAAACAACAAATGTTTTTTCTAAATGGGAAACCAATATGGTCAAATATGAGATTAATTTCTTAAAATTTCTCATATTAAGCTTAACATCAAAGCAAATCTTCACCATCTATATCGCAAATATCATCTAGCTTTATCTTTTTATCTACAACCTGAAGTATACGGGAGATAGGATTATATTTTGCAACCATTCCTGTAAACTGGATATATTCTCCGCCCTCTTTTACGGTATTTTCGCCAGCATCTCTCAGAAAATAAACAATAGTAATAATAGGATGCCTGCCTTCGGATAAAATCTGCTCTATCTGATGCAGTCGGTCATCTAGTACTGCTTTTGTTTCCTCTGACAAATCTTTTCGCGGTACAGTAATCCTTTGTTTTGCAGCTATAGCCTCTTCGTAGCCCTTGAGTGCTGCAAAGGGCGCAAAAATTTTGGCACGATCTGAAGTAGACATAGAAGGATGTTTTATCTTATCCGATGTTTTTAGCGGATATGACATATCAATGATGTCAGTATATTCGTTCGTCATGGGCGTCCTCCTTTAGGCTTTGTGACCGCCAATCTGGTTATTTCGTTCAATTGTTGTTGCTCCTTCTTCGAGATTCATTCCTTTAAGAATCGCATTCTTACCAAACCTCTTTTTTATGCTAAGCATAGCTTCCTGCAGCTTTCGCTCTTTTTCACGTTCTACCGGATCGGTGAAGATATCAAACTGTTCAAATGCTTCTGGACCAAGGTTGTTCGCATTCAGTGTCACACGCCGAACCATCAGTTCTTTATCTATGATCCGGTCATAGAGCTCTAAAACTGCTGTCATTATTTTTTTTGTGCTACTGCTTCTGGTTCCGAGATTTGCAGTCCCATGCGCAGACTTTGGTACAGCCCTGCCATAATGATCTATTTTAATGGTCCCCTGATAGTCTCCCGCATCCAAAGAAGAGCGATCATATCCAACGTGCAGTGTCAAACTATCTGTTGCCAGTCCACGATCCACCAGATCAAGAACCAACAGATCAGTCATCTCCTGGACGATAACTCTTGCTTTTGCTGTATCATAAGCACATTGCAGCACTTGCCCCGAAGAAATGCTATTGGTCGCGGGCTTATAACTTTTAATCTCAGGAAGTCCACAGGGTTCATACCCCCATGCGTGATCAATTAGAATCTCTGCGTCAATTCCCAGCATTTTGTATAAGATATCTTCATTATGCACGGATAGTCTTGCAATATCGCCCATCGTATATATTCCGCTTCTCTCCAGTCGCCTGGCAATTCCACCTCCGACACGCCAGAAGTCGGTGATGGGACGATGTCCCCAGAGCAGTTCGCGATAGCTTCGCTCATTTAATTCTGCAATTCGTACTCCATCCTGATTACCAACGGCATGCTTGGCTACGATGTCCATCGCTATCTTGCACAAATACAGATTGGTTCCTATCCCGGCGGTGGCTGTAATGCCGATTTTCTCCAGTACATCATGAATCATCTGCGTAGCAAGCTCATGAGCTGTCAGGTGGTATAGTCCCAGGTAGTCTGTCACATCCATAAAGACTTCATCGATGCTGTACACATGAATATCCTCAGCACTAATGTATTTTAGATAGGTCTCATAAATCTCAGCTGAAACTTCGATATATTTGGCCATCCTGGGCGGCGCAATAATATATTCAATTATCTTTCCTGTCTGCTGTTTGATTTCTTCTACTCTTTGCATTACTTCAAATAATCGTGCACGACCTGAAATCCCATATGCTTTAAGTGATGGGGATACTGCAAGGCAGATCGTCTTTTCCGTCCGGGTTGGATCCGCCACTACAAGATTGGTCGTAAGCGGATTCATGTTTCGTTCGACACATTCGACGGAAGCATAAAAAGATTTCAAATCAATTGCAATATAAGTTCTGTTCGTCTTTGGAACCAAAATGTACTCCTCCTATGTTTATCTTGATATTGGATTCAATCATCCAGATATTGTCAAATATATTTTTCTGAATGGTATTTACAAATCGAACTAATGTTCTTATAATATAAATACATTTTACCACACCAAATACGAAAAAGGAAGGGGAGAACTCAATGGGATCTTTTACCAGTTTTACTTCATTTGATTATCAGCAAATTGTCATTGTTCCGGTAATAGCAAGTTTTACTACAGATGGCCATATCACACCGATTTATGTACGAATTGGCGGAGACCCGTACAAGGTGGACTCCTTTTGGATAAAATCGAATTTTAATAAGCAACTGGAATTTCATTGCCAGATTATAGATCATGGATGCTTGAAGCCGCTGCTGCTTACTTATTATAAAAATGAGGATGTATGGGCCATTCCCAAGTAGAAATCAAAAAAAGAGGAGAATCACTCCAACTCCGGAATGGTTCGCCTCTTTTTCGGTTATGTTTTATTCTTCTTTTTTTGAACCGCTGTATGCAATATTCTCCATTACATCACTTGTGAACTACATCGGCAATTGAATTACCGAGCATCAGATATATATGGCTTCGCCATACAGCTTCTGGGTGCGTCCATAACACCTTTACTGCTACTTTTCAGTTACACAGCTACTTTTATTATTTCTGGAGAAGATAGTCCGGATACGGACATTTTCTTTTCCACACCGGATACAGTGTTATATTTTCTCATAATATTGTATGCGCCAACAACATCTGCATTAAAGACATGAAATTGATCTTTATACAGTCCTCTGTTCTTGCGATTGCTTTTCTCCGCATACTGCTTCGAAACTTTCGGGGCATATGGAGAACATTGACTGGTATATTCCTCTGTCTGTTTCTTCAATGCAATTCCATACATTGTAAGCTTATACCCCAGCATAGCACAAATTTTATCATAGGGTAATGCGTGAAGTTTCTGGTTCGTTATCATTCCAAGGTTTTTATTCCTTCGGATATTTTTGATGTCACCAATGATAACCGTATGAATATGGTTTTCCTCACAATAGTCAGCTACTGCCCTTGTCACTTTATGCAGATAATCATGAATACAGTTCTTTTTTTTCTCATATACCCTGCACAGATGGTGAGATGGTTTCGGGTATTTGATTCCCTTCGCTGCCTGAGCGCGTCCCCACTGATGCTGCAGCCTGGCGATTTCTTTGTCATATTTCTGATTGATTTCCAGATACTTTCTTCCCAGTATAAAACTCTTCCCTATTGAATCATAACAGGTGAGCAGGTTATGAAGCCCCAGATCAATGGATAGATAATGTCCATTTTCTGACTTTATTTCGGTATCTTTGATTTCATAAATTATGATAATCTGACACACACCTTTATGATCCGGTGGATATATCTTGATCTGTTTCACGTTATCTGTGCTCTGGAAAACCTTATTTTCCAGATATAAATATTTTTCACAGATATCATAAGTTTGACAAAGATAATCTTTCAGTTGTTTCGGCAGTGACAGTCGAACCCGGCTGCTCTTTGAATCATGCACGATGGCATTCTGCATATAAGTAATTGGCATACCATTCTGTTTAAAACGTGGTGGGTTGGGATTCAAAATCCCCTGACTTTTTACAAGCGCATAAAAAGATTTCCATGATTTATCCAGAAGCTTGCACACTTCCTGTGCAGTCTGGGACGGCAGGGATTTGAACCATAGGTTATCCTTTAGGCGTGACTTCTGATCATACCAGTCCGGATACTTTTCCATTCCAAGTTCTTTGTAATTACGTCGTTCATAATTGCACATGTTCCAGAGCTTATAAGCTGCATAACACATATGACCAACGATATTCGATTCTGTAGCATTCAGACGAATGCTTGTCTTGTGGGACAGCAGCATTTACTTTTCCCCCTTAATAAGATTTACTCTGATGTTCAATGTAACGACGTATATTTTCTTCTGATACAGAACCAATTGTTTCCACATAGTATGAATGATTCCATAATTGCCCTTTCCAAAGCTTCTGACGGATCTGTGGGAAATGTTCAAATAACTTTCGACCAGTAATTCCTTTTAAATATTTCACAATATCTGTAACCGATAATTTGGGTGGTGCCGATATAAAGCAATGGACATGATCGCCTTCTCCTACTTCAAACAAATGCACGATAAAACCTTTGTCCTTCGCAATCTGTTGAACCAACTCCTTCAAAAAAGATTCCACTTCTGTATTTAAAATCTTTCTTCTGTATTTCACAGACCATACCACATGGTAATTAATATTGTACACGCATGTGCGTGAATGTATAAGGTTTTCTTTCATACACATAATATAGCACATTTTCGCTAGCAGAACAAGTGTTCTGCAATAATCTTTGGCTTTTTAATATAAAAAAATAATAAAATCTCTTATTTAATACTTGATTAGAAATATATTAAAATGAAAAAGAGGACTGTTAAGTCCTCCAAGCAACCTATGGTTGCACGCTTTCATCTCGGCAATTGAATAACCGAGGATTCCCGCTTTATTACCCTAAAATTATCCACGGGATAATTATTGTGAGGAGAATTTACTATGCCGCTCAGCATTTTCACCCTGTCCTTCAAAGCCTTGCATAGTGCATCACAACGAGCCTCATCAATGAATAGTGAGCCACGCACCAGTTCTCGTAGTTCCTCCTCGATTCCAGAAAGGCTATTCAAATCCAGCCAGTCAAAAGAACTGACCAGCTTAATCTGCTCTTCATGGCTACTTTTAAATGGCTTACAACTAATCTTTGCCTTTGTGCCAATCATGGCAGTGGGTTTATCAAACCAAAGCGCAGTGCCACTGTCAAAAAGGGGAGCAGCTCCCATATAGACCAGCGTTTCTGCATTTCGCACCACACCGAAATTATTCTGATGCCTGTCCTCATTGACGATGAGATAATCCAGTACCATCATGCGGTCAAGGGATTCTCGAATACCGGGAATGCCCTGTGCCTCACAGCAGTTAAGATAATGCTGATAAACCGACGCATGGTTTTGCTTTTTTATAGTCTGCATGATATACCATGCAGAAATCAGATCCGTCTGCGGAGTAATGAAGTCTTCGCACACACTGTAGGGATAATCATTCTCAACCAACAGGGAATACTTGACATGTGGAATGCCCAGACGTTCCATGATACGACTTGCCAATACCTCATTATAAGGTTCTTGCTGGGTCGCACCACTTCCCCCCTTCATCAAGCAGCGCTTTCCATCTATGATCTTCCATTTCTTTTTCAGCCAGCCGTCCGAAGTATTGTCAGGGGACATCAAGCTCATGTGCTCGCTGGATGAACCCTGGCCAAAGAGAATATTACCAACATCATCAGAAAACATGTTATCAAAGAAATTAACCTGTGACCAGGAAATCGTAGAATCTAAAGGACAAATCCAGTACTGATCAGAAAGACTAAGTCCCAGGCATTTTTCAAGCAATTTCTGTGTTGTTGTCAAGTTTAACTCCACCAATGCGCTTTTGATTCCGGCACGACTTGCAGGGATTGCTCGCCCCTTCCACCATTCATTGAGTGCGCTGCGGTCAATCATAGCCTTTTTAACAGGGATTCCCACGGGTACATGGCGTTCATCCAACACTTGACCGATGGCAGAAATCGCACAGGATGCCTCATCAAGCTCCATCTCTGCCACTGAAATATTTTTGTGCATTAACATATATTTTTTCTTACTGTCGGTCATTGCGCTCACCTCATTTCCAAAAATCTAATTATAGCAAAGAAAATCTCCACTAAAACTTTTCTCTATACTCAGTATCCAGAATAATTCTATGAAAATCCATAAGATTTTTTTCATTCATCATCTTTTCACATAATTTTACCAATGGATTTTTCTTCCATTTCTGTGAAATTCCTTTTTCATTAAAAAAGCGTGCGTAGGAAAATCCTTCAGCTGCAGCATCAGAATCAGTAAAGACCGTAGCCATTGCCTCTGCTAATCTGGCTACCGATGAATCACTATACAGTTTTTTTAATTCTGCTGCATCTGCATCTTCATACTGCATGATATCCGAGGAGAGCATAAGATCATATTTTCTCTCTCCGTCATCTCCATCATAGCAGATATCCCCAAAAATATCGCCTTTTCCAGATTCCAGATTGATTGTCTCTGTGATGCTGATCTCATACTCCAATCCATTTAGCAAGGTAGTGATTTCAAAGCAATGGGAAGTATTAGCCTCCCTCTCGTCATATTGGGACTCATTTAAAAATCCGATTGGATAATATTTCATCTCCAGTAATGGTAATTTGCCGGACATAAGACCATTTGCCAAGCTATCTATTAACATCGTTGTTGTTTCATCATCTATCTGATCGTACATATTATTTATCTCCTTCCAGTGGTATAGGCATTACTATATCATAGTTGCGATATAAAGTCATTATGCCACAATGCATCCAATTTGCATATTCCCGAATTTAAAATTCGACTGATATTTTTCTGATAGTTGAATTTAACTCTAGTCTGCTTTATAATAGAGAAAAGCGAAGTAACAGATGCGGAACAGGAGCAGAGCCTATGATCGATAAAAGCACATACCATGAACAAGAAAAGATAGAAAAAACCATCCGTTTAAGAGAACTGATGTCTGAACTTCCGCCTTACGTTACGGATTACTTTCGGGCAAATGAAGCCTCAACATCCGTAAACTCACGCATCTCCTATGCATATGATTTAAAAGTATTTTTTCAGTTTTTACAAAGCAAGAATCCTGACATTGGAAAACATCCTATTCGTGGTATCACTCTCGCCATGCTGAGCGAACTAAAATTGATTGATTTTGAAGAATATCAGGAACATCTCAAACTGTATAATGCCACCGATACAGATAAAACATTAACGAATGGAGCGCAGGGAATTTCCAGAAAACTTTCTTCTCTGCGAAGCCTCTTTTCCTTCTTATACAAGCATGAAATGATTGCAGAGAATATAACCGAGAAGATCCAAATGCCTAAGATCCATGATAAAGCAATCATTCAGCTAGATCCGGATGAAATAGCACTCCTACTCGATTATATCGAAGATTGCGGAAAAGATCTTTCCCCCCACAAATTAGTTTATTACAAGAAGACAGCAAAACGAGATTTTGCCATTTTTACGCTGCTTCTGGGTACCGGTATCCGAGTTTCGGAATGTGTGGGGCTGGATATTAATGATGTAGATTTCAAAAGTAACGGTCTTCGCATTATCCGAAAGGGCGGAAATGAAATGATTGTCTACTTTGGCTCGGAGGTGTGTAGTGCCTTAGAAAGCTACCTGGAGGAGCGAACCAAGGTGACACCTATTACTGGCCATGAGAATGCACTTTTCCTTTCCATGCAGAAGAAACGAATCAGTGTAGCGGCAGTAGAGAATCTCGTAAAAAAATACACCGAAGCAACTGTCCAGTTAAAAAAAATCACACCACATAAGCTTCGCAGTACCTATGGCACAAATCTATATAGGGAGACCGGAGATATCTATCTGGTGGCAGATGTTCTGGGACATAGTGATGTGAATACCACAAAGAAGCATTATGCAAAAAATGCGGATGACCGGCGGCGTGCCGCTGCTTCTGCTGTAAGACTTCGTGAATAATGAATATTAAGCATGAGTTCATGCAAATTCAAATTAGTTTTTCTTTTAAACCAGCAGTATCTTGCTCTTTGTAAGAAAAAATATCTTAGAAATGTCTTTTTGCTTCGCTCAGAGGACATTTCTAGGAATGGAAAACCGTCTTTTTTGAAGGAACTTTCAAAAAATGACCTAAGAAGTAGCTTAACAAAGTAAAGATGAAGTACTTTTCTTTTCAATAGAAACAGATGTAAGATGCACATGTTGCTTGCTCTGTCTGAGTGATTAATTTGCAGTACACACATCAGAAATGCTATTCTGGTTTCGCTACAGATTAAATGTATTATTTAATAATACCATTTTTCTACGACACATATCGTACAAGGGGATTCCATTTTATTGCGAATTATCTATAGCCGTAAACTTATCACAATTTCTTATGTTTCTCCATAATCCGGCTTCGCCATTGTCTGCCTTTTGCTCCGAAATGTTTTCCTATATACTCTCTCCTATCAGCAGTAATTATATTCTGGCTATCACGCTGCACTCTACATACTTTCATCTGATTAGTACACAATTTTCTGGTTTTTCTAAGTGCATCGCATTTCTTACACAATTCTTGATGTTCTCGTTTGATCTTTCTAATGTTTTTTGCTTCATTGGCGTTATCCATTTCCTTTTTTAATCCGTCGATTTGTGACTGTATTCTATCAATTGTATCTGAGAGCAATACGTTTATTTTTTTTAGTCCTACAAGTTCCACTGTTAATTTATCGGCTAATGTAAATGATGTGTAGTGTAATCCTATATAATAATAAAAATCCGCTTTCTTTTTATTTATTTGCCAATATTCTGTTATTTCCCGTTCAGCATCTGCTGCTTTTCTCAAAATCATTTCGGCTGATTGCGTTACTTGAACATTTAATGCCCTATTGTTTTCACCTATCATATCGTCCAGCTGTTCCAAACAACCATATAATTTTCGAATACTCTGTTGATGTTCTACAGGTGTATTATTATATATTTCGGTGCTATATTCCTTGCTTCGTATATGATAATACCCATCATTATTTTTTTGTAAATTATTTTGCTTATGATATATTATTCTAAGTATTATAAATATGACAATTATAATACTCATACCTATGATTCCTAAAAAGATATATGATTTCATCCACTTCACCAACCCATTTCACATTCTCTTTAACTTTTTTTCCAGTCCTAAATATTCATCAAAAGAAAGCCTCTCTTCTTGTCTCAACATTTCAGCAAGCACATTACAGACCCCTGAAACTGCATTACTATTATATCTATCCATATTATCAACTAGCTTTTTTGCAATAAAAAATGTAATATCAGATTTTTTAACACCATCATTAATCGAGCCATTAACAAATTGTCTATACATTGCACATTTCATTTCATTCTCGCGAACCGTATCTATGTACCGTCTATCAATATTGTTAAAATGTTCAGTTACTGCGCTATTCACTTCCTTAATCATTCGTCTTGTGTTATGGTCGATCAGATAAGAGTTTCTCAAATATGCTGCTTCCATGCAATCTACTGATTGTTGAAAAGCCTTGTCTATATACATCTGCACTGCCATATTACTATTCTGAATCCTAGCTATTTCTATTTGAGCATTCAATCGTACTTCTTCTAAATTGGTTACATATTTTAAAGCTTTAGCTCGATACTTCATTTCTTTAATCATTCCATAGTTTTGAATCGCACCATCAACTGTGTGTGCAATTATTGAAACGGGTTCGTGTTCAAGTAAGAGTCTAGCGACTTCCATAGATTTTTCAAAAATACCATTCTTTTTGGGTGGCATAAACTCAGTTATAGCCTGTACGGTTGGAAGCAGTTCACTTTTCATATGTTAATCCTCCATTCTTTTTTCCTTTTGAACCATCTCAGTCTTTCATTTGGATATTAAGATAATAATATTATAAATCACCGATTTGCTAAATACAATCTGCTATCCTTATAATCTACTGAATAAGAACAAAAAACATCATGAAAAGGCATAATATCAAGCTTTTCACAGACCTTTTCATCTTATTTCTAATTGGTTTATTTTCGCTTATACATTGAACAATAGGCACCTGTCAGAGCAAAACAACACGCAACAAGCATTAAAATCCCCTCTTTACAAGAAAAGATGTGATAAATAGAATGGAATAAATAAATTTTACTCATTGAAACAAAAAATCTCCTATATTGTATCTAGCAACATACAATATAGAATACTTTACAATCCATAGTTTTTTCAGAAATTAACTGATTATTGAATATTGATAACCCTATTATAAATTTCGGAATTTATTTGTTTTTTCTGCATAAACTATTGTGAACTGGATGGTATAATGACTTGAATATCGCAAAAGTCCTTGTGAAATTTCCATTGACAGCATTATTAAAGTACGCTATACTTATTCCAGTGAATAGATTGCAGTAGCTTGCGAGGCCTGCGATCGGAGGAGTCCCTGCGGGGACTCCTTTTAACATTTATACGGAGGTAAATTATGCCAAAGCCATTCATGACTTATGAACAACAAA
This sequence comes from Hespellia sp., assembly GCA_028693555.1. Taxonomy (GTDB): domain Bacteria; phylum Bacillota; class Clostridia; order Lachnospirales; family Lachnospiraceae; genus Hespellia. Next base: position 18,920 of record JAQUVD010000038.1, read on the forward strand.
TACAAAAACTACGCGATAAAAATCTGATTATAACAGATAGCGCAGAGGCAAAAGCTATACTTCAGCAGGATGGTTACTATGCTTTAATTACAGGGTACAAGGATTTATTTAAAAATCCATCCACAAAAAACTACCGTGATGGCACCACCTTGCAAGACATACTTGCTTTATATCAGTTTGATGAACAGTTGCGTGAGCTAACACTCCGCCATCTTTTACATATTGAACGACACATTCGTTCTTCCCTTAGTTATGCATTCTGTGACAAATTTGGCGAACAACAAAGTGCCTATCTGAATCCGTCAAACTATGACAATACAAAGAAAAAGAGCAATGCTATCAACCGCCTAATTACAAAGCATCTCTCCCCGTTGTTAACTAGGCAGTCATCCTATCCATTTCTTGAACACAATAAAAAAGTTCACGGAAATGTTCCGCTCTGGGTAATGGTAAATGCACTTTCCTTTGGTACATTATCAAAAATGTATGAATTGTCAGCCCCTAAAGTCCAATATGCCGTAAGCCATGACTTTGTTGCTGTTAATGAAAAGAAATTAGGACAGATTTTGGATGTATTAACTGATTACCGAAACTTATGTGCGCATAATGAACGAATGTTTTCTCATAGATGTGCGAAAAAGGATATTCCTGATTTTTCGCTACATAAAAAACTGGCTATTCCTACACGAGGCAGTTATTATCTCTGTGGAAAGCGTGATTATTTTGCAGTTGTCCTTGCCTTTCGTTATTTACTACCAAACTCGGAATTTCTGAGATACAAGTCTCAGCTCAGTCAATTAATTGAAAAAGCCATAAGTAGCAACCAACAGATTTCCCATGATGATCTGCTTAACATTATGGGGTTTCCAGAAAACTGGGGGAAAATCACTACCTATCGGAAAATATAATTACTTTTTTTAAAAATATATCAAATGATCTGACAATAAATAAAAAAGATGCCACACAGAAATATTAACTTTCTGTGTGGCTGTAATGTGTTGTATTTCTTCCTTTCATAATGTGACAGATTGAATCTTCGTATATACACGAAATTCATGTGCTCTAACAAAAGTTTTCCCTTCCGGGAGCTCCAATCCAAATTCAGCTGCATATTGTACAGCCTCCACGGATGCCTGGTAATTTGCCGGAAGATTTCGAATATATCCACTTTTTGCACGTATCTCTTCTTTATAATTTTCTTTTACATAATTACGTTTCTTATTTGATGCTTTTTCACTTTTGGTATTCTTCTGTTCATAGGTATACGATACCAATGGCTGGTATGGATAATGGAATTCCTTTTCCGGATGATCCACCTGCTTTACCGCATAATTCTTCTTTCGATCTATCACATAGTCACAGGTAAGTATCATATAATTTTCCAGAATGAAGTTTTCAATCTCCAAATGCCACTCTGGGTGATCAGTAAAACCATAAATGCTGTAGAATATCTGTGATTTCGTATGGTAGCGGCCGGAATACTCTCCGTTATTATGTGTTGTCACCTTATACAGCAGTACTATTTCTTCATTATAAAAGATCTCCTGAAAGAAAATTTCCTTAATGTCCCCAGCATTTACATAACATGCTTTTACACCTGTTACGGGAAGCATATAATTCCGATGCCTAAGTTTCTCCTTGTAGAGATCTGTCTTTTTCCACTGACGTGGAAATTCCGGCATATAATGCATATAAATCTGATGCAGCATAATCTCCGGTGTATTCTCAGATAAATAGGGCACCATGGTGTAGTTGTTATTATCATAGACTTTTACTCTACTTTCTAACAGTCTGAGTTCTTCCCATGAATGAATTGTATACCCATATGGCTTGTAAGCCCTATACAATTCTTTCTCCGATATATCCACTCTCCCTTTTAGGAATCCTTGGTATTTCTTTTCTAGTTCATAACAGCCAGCATCACTATAAGGATGTGGATTCTTTTGAAACATCAAGTTCCCAGATTCGTCAATTCCCGATACATTATCCTCCATATGATTTCTGCAGAAATAGCAGGTCTGCTGCATCAAAAGGCTAATATAGGCATCAAATATGGCCTGATGTCCCATGACAATCTTCTGCTTTCGATGCTGTTCCAGTATAACGCAAAAATCAAAAAAGTCGCGATACAGATGATTCTCTTCAATATAACAGCAGGTATTCAGATAGAACATATCCAGGTTTTTCACAAACCTTTCGGGGTTTATAACTGCTTCTTCCATTTGTATCTCATAGAGACGAATAAATTTTTTTACCTTTGGCTCATTACACTTCAGGTAAATTGCAAGTTCAAAGTCCGAAAAATTAATCTGCGAAACATGATGTATTACCATGGATGCTATATTGACTGTTCTTTTTCGTAATATCCACGAATGCCATGAGGAAGACCCTCGGGCTCCATATTTTTTTTGATAATCGAGTAATATCTCTATTTCATTTCTTTTTATATTGTTCTCCACTTTTTCCTCCATAAAAAAAGGAAACACTTCTTTTGATCGAAATGTTTCCTGCTCTCATACTATTTGATTGTTAGAATCTAAATTTCCCTATGCCGTATATAGGAATGGTGTAAATGCTATCTACGACACCTCCATGCGTATTTCCCTTTGCAAAAAGAATGTAATCTGCCTTCTTCTTTGTCACAACATCTTGTATTGTCTTGCTGTTCTTTTTTCCTGCTTTTACCTCTATAGCATATGTTTTCTGGGTACGGATGGTTTTTGTATAGAAATCAATTTCTCCGTTTCCCAGTGTCGCAAATGCCGGAGTTTCCAATGCAAGCTCTCTGGAATGGCTCATGCGGCTTTTCAAATCAAGGAAGACAAAGTTTTCATTGCTGATACCTGCTATATCGCCTTCCGTGCAGCCTATCTGTGTCAGGAAGTAGTTCGTTAATCCTACGTCCATGAAATAACAGCGTGTTTTCGCCTTAAAGTCCATGATATTGCAATTTGGAATCTTTCCTGCAAATCCAATAATACCTGAACTATAGAGCCAGTCTATCGCTCTGTTAACAGACGCTTTACTGATGTTACTGGAATAGTCTTTTACAACAAGACTTTGTAATTCTTCACTGAAGCTGTCCTTCTCAAAGCCCTTTTTTTCTTTCACGAGAATCCGCGCTACACTTGAAAAGAGATTGTCATATACTGCATCATCCAGAATATCCTCAAAATACCGTTTGCTTTCATTCGTAAATAACCTGATGATCTTTTTCAGTGTATTCCGACAGGTATCAAGCGAGTTTGTTTCCAAGTAGTCCAACACGACAGCCGGATATCCTCCAATGCTTAGATAAGTATGATACAAGTTTTCCAGTTCCCGATATACTGCTTCTTCTCCATCTCCAAATATCTGTAATTTCTCATACAAGGAGAGCTTATCCATTGCTGACAGGAATTCTTCAAAATTCAATGTCTGAATTTGTATGGTATCAAGATCTCCCGCAGAATATTTAAACTCTTTGTTTAAAATCCGTCCAAGATAACTTCCTGTAATGATGAAATCACTCTTCAGATTTCGAGTAAATTCACGGACCCGATTGTAAATATCACTTGATTCCTGTATTTCATCAATGATGACAATTGTATCTGAAGAATCTGTAAAGTCAGGATACTGTCTTCTGATCAGTTCATATACAGGATTTTCAGAAAATAATCCTCTTTTTATTTCATTTTTTAATTCCGTATATTTCTCAAGAAACAGTTCACCGGAAAAATCCAGTAGATTGATATATATCTTCTGTTTATAGTGTTCATCCGCAAATTTGTTTACTATATATGTTTTGCCAACCTGCCTGGCACCTGATATCTCCAAGGTAGATTTCCCCGGACGGTTTTTCCAGCTTATCAGTTGATCATATACCTTTCTTTTTAGATATTTTTGCATTTTTTCACCTCTTACGATACTTTCGCTATATTGTCCTAATTATAACAGATACTGTAACTGTTTCCAATCACAAAGTGTTATTCAACATCTTCCTCTTCAGTATCATCCTCTTCCTCGCTCTCCCAGGGTGGAGGACCAAAGAGTTCTCTCCAGCACTGACCGCACATGCCTCCTTTAAGAAGCTCTCTTTCTGGCGGAGCTATATTGGGAAGCATGTCCTGAATGAAACCCTCCCCAGCTTCATAGAGCAATAAATTAACATATTCCGTCTCAGAAAGTTCCAGACTTTTTATCTGTTTACATTGTGGGCACCGCTTTTCTACTGTTATCTTGTCCTGTTTTCTATTTCCCATGATATTCTCCTTCCGTTTCTGGTCCATAATTCAGTACAGCAATATGCATAAGCTCTAGCATCTTAGTACAGTTGTTCCGGAACTGTGGTATAAAGGGTTGTTCTATATCATATTTCAAATATAGAAGATTTATCATTGTAACCCATATCCCCATCATCTTTTCTTTCTCACAATATGGTTCTATCTTCTGCACACTCTCACTTAACTGGACTATGCATTGTGACCACTCTTTAAAATATGGATCGTCAAGTGGAATGCCAAAACTTTCAAACCATTCTCTGACAGTATGCACTTCGGAATCATCTCCGCATTTCGGATTCATATAGCAAAAAATAAACGATGTCTTTCCATCTTTTCTTTCAAGAATCCGGCCAATTGGAAACATGGCACACATTGCCGGTTTTGCATCGTGCACTACACATTTACATCCGTCTAAAAGAGAGCACCTTTTATTTGCTCCCGCCGGTAATAGTCTTACAATTGGTAGCCTGGAATTATCTCCAATATATGCTTCCGCATATGCCATCAATACAGTTTCAGGTTTCATATTCAGTTTCTTTGAAATACGAAACAGATCCTGTGGACTTAAAAGTATATCCTCCCTGTTACTGCAGCAGTCACCGCATTGCGTACAGTGAAATTTGAATTTCTCATCTGGTTCAATTTTAAGTTCCAAAAAGTCTTCTATTCTGTCATCCATTCTCTAATCCTCTCTACAATAAAAAAACAGCCTTATGGCTGCATCCTCTCAGTTACATTATTCCCTTTTCACCATCATTCCCAATTCATCTTACGCTCATGATAATAGTTGTTCTTCCCTCGTAAGAAAAATGGTTTACATACTTTTCTCCGGCACTCACTTTCTCTCTCAAAAACTTTTCAACCGCTACGTCCTTCAGTGTCACAACATACTGTGTTTCAGCAGTCAGCTGCGGCAATGTACTTAGAAGTACATCCGCCAGATTGTTTCCCTTTACGGTATCCCAAAAACTCATCTTACTTTCCTCCTTTTTCATTAGTTATCACATCTTCATATACATTTTATAAAGTGTATTTACTCCTCCTTCTGAAAAAATTGCATAAAAAAACCTGCATAAAATATGCAGGAGTAGTCAGAACCTGTTGCCAGGAATTTCAATTGACATACTATAACTATGCTATAGATGATAAAAATAAAATGTATATAGGTATAGTATAATGGAACAGCTCTACAATGTAAATAAAAAAGAAGAAGTCCACAATCTATTATCTATCATAGTGCGAGTCCTCTCCTTCTTTTTTGATTTAAAATGCATTATTTCTTTTTAGATAATCCGCTATCAAAGGTAAGACAAATTCAGTAATCTCAACCTGTTGTTTTGATTCTTTCCTTGGAAGCAATAAAAAATTATCGTAATCACCCTCTTCACGCTTTGTTTTAAATTGCCAATCTTTATCCAGCAGTTAATTCAACCCCCTCTTCCTGAATATTCCGATAAAAACGCAATGCTTTTAACCAATATTCAAAATGTTCTTCATTTTTTACAATAAAGGAAATATCCATACCATAATTCATAAGAAAATCAAATGCAATATCTGAGTGATTATGGTAAGCACCTCGTGCGTAGGAACCATACAGAATGATTCGTTATAATGATAATCCATATTTTTTTATTTCTTGTGAAAACTCATACACGATTTCATTTATCTTTGACATATGGCATCATCAACTGACTAAGATCATTCTTGAACTCATTATTTTGAAAAATCACGCTTTCCCTCCAAAAACGATTCACCCAGTACCGACCTTCTACAAGGCAGAACCCTGCCCTTTCTAACATCGCTCTAACGTATTGCATATAGTCGTCTTTTCTATCCGAAAGCTTTATACGTCGATCCGTATACACAACGTTGTTCTTTGTGTCAAAGTAGAGAATGTCCCCCATTTCCTGTCTTATCCAACGTTCTTTTTCCTTGATGAGAAGTTTATATGGCTCTTTCCTCTCGTAGATTGCTTTTATTTTCGCTCTAAGATTGATGTTATCCAATGGGATCTCCATGTAGCTCATTGGGTAATAACTGAATAATTGCTTTGCCACTTCGTTTTCAAGTACTTCTGAATAAAACACCATAAGCATTTGCTTATTTTTACTTCTTATTATATCTGCGCATTTGAAATCCTGCACATCTTTTCTAAGACCTGATATTCTCATAAAAATAGCATCAAGCTGTTCCCAATTTGTAAATTCTGCAACCGTAGCACTGTCTGTTTTTATTACATGTGCATAGATTTCCAATGTATCAGAAATCTCCACTATTTTTAATGCAAGTTCATTTTTTCTTTCTACTTTATCATCAATGACTAATATTTCCATGATTCTGATTCCTTTCCTGTTATGAGATGTAAATGGTAAGTTCAATACGCATATGATACATGTAAAACATCTTTCTTTTGTCTTCTTGTAATAAAATCGACTCTATGTGTAATACTTTGTTCTAATTATAACTCATATCTGATAAAAGAACAGATATGTACTGTGCCTGCTATTGCCCTTTACCTGTCTGCATTGCCCTGACAACGATCACTCTTTTTTCCGAATAACCAGATGCAAGGTATTTTTCACAGGATACCAGTGTGACCCGCTTCTTCAAATCTGGAAAGAAGGATTCGCTTTCTGAACGCAGCACTCGGTCAACACTCTCCACTTCATAGTTGTATTTCCCATCTCCTTGTAACAGATAGAAGCGATCACCAACCGCCAGCTCATCCAAACGGTTGAAACTATGACCATATGTCTGAGAGCTGTGACCATAAATAACATAATTTCCTTCTAATGTAGTAGTTAGATCCGCTGTCACAAAATAATACTTGGACAAATTATAATCATTATCTGAGAGTGTATTTCCCCTTATGATTGCTTTCTTTAGATTTATTTTATCGATTACTAGGATAGAATCAATATTTCCTTGAAATGAATAATCATCTACATCACTGAACTGGTATGTAGGCTCATCTGTACTTTCTTCCGGCACCGGCGGAGCATTCTCATCAGCTGTCTGATCATCCAGATAATTTTCTATGATTTTTTCTTCTGCCTCGTTTCTTTTTTCTGCTTCTTTTATAGGGCTCTGATAGATTAAGTATCCAATGACTAAAATCAACACCACTCCCAGCAGCAAAAGGACCACGGGAAATATTTTTTTTATCTTTTTTTTCATATGCATTCCTCCGTAAAACAGGTGCAGAAGCACTATGCCCCTGCACCTGTCAGCCTATTTCTTATTGTGCTTCTTATTTTTCTTTTTCTTATAAATATAAAATCCAATTCCTAATGCTGTAATTCCAACTGCAATAAATGCAATTGCAAGGTTTAAAGTACTGTCTTCAAATCCGAGCTTCGGAACGGTCGATTTAGGAATCACATGGTTTCTGCAGGTGATCAATATGTCTTCGCCCTTCATGGTGAACTCGATTTTATCGTCGAGCTTTTGATATCCATTTGGTGCTTTCTTCTCTTTCAAATAGTATTTTCCATATCCCAGATCAGAAATATTGATTTCCCCGTTGGAATCTGTCGCATAAGTGCCGATGCTCTGCCCATCTTCAGTAAAGAGTTCAAATTCTGCACCGGACAATTTCTTGCTTTCATCATTCGCATCAACCTTCACCAATGATACTTTCGCCTTCATCAATTTATTCAATGCAGGATTTTCTTTATTTACATCGAAAACTGTAATAGGCTCATTGGCCAGGGTCAGTTCAAATTCATGTTTCTCCTCATCCAAAATGTAGCCATCTAAGGTCTGCAATTCCTTATAATAGTAATGGCCGGAAACCAGAGCTGCCTTTAATGTAGCTTTTCCTTCTTTATTGGTTTTTATTACGCCAATCAGGCTATCCTTTGGCAATACACTTTCATCCTTATAATTCTTTATCTCTTCATTTGTGTAGATACCAAAGTAAATGCCCTCTAAAGGCTTCTTGTTGTAACCAAACGTTCCATCCTGGGGATTAAGCATCTCACCGACTTTGTATACGTTGATCTCGGTGTCAATGACATCATTTTCAATGTCCAAGCTGACATCTACAACCTGATTCTCCTGACCCTTTGTCAGTTCCACCTCATACTCTTTATAGTTCATTGCAAGTCCTGCAGGTGTTTTCGTCTCTTTCAAAACATATTTACCAAGACTCAATTCTTTTGATGTCGCCAGGCCTTCCTCAGAAGTCGTAATCACATCTGCGATGTTTCCTTCCTTATCATAGATTGTAAATTCCACTCCCGGAAGAGAATGTTTTTCATACTCCATGCGGTTGATTTTTCCGAAATCAGAATCGTAGGTCGAAATACCGGTCAACATGTCACCGACTTTCTGTACAGATATAGCACCTGTTTTTTCGTATTCATCCACCATTTCAACCTTTTGGATTTCTCCCGTTTCAAGAACAGTAAATGGAACTTCTTCTGCAATCTCGTAGCCCTCCGGAGCCAGCGTCTCGATAAGAATGTACTCACCCGGGGCAAGACGGTCAATGCGGTGTGCGCTGCCATCACTTACCCATGAGGCGATTTCTTTTCCATCTGCATCCTTTATCATCAGTTCAGCGCCAATGATATCTTTTCCACCAATGTCTACCTTGCTGATGTCCACTTTCGTAAAGTCATTTTCCAGTTCTGCGGATGCTGTCAGGGTTTCCTCTTCCTGATTCGTATATTGGAGATCAAAGTCTATGATTTCCTCATTTAATACATAGCCAGGTGCCGGTGTTTCTTCTTTCACATAATAATGCGCAATTGGCAGATCAAGCGTGAACTGCACCAGTCCATTTTCATCAGATGTCACAACTTCCAGCTGCGTATCAGCCGGTACGAGCACGCTTTCATCTGCCGCAAGAATATCCTCTGCTGCATATAAGCCAAACTGTGCTCCGGAAACAGGTTTCTTTGTCTCCGAATCTAATTTCGTAATCTGCAGGGATACTTTTTGTCTCTTATTTTCATACTGGCTGTCATGATAAACGACTTCCACTTCATCCCCTGCATACTCCAAAGTGAATTCCTGCACTTCTTTGTTTAGTACAAATCCGTTTCCTGCAACTGTTTCTACAATTCTATAGCTGCCAAGCGGCATTTCCTCTAATTGTGCTTTTCCGCTTTCATCGGTGATAATTGTGGACACAAGCTCGCCCTTCTGATACAGCACAAGCCGATTCCCATTCTCGTCACACTGGTAATCCGGTGAAAGTATATCTTCTGTAGCATAAATTGCAAATTCTGCTCCTGCAACATGTCCCAGAAGATACGAGAAATCCTTCTTTGTTTCTTCCGGTTCAACAAGTTTTAGGAATTCTCCAAATTTACGCAGCATGCTTTTTTCTTCTGCACCATAACCTGTAAGCAGTTCACCAGTTTTTTCTAAACGGAGTGTACCTGTCTGTCTCTGGTTTTCATACTCCATTTTGATGATGATCGCCCCTGTCTCTGCTTCTACCTCGTATGCAGAATCTGATGAAAGCGTAAATTCTGTCGGTTCAGCCTTTACATATCCTTCTGGTGCGGCTATTTCTTCTATTCTATAATGTCCTGCACCAAGTGCCTCCAGTGTCATCAGATATCCCTGATCCGATGTAGTGAATTCTGTATGCTCCACCAGTTCCGGATAATGTGTGTACTGTGTCACATATTCCTCTGCCTCTAAATCATAGATTTTAAAGGTTGCGCCGGCATGAAGCACCGGTACTTTACTGGTTCCATCAATCTTATAGATTTTCAATATTGCTTTAAATTCGTAGTCGATAAACACCCTCCATTGCTGTGGTTTACGGCTATCCTCGTTGATATTCACAATGAATGGATCAATCGGATTATAGTTGGCAGGTACTGTAGACTCAATAACAACATATTTTCCATAGGCCAGTTCCCTGCTGACTGCGTAGCCTTTACTGTCCGTAAAGAGCTCTGGCATCGGTATGCCATTGGAATCTTCGGAATAATCCAATGCTGTTGTATCCTCGGTGAAATCGTAGGTACGGAACTGCTCTGGCAGATAGTTTCCGTTTGCATCTGGTTTGATCGTACCCTCCTTTACACCTTTTAATGAACTGATTAGATAAATCTTGAATCCAGCCTTTTCCAAAAGATCTGCCTCTGTCTGTTCTCCATCAGATCCCACTTTAATCATCTGGAATGCCTGTTTTTTCACAATCTCGTGAACTGTCACATCTCGATGTACAATCTTAACATCCTGACCTTCATATGAAGCATCGATTGGATACTGCGTCTCATCTAGAAGATATCCTTCCGCTGGCGTAAGCTCTTTTACGTAATATTTTCCAAGATACAGATTCTTGAAATCCAGCGTTCCATCTTCAGAAATCTTTCCCTTTGCAACCAGTTCGTCTTTCTCATAAAGTATTCCACTTTTTTTATTTGGATGTTCAATGGTTTGTGCCGCAAATAGTCCATACTCTGCCCCAACTAATGTAGCATCTCCCTGGTTTAGAAACGAATGTGTTTCTTTATCAATTTTCTTAATATGTATTTCTGCACGAACTTCCTCGTTTTTAAATTCGTGTGAAAAAATGTAATCATATGTTGTGTCATTTTTATATGTATAAGTAAATGAATAGATTTCATCTGACTTATAATATTTGTCCGGTGCCTCAATTTCCGAAACATAATATGTATGATTGATTGGTATATCTGCACTGAATGCAGCAATTCCTTCCTTGTTGCTTGTCACACTCTGAATCAGTGTATCCTTTGCAACTATTACTTTACCATTCAGAACAATATCATCTCCGGCATATAACCCATAGGTTGCTCCAAATAATGTAACATTATCATTTTGTGAAAGCTTTACGGATTTCACACTGATCTTAGGTCGCTCGTTTTGATATTCTGTCTGTGCCTGCGCAAGCGTTGCTTCCTGTCCTGCATATACAAGCTCAACTTCTTTTGTTGTTTCCGCTTCCGTTTTTCCAATCGTCAGATCTGCAGGAGCCTTTGTCTCTACAATCTTATATTTTCCCAGATACAATTCTTTTGAGACGGCATTTCCATCTGCAGCAGTTGTAACCGTATCTACCAACGTTCCTTTTTTATGAATCACTGTAACTTTGTCCTGGCTGATAATGTCTTCTGCTGCATAGATTGAATAAACGGCGCCTTCATAGGATGCATTCTGATACACAAAGTTCATTGGATTTCCCTGCTCTACTCCGGAAAGCAACTGTCCTTTTTTCAGTATCTTGATCTTACCTTTTTGTTCCATATTTGTTGCTGTCTTATCCGTATTTCCACCTGCCACAAGTTTCACATTATAAGCCGTTGTATTCAAGTGGTATCCCACGGGTGCTGTGATTTCTTTTAAATATACAGTGTCCTGTGTTTTGATCACTTCAACAGACGAGGTTCCATTTGCGTCTGTCTTCGGCATCTTTGCAATCAAACTAGTGCATGCTTCGTCTTTGTATACACCAAAAACCGCTCCTGCAAGATTCACATTTGTATTCTTATCCTTTTTTGTAAGTGTAATCTTAGCAATATCCATCCACTTCACACTAAGCTTGACTGAAGTGGCTTTGTCTTCGATAAAATCTCCATAACCGATATCCTGCGAAGAATTTCCGGTGCTCAGAACTAATGTTTTCCATTGTCCACCGTACTGACCGGTCATCTGTCCAGTATTCCAAGTACCTGTTACAGTTTTAGGAGCCGAAAAATAGAATTCCGTGCCACCATAGATCTTGATACTTCCTCCGGTCTTTGTCTTATCATCCGTAACATTATGGTATGTGACTTTTGCAGGTATATCCAGTGTAATATAGTTTCTATGATCTCCTGTCAGTTTAAATGCCGCTGTCCGCTGAACATCATCTTTCAAATATGCCTCTTCGTATTCACTATTCATACTAAGAGCCGCTGTTGGTGGGTTTTCCAAACTAAACAGATGATTGATATAATCTATGACTCCACATGCCTGCAGTGCTTCCATAGAACAGCCATGGAATCCTGCATCGCCCATATAAGCATAACTGGCCGCAATATGAGTAAAAATATAACGAGTGTCATTGTCCAACTGTGGCATGTAACTGTTTGTGATATCTCCCGGTCCACCGTAACCATAATATAATACTTTTTGCAGATTTTCATTGGTGTCTAGTACCTCTGCTACATAATCTGCATCCGGTGGGCTGCTTTTTGGTGATTCCAAACAATATGCTAGTTTTCCATTTACATAAAAATAACTGGTCACGTAGTTTCCAAGATTGGAAGGATAAGCCAATGTCTCGCCCTGAACCAGCGATACATTTGTCCCACGCTGCATAGACATTGCATATGGTACAACGGACACAAAGACACCATTTTCTGCATCATCTTCGTCAGACTGCTCTTCTGCCGCTTCTGTCTCGTTTTCTTTCTTACTCTCTTGATTTTCTTCCTCAGTAGGAACTTCTACAGCAACATCTTTTTTCTGATCCGTCTCTGGCTTGACATCTTTTTCTGACTCCTCTTCCTGTGACACTTGCCCCGCGGGCTCGCCTTCTGTATCATCACTTTCAGTGTCATCCTTGTTTGATGTCTGATTCTGTTCTGATGATGTCTCTGGCTCCTTTTCTTTTACAGTAACCATTCGTGTAATACGGTACGCAAGGTTTGCATCACGTACAGGGTATACTTCATATACAGCCTGATAAGCACCTGCCTTATCAGGAGAATAAACATCCTTCTTTTCGTTAACGGCTTCTTTGTACTGAATCTTTACTTTCTCATTTTGATAAGTAAACTTACTGAAATCCTTTGTAATATCAAACTTCGCACCTGCATCGATAACCAGATCCTCTGCGATTACGATCTCATCTTCTTCCAGCTGTTCGATTACAGCTGAAAGATCCGGAAGTGCTGTTGCCGCTTCATTATACAGTGCCTTTTCTTCATAAATTGTTTTCGTGCTTTCTGGTGTTACTGCCTGAATCTCCGGTTGGGATGGCTCTGCCGCCTGCACAGCAGATGCTGCGTTAAAAATCGTGGAGCAGCTTATTAGCAAGGCCAATGCTCCGGAAATCCCCCTTCGTTTCTTAAACATAATAGTATCCTCCTTCTTTACATGCTGAAAGTGTGTGCTATCACTCTTTCTTGCATACTTTGGCATGAAAAAAGCAGGGATAGTCCCTGCCTGCTTCGATCTTTCTATTTGATCACTCATATTACCAGTACAGAATACTCTGTCTTTCGCTGCCATTTCCCTCCTCTCCTGTATTTCCGAACAGACCAAAAGCCAAAGACAGAGCGCTTTTTTACCTATCACTAGGAATTAAATAGTTAGGCACTCTGTACTTTGGCCTGCGAAAAAATGTATCTTTATTATATAGAAAGAAACGTCTGGTTTCAAATCAGAAGAAAGTACAATTCATTTCTTCCTGTTCCATGCAAAAAATAAATGATTGTGACAGAGCATATTTGAGACAAATAACTCATTTTCACACATTGAGCTTTCTGTTTGACTCTGCTAATTTGGTAGTAATAGCTATGATTTATGATCGGAGGAACCCTATGAAAAATGAGCTTTTTATACCTGCATGTCACAAATACATCAAAAGAAAGGACGGTCTGCCCGATTCGCAGAGAATTTTCAGTGTGGCCAAGACCGCCTATAAATCAAAATACCCAGACCAAGTCCTAGATAACGAACTGCTTTTTCATTTTTTAAAGACAAATGCTGTCATCTCGGAACAGATTTCTTTTTCTGATATAGATTACGAATATGTGGAGTTGTGTTTTTCTATTATTTCACAATATAAATGTAATACCATTTGCCAGTTATGTGCTTACTCACCGCTTTACCGCAATCAATACGAGAACGAAGAATCTATGCTACTCGGCTATGCTCTAAACAGCTGGAAGAATCTCCATGCCCTTCTGGACTCAGGACTTACCTGCAGGCACTTTCGCTCCATGATTCCTGTTAGTGAAAAGTCCAGCATCCTGGTAGCTCCACTGAACCGTCTGGCTTTTGAATACATGGAAAAAATCCCCAAGAATCAGGAAGATATGCTTTCTATCGCGGATAAGATCATGGCTGCCTTAAAAGAAAACAATAAAAATAAGCTGACCGCTGCTGACTTTAAAATCATGGGAAAATATCTCGTGAATCTTGCCAATGGAAATTATCAGAAACTTGACAGTAGTTCCATAAACAATATCCTTAAAAAATGCTATAAGCTATCTTTTCAGAACCCGGAGCAAAAGGAACAAACAGCTCCACCCTCCACCTGTTCGAATCAAAAGCCAGCACCAAATAAGGAGCCAAAACCTACATATCTGGATGGATTTTTATCCGGGAAACCTACCGGATCTGCAAGGGACAGAAAGTTACCGCAAGAAACTTCTGGCAAGAAACAAGTACAATGCAAACCGACAAATCCTCCTGCTCTTCCTCAAACACCTATCAGAAAGTCCGAGCAACAAAAAACAGTAACTGAAATCCCTATAAATTCCATAGAAAAAAAACCACAAAACCGTGCTGCGCTCGAAGACCAAAAGACTCTGACTTCCTATAGGAAGTCATCTGTAAAAAAGATTTCCAAAGCTTCAAACCCATTGGAGCGGACCCCCAGAATCTGGAAACTGAAAGATACTGATCTGAATGCTCCTCTATACTATAATTTAGAAAAAACTGACAAGTATCATTTGGAGCGGTTTTATAATGCTCTTCTTCTTACGCCTGTTCTTCCCATGGAAATTGTAGCAGGCACAAACAGTGAGTGGGTTCTTATGTATGTAAAAAATCAGATCTACTATTTTTCCACCTGCAACCTTACCATTCTGGACAACATCCTGCCCTACATCCACATGAGCCGATACCGGAAGATTGTCTGCTATGAACCATATCTTCTGTACGATTATTTTCATCAACAGTCGTTCCATAATGTCCTTGTGTTTAGCCTGCGCCATGCGATGGATATAGTCCTGCCCCTTTCGTATTGGGGTGTATCCCCCTCTTTGGCATTGGATTGTCTCGAAAAAAGTAAGAATCTAGCCGGAGAGCAAGAGGTAATATTTTGTATGAAGAGATACTATAACGCATATCGGGTATTGCATGAAAAAGTTGAGTCGTTAGAAGAAAAGAAAATAACAGAATACCAGATAGTACAGAATATAAGCAGATTTTTAGGCTACTCTTTTAGAATGTCTAGACATTTAAAAACTGATAAATTTCTCTATGAAAAGGAATCTCTGGACGAAATTCAATTTAATTTTTCAAACCAGTTTGAAGTATTACCCGGTTATGTGGTGGTGCAATTCACAATAGCCTATGAAGAACAAAATCTATTCCCAATAAGGCTTCTTACATCATTGCTTACAGAACGGAAATGTCCAGAAACATGCGAGTTGTATCTGCTTGCATATAATACGAGACAGATTACGTTTCTTACCAGTGAAAGTGCATATTCCATATTATGCGATCTAATAAACCGGTTTTCCTTTATTATTGCAAAAAGTGAAGCAAATTTACCAGTTTATATTGACGAGAAGATACTGAATGGGAAAATAGAACATTAGGCTTCACCTTGTCTGCCATTCTTCCGTCTTAGAAAAAGAAGCGGGAATCACGAAACGTTATCAGTATTGCTTCTACTGTAACATATTTTGTCTACTCATACGAGTTATTCCCATAAATCGGCTTTCACAAAACCATGAATCAGACCTCTCTTCAGTGCCTTTTCCTCCTGTTCTTCCGACAGATAACGCAACCTATCTTCCGGATTCTTTACCATGCGCCTTCTCCATTTAAAGTTTTTTAGTCGGTACTCATATACTCTCTGTGGTGTCAGTCCCTTCGAACCTGCCACCAAGATCAACCTGCCACCATCACGCAGCATTAAATAAAGTTTCTGCATCAAAAAGTCCCTATATTCATGATAACACTGCTCATCGAAATGTCGCAAAGGATAAACTGCTGACACAAAATATCCCTGCTGCCCTTCTTCTAACTCAATCAGATATTTTTTTCTAAATTCATCTTCTATTGAGTTGGCCAGCTTTTGCAGCATTTTCAAATGGCGAGCACTTTCCATATCGAGAAGTTGATTGAACATAAACACATTTCGTATCATTTCGGCTTCCTGAATAATTTGTATAATCCAGAAATTCTCCAGACACCCTTCTGGCATATCCCATACAAAAGGTTCTATTCGTTTCCAGAAATCATACAGTTCATAGTACGTATCCAAGGGACGTATGGAACTTCCATCTTCAAAAACAAATCTCAAACAATCTTCTTCTGCACTTTCTGGAATCAGATATTTCCCAAAGTGTTGGTCAACCATATCGATCGCATGCATGACACTGTCATAATCTTCATTATTTCCTAATGCGTTATTAAAAATATTAACTAAATCCATTCTGCGAACCTCACAGTCGTTTATTAATGATAAAGTACGGATAGTTATGAGCAATAAGTACAATACGTCTTGAATTACAAATTATAGCAGATACCATAGTGAATTTCTAGCAATTGTAGAATATGTCACATATTACCAGATCTTAAGTCCAATAAATTTTCTTTCCATCCGTTTCTTTCCTGCTATTTCTTTCTGCATGAGCAAAAATAATAAGTAAACCCCTTTGAAATCAACCTTTTCAAGAACACTGCCTGCCAAAACATATATCTGTTATTTTATACAAATTTTCCAGTATATATGGTCTTCCTACTGATTATAAAAACAAAAGACATCTTCTTATTCAATCCTTAGCAAATACCCATCTTATTGTAGTAATATATTGTAGTTCTATGATCCTTGCATATCAGACTCGTTATCTATTTTTACAAATCATTAACTTTCTATATTATCTGAACCTATACTCTGTTATTGATTATCCTACGTGTTTATTATATGTTCCAAACATACAATCTGTAAAGAGTTTAATAGAGTAGAGAAATAACTGCAAGAGTTATCTCCCTCTCATTGAACCGTACGTACGGGTCTCGTATACGGCTCTACAACTTATATTCCAACTTATCTTAGATAGTAATCTAAAGGATTGAGCAGA
>JAQUVD010000004.1 GCA_028693555.1 Hespellia sp.
TTTTAACTGTCTTACAGTATAATTATCATTGGTGTTTTTATTTATTCGCATAATTAATTATACCAAAAAATTGCTCAGACCTCACGGCCTGAGCAATTTTCTTTTAGGAGACTTTTTTTACAGCCCCCTTTTTCTTATTATATTGTATCGATTTTTCATTGCAAATCACACTTTAATGTGCTAAACTATGGAACTATACCGAAAGAAAAGAGGTTACTATATGGCACAATTATGGGGTGGACGATTTACAAAAGAGACGGATCAGCTTGTATATAATTTCAATGCATCGATTTCTTTTGATAAAAAGTTTTATGAACAGGATATTCGGGGCAGTATTGCTCATGTTACAATGCTTGCACGACAAGAGATTCTTACAGAGGATGAGAAGACCGCAATTATAGAAGGATTAAATGGAATCAAGAGCGATGTGGAAGATGGAACGCTCGAGATTACCGACAAATATGAAGATATTCACAGTTTTGTTGAAGCCAATCTGATTGATCGTATCGGTGAACCGGGAAAGAAATTACACACCGGAAGAAGCAGGAATGATCAGGTAGCATTGGATATGAAACTATACACCAGAGATGAGATTCTGGAAGTGGATGCGCTGCTCAAAGAGTTGCTGCGTGTGATTCTTGATACGATGAAGATGCATACGGAAGACTATATGCCGGGATTTACGCATCTGCAGAAGGCACAGCCAATTACTTTGGCTCATCACATGGGAGCGTATTTTGAGATGTTTAAGCGTGACAGATCCAGATTAATAGACATTCATGCCCGCATGAACACCTGCCCGCTTGGATCAGGAGCGTTGGCTGGAACGACTTATCCGCTGGATCGCAACTATACCGCACAGCTCCTTGGTTTTGACGGACCGACGCTAAACAGCATGGACGGCGTATCAGACCGGGATTATCTGATTGAATTTTTATCAGCAATGTCTACGATCATGATGCATTTAAGCAGATTTTCGGAGGAAATTATTATCTGGAATTCGAACGAATATCGATTTGTAGAAATTGATGATGCATACAGTACCGGAAGCAGTATTATGCCACAGAAGAAGAATCCGGATATCGCGGAGCTTGTCAGAGGAAAGACCGGACGCGTCTATGGTGCGCTCATGTCGCTGCTGACAACGATGAAGGGAATTCCGCTTGCATATAACAAAGATATGCAGGAGGATAAGGAATTTGTATTCGATGCAATTGATACAACAAAAGGCTGTCTGGCACTATTTACAGGCATGTTAAAGACAATGAAATACAATAAAGCGAACATGGAAGCAAGTGCAAAGAATGGATTTACCAATGCAACAGATGCCGCTGATTATCTGGTAAAGCATGGTGTTGCATTCCGGGATGCTCATGGCATTGTTGGACAGTTGGTTCTCTATTGTATAGATAAGAATATTGCATTAGATGATATGTCACTGGAAGAATACAAGGCAATATCGTCTGTGTTTGATGAAGATATCTATGAAGCAATCAGTATGAAGACCTGTGTGGATACCAGAAAGACAATTGGTGCACCAAGTAAAGAGGCGATGGACAAGGTCATTGCCCTGCATGAGAAATATATGATTGTGGAATAACATTTAGAAAATATGAGAGAAAGAGAGACGAAGCAATGGAAAAGAAATTAAGAGTAGGTATTTTAGGCGCAACAGGAATGGTTGGACAGAGATTTATTTCTCTGCTTGAGAATCACCCATGGTTTGAGGTGGTAACACTGGCAGCAAGTCCACGTTCCGCAGGTAAAACATATGAAGAGGCAGTTGGCGGAAGATGGAAAATGGATACACCGATGCCGGAAGCTGTGAAAAAAATAATCGTGCATAATGTGAATGAAGTAGAGGAAGTTGCAGCAACCGTTGATTTTGTATTCAGCGCAGTTGATATGACAAAAGAAGAGATCAAAGCAATTGAGGAAGCATATGCAAAGACGGAGACACCGGTTGTATCGAACAACAGCGCACACCGCTGGACACCGGATGTACCGATGGTCGTTCCGGAGATCAATCCGCAGCACTTTGACATTATTGCATCACAGAAGAAACGTCTTGGAACAACAAGAGGATTCATCGCGGTGAAACCAAACTGTTCTATCCAGAGCTACACACCATGTCTGAAAGCATGGGAGGAATTTGAACCAGTAGAAGTTATTGCAACGACATATCAGGCTATTTCCGGTGCCGGTAAGACATTTAAAGACTGGCCGGAGATGATTGAAAATGTTATTCCATACATTGGTGGAGAAGAAGAAAAGAGTGAGATGGAGCCGCTTCGTGTTCTTGGTACAATAGAAGGGGATCACATTGAGAAGGCTGCACTTCCGAAAATTTCATGCCAGTGTCTGCGTGTTCCGGTACTGAACGGACATACGGCTGCCGTATTTATCAGATTTGCAAAGAAGCCTACAAAAGAACAGTTGATTGAAAAATTAAGAGCTTACAAGGGATTTCCACAGGAAGCAAACCTTCCGAGTGCTCCAAAACAGTTCATTCAGTATCTGGAAGAAGACAACAGACCACAGGTTAAGATGGATGTTGATTTTGAAAAGGGAATGGGTGTTTCAATCGGGCGTCTTCGCGAAGATACGATTTATGATTATAAGTTTGTCGGACTTTCACACAATACGGTCCGCGGCGCTGCCGGTGGAGCTGTTCTCTGTGCAGAGGCATTAACAGAAAAAGGGTTTATCAACGCAAAATAAGAAGTGCGAAGGGAAACTGTTTCGGTCATTCGGGACAGTTTCTTTTCTGTTTCTGGCTCTTTTAAAACATACGACTTCGTGATACAATAATTGATAGAATTTGAGTGGGAGGATAAAGGACATGAGTAAAGAAAAGCTGATTTATACACAAAACAGAGAATTGTCCTGGCTGCGTTTTAATAAGCGTGTCTTAGAAGAAGCGCAGGATAGTACAGTTCCACTATTAGAGAGAATGAAATTTGTTGCGATCTTTACGAGCAATTTAGACGAGTTTTTTATGATCCGGGTGGGCAGTCTGTATGATATGTCACTTGTGGATGAAAAGACCGTTGACATCAAATCAGGATGGACCATTCGGGAACAACTGGACCAGATCTATTCCGTGGTCAGACCGATGTACAAAGAACGTGACAAGACCTATGCAGAGATCAAAAAGCAGTTGAATCCTTACGGGGTCTGCGGACTTGATATGAAAGAATTAGAGCCCCAGGAAAAGAAATATGTAAAAAAGTATTTCAAAGAACAGATTCTTCCGATTCTTTCACCACAGATCGTGGATGTGAACCATCCATTCCCACATCTTCTGAATAAAGCAGTCTATGTCATTGCGAACCTTAAGATGGAAAACAAGGTCATGCTCGGCATTGTGCCGGTTCCACAATTCATTTCTGATATTTTGTATCTGCCCGGTACAGATATTCGTTATATCCGTATGGAAAAAGTGATCATGGAATACATGGAACTTGTGTTTGAAAAGTATGCGGTATCGGATAAGAATTATATCTGCGTGACTCGAAATGCCGATATTTCTCCGGATGATGATGCCTATGCTGACAATGATGATTTTCGCTTTATTATGAAGCAGACCTTAAGTCGAAGACGAAAAATGGCTGTGGTACGTCTTGAAGCAGCATCGCCATTTACAAAAGAAACAGAAGTCTTTTTCTGCGATAAATTTCAGATTACTCCAAATCAGATATTTCGAACAAAGATACCAATGAAATTGGATTTCATCTTTGCAGTCGCGGATAAGGTGCCTGTTTCCATGCGCCGCTCCCTGAACTATGAGCCGTTTTCACCACAGATATCATCGATGGTTGCGGGTGGGAGTGTGATGAATCAGGTGAAGAAGCATGATATCATTCTGTCTTATCCTTATGAGAGCATGGACCCGTTCCTTCAGATGATCAAAGAAGCATCTGTAGATCCGAATGTTATGACAATCAAGATTACAATCTATCGTCTTGCCAAGAAGACAAGACTGGTAGAATATCTCTGTGCAGCTGCAGAAAACGGAAAAGAGGTAACCGCCTTAATTGAGCTGCGGGCGCGTTTTGACGAACAGAATAATATCGACTGGTCAGAGAGAATGGAAGAGGCCGGATGTCGTGTAATCTATGGCTTTGAAGGATACAAAGTTCATTCGAAGATCTGTCAGATTACATATCGCAGCAGAAATGAGATTAAGTATCTGACACAGATCGGTACCGGCAATTACAACGAGAAGACAGCGAAAATGTACACTGACTACTCACTGATGACTGGAAATCAGTCGATTGGTGAAGACGGTGTGGAATTCTTTAAGAACATGTCAATCAGCAATCTGGATGGCGTGTATAAGAACCTGATTGTATCTCCGACGAGCCTGAAGCAGAAGATACTGCGCTGTATGGATGAAGAGATTGCAAAGGGAGCAGATGGCAGAATCGTGATGAAGATGAACTCTGTGACAGATATGGATTTCATGAAAAAGGTTTCAGAAGCATCGCAGGCAGGTGTGAAAGTTGATCTGATTGTCCGGGGCATCTGCTGTATTCTGCCCGGCATTAAAGATTATACGGAGAATCTGACAGTTTCCAGTGTTGTAGGACGATACCTGGAACATCCAAGGATCTTTTCATTTGGAAAGGGGCAGAGTCAGAAGCTGTATATTGGTTCTGCTGATATGATGACACGCAATACAGAAAAGCGTGTAGAAGTTGCTTGTCCGATTTATGATCCACAGATTAAGTCGAGATTGAACCACGATATTAAAATTATGCTCTCTGATAATGTGAAGCGGAGAGTTTTAGAATCAGATGGAACGTATCACAAAGTAAAAAAGAGCGAGGGCAAGGAAATTGATTCACAGAAGGAATTCATGAAGCTTGCGCTCACGGCAGAGCCTGCAATTGCAGTCGAGAAGAAGAAAACGTTCCTGCAAAGAGTAATTGGATATTTCAAAAAGTAATGATAACGGGAGTGTAAATGTATGAGAAAAATGCAAGAGAGGGATTTTGGGAGAATAAAATCCGGAGAAGAATCAAAATTATATATCTTAACGAACGACAAAGGAATGAGCATTGCAGTCAGTGATTTCGGAGCAACACTGGTGCGCGTCATTATCCCTGACAGGGATGGTTATCCGGTCGATGTCGTCCTTGGTTATGACCACGCAGAAGAATATGAGAACGGCGGTGTATTCTTTGGGGCAAGCATTGGAAGAAATGCCAATCGTATTGGCGGCGCGTCCGTTATGATTGATGGTGTGAAATATGATCTGGAAAAAAATGATGGAAAAAACAATCTTCACAGCGGAAATGATTTTTATAATAAGCGTATATGGAGAACCCGATACAAAGGGAACCAAAAGGTGAAGTTTGCGCTTCGAAGCGGGGATAACGATCAGGGATATCCCGGGATGCTTGATATGGAAGTGACCTATGAATTAACGGAAGAGAATGAGGTGAGAATCTCTTACCACTGTTCTCCAAATAAAAATACAATCATTAACATGACAAATCATAGTTACTTTAATCTGAATGGTCATGCAATGGGGAACATTCTCAAACATGTAGTGGCAATCAATGCAGATGCATTTACACGTGCAGACAGTCAGTCGATTCCTACCGGAGAGATTGTGCCGGTAAAAGGCACTCCGATGGATTTCAGAAAAAAGAAAACCGTGGGAAGAGACATTGATGCAGAGTATGAGGCACTTATATTTGGAGGCGGATATGATCATAACTGGGTACTGAATCAGTCCGGCAGATTCAGAAAAGCCGCGATTGCAATCGGTGATCAGACGGGAATCAGGATGGAAGTATATACGGATCTTCCGGGAATGCAGTTCTACACGGCAAACTTTGTGGAAAATGAGCCGGGAAAAGATGGTGCAGTCTATCAGAAGCGTGATGCAATGTGCTTTGAGACTCAGTATTTCCCGGATGCAGTCCATCATGATAATTTTCAACAACCAATCTATAAGGCAGGAGAAATCTATCAAACTTCTACAATGTATAAGTTTATAGTGAAATAATATGGGAAAATCAGTATATATTGCAGAAAAACCGAGTGTCGCACAGGAGTTTGCAAAGGCACTAAAATTGAAAACAAGCAGAAAAGATGGCTATCTGGAATCAGACGAAGCCATTGTAACGTGGTGCGTCGGTCATCTTGTTACAATGAGTTATCCAGAGGTATACGATCCGGCACTGAAAAAGTGGAGTCTCCAGACGCTGCCGTTTATACCGGAAGAATTCAAATATGAGGTAATTCCGGCTGTTGCAAAGCAGTTTCAGGTTGTAAAAGGAATTCTGACAAGAGAGGATGTCGAGACCATTTATGTCTGTACTGACTCGGGACGTGAGGGAGAATATATCTACCGTCTGGTAGAACAGGAGGCTCATGTTACAGGAAAGGGCAGGAGGCGCGTCTGGATTGATTCACAGACGGAAGATGAGATTCTGCGAGGAATCAGAGAAGCAAAAGATCTGTCAGAATACGACAATCTGAGCGATGCAGCGTATTTGCGCGCAAAAGAAGATTATCTGATGGGAATCAATTTTTCAAGGCTGCTGACACTCAAGTATGGAAATAGTATCTCCAATTATCTTGGAAGTAAATATTCTGTCATTTCGGTCGGAAGAGTGATGACCTGCGTTCTTGGCATGGTGGTGCGAAGAGAGCGTGAAATTCGTGATTTTCTTAAGACTCCGTTTTATCGTGTACTTAGTACCGTGGATGCCGGTGGTCAGGTGTTTGAAGGCGAATGGCGCGCAGTCAAGGGATCACGCTATTTTGAATCGTATGATCTGTATAAAGAAAATGGATTTAAGACAAAAGAAAAAGCACAGGAACTGATCGATTATCTGAGTGAAGATGAACCGGTAAATGCTGTGATTGCTGCAATGGAAAAGAAGAAGGAAAAGAAGAACCCGCCACTTTTGTACAACCTGGCAGAACTTCAAAATGAATGTTCCAAGCGTTATAAGATCAGTCCGGATGAGACACTGCGTATTGTGCAGGAACTTTATGAGAAAAAGCTAGTTACATATCCGAGAACGGATGCAAGAGTCCTGTCATCTGCGGTTGCAAAGGAGATTTCAAAAAATCTGAACGGATTGATGAAATACCAGCCCGCAGTTCCGTTTTTACAGGAAATTGTAAAACTCGGGAGTTATAAAGGTCTTGAAAAGACACGATATGTAAATGATAAACAGATTACAGACCATTACGCCATTGTACCAACCGGACAGGGACTGAATGCACTTGGAGCTGTCGCAGAAACGGCACGAAAAGTCTATGATACCATTGTACGAAGATTTCTCAGTATTTTTTATCCGCCGGCAGTCTATCAGAAGGTAAGTATTACAACACAGGTGAAAAATGAAAATTTCTATTCGAGCTTTAAAGTACTGGCAGAGGAAGGGTATCTTGCAATTGTAGGTGTGCCCGGAAGCCGGAAGGCAGATACTTCGAACGAGCTGGAAGAGACAGAGGAGAACGATTCGAATTCTCTGGATACGAATTTCTTCTCCATCATCAATAGCCTGAAAAAGGGTGATGTTTTGCCGGTAAAATCACTGGATATCAAAGAGGGAGAGACCTCCCCTCCAAAACGATACAATTCCGGTTCGATTATCCTTGCGATGGAAAATGCCGGACAGTTGATTGAAGATGAGGAGCTCCGTGCACAGATCAAGGGAAGTGGAATTGGAACGAGTGCAACGCGAGCCGAGATTTTAAAGAAGCTAATCAACATCAAATATCTGTCTCTAAATAAAAAAACACAGATTATCACACCGGATATTCAGGGGGAAATGGTATTCGATGTCGTGAACAATTCCATCAAATCCTTATTAAATCCAGAGCTTACAGCCAGCTGGGAAAAGGGATTGAATTATGTTGCGGACGGTGACATCAGTTCAGATGAATATATGAAAAAACTGGATCATTTTATTGTGAGCAGAACGCAGGGCGTCATTGGACTGAATAATCAATATCAGCTTCGAAATTGTTATGATGCAGCAGCAAAATTTTATAAAATGCCGGTAAAACAATATACACCAAGAAAGAAAAAATAAAAAGGAGTTTGAAAAATGATGAATGAATTAACAGTAAAAGAGATGTATGAGAGTCTTGATGAGACAATTGCAAAAGATATTTTTGAGGGGGTTACCTATCCGTGGGAAGTTCTTCCGAAGATCGGCGCTTTCATCTTAGACCTCGGAGCATCCCTGAGTGAAGAAGAGTACGATAAAGTAGGAGAAGATGTCTGGATTGCAAAATCAGCCAATGTATTTCCAAGTGCATACATTCATGGACCGGCTATCATTGGAAAAGAAGCCGAGGTGAGACACTGCGCCTTTATCCGTGGAAATGCAATTGTCGGAGAGGGATGTGTTGTCGGTAATTCCACAGAGCTGAAAAATGTTATTCTATTTAACAAAGTACAGGTTCCACATTACAATTATGTCGGCGATTCCGTTCTGGGGTTTAAATCGCATATGGGTGCGGGATCAATCACCTCGAATGTAAAGTCGGATAAGAAACTGGTTGTTGTAAAGACTCCGGACCGAAACATCGAGACTGGTATGAAGAAATTCGGAGCAATGCTGGGCGACCATGTAGAAGTTGGATGCGGTACGGTTCTGAATCCGGGAAGTGTTGTCGGCGCTCATACAGATATTTATCCGCTCTCTATGGTACGCGGCTTTGTTCCGGCTGGAAGCATCTATAAGAAACAGGGAGAAGTCGTAAAGAAAAGATTGTAAAATAATCTGATTTTATCTAGATTTTACTTTCTTTTCTGTTCATGTATCGTGTATAATAAATAAGGAGAAGAATATTCCTGAAAAAGGATAGGAAAGAAGGTAGAAGAATGTTGAATCAAGAATATGTAGATTTTGAAATTCCTGCAACAAAGCATATCGCATTAATTGCACATGATGGCAAGAAAAAAGAGCTGGTTGCATGGTGTGATAAGAATCAGGAAATCTTAAAAAGCCATTTTTTATGTGGAACGGGTACAACAGCAAGATTAATTGCTGAAAAGACCGGACTTCCGGTGAAGGGATACAACAGCGGTCCATTAGGCGGGGATCAGCAGGTGGGTGCGAAGATTGCAGAAGGAGCCATTGATTTTGTCATCTTCTTATCAGATCCGTTAGAAGCACAGCCTCATGACCCGGATGTCAAGGCACTGCTTCGTATTGCACAGGTCTATGATATTCCGATGGCGAACAATCTGGCGACAGCGGATTTTATGCTGTTCTCCAAGTTTATGAATGAGCCATATCATCGCAAGGTTGAGAATTTCCACAAAGTAGTACAGGATCGTGTGGATTCCATGAAATAGACAGACGCCATATGGAGAAATAAATTGACATTTTTTTCTTCATATGGTATTTTTATGAAAGAATACTTTGATACTTTAAAGCGTTACGCTTTAAAGCAAAGGGAATGAGAGGGAATTTTGGAATATGGCAGTTAAAGTGGTGATGTTAGTAGTGTTTTTTGCACTGATGGTCGGTGTGGGCGCGTTCTCACATAAGCATACCAAAACGGTCGATGGATTTGTTCTGGGAGGAAGAAGCGTGGGACCGTGGCTGACGGCGTTTGCGTACGGTACGTCTTATTTTTCGGCAGTTGTCTTTGTCGGATACGCAGGACAGTTTGGCTGGAAGTACGGAGTTGCATCTACCTGGATCGGGATTGGAAATGCATTGCTAGGAAGTCTTCTGGCATGGGTGGTGCTTGGACGCAGAACCCGGGTGATGAGTCAGCATCTGAAGTCGAGAACCATGCCGGATTTTTTCGGAAACAGATATCAAAGCAAAGCATTAAAAATCGTTGCATCTCTGATTGTATTTATCTTCCTGATTCCATATACGGCATCGGTATATAATGGATTATCAAGGCTGTTTGAGATGGCATTTGATATTCCCTATACAGTATGTGTCGTTGTTATGGCGCTGTTTACCGCACTCTATGTTATTCTGGGAGGCTATATGGCAACCGCAATCAATGATTTCGTACAGGGGATTATTATGCTGTTTGGCATTGTTGCAGTCATCGCAGCCGTGTTATCCGGCCAGGGAGGCTTCATGGAAGCCATTCAGAAGATGGCTCAGATCCCAAGTGATGTGGCTGTCACACAGGGACAGCCGGGAGCGTTTACTTCCTTTTTCGGACCGGACCCGCTGAATCTGTTAGGGGTGGTTATTCTGACATCTCTTGGAACATGGGGACTTCCACAGATGATCGGTAAATTCTATGCAATCAAAGATGAGAAAGCAATCAATACAGGAACGGTGATCTCCACATTATTTGCTTTTGTTGTCGCGGGAGGTTCTTATTTCCTCGGAGGCTTTGGACGCCTGTTCGATAATACAGAATTGATTCATGCAGAAACGGGAGCAATTGTTTATGATGCGATTATTCCGCATATGCTATCGACACTCCCAGATATACTGATTGGAATTGTAGTGGTTCTGGTACTTTCGGCATCCATGTCCACATTGTCTTCACTTGTCTTAACATCAAGCTCGACATTGACACTGGATCTGCTAAAAGATAATATTATGAAAAATATGAGCGAGAAAAAACAGGTAATAACCATGCAGGTTTTGATTGTGTTCTTTATCGTAGTATCTGTCGTGATTGCGATTAATCCACCAACCTTCATTGCTCAGTTGATGGGAATCTCATGGGGCGCATTAGCGGGAGCGTTTCTGGCACCATTCTTATATGGATTGTACTGGAAAGGCGTCACAAAAGCGGCCGTATGGGCAAGCTTTATCTGTGGTGTCGGCATCACAGTTTCGAACATGTTCATTGGATATATTGCTTCACCGATTAATGCGGGTGCATTCGCAATGATTGCAGGTTTGGTGGTTGTTCCGGTTGTGAGCGTGGTTTCGCCGAAGATGAAAAAGGAAGCGGTGGTTGACATGTTTACCTGCTTCGACGAAAAAGTAACGATTGACAAGAAACATTCTTTAGAAGTATAATTCAGATACTGAATCATTCGAAGGGCGATTCGCCCTTCGTTTTCAGTTCTATCCTCTATGCCGGTTCGGCAGTATTTCCAACTGATAATTTGAAAAGAAATGAGTTGATGCGTATGAATGTTTGATTTTAACGGAAAAGTCCGTTTTAAAGTACAGATAAAATTGCATAATAAATGTAGAAAAAGTTGTTGACATTTTACAACTTCTATAATACTATAATAACAAGAGACGAACAACTGTTCGGGCGTGAAAAGGAGAATATGATTATGGCAGTAACAAGCAATGAGAATAAACAGAAAGCCCTAGAGGCTGCTATTTCGAAATTAGAGAAGGATTTTGGCAAGGGAGCAGTGATGAAGCTTGGAGATTCCCATATTAATGATGGAATTGAGACAGTGCCGACGGGATCACTCAGTCTGGATCTGGCACTTGGTCTTGGCGGAGTTCCGAAGGGCAGAGTCATTGAGATTTACGGACCTGAGTCGAGTGGTAAGACAACGGTAGCCTTACATATGGTTGCCGAGGTACAGAAGGCTGGCGGTATCGCAGGATTTGTGGACGCGGAGCATGCTTTGGACCCTGTCTATGCGAAGAATATTGGTGTTGATACAGATGAACTTTACATTTCCCAGCCGGACAGCGGAGATCAGGCACTTGAGATTACAGAGACCATGGTGCGTTCCGGGGCAATTGACATTATTGTAGTCGACTCTGTTGCGGCACTTGTTCCGAGACAGGAGATCGAAGGAGATATGGGTGACAGTCATGTGGGACTGCAGGCAAGACTGATGTCGCAGGCGCTCCGTAAATTAACGCCTGTTATCAGCAAATCGAACTGTATTGTCATCTTCATCAATCAGTTACGTGAAAAGGTCGGAGTGATGTTCGGAAGTCCGGAGACAACGACGGGAGGTCGTGCGCTGAAGTTCTATGCTTCAATTCGTATGGATGTGCGTAGAATTGAAACCTTAAAACAGGGCGGAGAGATGATTGGTAACAGAACACGTGTGAAGATTGTGAAGAATAAGGTTGCACCACCGTTTAAGGAAGCTGAATTCGATATCATGTATGGAAAAGGTATTTCGAAAGAGGGAGATATTCTGGATCTTGCGTCAGGTCTTGATATCATTAATAAGAGTGGCGCGTGGTATGCGTACAATGGAGAGAAGATTGGACAGGGCAGAGAGAATGCCAAGACTTATCTTGCGGAGCATCCGGATTTCATGAAAGAGATGGACATTAAGATCCGTGAACATTATTTCCCGGAAGATGAGGAAGAGGCAGAGAAAAAAGCAGACAGCAAGGCAGAAGGAGTTACGGCAGCCAAAACAGCTGCACAGCCGGCAAAAGCTGCGAGAGGCCGCGCAAAAAAGACGAGTGAGGAAGAATAGTGATGGTTGTCACTAAGATTGAACCGGTTCAGAAGACCAGGTTTAAGGTTTATATAGAGGAACAGTTCGCTTTTGCATTATACAAAGGCGAACTGTCTCGCTATAGAATCAAAGAAGGCTGTGAGATAGAAGAATCTGTATTTCAGAAGATCAAAACGGAGATCGTTGTAAAAAGAGCAAAGCTTCGTGCGATGCATTTACTGAATGATATGGATTACACAGAATCGGGACTCCGGCAGAAATTGAAACAGGGACTTTGCACGGATGATGTGATTGATATCGCAATGGATTATGTGAAAAGCTTTGGATATATTGATGATTACCGCTATGCGGTTCATTTTATTGACCGGAAGAAGGAATCCAAAAGCAGAAAAGAAATCTATGCGTCACTTGTTCGAAAGGGAGTTCCTGCGCAGCAGATTGAACAGGCTATGGAAGAAAGCTATGATTCGAACGGAGAAAAAGAAGCAATTCGTGCGCTGATTGCAAAAAAAAGGTTTGATTTTCATACAGCTGACCCGGCTCAGATACAAAAAATGTACGCATATTTGGCACGGAAAGGCTTTCGATATGACGATATTCGTCAAGTAGTACAGTATTATGATGAGAATACTTGACATAGTTGTTAAAACAGTATAAAATTTAAGTGTTGTATTTGGGTGGTGACCCAAAATATGTACAATGAAAATTTAATAAGGAGGTGCTCCTGTGCCAATAATAAGTATCATTATTGCCATAGCCCTCGCGTTGATAGTCGGAATTGTGACTCGTTTTCTCACGATTTCCAGTCTGAAGAATGATGCAGAGTCTAAGATTGGTAATGCAGATGTGAAAGCAAGAGAAATCATTGACGACGCAGTGAAAACTGCAGAGACGGCCAAGAAGGAAGGACTTTTAGCAGTTCAGGAAGAGTCCATCAAAGCGAAGAACGAACTCGAGAAAGAAACAAAAGAACGTCGTTCTGAATTGAATCGCTATGAGAAGAGAGTGTTATCGAAAGAAGAGACTTTGGATAAACGATCTGAGGCAATCGAGCAACGTGAAAGTAAATTCACTGCAAAAGAAGAACAATTAAAGCAGCGAGAAGCGAAGGCAGAGGAATTAAGCAAACAAAGAGTACAGGAACTAGAAAGAATCTCAGGACTTACCTCCGAGCAAGCAAAAGAATATCTGTTAAAAACTGTTGAAGAAGATGTAAAACATGACACTGCTAAGATGATCAAGGAATTGGAGACGCAGGCAAAAGAGACGGCAGACAAGAAAGCGAAGGAATACATCGTGAATGCCATTCAGAGATGCGCTGCAGATCATGTTGCAGAGACAACTATTTCAGTTGTACAATTACCGAGTGATGAAATGAAAGGCAGAATCATAGGTCGAGAAGGACGTAATATCCGGACACTTGAAACTATGACAGGTGTGGAACTGATTATTGATGACACACCGGAAGCTGTTGTTTTATCAGGATTTGATCCAATTCGAAGAGAGGTTGCAAGAATAGCTCTTGAACGATTAATCGTAGATGGACGTATTCATCCGGCCAGAATTGAGGAGATGGTAGAAAAAGCGCAGAAAGATGTAGAGACTATGATCCGTGAAGAGGGAGAATCGGCAGCATTAGAAGTTGGTGTTCCTGGAATCCATCCGGAGCTTACACGTCTTTTGGGACGCATGAAGTTTAGAACAAGCTATGGTCAGAATGCGTTGAAGCATTCCATTGAAGTTGCTCAGTTATCCGGTTTACTGGCCGGTGAGATGGGTGCAGATGTCAGACTCGCTAAGAGAGCCGGACTGCTTCATGATATTGGTAAATCCATTGATCATGACGTGGAAGGATCACACATTCAGATTGGTGCAGATCTTTGTAGAAAGTACAAAGAGTCAGCAACTGTTATCAATACAGTTGAATCACATCATGGAGATGTAGAAGCAGAGACATTGATTGCATGTATCGTTCAGGCGGCGGATACTATTTCGGCGGCTCGACCGGGTGCAAGACGTGAAACATTAGAAACATACACAAACAGATTAAAACAGTTAGAAGATATCACCAACCAGTTTAAGGGAGTTGATAAATCTTTTGCAATTCAAGCAGGTAGAGAGATTCGTGTTATGGTAGTTCCAGAACAAGTATCTGATGCAGATATGGTAGTTATGGCCAGAGAGATTTCTAAGAAGATAGAATTTGAACTAGAATATCCTGGACAGATTAAAGTAAATGTGATTCGTGAATCACGCGTTTCAGATTACGCCAAGTAAGATCAGAGAAATGAACGTATTTATTAGCCCTTGTCGAAAGACAAGGGCTTTTTTCAAAATGTAAGGAGAAAAATAGTATGGCAGAAAAAGTAATCAGACTCAAGAGAGAGCTGGCACATGAAGGTGCAGTGCTGGATATTTACAAGGATACGGTCAAGGTGCCGGGTGGAAAGATAGAAGAGTGGGATTTTATTCACCATGACGGAGCGGCAGCTGTTGTGCCTGTCACAGCAGAGGGAAAGATTCTGATGGTAAAGCAGTATCGAAATGCGCTGGACCGAGAGACCTTAGAACTGCCGGCAGGAAAGCTGGATGATCCGAAAGAGCCCGGGTTAGAATGCGCTGCAAGAGAATTAGAAGAAGAGACTGGATTTCGTTCGGATGATTTAGAGTGGCTTGTTACAATTAGAACTACGGTTGCATTTTGTGATGAACATATCGAGGTGTACGTTGCGAAAAATCTAATTCCAACAAAACAAAATCTGGATGAGGGCGAATCCATTGATGTAAGTGCCCATTCGATTGAAGAATTGAAGGAGATGATTTTTGCAGGTAAGATCGAAGATGCAAAGACCATGGCTTCGATTCTTGCTTATGACGCAAAATACTGCCGCCATGAATAATCCGCTGTCCCCTTCATATAATGAACTATCATAAAAAAATGGAGCGGATCAATGAAATTTCCTGAAACAAAGAAAGTTCTTATCGGAAGCATTTTGGCAGGATTCCTTTTGGGGATTCTATTTGCCGATTTTATAGCGGACTCGTATGTGGTTCAGACAGATTTATTTAGCGAATATTACTTGAAAGAATTTTTAGGAGAAACTACCTACACGATAGAATATGGAATCTATTTAACAGTTATGAGAATCGTTCCGATTATCATGCTGATTGCCATACAACACACACGGATTGCAAAAGGTGTTGTATGGCTTTTTCTACTTTGGACGGGCTTTTCCTGCGGACTGCTCATGTCCGTGGAACTCATGAACCTTGGGTCTGCGGGGGTGCTGTTTTATCTGGCAGGTATTTTCCCGCAAATTATTTTCCTGATTCCGGCATATGGTATTGTGATCGTGCAAATCACAGAACACCATGGCCAATCCTGGAATCGGGGGAAAATATATGCATTTCTGTTGTTTCTTGTGCTTGCGCTATTTGCGGAATTTTTTATAAATCCGATATTAATCAAAGCAATGATTCATTTGTTATATTAGATTTGACAAGATACTTTCTCAGACAGAGATAATAGAGCAGCGAGATGATCATCTGACTCAGGAGCAGGCCCCACAGATATCCTTTCAAATCAAAGACCGGTATCAGACAAAAGATACTTAGAATTCGGATGGATATGCCCAGAATATTAACAAGAAACGTTGTCGAGGTTTTCCCCAGTCCGTTTAGGATGCTTGACAGCGTGGTGTTGAGGTAAAAAAAGGGACAGATCCATGCGAGCGTGATGATAAAATAGCCGGCAAGTGTGCTGTGAAAAAGGTGGCTGCCAACTGCCGTTCCGAACAG
The DNA here is from genome assembly GCA_028693555.1 of Hespellia sp. Taxonomy (GTDB): domain Bacteria; phylum Bacillota; class Clostridia; order Lachnospirales; family Lachnospiraceae; genus Hespellia. Next base: position 16,166 of record JAQUVD010000004.1, read on the forward strand.
CAGAAAGAAAACGCATGCCATCATTCCGAGTGTAAAGCACAGAAAAGAGGAACGTTTGATGACGGCTGAAAGATGCTTCGTATCGGAAGCTGATTGAATTCCTGCAACGGTTGGTGTTAAGAGGAGCGAAAATGAATTGGTGATGGCGGAAGGGAAAAGTATGCAGGGAAGTGCCATTCCGGTCAGAACTCCGTAAATACTCAGCGATTGTGCGGCAGTATAATGGCAGCGTTGGAGCTGCGATGGGATGGAGACTGCTTCGATGCTCTGAAAAACAGTTAAAACAATTCGATTTGATGTAAGGGGAACTGACAGAGATGCCAGTTCTTTTAAATTTGTGAAAAAGCCGGTCAGATGATGTGTGTGTGATACTTTTTTTAAGGAAAGAACTGTACACAGGGAGGAGGCAGCCTCGCCGATTACGATTCCGGCAACAGCAAATGTAATACGAAGCGGAATATTCTTCTTTTGCGCTGCCACGCACAAAAAGACAACGCACAAAATTCGAAATATCTGTTCCAGGAGCTGTGATACGGCAGGAATTGCAGCTTGCTTTAATCCGAAATAGTAGCCGGAAATACAGCTATGTACTGTTGCAAAGGGGAGTGCATACGTCATAATGATTAATAAATCTACACAGCGGATATCCCCGATAAAATGTTCAGAAATCAATACGGCATTCTGCTGGACGATTAGAAGTGTAAAGAAAGAGAGCAGCACAGAAAAGAAAAGTGCTGTTTTCAATGAATTCATTGCCCCTTCCCTGTCATTCTTTTGGAGCTTATATGCAATGATGCGGGAGAGCGCAGTTTGGATGCCGGAAACTGAAAAAGCAAGGCAAAGAGAAAAGATAGGAAAAATAAGCTGATAGAGTCCTACATTTTCTTCTCCGAAAGTACGGCTGAGATAGATTCGGTAAAAAAAGCCCATGATACGTGTGAGAAAGCTAATAGCAGTGAGCAGAAAAGCACCTTTGACAAGAGCGTTATGTTTCATGTTTTGAACCTGATAAATGATTTATAAAAGATATTCAGAATACTGTCTTGACAGAACAAAAGAGCGGTGTTATTCTATCAATGTAATAAATCCTAGTAAAGTTGTAGGGAATGAAATACTAGGGATTAAAACACGAGGGATGAAAGAAGGTGAAAATTTGAAATTATCTACAAAAGGACGGTATGGACTTCGGGCGTTAATAGATCTTGCACAATACAGTGAAAACGAACCTGTCTCGATCACGAGTATCGCATCAAGACAGGGGATATCGGAACGGTATCTGGAACAACTGATGTCTATGCTCAAAAAGGCAGGACTGATTCAGAGTATCCGAGGTGCGGGCGGAGGATATGTACTCGACAAAGATGCGAAAGATATTTCTGTCGGAGATGTGCTCAGGGCATTAGAGGGCAGTCTTGAGCCTGTGGAGTGTTCAGGTCTTCACCCGGAAGAAGGATGCAGTTCATCCGGTGAATGTGTCACAAAATATGTATGGAAAAAGATTAATGACAGTATTAATAAAACGGTCGATGAGATCAAGCTGGATCAACTGGTTGCAGAAAGCAAAGAGATGCAGACAGGAAGTACCGGTGGACAGATAAAATGTAATCAATAAACAGGAGGACATCATGAACAAACTTATTTATTTAGATAATGCAGCAACAACAAAAACGGCGCAGGAAGTTGTAGATGCAATGCTTCCGTATTATACAGAGCAATTTGGTAATCCGTCCAGCATCTATGGAATCGGGGCGGCAAATAAAGACGTGATCACAAAAAATCGTGACATCATTGCCGGGTCACTCGGCGCAAAGACAAATGAAATTTATTTCACGGCAGGCGGATCAGAGGCTGACAACTGGGCACTAAAAGCAACCGCAGAAGCTTACGAGAAAAAAGGCAATCACATTATTACAAGTAAAATCGAGCACCACGCAATTCTTCATTCCTGTCAATATCTGGAAAGTAAGGGATTTGAGGTAACTTACTTAGATGTAGATGAAAATGGAGTGGTTGACATAGAGGAACTGAAGGCTTCTATTCGTCCAACGACAATTTTGATCTCAATCATGTTTGCGAATAATGAGATTGGAACCATCCAGCCAATCAAAGAAATTGGGGCGATCGCTCATGAGCATGAAATCTTATTCCATACGGATGCGGTTCAGGCCTTTGCACAGGTTCCAATTAATGTGGATGAATATCATATCGACATGCTCAGCTCAAGTGCTCACAAACTAAACGGTCCGAAGGGAATCGGATTTCTTTATATCCGCACCGGAGTAAAGATTCGTTCCTTTGTCCATGGCGGCGCACAGGAAAGAAAACGCCGCGCCGGAACAGAGAATGTTCCCGGAATCGTCGGATATGGGACAGCAGTGGCAAGAGCGATGAGAACTATGGAGAAGCGCACTGCGAAAGAAGTCGAACTGCGTGATTATCTGATTGAACGCATTGAAAATGAGATTCCATACTGCAGACTGAATGGACATAGAACGCTGCGACTGCCAAATAATGTGAATTTCAGCTTTCAATTTGTAGAGGGCGAGTCTATGCTGATTAATTTAGACTTGAAGGGTATCTGTGCTTCCAGTGGCTCTGCCTGTACATCCGGGTCATTAGATCCTTCTCATGTGCTCCTTGCAATCGGGCTGCCTCATGAAATTGCACACGGATCACTTCGTTTGACATTGAGTGAAGAAATTACAAAAGAAGATCTTGATTATGTAGTGGATCAATTGAAAGAGATTGTGGCATTAATCAGAAGTATGTCGCCACTTTATGAGGATTTTTTGAAAAAGAACAAATAATGAATCGATATAGAAAGAGCATAAAGGAGAAAAGTTATGTATACAGAAAAAGTAATGGATCATTTCCAGCATCCAAGAAATGTTGGCGAGATTGAAAATGCAAGTGGAGTTGGAACAGTAGGAAATGCAAAATGCGGAGACATCATGCGTATTTATTTAGATATTGATGAGAACCAGGTGATTCGCGACTGCAAATTCAAGACATTTGGCTGTGGAGCAGCAATTGCAACAAGCAGCATGGCAACAGAACTTGTCAAAGGAAAAAATATTCAGGATGCATTAGAAGTTACGAACAAAGCAGTTATGGAAGCTTTAGATGGACTTCCACCTGTAAAAGTACATTGTTCACTTCTTGCAGAAGAAGCAATTCATGCAGCATTGTGGGATTATGCAGAAAAACATGATATCAAAATCGAAGGTCTGGAAAAGCCGAAGAATGATATCAGTGAGGATGAAGAAGACGAGGATGAATACTAAAAAAACAGTTGTAGTTGGAATGTCCGGAGGTGTAGATTCATCTGTTGCGGCCTATCTACTGAAACAGCAGGGGTATGATGTGATTGGTGTTACCATGCAGATCTGGCAGGATGAGGATGAACTGAAGGTTCAGGAGAATGGCGGATGCTGCGGACTCAGTGCAGTGGATGATGCGAGAAGGGTCGCCTCAGACCTTGATATTCCATATTATGTAATGAATTTTAAAGAAGAGTTTCAAAAGTCTGTCATTGACTATTTTGTAAAAGAATATCAGCAAGGGCGCACACCGAATCCCTGTATCGCATGCAATCGTTATGTGAAGTGGGAATCCCTTTTGCAGAGAAGCATGTCAATCGGTGCTGATTATATTGCGACGGGTCACTATGCAAGAGTGGAAAAACTCCCAAATGGAAGGTATTCGCTCCGCTGCTCAAAAACGGCTGCCAAGGATCAGACCTATGCTCTTTACAATCTGACGCAGGAACAGCTCTCAAAAACTTTGATGCCTGTCGGTGAATATACGAAGGATGAAGTGAGAAAAATTGCAGATGATATTCATTTGATGGTTGCAAACAAACCGGACAGTCAGGATATCTGTTTTGTACCGGATGGTGATTATGCTTCTTTTATTGAGCAGGAGTCCGGCACTGCAATTCCAAAAGGAAATTTTGTTCTGCAGGATGGAACTGTTCTTGGACAACACAAGGGAATTACACATTATACAGTGGGACAAAGACGCGGACTGGGACTTGCGCTTGGATATCATGCTTATGTGATTGAAATAAGACCGGAGACGAATGAAGTCGTATTGGGGACCAAAGAAGAATCACTCATCACACAGGTGAAAGCCAATCACCTCAACTTTATGTCGGTTGCAGATTTAAAGGAACCAATGCGCGTGTTCGCAAAGGTCCGCTACAATCACAGGGGGGCATGGTGCACGGTCCAAAAGACGGCAGAGGATGAAATTCTCTGTACATTTGAAGAAAGACTCGGACCGTCATCCCCCGGTCAGGCGGTAGTCCTTTATGACGGTGAATACGTATTAGGTGGAGGTACGATTCTATGATTTTATCAGACTCACATATGCATACATGCTTTTCAACGGACAGCGAGTCTACGCCGGAATCCATGATTCAGGCGTCTATAAAAAGAGGTTTGAAATCAATCTGCATTACGGATCATAATGACAAAGATTATCCTCACCCGGAATTTTTTGACGAGGAGGAACCTTTTGTATTCGATGTACAGCAATATTTCAATCAACTTTCTTCATTCAAAGAAACCTATAAAAATGCGATTGATGTTCGGATTGGGATTGAAATAGGAATGCGGGAGCATTTGGTCGCTTATTATCAAAAGCTCGTTGATGAGAATGCGTTTGACTTTGTTATCGCATCTATGCATACGATTCATGGAATGGACCCCTATTATCCAAAGTATTTCGAAGGAAAGACTGACGAAGAAGGATATCAGGAGGTGTTTGCAGAGACAATTCATATGCTGAAGCTGTATGATAATTTTGACGTGCTGGGACATATGGATTATATTGTCCGCTACGGAAGACATCAGGCACAGGAATATTCTTACCTTCGGTTTGCAGATTATTTCGATGAGATTCTAAAACTGATCATCGAAAAAGGAAAAGGGATTGAAGTGAATACTTCAGGATTTAAGTATGGACTTGGATTTGCACATCCGCATCCGGATATTCTGCGCAGATACAAAGAACTGGGTGGAGAAATTATTACAATCGGAGCCGATGGGCATAAACCGGAGCATATTGCTTATGATTTTGAAAAGGTTTCTGCCCTTTTGGAAGCCTGCGGTTTTAAATATTACACAGAATTTCGCGCAAGAGAGCCAATTTTTCAACAACTTCCATAAATATACAAATTTCACTTGAATTTTTGTCCTTGATTTAGTACAATAAATCGTAGTTGATGAAGCTTTAACAATGTTTAAAGCTATATCATAAATGACTGTGTAACCCAGTTAAAATTTAATTCATTTTAGGAGGATTTAAAACATGGCAGTAAAAGTAGCAATTAATGGATTTGGACGTATTGGACGTCTTGCATTCAGACAGATGTTCGGAGCAGAAGGATATGAAGTAGTAGCAATCAACGACTTAACTTCACCTACAATGCTTGCTCATTTATTAAAGTATGATTCATCACAGGGTAAATATGCATTAGCTGATAAAGTAACAGCTGGTGATGACTCTATCACAGTTGATGGACAGACTATCAAAATTTATGCAGAAGCAGACGCAGCGAACCTTCCTTGGGGAGACTTAAAAGTTGATGTAGTTCTTGAATGTACAGGATTCTATACATCAAAAGCAAAAGCTGAAGCTCACATCAAAGCAGGCGCTAGAAAAGTTGTTATCTCTGCACCAGCAGGAAACGATCTTCCTACAGTCGTTTACAATGTAAACCATGATGTATTAAAAGCTGAAGACACAGTTATCTCTGCAGCTTCTTGTACAACAAACTGTTTAGCACCTATGGCTGATGCTCTTAACAAATTAGCTACAATCAAATCTGGTATCATGTGCACAATCCATGCTTACACAGGTGATCAGATGACTCTTGACGGACCACAGAGAAAAGGTGATTTAAGAAGATCCCGTGCAGCAGCAGTTAATATCGTTCCTAACTCAACAGGAGCTGCAAAAGCAATCGGACTTGTTATCCCAGAGCTTAACGGAAAATTAATCGGATCTGCTCAGCGTGTACCTACACCAACAGGATCTACAACAATCTTAACAGCAGTTGTTGAAGGAACAGTTACAGTTGATGAGATCAACGCAGCTATGAAAGCAGCAGCTACAGAATCATTCGGATACAACACAGACGAGATCGTATCTAGCGATATCGTTGGTATGAGATTTGGTTCATTATTTGATGCTACTCAGACAATGGTTTGCCCACTTGACAATGGAACAACAGAGGTTCAGGTTGTATCTTGGTATGACAATGAGAACTCTTACACAAGCCAGATGGTTAGAACAATCAAATACTTCTCAGAATTGGCATAAGAACTTCATTATTTAATAATAAGTTGAACTACAGGTTCGGTCTACTGGACCGAACCTGTTTTTTAGCGAAACAAAACATTTTAGGAGGCTATATACATGCTTAACAAAAAATCAGTTGATGACATCAATGTAAAAGGCAAGAGAGTTCTTTGCAGATGTGACTTTAATGTTCCGTTGATTGACGGAAAAATCACAGATGAGAATCGTCTTGTGGCTGCACTTCCAACAATTAAAAAATTAGTTGCAGATGGTGGAAAGGTAATTCTTTGCTCACATCTTGGTAAACCAAAAGGGGTTGCTGTTCCAGAATTGTCTTTGGCACCGGTTGCTGTGAGATTATCGGAATTACTTGGACAGGAAGTAAAATTTGCTGCTGACGATGTTGTTGTCGGACCAAATGCGAAAGCTGCCGTAGAAGCTATGAATGACGGAGACATTGTGCTTCTTGAAAACACACGTTACAGAGCAGAAGAGACAAAGAACGGAGAAGCTTTCAGCAAAGATCTCGCATCACTCTGTGATGTATTTGTAAATGATGCATTTGGTACAGCTCATAGAGCACACTGTTCTAATGTTGGAGTTACACAGTTCGTTGATACAGCAGTGGTTGGATACTTAATGCAGAAGGAGATCGATTTCCTTGGTAATGCAGTTAACAATCCGGAGAGACCATTCGTTGCAATCTTAGGTGGAGCGAAAGTTTCAAGTAAAATCTCTGTTATTGAGAATTTATTAGATAAAGTAGATACATTGATCATCGGTGGTGGAATGTCTTACACATTCAGCAAAGCACTTGGTGGAAATGTTGGTAATTCACTTTTAGAAGCAGATTACTGCGATTACGCATTAAAGATGCTTGACAAAGCAAAAGAAAAAGGCGTTGAATTATTACTTCCAATCGATAACTTGATCGCGGATGATTTCTCAAACGATGCAAATACACAGATTGTTGGTCGTGGCGAGATTCCTGACGGATGGGAAGGTCTTGATATCGGACCAAAGACTGCTGAATTATTTGCAAATGCTGCCAAAACTGCAAAAACAGTTGTATGGAACGGACCAATGGGCTGCTTTGAGATGCCTAAGTTTGCTGCAGGAACAGAGACAGTAGCAAAAGCATTAGCTGAGACGGATGCAGTTACAATCATCGGTGGCGGTGACTCTGCAGCAGCAGTTAACCAGCTTGGATACGGGGATAAGATGACTCATATCTCTACAGGTGGTGGAGCATCACTTGAATTCCTGGAGGGAAAAGAACTCCCAGGCGTAGCAGCAGCAAACGATAAGTAAAAGTAGAGCACTTAATGAGGTCTTTACGAATTTAGTGCGAACTTTGTTCGAAGGAACTTAGCGAGGTGTTTTCGAGCTTAGTGAATCGAACTACCTTGTTCTATCGAACTTAGGGCAATGAGAACACCAAATAACAGAAAGAGAGATAATATAAAATGGCAAGAAAGAAAATTATTGCAGGAAACTGGAAAATGAACAAAACTCCAAGTGAGGCAGTCGCACTCATCAATGAGTTAAAACCATTAGTAGCGAACGATGATGTTGACGTAGTATTCTGTGTACCGGCAATCGATATCATTCCAGCTATGGAAGCAGCAGAAGGAAGCAACATCTGCATCGGAGCTGAGAACATGTACTTCGAAGAGAGCGGAGCATATACAGGAGAAATTTCTCCGGCAATGCTTACAGATGTAGGCGTGAAATATGTAGTACTTGGACATTCTGAGAGAAGAGAATACTTCGCAGAGACATCTGAGACTGTAAACAAAAAGATGTTAAAAGCTTACGAGCATGGAATTACACCAATTATGTGCTGTGGAGAGACATTAGAGCAGAGAGAACAGGGCGTTACAATGGACTTCATCCGTCAGCAGGTAAAAGTTGGATTCTTAGGAATTACAGCAGATCAGGCTAAGACAGCAGTCATTGCTTACGAACCAATCTGGGCAATCGGAACAGGTAAAGTTGCTACAACTGAGCAGGCTCAGGAAGTATGCGCAGGAATCCGTGCATGTATCGCTGAAATCTACGATGACGCTACAGCAGAAGCAATCCGCATCCAGTACGGCGGATCTGTATCAGCAGGATCTGCACCGGAATTATTTGCACAGGCAGATATCGACGGCGGACTTGTTGGTGGAGCAGCATTAAAACCAGATTTTGGTAAAATTGTTAATTATAAATAAACCCATATGAAGATAAGGGGTGTGGAACATTCCGCATCCCTTTTTGACTGATTAGAGGAGATAGTAGAATGAGTAAAAAACCAACCGTATTAATGATTTTAGATGGTTACGGATTAAACCCAGAGACAAAAGGAAATGCTGTGGCAGAAGCAAATACCCCTGTAATGGATCAATTGATGGCTGAGTGCCCATTTGTTCAGGGACAGGCAAGTGGAATGGCAGTCGGTCTTCCGGACGGTCAGATGGGCAATTCTGAAGTGGGACATTTGAATATGGGCGCAGGCCGTATCGTATATCAGGATCTTACCAAGATTACAAAAGCAATTCAGGATGGAGATTTTTTTGAAAACGAAGCATTGCTTGCAGCATGTGAGAATGCAAAGAAAAATCAATCTGACCTGCATTTGTTTGGTCTTGTATCTGATGGCGGAGTACACAGCCATAACACACATATCTATGGGCTGTTAGAGCTTGCCAAAAAACAGGGCATTGAGAATGTTTATGTACACTGTTTCCTTGACGGAAGAGATACACCTCCGTCGTCTGGAAAAGAATATGTTGAAGAACTGATATCTAAGATGAAGGAAATCGGTGTAGGACAGGTTGCAAGCGTGATGGGCCGTTATTATGCGATGGACCGTGACAATCGCTGGGATCGTGTTGAATTGGCTTACAATGCAATTGTAAAAGGACAGGGAAACACAGCAACAGACGCAGCGGAAGCAATTCAGGCATCTTATGATGATGGAAAAACAGATGAATTTGTTGTCCCAACTGTTGTTGTAAAAGATGGAAAAGCACTTGCAAGCGTGAAAGAGAACGATTCTGTCATTTTCTTTAACTTCCGTCCTGACAGAGCAAGAGAAATCACAAGAACATTCTGTGATGATAATTTTGAAGGCTTTGATCGCGGAGCACGTGTTAAGACAACGTTTGTCTGCTTTACAGACTATGATGTAACAATTCAGAATAAATTAGTTGCATTCTATAAGACAGAGATTACGAATACGTTTGGCAAGTTCCTTGCTGATCATGATATGACACAGGCAAGAATCGCTGAGACAGAGAAGTATGCACATGTTACATTCTTCTTTAATGGTGGAGTTGAAGAACCAAATAAAGGTGAGGATAGAATCCTTGTAAAATCACCGAAGGTTGCAACCTATGATCTGCAGCCAGAGATGAGCGCATACGAAGTAGATGATAAACTGGTTGAGGCGATTAAGTCTGATCAATATGATGTGATTATCATCAACTTTGCAAACCCTGATATGGTCGGCCATACAGGAATTGAAAAAGCAGCAGTAGAAGCCGTGGAAGCAGTAGATACATGTGTGAAAAAAGCAGTGGATGCAATCAAAGAGGTGAATGGACAGATGTTCATCTGTGCAGATCATGGTAACGTAGAGCAATTGATTGACCCTGAAACTGGAGCACCATTTACAGCCCACACAACGAATCCGGTACCATTCATACTTGTGAATGCAGACCCATCCTATGGATTACGTGAAGGTGGATGCCTTGCAGATATTGCACCTACATTGATTGAGCTGATGGGAATGACGCAGCCATCAGAGATGACAGGAAAATCACTTTTGATTAAAAAATAATGGACGAAAAAAAGAAGCCGTGCATAATGCATAGCTTCTTTTTTTTTCGTCATAGCATACAAGGAAAGATCTTGTGGATCTTTCTCTTGTTACATGTTTTCTTCTAAATGTTTGTTGGCAGTTGAAAGCATTAATTTGATACGATTCAACTGGTTTACTTCGCTGGCACCCGGATCAAAGTCGATGGCAACCACATTTGATTCTGGATGACGTCTTCTTAATTCCTTGATGACACCTTTCCCTACGACGTGATTCGGCAGACATGCAAATGGCTGTGTACATACGATATTTGGAGCACCTGTATGAATCAGCTCAAGCATCTCGCCTGTCAGGAACCATCCCTCACCGGTCTGGTTTCCAAGAGAAACAATCTCAGAAGCCATCTTTGCCAGATCTTCAATCCTGGCTGGCGGATCAAAGTGAACACTTTGCTCAAATGCTTTTGTTGCAGGCTTACGGAGCCATTCAATCCCCTTAATTCCAAGGTTTGCGTAAACTGCACTGGAATGTTTCATGCCAAGTTTTTCTGCCTTGAAATTCTGATTATAGAAACAGTAATTTATGAAATCAAGAAGATCTGGAACAACTGCTTCCGCGCCTTCCTGTTCTAAGAGTTCAGCAAGATGATTGTTGGCAGCCGGAAGGAATTTTACAAGGATCTCTCCAACGACTCCGACTCTAGGCTTTTTAATATCCAAGGTTGGAATATGGTCAAACTCATCTATCATCTCGGCGCACATTTTATTGAATTTGTGGCGGGATGGATAACCGTGGGTGAGGAAACTGATACATTTTTGTTTCCATTTTTCGTGAACTGCATTTGTAGTTCCCGTTTCCGCTTCATAAGGTCGCATTCTATTGATACATTTCATGAAGATATCACCAAATACAGCACCATAAACGCCACGGATAATCAGCGGCAACGACAACTTGAAGCCGGGATTTTCTTCCAGACCGCTCAGGTTAATTGAGATGACCGGGATATGTCCATAACCGGCTTTCTTAAGTGCCCTTCGAATGAATCCAATATAGTTAGAGGCGCGGCATCCGCCGCCGGTCTGGCTCATAATGACTGCGGTCTTATCTAAATCATATTTCCCGGAAAGAATGGCATCCATGATCTGCCCGACAACCATCAGAGAAGGATAGCATGCGTCATTATTTACATACTTCAGTCCGACATCAACGGCTGCTTTATTATCATTGGGTAATACCTCCAGATGATATCCGCTTGCGTTAAATGCAGGCTCAATCAACTCAAAATGAATCGGTGACATCTGTGGACAGAGAATGGTATAGGTCTCTCTCATTTCTTTCGTGAAAATCACTTTTTCAATGTTGGCAGGTTTTATTTCTCGCTGGACTTTTCTTGTCTCGCGAACCCGGATTGCTGCCAAAAGAGAGCGGACACGAATTCGGGCAGCACCAAGGTTGTTGACCTCATCAATCTTCAATGAGGTATAAATCTTATCAGAACCAGTCAGAATATCGGACACCTGGTCTGTTGTAACAGCATCAAGACCGCATCCGAAGGAGTTGAGCTGAATCAAATCAAGATTATCTTTTGTTTTCACATAATTCGCAGCAGCGTACAAGCGCGAATGGTACATCCACTGGTCCATTACAATCAATGGACGCTCAACAGGTGCCAGGTGAGAGATGGAATCTTCCGTCAATACAGCGCAATTATAAGAATTAATCAGCTCCGGAATACCGTGGTTGACCTCCGGATCAAAATGGTAGGGACGTCCTGCGAGTACAATACCGCGATTTCCTGTCTCATCGAGGAATTTGATGACCTCTTCCCCTTTGCGGCAGATATCCTCGCGGCACTGGGCAAGTTCCATCCATGCCTCATGTACAGATGCCTTGATGTCTGCAGCCGGGATGGAGAACTTATCACCCAGTTCTTCAATCAGGCGGACACATAATGTCTCCTCACTTTTAAAAGAAAGGAATGGATTCATAAAATCGATTTCCCCGGACACGATGGCATCCATGTTGTTCTTGATATTCTCCGGATATGAGGTTACAATCGGACAATTATAATGGTTGTTCGCATCGTCAAATTCCTGACGCTCGTAAGGAATACAAGGATAGAAGATGAAAGATACGCCCTCCTTAATCAGCCACTCGATATGTCCGTGTGCTAATTTGGCAGGGTAACATTCGGATTCACTTGGAATCGAATCAATTCCCAATTCATAAATCTTTCGTGTGGAAGAAGGAGATAAGACAACTTTAAATCCCAAACGATTGAAAAATGTGAACCAGAAAGGATAGTTCTCATACATATTCAGTACACGCGGCAGACCAACGGTTCCGCGGAATGCTTCTTCATCTGTCAATGGAGTATACCCAAAGTATCTTTCGTTCTTGTACTCGAAAAGATTTGGCAGATTATTCTTTGATTTTTCTTTCCCGAGACCACGTTCACAGCGGTTACCGGAAATGTAACGGCGTCCGTCATTAAACTTATTGATGGTAAGGCGACAGTTATTGGTACAGCCCTGACATTTTGCCATGCTTGTCCCATATGTGAATTTTTCGATGTCTTCAATAGAAAGCATCGTTGTGCCTTCGCATTCCACATAACGTTCTCTTGCAATCAAAGCGGCACCGAATGCGCCCATGATACCGGCAATATCAGGACGTATTGCCTGACAGCCTGCGATCATCTCAAAGCTTCGAAGAACAGCCTCGTTATAGAAGGTTCCACCCTGAACAACAATGTGTGTACCGAGCTCGGATGCATCTGATACTTTGATTACTTTAAATAAAGCATTTTTGATAACGGAATAAGCAAGTCCTGCTGAAATATCAGCGACTTCCGCGCCTTCTTTCTGCGCCTGCTTTACCTTTGAATTCATAAAAACAGTACATCTCGTTCCAAGATCAATGGGATTGTGTGCATACAATGCCTCGTGAGCAAAATCTTCCACTGAATAATTCAGACTCTTGGCAAATGTTTCGATAAAGGAGCCACAGCCGGAAGAACACGCTTCATTCAACTGTACGCTGTCTACTGACTGGTTCTTGATTTTGATACATTTCATGTCCTGACCACCGATATCGAGGATACAGTCCACATCCGGTTCAAAGAAAGAGGCAGCGTAATAATGTGAAACCGTCTCAACCTCCCCGTCATCTAACATAAGAGCAGCCTTAATCAAAGCCTCCCCATAACCGGTAGAACAAGAGTGGACAATCTCTACCTCTTCTGGAAGCTGGCTGTAAATATCCTTGATTGCTGAAATAGTGGTTCCAAGTGGATCACCATCGTTACCGTGATAGAAAGAGTAGAGCAGTGTTCCGTCTTCTCCGACGAGAGCTGCTTTTGTGGTGGTAGAACCCGCATCAATTCCAAGGAATGCCTTGCCCTTGTATGTTGCAAGATCCTTTACCGGTACCTGGTGTTTTGCATGGCGTTCCTTGAATTCCGTATAATCGGCTTCCGTTGCAAACAACGGTTCCATACGGTCTACTTCGAATTCCATCTTAATCTTACCTGCAAGACGTTCCTGCATCTCAACAATGGAAACATTCAGATCCTTTTTCGAGTTGAGTGCAGAGCCGACAGCGGCAAACAGATGTGAATATTTAGGGGCAATGATATGCTCATCGTCTAATTTGAGTGTACGGATAAAGGCTTCACGAAGCTCCGGCAGGAAATGCAACGGCCCACCCAAAAAGGCAACGTGTCCGCGGATTGGTTTTCCGCATGCAAGCCCGCTGATTGTCTGATTGACGACTGCCTGAAAAATGGAGGCGGCAAGATCTTCTTTTGTGGCACCTTCGTTGATTAGTGGCTGGATGTCAGATTTTGCAAAGACGCCGCATCGTGCAGCAATTGAATACAATGCCTTGTAGTCATGTGCGTAATTGTTTAGACCAAGTGCATCTGTCTGAAGGAGAGAAGCCATCTGGTCGATAAACGAACCTGTACCGCCGGCACAGACACCATTCATGCGCTGCTCTACATTTCCACCTTCGAAATAAATGATTTTGGCATCTTCACCGCCAAGCTCAATTGCAACGTCTGTCTGAGGCGCGTAATCCTGAAGGGCAGTCGAAACGGCAATTACCTCCTGGACAAATGGAACGCCGAGATGCTTTGCAAGTGTAAGTCCGCCGGAACCAGTGATGACTGGCGAAACGCTGATTGATCCAAGCTTATAGATAGATCGGCCAAGAAGGTCCGAAAGTGTTTCCTGGATATTTGCAAAATGTCGTTCGTAATCGGAAAATAGAACCTCATTGTCGGAGTTTAATATTGCGATCTTAACTGTCGTAGAACCAATATCAATCCCCAAAGTATGTAATTCTTTTAAACTCATATGTATATACCTCTCAATTAATGAAAATGATTTTATCGTATTGTTTCTTACTTATTTATAATAAAAATCGTATCAGGAATCATTATACGCCAATGTTTGGAAAAACACAATTGTAAAAAAGTTGTAAACTGATGGGATTAATTTGACAAACGTCTGTGGGGAAGTTACAATAATCACGTATGTAAAAAGAAAAAAGGAGTCCTTCATGTATGAACTGGATTAATAAACTGGAAAAGAAATTTGGAAAATATGCAATATCGAATCTGATGTGGTATATTATTATCCTGTATGGCGTGGGATTTGTCATTCAAATGATGATGCCTGCATTTTATTCAAACTATCTGGCACTGGATGCCAGAGCAATTCTTCACGGACAGGTCTGGCGTATCGTGACATTCTTAATACAGCCTCCAACCGGAAGCATCTGGTTTATCATTTTTTCTTTATATCTTTACTACATGATAGGCACACAGCTGGAACGCAGCTGGGGAGCATTTCGATTCAATCTGTATTTCTTTATGGGAGTTATATTCCATGTGATTGCAGCAATTATCGTGTATCTGGTTACGGGACTTTCCCTGCCACTGGGCACTTCGTATCTGAATTTATCCCTGTTCTTTGCATTTGCAATGCTGTATCCGGATGTGGAATTTCTGCTGTTCTTTGTGATTCCTATCAAGGTAAAATACCTTGCATGGCTTAATGGAGCATTTTTCGGGTATACAGTTCTTCAGGCATTCTTACCGGCATATGGTGGTAATGCGATTTATGGTCTTGTATACAAAGCACAGGCGGTAGCAGTAGTTGTTTCTGTTTTGAATTTCCTTGTATTTTATTTTTCTTCCAGAAATTTCAAAGCACATTCACCCAAAGAAGTGAAGCGGCGCAAACAGTATCATGAAGCAGTAAAGATGGCAAAAAGATCAAATGGAAATGCAAACGCCCCGGAAGGCGCAAAACACATCTGCGCAATCTGCAAGCGTACTGAATTAGACGATCCGGGACTGGAATTTCGCTATTGCTCGAAATGCAATGGAAATTATGAATATTGTCAGGATCATTTGTTTACACATACACATGTTAAGTAATGAGAGACGAGATAATAGGAGAAGCAAAATGAAAAAAACAAAAATCATTTGTACAATGGGACCAAATACAAACGACAGAAATGTAATGAAAGAATTGATGGTGAATGGAATGGACATTGCCAGATTCAATTTTTCGCATGGAGATCATGCAGAGCAGAAGATGCGCATGGACATGATCAAGCAGCTTCGTGAAGAGACAGAAAAACCAGTTGCCATTCTTCTTGATACAAAAGGACCGGAGATTCGTACCGGGGTATTAGAAGGCGGAAAGAAAGTATACCTTGAGGATGGAGCTACATTTATCCTCACAACGGAAGAAATCACGGGCAATGCGGAAAAAGTATTCATCACATATGACGGACTTGTACAGGATGTTGATAAAGATAAAAAGATTCTGATTGATGACGGGTTGATTGAGTTAACAGTAGTGGATAAAACAGCAACCGATATTATCTGCCGCGTTGACAACGGCGGAGAACTCGGTGAGAAAAAAGGTGTCAACGTGCCAAATGTTCCGGTTCGACTTCCGGCAATCACAGATAAGGATAAAGATGACATTCGTTTCGGAGCTCAGCAGGATATTGATTTTATCGCGGCCTCTTTTGTGCGAAATGCAGAATGTATTTTAGAAATCAAAGCGTTGTTAAAAGAATGTGGTACACCGAACATTCCGATTATTGCAAAGATCGAGAATGCCGAAGGAATCAAAAATATTGATGAAATTATTCGCGCTGCAGATGGAATCATGGTTGCGCGTGGAGATCTCGGGGTAGAGATTCCGGCAGAAAAGCTCCCTTACCTTCAGAAGATGATGATTCAAAAATGTAATGATAACTTTAAACCGGTTATTACCGCAACACAGATGCTTGATTCTATGATGAGAAATCCACGTCCGACAAGAGCCGAGGTTACAGATGTTGCCAACGCAATCTATGATGGAACGGATGCTGTCATGTTATCAGGAGAGACTGCACAGGGAAAATACCCGATAGAAGCACTTCAGATGATGGTTCATATTGCAGAGAACACAGAGAAACATTTGGATTATGATATTATCATGGAAAAATCCGGAGCAAATAGAAAAAGCAATATTTCAAATGCAATCGGATACGCATCCGTTTCTGCGGCTGTCAATCTGGAAGCAAAATGCATCTTAACACCAACGGTATCCGGTGCGACTGCAAGAGTGGTATCAAAGTTTAAGCCACAGGCAGAGGTTATAGGAATTTCTCCAAACGAATCAACACTGCGTAAGATGCAGATTTACTGGGGCGTGCGTCCACTGAAGTCAATTGAACTTCACACCACAGAAGATATCTGCAATGGAGCTATTGAACTCGCAAAAGTAAAACAGTTTATAGATGAGGGGGATGTGGTAATCCTCACAGCAGGTATTCCTTCACCAAATGTCACCAAAGCAAAAGAAGGTGTCAGCAATATGATGAGAATTGCAGTTGTGAATTAATTGAATCACAGATTAACATACAGGAGACAAAGCTGTCATGGCTTTGTCTCTTTTTACGCAAATGATATTGACAAATAGTGCAGTATCCATTATAGTGTTTCTATAAAGAACTACTAATAGAAAGAGTGATGGAATGGGAAACGAGCAATTCATTATAGAGTTAATGAACATGGGACTGACCAGACAGGAAGCAATTATCTATTGTAAACTCTTAGAATGCGGGAAACAGACCGGTTATGAGATAGCGAAAGCGACAGGAATATCCAGATCCAATGCGTACACAACCTTATCCGCTCTGGTGGATAAGGGGGCAGCGTATCTGATTGAAGAATCAGCAAAGCGATATATTCCGGTTGCGGTGGAAGAATTCTGCGACAACTATCTTCACAAAATAGAAAAAGCGAAGGACTGGCTGCTTTTGAATCAACCGCAGATAAAACAGGACGAAGAAGGATACATCACAATCGACGGTTTGGAACACATTTTAAATAAAGCGAAGACACTTGTTGCAAATCTTGAGTCAAGAGTATATATTACAGGAAAGCCGGAATTTTTAAATCTATTGAGACCGGATCTTGAGAACGCAGTAAATGCGAAAAAAAAGGTCGTGATTGTTACGGATGCGTCATTCGTCTTAAAGGGTGCGAAAATCTATGTGAGTGATGATCATGGCAGCCAGGTAGGCGTCATTGCAGATTCAAAATTCACGCTGACAGGTGAATGGGGCAACGGCTCCACAAATACATGCCTGTATTCCGGTCAGAAAAATTTGGTCACGCTATTCAAAAATGCATTAGCAAATGAAATAAAACTAATTAGTATACGGAGGAATATAAAACGATGAAAAAAGAAACATTTGTAACAAAAGCACAGTTGGATGCCATTGTAGAAGAGTATCCAACACCATTTCATCTTTATGATGAAAAAGGAATCCGAAAAAACATGCAGGCACTTAAGAGCGCCTTTGCATGGAACAAAGGGTATAAAGAGTATTTCGCAGTAAAAGCAACACCAAATCCATTTTTGATTGATATTTTAAGAGATTATGGATGTGGATGTGACTGTTCTTCTTATACAGAACTGATGCTGTCGGATGCGATGGGTATACATGGTTCAGATATCATGTTCTCATCGAATGATACTCCGGCAGAGGAATTTGTACTGGCGGATCAGCTCGGTGCAATCATCAATCTGGATGATTTTACACACATTGATTTTCTGGAAGAGACGATCGGCCATATTCCGGAAACAATCAGTTGTCGTTATAATCCGGGCGGACTTTTTAAAATCAGCAACGATATCATGGACAATCCGGGAGATTCTAAATACGGTATGACAACAGAGCAGCTCTTTGAAGCATTCAAGGTTCTGAAAAGCAAAGGTGCGAAAGAATTTGGTATCCATGCATTCTTAGCCAGCAATACGGTGACCAATGATTATTATCCGATGCTTGCAAAGCTTCTGTTTGAAGTAGCAGTAAAGCTGCAGAAGGAGACAGGCGTTCATATCAAATTCATTAACCTTTCCGGTGGAGTCGGCATTCCTTATACTCCGGATCAGGAGCCAAATGATATCCGTGCGATCGGTGACGGCGTCCGAAGAGTCTATGAAGAAGTGCTTGTTCCTGCAGGAATGGGAAATCTCGAAATCTATACAGAACTTGGACGATTCATGATGGGACCATATGGATGCCTTGTAACAAAAGCAATTCATGAGAAACATACCCACAAAGAGTATATTGGAGTAGATGCATGTGCAGTGAATCTTATGAGACCTGCGATGTATGGCGCATACCATCACATTACGGTTATGGGTAAAGAAAATGCACCGTGCGAGCATCAGTACGATGTAACAGGTTCATTATGTGAGAATAACGATAAGTTTGCGATTGATCGTATGCTTCCGGAGATTGAGATGGGTGATTTGCTTGTGATTCATGATACAGGTGCACATGGCTTTTCTATGGGATATAATTACAATGGTAAATTAAAATCAGCAGAGGTCCTGTTAAAAGAAGATGGAAGCACGCAGCTGATTCGCCGCGCTGAAACGCCGGCAGATTATTTTGCGACCTTCGATTGTTTTGATATCGGAAAGAAATTGACAAAATAATCTTGCAATCATTCTCTGGATGTGATAATATTAGATTCGGCTTGAAAAAGCCGAGTGCGCGGCTGTGGCGGAATGGCAGACGCACAAGACTCAAAATCTTGCGGGGGTGACCTCGTGTGGGTTCAAGTCCCACCAGCCGCACTTAACCTATATAGCAGAATCCCATGAATACTGAGGTTCTGCTATATTTTTTTGAGCTATTTAATAGAAAAAGGGAGAAAATAAAAGAACCCATTTGTAACTTTTGGTTTTATATGTAATGTGATATAATAAAATGAAAACGTTATATGGAATAATCAGGAGAGGACAAAAGATGAAATTACAAGAGTACAGAGGACATATCAGAAACTGGCAGCCGCTCTGCAAAGAATTGAATATTGACAGTTCTTTACCTAGAGAAGAGAGAGAAGCCGCGATTATTGAAAAAGCTTATGACACTTGGGGCGGTGAAATGGGCAATCATATCTACGGAATGTTTGCGTTTGCGCTGTGGGATGAAGAGACCAACACTGTATTTTGCATGAGAGATCAGTTTGGTACAAAACCGTTCTATTATTATGAGACACAAGATGGTGAATTATTATATGGCACAACGATTCAGAAGATCATGCAGCAGACGGGCTTCCATAAGGAATTGAATGAAGAGATGCTGCAGCTATATTTAAGTCTGACCTATGTTGCCGGTGAAAACACATTTTTCCGTGGTGTGAAGAAATTACTGCCGGGAAGATATCTGATCTGGCAAAACGGCAGAATTGAGATTCATCGTTACTGGACACCAACCTTCCATCCGGATGAGACAAAGTCCATCGAATCATATGCAGATGAGATCCATGCTACGCTCCAGAATATTATGAAAGAAGTAAAAACTGATGATGAGACGGCAGAATCCTTCTTATCAGGCGGTGTGGATTCTTCTTATGTACTTGCAATGTCGGATGCTCAGATGTCTAATTCGTGTGGATATGAAGAGGAACGGTTTGACGAATCAAAGCTTGCAAAAAAGACTGCAGACCTTCTTGGAGTTGGACATTCTACCTGTTATATCTCACCTGAGGAGTATTTTGCTGAGGTGCCATATGTCATGAAACACATGGAGCAGCCTCTTGGAGATGCTTCTGCAATTGTCTTCTCGCTTGGCTGCAAAGCAACTGCCAAACACACAAAGCTCTGTTATTCAGGAGAGGGTGCGGATGAATTTTTTGGCGGATATAATATGTACCGCAACGCAGAACGCTATGGCGAGAATCTAAAGACATTCTACGTTGGAAATACGAACATCATGAAAGAGGACGAGAAGAAGAAAATTCTGAAAAAATATGATCCGGATGTACTGCCGATTGAGATAGCAGCTCCAATCTATGAAGAAACAGAAGGACTGGATCCACTGACAAAAATGTCGGACGTAGACATTCAAATCTGGCTGGAAGGCGATATTTATCTCAATGTCGATAAAATGAGTGAGGCTGCAGGTCTTGAGATTCGTATGCCTTTGACAGACCGCAGAATTTTTGATATCGCATCCCGTATGCCATCCAAATATAAAGTGAACGAAGAGCAGAACAAGGTTGCATTCCGCATGGCGGCTGCCAAAGTGCTACCGGATGAAATCGCATTCCGTAAGAAGCTTGGATTTATTGTGCCAATCCGAATCTGGATGGCAGATGAGAGATACAATCAGGATGTGCAGGCGAAGCTTCGCAGTAAAAATGCAGAGAAGTTCTTCAATATGGAAGAAATTCAGAATATTTTTGATGCATATATCGGTGGAGATTCTGATCTGTGGAGAAAAATCTGGACAATCTATACATTTTTAGTTTGGTATGAAGAATATTTTGATTAAGGCTGGTATATCGTATATACATGTCGATCTATGAAAGGATCAGTTGATGATGAGAGAAAAAATTGTGTTAATAGATGGACACAGTATATTAAATCGTGCATTTTATGGAGTGCCGGATCTGACAAACGCAGACGGGCTTCATACGAATGCAATTTATGGTTTTCTAAATATCATGTTTAAGATATTAGAGACAGAAAAACCGGAATATATAATTGTGACCTTTGATGTGCATGCACCGACATTTCGCCACAAGATGTTCGCGGAATATAAGGGAACCAGAAAGCCGATGGCGGAGGAGCTGCGCCAGCAGGTACCTGTGATCAAGGAAGTTTTACAGGCCATGAATATTGCAATGATCGAAAAGGCAGGATTAGAAGCGGATGACCTTTTGGGAACCATCTCTAAGAGATGTGAAGAGAAAGGGATGGATGTCTCTATTATTTCTGGAGATCGTGATACACTGCAGCTCGCAACGGACCATGTGAAGATTCGTATTCCAAAGACAAAACAGGGGAATACTGAGGTAGAGGATTACATGGCGGCAGATGTGAAAGAACGCTATCAGGTCACACCGAAAGAATTTATTGATGTGAAAGCCCTCATGGGTGATACAGCGGATAACATTCCGGGCGTACCGGGCATTGGAGAGAAGACAGCAACGAAAATCATCGTAGATTATGGCTGTATTGAAAATGCATATGCGCATGCGGATGAGTTAAAACCACCAAGAGCAAGCAAGAACATTGTGGAATTCTGGGAACAGGCACAGTTAAGTAAGGTACTTGCAACGATTGACGTAGATGCAGATATTGAAATTGATTTGGAATCTGCCAGACACGGGAATCCATATACAAAAGAAGCTTATGATTATTGTCAGAAGCTTCAGTTCAAGAATCTTTTGAATCGTTTTGATGTAGAGGCATCTTCGAATGATGTAGAAGATAAATTTAAATCCATTCACGAGAAGCAGGACGTACTTCGGGTACTGGAACGAGCGAAAAAAGCGAAGGTTGTCGGTGTATCCTTTTCAGAGGAGAATGAGTATGTGTTGCCATTATTCGCACATGAGTCCGGAATTGGTAAGATTGGAATCGCCTTTTCACAGGAAGATATTTACACCATCTCTGCTACAGATGAAGTCGGCATGGAATTTTTGTTTGAGGCTCTATCTGAGATTGAAGCAGCAGCCGGAACATTTGCGATGATGAATATCAAGAATGCCAGCAAGCAGATTGTGATGTCCAATCAAAAGAAAGCTTATGATGTGACGGTTGCGGCGTATCTGCTGAATCCGCTGAAAAATGATTATGACTTTAAAGATGTGGCGAGAGAACATCTCGGCATTTTGATAGATGAACAGATTCAGGGCGATGCACTGGTGTGTTATGAGGCCTATACAGCTTTTGCGGCGGTAGAGCCTCTTGATGACAAATTGACGGCTGCGGGAATGAAACATCTGTTTACGGATATAGAGATGCCTCTGGTATTCTCGTTGTTTGATATGGAACAGGCGGGGGTGAAGGTGGCGGCAGATGAGCTTCGCGTATACAGCCAGCAGCTTGGTATCAAGATTACTGAGCTTGAAAAAGCAATCTATGATATGGCAGGAGAAACATTTAATATCAATTCGCCGAAACAGTTGGGAGTGATTCTATTTGAAAAAATGGGGATGGAAGGCGCAAAGAAGACGAAAACCGGTTATTCCACGGCTGCGGGGGTTCTCGAGAAACTGGCACCGGATTATCCGATTGTATCGAAAATACTGGAATACCGGCAATTAGCAAAACTGAAATCCACATATGCAGATGGACTTTCTAATTATATCAGTCTGGATGGGAGAATTCACGGAACATTTAATCAGACGATTACGGCTACGGGGCGTATCAGCTCAACAGAGCCGAATCTGCAGAATATTCCAATTCGAACGGAATTGGGAAGGCTGTTTCGCAAGGTTTTTATTCCGGAAGAAGGATATGTGCTCGTAGATGCAGATTACTCGCAGATTGAGCTGCGGATTCTGGCGCATTGTTCGGAGGATGATCACTTGATACAGGCGTATAAAGATGCAAAGGATATTCATCGCATGACGGCATCACAGGTGTTTCACATTCCGTTCGATGATGTGACGGATCTGGAACGACGGAATGCAAAAGCGGTCAATTTTGGAATTGTATATGGAATCAGTTCGTTTGGATTGAGTCAAAATATCAGCATTACACGAAAAGAGGCTGCAAAATACATTGATAGTTACTTTGAGACATATCCCGGAATCAAGAGATTTTTGGATGATGCAGTTTCGCAGGCAAAAGAGCATGGATATGTAACAACCTTGTTTGGAAGACGGCGTCCGGTCCCGGAACTGAAATCAAGCAACTTTATGCAGCGTTCCTTTGGTGAGCGTGTTGCGATGAATGCACCGATTCAGGGAACGGCGGCTGATATTATTAAAATTGCCATGATTCGTGTTGCAGAAGAATTAAAAGAAAAGAAACTGAAATCCAGATTGATTCTTCAGGTTCATGATGAACTGCTTGTGGAGGCATACGAGCCGGAGGTTGATCAGGTGAAAGAGATACTGGAAAGAAATATGATGGAAGCTGCAAACCTGCGTGTTCCGCTTTCCGTTGATATGAATGTTGGAAAGAACTGGTTTGAGGCACATTAAAAGGTGATGATATGAAGATTATTGGTGTGACAGGTGGTGTGGGGTCCGGCAAGAGCAAAATTCTTGATTATCTGGAAGAAGAGTACGGTGCTGTTATATACAAAGCAGATGAAGTAGCAAAAAGACTGCAGCAGCCGGGACAATTTGTCTATCGTGAGATGCTGGAACATTTCGGAATAGAGATTTTAAAGACCGATGGTGAACTGGATCGTGCCAAAATTGCCGATATTGTATTCAAAGAGGAAGCACAGCTATTTTATCTGAATCAACTCATTCACCCACAGGTGAAAGAATACCTGATGCGTGCAATTGAAATAGAAGGGGATCGGGGAACAGATATCTTTGTGATAGAAGCAGCACTCCTTTTAGAAGACCGATATGATGAAATCTGCGATGAATTGTGGTATATTTACACAGAAGAGTCTGTGCGCAGGGAACGTTTGAAAAGTTCACGCGGATATACAGACGATAAGATATCGGAAATGATAAAAAATCAGCGTTCGGAAGAAGAATTTCGATCGAACTGTACAAGGACAATTGATAATAGTGGAATGTTTGCTTCTACGATTTCGCAGATTAGAAATGCACTAGAAACAAAACAAGATGACATTCTGGAATAGCAGATTGCAATTACATAGAGAAAAATGGAGAATTACAAATGAGATTATGCAGCATTGCCAGTGGGAGCAGCGGCAACTGTATCTACGTTGGAAATGAGAATACACATTTACTCGTGGATACCGGAATCAGTAAGAAAAGAATTGAAGCGGGACTGACAGAACTTGAGATTAAAGGAGACGAATTGGATGGGATACTTGTGACGCATGAACATTCGGATCACATTCAGGGGCTGGGCGTGTTCAGCCGAAAATATGAAATACCAATCTACGCGACAAAAGGAACCTTGGAAGGAATCAAGAAATCTTCCAGCATAGGAAAAATGCCGGAGGGGCTTTATCATGAAATTGAGGTAGATCACACATTTACACTTGGAGACATTGAAATTAATCCATTTCGAATTTCGCATGATGCGAATGAACCTTCCGCCTATCGATTTGATTGTGCCGAGAAATCCATTGCGGTCGCGACAGATTTGGGAATGTACGACGAATATACGGTTTCGAAGCTGCAGCAGCTCGATGCAATATTGCTGGAAGCGAATCACGATATACATATGCTTGAGGTCGGAGGATATCCCTATCCGTTAAAGAGAAGAATCCTTGGAGAAAAAGGACATTTGTCAAATGAATTGTCAGGGCACCTTCTTTGTGATATACTACATGATAATTTGAAAAACATTGTCCTTGGACATTTGAGCAAAGAAAATAATTATGCCAGATTAGCCTATGAGACTGTCAAGCTTGAAGTTACATTGGGAGACAATGATTACAAAGGGGAAGACCTTGATATGTTTGTTGCAAAGCGTGATGAGATATCGAAAATTATAGAAGTATAATAGAAAAGAGGATGAAAAGATGAGAAAATGTGTAGTAACAGTACTTGGAAAAGACACGGTTGGAATTATAGCAAAGGTCTGCAGTTATTTAGCAGAGAATAATATCAATATCTTAGATATTTCCCAGACAATCGTTCAGGGATATTTTGATATGATGATGATTGTTGATGTTACGAATATTGAGAAGGATTTTGGCGATATTGTAGAAGAAATGAATCACCTCGGAGAAGATATTGGAGTCAATATCCGTTGCCAGAGAGAAGAAATTTTCGCAAAAATGCATAGATTATAAAAGAATCGAAGGAAGACGGGGTAAGATGTATGATTAACATGATGGAAGTATCAGAGACGAATAAAATGATCGAACATGAGAATCTCGATGTCCGAACAATTACATTGGGAATCAGCCTTATGGATTGTATCGACTCGGATCTTGATACATTGAATAAAAAAATATATGATAAAATCACAACGGTTGCCAAAGATCTGATTTCCACAGGACAGGAGATTGAGAAAGAATTTGGAATTCCAATCGTAAATAAGCGAATTTCAATCACGCCGGTCTCATTGGTAGGTGCTTCGGCCTGCAAGACTTCTGAGGATTATGTGGAAGTTGCAAAAACACTGGATCGAGCAGCACATACAGTGGGTGTGAACTTTATCGGTGGATATTCTGCACTTGTATCAAAGGGAATGACAAAGAGTGATGAGCTTTTGATTCGCTCGATTCCACAGGCAATGGCGCAGACGGAGAGAATCTGCAGCTCTGTAAACGTGGGCTCTACAAAATGCGGAATCAATATGGATGCTGTGCGTCTGTGCGGCGAGATTGTAAAAGCTACAGCAGAAGCAACGGCGGATAACGATTCTTTGGGCTGCGCAAAGCTTGTAATTCTCTGCAACGCACCTGATGATAATCCGTTTATGGCGGGTGCATTCCTTGGTGTTACCGAGGCAGATGCCATCATTAATGTGGGTGTCAGTGGTCCGGGCGTTGTGAAAAAAGCGATTGAAAAAGCACGTGGAAAAGGATTCGAAGAATTATGTGAGACAATTAAAAAGACAGCCTTTAAGATTACCCGTGTTGGACAGCTTGTTGCAAACGAAGCATCACAGCGCATGGGCATTCCATTTGGTATTATTGATTTATCTTTGGCACCTACGCCCGCTATTGGTGACAGTATTGCAGAGATTCTGGAAGAGATTGGTTTAGAGAGAGTTGGCGCACCGGGCACAACGGCAGCACTTGCAATGTTGAATGATCAGGTAAAGAAGGGCGGCGTAATGGCTTCCTCTTATGTTGGCGGATTAAGTGGAGCATTTATTCCGGTCAGTGAAGATCAGGGTATGATTGATGCTGTGAATGCAGGCTCACTTACAATAGAAAAATTAGAAGCAATGACCTGTGTCTGCTCGGTAGGACTTGATATGATCGCGATTCCGGGAAAGACAAGTGCCGCAACAATCGCAGGTATTATTGCAGATGAGATGGCAATCGGAATGGTAAACCAGAAGACCACTGCTGCCAGACTGATACCGGTCATTGGAAAAGATGTGGGAGATACGGCTGAATTTGGAGGGCTTCTCGGTTATGCACCGATTATGCCGGTCAATGAATTTGCATGTGATGCATTTATCAATCGTGAAGGACGTATGCCTGCACCAATCCACAGCTTTAAAAACTAGGGGGAGCTATATGAAAAAAATTGCAATTGTAACGGACAGTAACAGTGGAATTACACAGGCTGAAGGAAAAGAACTGGGAATTTTTGTTCTTCCAATGCCGTTTTATATTGATGGAGAGCTCTTCTTTGAGGATATTACATTGTCTCAGAAAGAATTCTATAACCGTCTGGGTGCGGATTCTGATATTTCTACGTCACAGCCTTCACCCGGAGATGTGATGGATTTGTGGAAGAAAGTGCTGGAAGAATATGATGAAATTGTTCATATTCCAATGTCGAGTGGACTGAGCAGCTCATGTGGTACCGCGAGGGCACTTGCAATGGAGTTCGATGAAAAAGTCGAAGTTGTAGATAATCAGAGAATTTCTGTCACACAGAAACAATCTGTACTTGATGCAATTAAATTAAGTCAGACAGGACGCAGTGCCAAGAAGATTAAAGAAGCACTTGAAATCGAAAAATCATTATCCAGCATTTATATTACCGTTGATACCATGAAATATTTAAAGAAGGGTGGCAGAGTTACACCGGCTGCCGCAGCACTTGGAATGGCTTTGAATATTAAGCCGGTTCTTCAGATTCAGGGTGAAAAGCTTGAGGCCTTTGCAAAGGTACGGGGAATGAAGGCGGCAAAGAAGACGATGCTCAAAGCCATTGAGAAAGATCTCAAGGATCGCTTCAAGGGCATCGACAATATGAAACTTGGTATGGCATATACCTGCAGCAAGGAAGAAGCAGAGACATGGAAAGGGGAGATTATGGCAAAATTCCCGAACCATGAAATTGTAGAAGGTCCTTTATCACTGAGTGTTGCCTGCCATATCGGACCCGGTGCGATTGCGATTACATGTATGAAACCGTATTAGATATGAATCACCTGCTTCTGATATTCGTTTATAAATGGAGTTAGATATAATTCCGATACAGCAGACTGATAAAGGTCGGAAGCAAAACAATCCGTTTGGAGCATAGAGCGTGCACAGTTGTCTGTGGGATCTATGTTTGTCAGCTTTGTCAATAATGGAAGTCGACTGCGATGTTTGATTTCGGATAAAAGATCAGCCTCGTCTTTTCGGAAACCAAGCAGGTGCGCATAAAAATGAATCTTGTTTTTTAGATAATGCTCTGTGTCACATTCTGTGATACGGAGCATTATGTGCGTTAAAGCGCGACTGATCCGTGTATAAGTGATTTCTTTTGTCTTGAGTAATTCGCAAAATTGTGTGAAGCTCTGATATTGATTGCGCAGATTCAAAATCCGGTTCGAAAGTTCTGCCGATACATCCTGATATTGTTCAAAGTGATCCTCTGTTAGGAGACAATATTTCAAAACAAGTGAAAAGGTATCCATGTATACAGGAAAAGATTTTTGAAAACCGTCATTTAATAGATCTAGAGAATTGGTCGGGACATGCTCTGATAAATGACAGGACAATTCAAAAGGAGACGTGTGTTGCTCCCATTTTTCCAAATAATGACGAATGGAAGATGCAGAACTGTTATACTCTGAAAGAGCCGTATCGTGGTAGTCTGCGCCTTGCCGCGTGATTTGGACCGGAGCCATATGGCTCTTACATTTTGACAGTGCCTTCAGATATTCGATTGCGAGAATATTATTCGGCTGATTCATAACTTCTTCGTCGCAGCTGTTGCCTGTGAATGCAGAGAGTGCGCGCGCGCGTGCACTCGGAAATGAGAGTCCGTTTTGCAAAAGACTCTTTAAGTTCCGTACATATGGATCTGGTTCCTCCGTCAGAATCCGTGCAATAGCCTGTAAGGTGGAAAGTTCGCTGCATTCGCTGCCAAAGCAGAAGGCATCAACAACACCCAATTGGTCTAAAAACGTAACAGCTCCGGTTGCAAATAATTCTGCACTGCCTGTAGCGTAACAGACTGGCAGTTCAAAGACAGCACTTGCTCCGCAGCGCAGTGCAATTTCGGCACGAAGGTGCTTTGGCATGATTGCCGGCTGTCCACGCTGGACAAAATCGCCGCTCATAATTACGACGACACGGTCTGCACCTGTGATTTCTTTTGCTTTTTGAATGTGATAGAAATGACCGTTATGAAACGGATTGTATTCTGTGATAAGTCCAACTGTCTTCATGAGATTCTCCCTCAAATTATATTTACTTCTATTATACACATGTGTTAAACTGAAGAAAAGAAAAACCTTAGAGGTGAATGAATTGAAATTAATTATAAGTGATCTGGACGGAACATTGTTAATGCAGGGAGAGAAGGCTCTTCCGAGAGAATTATTTAAATTAATAGCCGAATTAAAGCGTTATGGGATTACATTTGCAGTTGCAAGTGGTAGACCTTATATTGAATTAAAGAAGTTTTTTGCGCCGGTATTATATGATATTTATTTTATCTGCGAGAATGGAGCGGTCGTGATCTATCAGGGGAAAACCCTGAGAAAGCTGCCTTTGCCAATTCAAAAAAATAATAGAGAAATTGTAAGAGCATTTTCGGAAGAACTGGGTTCTCTTGCAATTGCCGGAACGCACACAATTTACACCATCAAGGACAACCCTATGGTAAGTGATTATTATAAAAGCAAGCACTTGTCTATCATGAAGATTCCATCTATTGGAGCATTGCCCGAGGAGTGTATCCGGCTGTCTATCTGCAGACTGAGTCAGACACAGTCAGAAAACACCCTTTTGGAACAAATCAGACGCAGCATTGGCGATGCAGTTCACATTATCTATGAGGATGAAAAATGGATTGACATCGTTGCAAAAGGTGTCAACAAAGGAAGTGCCGTGCAGTGGCTTCAAAATTTAGTAAACGCCACAAAAGAAGATACACTGGTGTTCGGTGACAATGTGAATGACAGAGAATTATTTGAAACATCAAACCATAGTTATGCCATGGAATGGGCATCGGAAGACGTCAAAACCAGAGCAAAATACACGACGGACTGTGTGATCAGCGCAATTCGCGGATATTTGTAAAAAGCATAAAACAACACAAAACCACATATATGATTTTTAAAAACCACGAAAAGCGCAAATTATTTTCGTGGTTTTTATTGACTTCTGACATCATACAACATATAATTAATGATAAGTTGACTTCAATGTGTAGTTTTGATGAGAATCAACGAATTTTACATCAATGTGGAAGAAAGGAGAATTATGAAGAAATATAACAGTACGGATATTCCAAAGACAGATCGAATTACACGGCTGGTAGACAATCTGTATGCGAAGATGCCAGAGATTGAATCGGCAAGAGCAGTTCTGATTACAGAGTCTTATAAAGAAACAGAAGGATTGCCCGTTATTCTTAGACGTGCGAAGGCGTTTGAGCATATCCTGAAGAATATCCCAATTATTATTCGTGACGAAGAACTGATTGTAGGAAGTTCGACCATTGCTCCAAGAGGATGTCAGACTTTCCCGGAATACTCATATGAGTGGCTGGAGGAAGAGTTTGACACCGTTGAACATCGAAGTGCCGATCCTTTCTATATTGCCGATCAGACAAAGGAAGAAATAAAAAAAGCCGATGCTTATTGGAAGGGAAAGACAAACATTGAGCTTGCGACTTCTTATATGGCACCGGAAGCCATCAAAGCGATGGAACACAACATGTTTACCCCTGGAAACTATTATTACAATGGTGTCGGACATGTAACTGTGAAGTATGATGAGGTTATGGCAATCGGTTTTGAAGGAATTGCAGCAAAAGCACAGGCTGAACTGGATTCATGCAATGTAGGCGACGCGGATTATGCAACAAAATCTCGCTTTCTGCAGGCGTCAATCATCAGCTGTAACGCAGCGATTGCATATGCTCAGCGTTATATGGTTCTGGCAAAGCAGGAGGCAGATGCGTGCAAAGATCCGAAGCGAAAAGAAGAACTCCTTACAATCGCGAGAAACTGTGGAAGAGTTCCGGCAAAGGGCGCGACCACATTTTATGAGGCGATGCAGAGTTTCTGGTTTGTACAGCAGCTTCTGCAGATGGAATCGAGCGGACACTCTATTTCGCCCGGACGTTTTGACCAGTTCCTATACCCGTATTATAAGGCAGATAGGAATGCCGGCATCCTGACAAGAGAATTCGCACAGGAATTGCTGGATTGCTTCTGGGTAAAATTAAATGATCTGAATAAATGCCGCGATGCAGCAAGTGCAGAAGGCTTTGCAGGCTACAGCCTGTTCCAAAATCTGATCGTTGGCGGACAGAACGAAGAGGGAATTGATGTGACGAATGATTTATCGTTCATGTGCATTCAGGCTTCCAAACATGTCTTTTTACCAATGCCTTCTTTATCCATTCGTGTATGGAACGGATCACCTCATGAACTGCTTATGAAAGCAGCTGACTTGACAAGAACCGGAATCGGACTTCCTGCTTACTATAATGATGAAGTGATTATTCCTTCTCTGATGAGCCGTGGACTTACTTTAGAAGAGGCTAGAAATTATAACATTATCGGCTGCGTGGAACCTCAGATTTACGGAAAGACAAATGGATGGCATGATGCAGCGTTCTTTAACATGTGCCGGCCACTTGAGATGGTA
Organism: Hespellia sp.; assembly: GCA_028693555.1. GTDB lineage: Bacteria > Bacillota > Clostridia > Lachnospirales > Lachnospiraceae > Hespellia. The sequence goes on from JAQUVD010000004.1 coordinate 47,490, forward strand.
TTTTCAAATGGTATGGACAAGGGGGAACAGATTAGCATTCAGACTGGCCGCGTGGAAGACATGAAGACATTTGAAGAATTTTTTGATGCATATAAAGCACAGATGAAGTATCAGATTTCTCTGATGGTAAATGCAGATAATGCAATTGATGTCGCACATGGTGAACGCGTACCACTTCCTTTCCAGTCAAGTATGGTAGATGACTGTATGAAACGTGGAAAGACAATGGAACAGGGTGGAGCGGTTCATAACTTTACTGGTCCGCAGGGCTTTGGAATCGCCAATGTTGCTGATTCACTCTATGCAATTAAACAGCTTGTGTTTGATCAGAAAAAATTTACTCTCACGCAGTTTAAAGAAGTACTGGCATTGAACTATGGAAGTGGTTTTGACCGGATTACAGCCTCTGAAATGACAGTTGAGATTGTTAAGAACCTGGAAGCGCAGGGTAAACATGTATCTTCGGATGAGATTGCAAAGATTATTTCCGGAGTGATGAATGCAAAACCTTCCGCAGAAGAACAACGGTTGTGTGATGAACTGAAGAATGCAATCGACGAGATACCGAAATTTGGAAATGATAATGATGAAGTGGATGCATTTGCAAGAGAAGCGGCCTATACATATACGAAGCCATTGCTTGATTTTCATAATCCAAGAGGAGGACAGTTCCAGGCGGGTCTGTATCCGGTATCAGCGAATGTTCCACTCGGAGCACAGACAGGTGCAACTCCGGACGGACGACTTGCGCATACACCTGTTGCAGATGGTGTTTCACCGTCAGCAGGAAAAGATGTTAAGGGACCGACCGCTGCAGCAAATTCAGTTGCAAAATTAGATCATGGGATTGCTTCCAACGGTACGTTGTTTAATCAAAAGTTCCATCCATCTGCTTTGAGCGGAGAGAGAGGACTTGACAATTTTGTGAACCTGATTCGTGCTTATTTTGATCAAAAAGGAAGTCACATGCAGTTTAATGTTGTGGATCGTGCAACACTTCTTGATGCACAGGAGCATCCGGAGCAGTATGCACATCTGGTTGTCCGGGTTGCTGGATACAGTGCGCTCTTTACAACATTATCAAAATCATTGCAGGATGATATTATCCGCAGAACAGAGCAGGGGTTTTAACTTATGGATTACATGAAGACGAAAGGACGTATATTTGATATTCAAAGATACTCCATTCATGATGGGAATGGAATCCGAACAATCGTTTTTCTAAAAGGATGTGTTCTCCGATGTCGCTGGTGTTGTAATCCGGAATCACAGTCGTTTGATATTCAGACGATGAAGGTTCTTGGAAAGCCGAAGGTGATTGGTGAGGATGTGACCGTGGAAGAGGTTATGGAGACGGTTGAAAAGGACAGGCCTTATTATCGGAGAACCAAAGGCGGACTTACACTTTCCGGTGGGGAGAGTCTTTGTCAGCCGGAGTTCGCAAGAGATTTGCTTCACGCAGCAAAAAGCGCAGGCATTTCAACCGCAATGGAGAGTATGGCTTGTGCAGATTACAGCGTGATTGAAACGCTCCTTCCTTATCTGGATCAGTATTTAATGGATATCAAGCATATGAATCCGGAAAAGCATAAAGAATTCACCGGGAAATCGAATGAATTGATGCTAGAGAATGCAAGAAAGGTAGCAGAGTCCGGAATGACAGAACTCAGTATCCGAGTTCCGGTAATTCCGACTTTCAATGATACACTGGAAGAGATGAAGGCGATTGCAGTATACGCGGATTCACTTCCGGGAGTAAACAGAATTCATTTACTTCCGTATCATAGGCTTGGTCAGGATAAATATGCCGGACTGAACCGTCCATATCTGATGGGAGATTTTCTTCCACCGACGAATGAATTTATGGAAGAATTAAGAACGATGGTTGAGGCAGAGACAAGTCTTGTCTGTCAGATTGGAGGTTGATTACAGTGGGATATACAGACGGGATGTCTGAAGAGACGAAACAGCGAATTGTTCAGGAGCTTGTTCCAGGCAAGCAGATCACACTGGCCCATATTATTGCGAATCCGGACAAAGAGCTTTATATCAAGCTCGGCATGAATCCAAATATTGATTATGCAAAATCCGCCATCGGAGTTATGACAATCAGCCCGGCAGAGACGGCAATCATCATCGCGGACATTGCAATAAAAGCGGCGGGGATTGAAATTGGTTTCGTGGACCGCTTCAGCGGTTCTCTGATTGTGACAGGAACTGTTTCGGAAGTAGAGGCGTCCACGAACGCTATTCTTGATTATGTTGACCGCAAGCTTGGATTTACAATTTGTGAAATCACAAGGACGTAAAAAGAATGAAAAAGATTATTTTGATTGGCAGGAGCGAAAGTGGCAAGACAACATTGACGCAGGCACTAAAAGGGAAGAAAATCAAATATCACAAAACACAGTATGTCAATTATCTGGATGTGATTATTGATACGCCCGGGGAATATGTACAGACACAGGGGCTGGGCGCGGCGCTTGCCGTGTATACCTATGAAGCAGATATTGTAGGGCTGCTCGTAGCAGCGACGGAGCCCTACTGTTTGTTTCCACCCAATATCACATGCATGGCGAACCGAGAGGTGATCGGCATTGTGACAAAGATTGACAAGCCTGATGCGGATGTGGATCAGGCAACCAGATGGTTACAACTTGCAGGCTGTAAGAAGATTTTCTACGTGAATTCAAAGAATAATGACGGCGTCATTGATATTCTAGAATATCTAAGAGAAGAAGGCGATGTCATGCCGTGGGAAGTCGACAAACAGAGTGCAGGCAAGTAATAAGTTGTGAAAAACAACAAAAACAACACAAAACTTTCAAAATCACACAAAAAACAACATATATATGTTGACAGATGATGTGGTATGGGAGTACAATGTGTTAAGAAACAACAAAATTCAAACAATTTCAGGAGGAAATGAAAATGCAAAACGAATTTGAAATCAAAAAACAAATGTGTGAGATCGGCAAAAGAGTTTATGGAAGAAACATGGTTGCTGCAAATGATGGTAACTTCTCTGTAAAATTGAACGACAATGAGTTTTTATGTACACCTACAGGTGTTTCAAAAGGGTTCATGACACCAGAGTATATTTGTAAAGTAGATGCTCAGGGTAATACAATTCAGGCAAACAAAGGATTCAAACCATCCTCAGAGATTAAAATGCATATGCGTGTATATGCAAAGAGACCTGATGTAGGTGCTGTTGTGCATGCTCATCCTACGTTTGCAACAAGTTTTGCAATTGCTGGTATTCCGCTTACACAGCCAATCATGCCAGAGGCAGTTATTGCTCTTGGATGTGTTCCAATCGCTGAGTATGGTACTCCTTCTACAATGGAAATCCCAGATAACCTTGAGAAATATTTACCATATTTTGATGCAGTATTATTGGAGAGCCACGGCGCACTTACATGGTCTACAGATCTTTTAGCTGCATACCACAAAATGGAATCATTAGAATTCTATGCTGAGTTATTATACAAATCAAAACAGCTTGGCGGACCAAAAGAATTCGACAAAGAGCAGATCAAAAAATTATACGAGATCAGAAGACAGATGGGACTGCCAGGAAAACACCCTGCAGATCTTTGCCAGAACAAGACAGAGTTAAACTGCCATAATTGTGGTGGCTGTGCAATCGCTCACAGTGATGCTGCTCCAGCTATTAATTCTGCTGATGCTGATACAGTTGCTGAGATCACTAAGAAAGTTATGGCTCAGTTAGGTTTATAATCTGAGAAAATCATAACATTTGAGAAGGAGGTAATCTCGTGCCTGTTAATGAGAATATGGTACAAGACATTGTACAAGAAGTATTAGCAAAGATGCAGATTGCAGAGGCTCCTACTGGTAAACACGGCGTGTTTACTGATATGAACGACGCAATAGCAGCAGCAAAAAAATCTCAGAAGATTCTGAGAAACATGACGATGGACCAGAAAGAGAAAATTATTTCTAATATTCGTAGAAAAACAAAAGAAAATGCAGAAATTTTTGCTCGTATGGGTGTGGAAGAAACCGGAATGGGAAATGTTGGAGATAAAATCTTAAAGCATCACCTGGTTGCAGAGAAGACACCCGGAACAGAAGATATTAAGACAGAAGCACTTTCCGGAGACAGAGGATTGACATTAGTTGAGATGGGACCGTTTGGAGTAATCGGAGCCATCACACCATGTACAAACCCTAGCGAGACCGTCCTATGTAATTCAATGGGCATGATTGCAGGAGGCAATACGGTTGTATTTAATCCGCATCCTGCAGCCATTAAGACTTCTATCTATGCAATTAATCTTGTGAATGAGGCTTCACTGGAGGCTGGCGGACCTGACAATATTGTCTGTACAGTTGAAAAGCCAACATTGGAATCAAGCAATGTCATGATGAAGCACAAAGACATTCCACTGATTGCCGCAACAGGTGGTCCCGGAGTTGTCACAGCAGTTTTATCCTCAGGCAAACGTGGTATTGGAGCCGGAGCCGGCAACCCGCCAGCGCTTGTTGATGAGACGGCGGATATCCGCAAAGCGGCAGAAGACATTGTAAATGGCTGTACATTTGATAACAACCTTCCATGTATCGCTGAGAAGGAGATTGTTGCAGTGGATTCGATCGCAGATGAACTGATGCATTACCTTGTGAATGAACAGGGATGCTACGCGGTGAATGAAGACGAGCAGCAGCGACTGATCGATGTTGTATTAGCAAATGGAAAACTGAATAGAAAATGTGTTGGCCGTGATGCAAAGTCGTTACTTGGAATGATTGGTATTAATGTGCCATCGAATATTCGCTGCATTACATTTGAAGGAGCAAAAGAACATCCGCTGATTGCAACAGAACTTATGATGCCAATTCTTGGCGTTGTAAGAGTCAAAGATTTCGAGGCAGGTGTGGAAGCAGCTTTATGGTTAGAACATGGCAATCGCCATTCTGCACACATTCACTCTAAGAATGTGGATCGTATTACTACATATGCAAAGGCATTAGATACAGCAATTTTAGTAAAGAATGGTCCTTCTTACGCAGCGTTAGGTTTCGGTGGAGAAAGCATCTGTACATTTACAATTGCAAGTAGAACTGGCGAAGGCCTTACAAGCGCAAGCACATTCACAAAGAGAAGAAGATGTGTAATGTCAGACAGCTTGTGTATTCGATAGGAGGAAAAGACACATGGATATGAATTCAACAAATATTGAAGAGATTGTAAAGCAGGTCTTATCTAATATGACAGGCGGAGCTTCTCAGACAGCAGCCCCTGCTGCAAGTGCTCCAAAGGCACAGGGAAATATCCCGGCAACAGCCAGAGTGGCAATGCTTACAGAATTAGAACATTATGAAATCAAAGAATTCCCAATGCCGGAAGTTGGCGATGACGATATTCTTGTGAAAGTAGAAGGCTGTGGAATCTGTGGAACAGATGCTCACGAATTCAAGAGAGATCCATTTAGCCTGATCCCGGTTGCACTCGGACATGAGGGTACCGGAGAAATCGTTAAGATGGGTAAGAATGTAACAAAGGACAGTGCCGGCAAACCAGTTACAATTGGCGATAAAGTCGTAACATGTATGATTTTTGCTGATGATCCGGACATTACAATGTATGATTTAAACAAACAGAATGTTGGAGCTGCTTCTGTATACGGATTACTCCCGGACGATGATGTTCATTTGAACGGATGGTTTTCTGATTACATCTTAATCCGTGGCGGATCCTTCGGATCAACATTCTTCAACGTAAGTGACTTAGACTTAGAGTCAAGAATCTTAATTGAGCCTTGTGCAGTATTAATTCACGCTGTAGAGAGAGCAAAGACAACAGGAATCCTTCGTTTCAACTCAAGAGTTGTTGTTCAGGGATGTGGACCAATCGGTCTGATCTGTATCGCAGTTCTTCGCACAATGGGAATCGAGAATATCGTAGCTGTTGACGGAAATGCTCAAAGACTTGAATTTGCTAAGAAGATGGGTGCTGAGAAATCAGTGAACTTCATGGATCACAAAGGAATTGAAGCATTGACAGCAGGTGTAAAAGATGCATTCGGCGGAAACCTTGCAGACTTCGCTTTCCAGTGTACCGGAAATCCAATGGCTCATGCTAACATTTACAAATTCATCAGAAACGGTGGCGGACTTTGTGAGTTAGGATTCTTCATCAATGGTGGAGATGCTACAATCAATCCTCACTTTGATATCTGTTCAAAAGAGATCACAACAGTAGGTTCTTGGGTGTACACATTAAGAGATTACGCTACAACGTTTGATTTCCTGAAGAGATCTCAGGCAATTGGTCTTCCAATGAAGGAATTAATCACAGATAAATTCCCATTAGAACAGATCAACGAAGCACATCAGACAAACCTGGCAATGACAGGATTAAAGATTGCTATCATTAATAAATAGGATGTTCGTTAGGAGATAAATCATGGGAGAAGCAGTAGGAATCTTAGAAGTGTTCGGTCTTACAACTGCGTTTATGGCGGCAGATGCCGGATGTAAAGCGGCGAATGTATGGCTTGAAAAATTCGATAAGAACAAACCGGGTAATGCTGATGCACTCCCTGTACCACTCCTCGTTACGATTAAGTTCAGAGGAAGTGTAACGGATGTTGAAGCAGCAGTCGAGGCTGGAAAAAAAGTAGCGGATTCACTGACGGGTGTCGTACAGAGCTACGTCATCGCACATCCAACTGCGGATTGCGAGAAGATGCTGAAAATCAGCGCTTTCGATAAGGACTAATCTATGATAAACTAGTAACAGACAATTAATCAAATAATTCATAATTCAGGAGGAAATAAAAATGGCACAGGAAGCATTAGGAATGGTAGAAACAAGAGGACTTACAGCAGCAATCGAAGCAGCAGACGCAATGACAAAAGCAGCAGAAGTAACATTAGTAGGAACAGAGAAAATCGGTTCCGGATTAGTAACAGTTATGGTTCGTGGAGATGTTGGAGCTGTAAAAGCAGCAGTAGAGAGCGGATCAACAGCGGCAAGCAGACTTGGAGAATTAGTAGCAACACATGTAATCCCAAGACCACACAATGATGTAGAAAAAATCCTTCCTACTGTATAAGTTGAAGTAGCACAGGAAAAAGGAGCATCCTTATGAGCAAATCATATGGCTTTATTGAAATAACAGGTGTGTCAGCAGCAGTAGATGCGTTGGACATCATGTGTAAAACGTCAAGCGTCGAACTTGAGACCTGGGAAAGAAAGCTAGGTGGAAGGCTTGTAACAATTGTTGTCGGCGGTGATGTTTCGGCAGTAACAGAAGCAGTGGAAGCGGCAAAAGCAAATGCAATCAAGAAGCCTGTTGCCACAGGTGTGATTGCCAGTCCACATGAAGAGATTGTCAAATTGATTGAATTTAGCGCAAGTCGTTTCAAATAAACGATACGGTACTAATAACATTTTATTTAAGGAGGAAAACATTATGTCACAGGAAGCATTAGGAATGGTTGAAACAAGAGGTTTAGTAGCAGCAATCGAAGCAGCAGATGCAATGTGCAAAGCAGCGAATGTAACACTTGTAGGAACAGAGAAAATCGGTTCTGGATTAGTAACAGTCATGGTTCGTGGAGATGTTGGAGCAGTAAAATCTTCAGTTGAAGCAGGCGCAGCAAGTGCAGCAGCTCTCGGAGAGATGATTGCAACACATGTTATCCCAAGACCACACACAGATGTAGAGAAGATTTTACCAACAGTAAAATAATTTTTAAATGATGGTCAGGCCTTATGATGACAAGTCATAAGGCCGAAAGGCTATCAGAATTTGCTCATTACGAGGAAAGAGTAGGTGTCGATTTGGAGACAAAAAATATTGAATTGATTACTCGCATGGTCATGGAGGCTGTTGCGAAAGAAGATACGTCTGATTCTGGGTTTTTGGTGCCAATCGGTGTATCAGCAAGACATATCCATCTCACGCAGGAGCATGTAGAAGCTCTTTTTGGATCTGGATATCAATTAACGAAGAAAAAAGAACTTATGGGTGGGCAGTTTGCATCAAATGAGACTGTGACCATTGTAGGTTTAAAGCTTAGAGCTATAGAAAATGTCAGAATCTTAGGACCTGTAAGAAAAGCTTCTCAAGTTGAAATCTCAGCGACAGATGCTGTTAAATTAGGAGTCAAAGCTCCAATCCGCGAATCAGGTAAGATCGCGGGCTCCGCACCGGTTGCAGTTGTCGGACCAAAAGGTGCACTCTACTTACAGGAAGGCTGCATTATCGCAATGAGACATATTCACATGTCGCCAAAAGATGCACAGGCAGCCGGAGTACACGATGGTGACATCGTATCAGTAAAGGCAGATAACGAAAGAGGAACCATCTTTAATCACGTAAAGATCAGAGTGGATGACAGTTTCACGTTAGAGATGCATATTGATACAGATGAGGCGAATGCATGTAAGATTTCAACAGGACAGACAGTAACAATTATCAAATAGACAGTAAATGATGAAGGTAGATGGAGGAAGATATGGTTATTGGTAAAGTAGTGGGAAGCATTGTTTCCACAAGAAAAAGTGAGAAACTGGTTGGCAACAAATTTATGATTGTAGAGCCACTGGATCATATGAAAGCATCTACTACATCTACAAATCAATTTGTTGCAATTGATAATATCGGAGCAGGCATTGGAGAAATTGTTCTGGTGGCACAGGGCAGCGCAGCAAGAATCGGTTGTGGATGCGAGAATGCCCCAGTTGATGCAGCTATCGTAGGAATTGTAGACCAAGCATAGGAGTGAAATGAAAAGCATGAACATTAAGGAATTGAGCAATGTCATCCGTGAAGCAGGTGTTGTCGGAGCCGGTGGAGCCGGATTTCCAACATATGTGAAAATGGATGAAAGAGCAAATACCATAATCATGAACTGTGCAGAATGTGAGCCTTTATTGAAGCTGCATAGACAGCTATTAGAGCAGTATGCATATGAGATCATGAAAACATTTAATCTGATTGCTGAAACTGTAAAAGCAGACGAAGCAATTATCGGAATTAAAAAAGAGTATAAGGCAACGGTTCAGGCATTGAATAAATATATCGACGAATTTCCAAAAGTTCGCATCCATTTATTAGATGGTGTTTATCCAATGGGTGATGAAGTTGTATTGATTTATGAAGCAACAGGAAGAGTTGTTCGTCCGGGTGGACTTCCAATCGAGGAAGGCATCGCTGTATTTAACGTAGAGACAATCTACAACGTATACAGAGCGTTGGAACAGAATACACCTGTTGTAGACAAAGTTGTATCCATTGTTGCTGAAGTAGAGCATCCTGTTACAGTAAGAGTACCGATTGGATGTACCATCGAAGAAGTCGTAGCTTTAGCCGGAAAAACAACGGTCAAAGACCCTGTATATCTTGTTGGCGGACCTATGATGGGAAACATTGGAACCGGATCACAGCCAGTTACTAAGACAACAAATGCAATCTTAGTATTGCCACCGGATCACTATCTGGTTAAGAAGAAAAACAGTAATCCATCCATCGAGATGAATCGTGCAGCTTCTATTTGCTGTCAGTGTCAGATGTGTACAGATCTTTGTCCAAGACATGCACTGGGACATCCAATTCAGCCACATCTCTTTATGAGAGCGGCATCGAACAAGGATTTCCGTGATGTGAATCCATATATCAATACCATGTTCTGTTCTTCTTGCGGATTATGTGAATTATTCTCATGTCCACAGGGACTTTCACCGAGATCGCTTATGGCAGTATACAAAGGCGGCCTTCGCAAAGCCGGTGTAAAACCACCGCAGGGTGTTGTACCGTCTCCTGTAAAAGAATCAAGAGAGTACAGAAAAGCACCGGAAGAGAGACTGGAAGCGCGTTTGGGATTACATAAATACAATGTAGATGCTCCACTTAGTGATACCGTTGTTTCAATGGATAAAGTAAAAATCCTTTTAGGACAGCATATCGGAGCGCCTGCGAAAGCAATCGTGAAAAAAGGCGATATGGTAACAACAGGGCAGATGATTGGACAGCCTGCAGATGGTCTAAGCGTTGGAATTCACGCTTCCATCAGTGGTAAGGTAACAGATGTAGGCGATTCATATATTGTGATCAGTAAGACAAAGTAGGAGGACGTAACTGATGAGTAAAGCAATAGGAATGATAGAATTTAAAACGGTAGCGTCTGGTATCACGGCTGCAGATGCCATGGTTAAGACAGCACAAGTTGAGATTGTGGAAGCACAGACCGTTTGTCCTGGAAAATACATTGCAATTGTAACCGGTGATTTAAGTGCAGTAAAGGCCGCAGTTGACGCTGCGAAGGCAATGTATCCGGAACATTTGATTGACAGCTTTGTTTTGGGTAATCCTCACGAGGATATTTTCCCGGCAATTTATGGAGCTTCTAATGTTGAGGATGTCAGTGCGTTAGGTATTCTCGAGACATATGATGCTGCTTCAATTATCGTAGCGGCAGATATGGCAGCAAAGACTTCGATTGTACAGTTAATCGAATTACGTATTGCAAAAGGTATGTGTGGTAAATCATATATGTTATTGACAGGTGAAGTGTCAGCAGTACAGGCTGCGATTGATAAATCCAAAGCAGCGATTGCAGATGATGGTATGTTCCTGGATTCTTCTGTCATCGCACATCCGGACAAACAGATGATTCAATCAATCTTGTAATGAGATTTGCTAATTTATCCGAAAGGAGCGACAGATATTATGCTTGCATTAGAAAGACGAAATCTTATCTTAGAAAAGTTGCAGGAAGATAAGCGCGTTGTAGTCAGTGAACTCAGTCAGTTATATGGCGTATCTGAAGAAACGATCCGAAGAGACCTGGACAAATTAGATAAAGATGGATTAGCAATTAAAAGTTATGGCGGAGCGGTAATCGATGAGAATAATAACATCGATATGCCGTTCAACGTCAGAAAGAAAAGTAACGTGACCGGCAAACAGAAGATTGCAGATCTTGTTGCATCCCTTGTAGAGGATGGAGACCATGTGATGATGGATGCCAGTTCTACCAGTGTTTTTGTTGCTAAAGCATTAAAGAATAAAGAGCGGCTTACGATTATTACAAATTCCATAGAAATTATCATCGAACTCTCAGATGTATCCGGCTGGAATATCATTTCCTCCGGTGGAAGTCTCAAGGAAGGTTATCTTGCGTTGGTTGGACCAAAGGCCGTAGCCGGAATTAGTTCGTATAATGTGGAAAAGACAATTATATCTTGTAAAGCTTTCGATCTAAAAAAAGGATTTTCCGATGCAAACGAAGAATTGTCACAGGCGAAGCAGACCATGCTTCATGCTGGAAAAGAATGCATTTTGGCAGTCGATTCAAAGAAATTTGAAAAATTTGCATTTGCTAAAGTCGGAGATTTAAATGATATTGATATTTTGGTGACAGATATGAAGCCATCAGAAAAGTTTCTGAAGTTATGTAAAGAGAAGAATGTAAAATGTATGTATCCGTAAGCGGATAATAGGGAGTAAGTCATATGAAGACATTTAAGTTAGATACAGTAATACATTATGGAGACAATGCCCTTGGACGATTGAGTGAGATTCCATACAAGAGAGTACTGATTATTACAGATCCTTTTATTGCAAAAGGACCAATGATTAGTATGATTACAGCTCCATTAAAAAAAGGTGGAATCGAATATGATATTTTCTTTGACGTCGTGCCTGATGCACCGATTGAAAAGATTATCGTAGGTGTTAAGAAATTCCTAGAATATGAGCCGGAAGCAGTGATTGCAGTCGGTGGTGGCTCTGCAATCGACTCGTCAAAATCAATTCGTGAATTTGCATTTAAGGCGAATCCTTACGGGGAAGTTGGACTGATTGCAATTCCAACGACAAGTGGAACGGGATCAGAAGTGACATCATTTGCAGTTGTGAATGATACAAAAGCACAGATCAAGTATCCGTTGGTTTCGGACAGTCTGACCGCAGATGAAGCAATTCTCGATGCAGAATTAGTAAAGAGTGTACCGCCTTCTATTACAGCAGATACGGGAATGGATGTGTTCACGCATGCACTTGAGGCATATGTGAGCTCCGAGCATAATGAATTTGCTTCTGCTTTGGCAGAAAAGGCAATTGAAATCTGTGGAGTATTTTTACTTCGTGCATATCTGGATGGATCAGATACGCATGCGAGGCAGAAGATGCATGTTGCATCCTGTCTGGCCGGTATATCATTTAATTCTGCTTCGTTAGGAATCACACATAGCATGGCGCATCAGTTAGGTGCTCAATTCCATATTCCACACGGACGTGCAAATGCCATGTTACTGCCACTGATTATTGAATTCAATTCAGATATTCATACATCAAGTAAGAGCAAGAAAGAATATGATCCGGTCGTAAAGAGATATGCAACGGTCGCACATACATTGGGACTTAGCAGTTATAATAAGATTATGAGTGTACGTTCTCTTGTGAACTGGGTACAGTTCATGTTGAAAGAAATGAAGATTCCACAGCATATTTCGGAAATCGGAACGATTACGGTGGATCAATATATGAGCAAAGTAAGCGTTATGGCAGATGCTGCATTAGCAGATGCATGTACAGTAACGAATCCAAGAGTCCCTACAAAAGAGGACATTATGAAACTATATCAGAAGCTTTGGTAGGTTTTAAACGAGGTGTGGAACGTATGACAACAACGATTTGTTTTGCAAACAATAAAGGCGGAAGTGGAAAATCCACTTCCTGTTCTAATATAGGATATGCACTCTCGGCGATGGGAAAAAAGGTACTCATGATTGATGGCGATATGCAGCTCAATTTGTCACTTTCGTTCTTTGATGAGGATGATGTACTTGCGTATGCCAGCAGTGGTGAGAATCTATATGAAGCAATCAAGAATCAAAAAGATCTGACGGATTATATCATCCATACGAAATATGAGAATCTTGATTTGATTCCGTCTTCAACGCTGATGAGTTCTATTGAATATGAATTATTTACAAAATGGCAGAGAGAATTCATCCTAAAAAAATGTTTAAAATCAATTCAGGAATCAGAAGTTTATGATTATATATTGATTGACGCACCGCCGACACTTGGTGGATGGGTGATGAATATTCTGATTGCATCTGATTATCTGATCATTCCGGTCGAGGCGAGCCCATGGGGGTTGTTCGGTCTTGCGAATATGTTTGAATATTTCAGGGCGGTTCAAGAGATGGCACCGAATCTGAAATTGATGGGAATTGCAGTCACAAAGGTTGACATGAGAAAGAGCTACTTTAAGCAGACAATCGAGACGCTGCATGAACTGGAAGGGGTTCATATCTTTGATTCATGTATTCGCGTAGACAGTTCGGTGGAATGGTCACAGGATAACAGTGCACCAGTTGTTGCATATAAAAAAAGCAGTAGAAGCGCAAAAGAGTATATGGAATTAGCCAAGGAGGTAGAAAACTATGGCAGTAGGTAAAGGAAGCATCAATCGTGTATCAAAAGCGGTAGACGAAAAAATCGTTACACCGGTAGAAGCAAAATCGGTGGAAGAAAAGAAAGAGGCTGCTGTAAAAGCGACAGCAGTAAAGAAGCCTGCAGCAAAGGCCACAGCGAAAACTCCAGCTAAGAAAACTACATCGCGAAAACCGGCAGCTAAAAAAACTGTGGTTTCAAAACCAAGTGCTCAGGTTGAAAAAATAATCGGTAAAAAAGAGGTACATTATGGTGTGGGATCTACACTTCCGACATTCCTGATGTAATTAAAGTCAAACAGTTATGAATCAAAGCTGTATTTATGTATAGAATTTTCTAGCATAGATACAGCTTTTTGTTTGCCAATCATTAAAAATTATTGCGATACTCCGTTGGTGTCATATGCATGGAGTCTTTGAAGCAGCGAATATAAGTTAATGAATTATTAAAGCCCACCTCAGAGGAAATTGCATTGATAGACAATTTCGAATAAGTTAAGAGTTCCTTTGATTTATTTACTCGATATTCATTTAAATATTTGTGAACAGGTATTCCAATGTGTGCGGTAAATATTTTACAAAAATAGTATTTTGATAAATTAACCTCCTGACATATTTTATCAATTGTCAAATCGTGTTTATAATTCGCTGCTATATATTTCAATGCATTATTGATATCTGTTTCCTGCACTGGAGTATAAGTTTTTGCTTTGGCAACATCAAAAGTCACTTCGTAAAGTTCATGAAACAGCATATGAATCAATAAGCAGGCATCCATATTAAATTTTTCTCCGGCATTGATGTCCATATTTGCAAATTCTATAAAATTACTTAGAATATTAGTTAATGGATTAATGGTTAATACATTATTTTTGGTTCGAATCAGATTATAAAATAGTTTTGTATAGGATCCGGAAACAATGATATAAAAATACTCCCATGCTGCACTGGAACGGGAAAAGTATAATGGAGTATTGCAGGCTGAAATGATGATGTGATGGGGTTGAATAAATTTTGTCGAGGTGTGTTTTGAAAAACGTGTCACCCCGGAATAGGAATATAAAATTAAAATATCGGAATAAGATCGATCTAATCCAAAAGATAATTTCTTATCGTTACCAAATCCATACTCCTTTAAATACAACGGATATTTTTCTAATGTATTGGGAGAGGGATTTATATAGTGTATATAATTTTCTGGCATGTCCTGTTTCGGAATTAACATTGTCATTCTCCTTTTGTTGAATTTACAAATAAGCACAATAAAAGTATAACATTATAGGAAAAAATGTCAATAATATATAAAATAGCAAGAACTATATGCGATAAAGCAAGAAATGATATTGATTAACGCTGGATGATAGATGAAAATGTGCTTAAGCATTTCGAGAAAAGCGAACGAAATTTAGTTAAATTTATTAGGAGAGGAGACATTATGGAAGATTACATTTTGGAATTGAAAGATGTGGTGAAAACATTTGGCGGTGTAACTGCTTTAAATGGTGTACACTTTCAATTAAAAAAAGGTGAAATTCATGCCCTAATGGGTGAGAATGGAGCTGGTAAATCAACATTTATTAAAGTCATTACAGGTGTGCATCAGCCCGATAGTGGTACGATGTTACTTGAAGGCGAAAGAGTTACATTTCGTAATACACAAGATTCCGCTAAAATGGGAATTGCTGCCATCTATCAGCATGTTACAGCCTTCCCGGACTTATCCGTCACAGAAAACATTTTTATGGGACAGGAAATCAAAAACAAACTAGGTGTATATAATTGGAGGCTCATGACAAAGCGGGCAAAAGAATTGATTTCACCTCTGAGTTCGGAAATCAATGTAAGTAAACCGATGAGTGCTTTGAGTGTAGCACAGCAGCAGCTTGTGGAGATTGCCAAAGCATTATCAAGGGATGCCCGCATTCTGATCATGGATGAGCCGACCGCTTCTTTAACAAAGCATGAATGTGAAGAATTATACCGTATCGCTGAAGAATTAAGAGATAATGGTGTTTCTATTATATTTATCACTCATAAATTTGAGGATATGTATCGCTTAGCAACGCGAGTAACCGTATTTCGAGATTCGCAATACATAGGCGCATGGGATGTCGACAAAATTTCAAACCAGAAACTGATTGCTGAGATGGTTGGTCGTGAATTAAGCCAGATGTACCCGGAAAAAACAGCGCAAATAGGCGAAACTGTATTATCTGTCAATCATCTTTCAAAAGAAGGATATTTCCGAGACATTTCATTTGATGTAAAAAAAGGAGAGATTCTTGCATTGACCGGTTTGGTTGGTGCCGGAAGAACAGAAGTTGTACAAAGTGTATTCGGTATTATGAAGCCAGATGAAGGCTCCATCACCTTAGAAGGAAAAGAAATTAAAATCAATAGTCCAATTGATGCATTAGCATATGGAATCGGGTTACTTCCGGAGGATAGACAAATTCAGGGACTGGTAAATGAATTACCGATCTATGAGAATGTTTCTTCTGCCTCTTTGAAAAAATTCCAGAAAAACAGCATCATTGATGTAAAAGCGGAGATGCTCAATGCGATTGATTTATGCCAGAAAATCCAATTGAAAGCAAAAGATATCGCAGCTCCACCGTCATCATTATCCGGTGGTAACCAACAGAAGGTTGTATTTGCGAAAATGCTTAGCTGTGATTTGAAGGTATTGATTATGGATGAGCCAACAAAGGGTATTGATGTTGGTGCAAAGAATTCTATTTATGAAATTATGAATGAGTTAGCTGCAAGTGGATATGCAATTATTATGATTTCATCTGAGATGCCGGAAGTCCTAGGTATGGCCGATAGAATCGTAGTTATGAAATCTGGACGTGTCACAGGTGAATTTGACATCAAAGAAGCAACACAGGAAATCTTATTAGAGGCTTCATTGATGAATGCGAAAAAGGAGGAGGCTTAAAATGAAAAAAATAACAGGATATAAAAATTTTGGCCTCTTAGTCGGGCTTGTAGGTTTACTTATTATAGCAGCAATCATTACACCATCTATGTACTCACCGAGTTCTTTAATCTCTATGCTAAGAAATAATGCGATTTTTGGTATGTTAGCTGTTGGAGAGATGTTCGTATTGATTACCGGTGGTATTGACATTTCAATTGGTTCGATTCTGAGTCTTGCAGGTGTTGTAAGTGCGATGCAGATGAGTAAACACATGGAGCTGCCTACTGTTGTATGGGTAGCAGTCGGGTTAGGCGTAGGTCTGATCTGCGGATTAGTAAATGGTATTTTGATTGGTAAATTAAAAATCGTACCTATGATTGCAACACTTGGTACTATGTATATTTTCAGAGGAATGTCTTTCCTTGTAAGTGGTGGAGAATGGTTATTCCCGCATCAGTTTACAGAATCATTTATCAACTGTGCGGCCGGGAAAACGTTTGGATTATATAATGTCATCTGGTTTGAAGTCATTGTATTGGTTCTGGCCGGTGTATTTATGAATGTTTTCACTGTGGGACGCCGTATATTTGCCATAGGAACAAATGTTGAATCAGCACATGTTGCAGGTATCAATGATGGAAATATCAAACTGGTTGCCTATGGTATCTGTGGTGCACTTGCCGGATTATGCGGAATGCTCTATACAGCCAATTATGCAATGTGCTCTTATACAATGGGTGAGGGATATGAGATGACCGCAATTGCAATTTGTATTTTAGGTGGCGTTGCAATCACAGGTGGACGAGCAACTATCGATGGTGTAATCATTGGTAACCTGATGATGAGTGTTATTACTTACTTTATTAGTTTACTGCCAGGGCTCAGCGTTTGGCAGGATGCGATTCAGGGAGCAATCATTATTGTTGCTGTATTGATTAACGTTTCAATGATTAAGGCTGCTGATAAACGTCTTCTGAAGGAAAGGGGTGCTTTGATATAATGAGTGGAAATGCAAATGCGCCAGTAAGAGACCTTACGGCAAAAGAAAGTTTTAAATTATCTAAGTTCCTTGTGAAGTGGGAAATGATGTTGGTGTATATTCTGATATTAATCAACGTTGCTTTAATTATAAACAAACCCGGCTTATATTTTAGCAGAGGAACCATTCAGGCGATTATAGAGTCCGGTATGGATTTATCAATGCTTGTACTGGGAATGATCTTCATCTTAATGCTGGGTGATATTGATGTATCCTGCGCAGCGAATATGATTTTATCTGCGATGGTTACTGGCCTTATGATGGATGCAGGTCTTCCGGTGATTCTCTGTGTGGCAGGTGGTGTACTTACCGGTGGTTTATGTGGAGCTTTTAATGGTTTCTTCGTTGCTTATATGAAGATGCCGGCTGTTATTGTTACAATCGCAACATCCATGCTGTTTCGGGGAATTGTAAAAATTGTACTTGATGTCAATGTATTAAAAAATTTCCCATCATTTTACACCGCGTTAGCATGGTCAGATATAGCGGGAATTCCGGTTGCGATGATTGCATTTTTATTAATCTCTCTTATCTTTGTTCTTTTATTACATAAAACGACATTTGGACGTAGGCTTTACATGATTGGTAACAACCCAACCGTGACTACCTATTCAGGAATCAATGTAGAAAAGACAAAAATGGAAGTATTCATTATCATGGGTCTTATGGCAGGTCTTGCATCAATCTTCTTTGTCGGAAGAATGGGTGGTGGTGTAAGTTCTACAATGGGTACCGGATATGAAATGGATGCAATCGCTATCTGCGTACTTGGCGGTGTTTCCACAAATGGTGGAAAAGGTAAAGTATATGGACCGATTATCGCAACATTTATTATGGCTTTCCTGATCTACACATTGGGACTTATGGGTGTTGACGCAAACTCAAGAAAAATCATGACCGGTATCATTTTGATTATCGCGATTCTGATTCCTAATATTAACCGTGAGTTTTGGGCTGGTCTGAAATTAAAGTTTGTCTACAATAATAATAAGAATGTTGAAGCAATCAATATTAAAACACAGAATGAAGTAAAAATTTTAAAGGAAGAGATTGCTGCGATAAAGAAAAACGCTGATTTATCAGCAGACAAGAAAGCAGCAAAAGAAAAAGAATGCCTTGATAAAATTGCAACACTTCAAAAACGTTGTAAAGAGACAACCGCTGCACTGAAAACGGAGCAGCAGGAAGATAACGCAGCAGCAAAGAAACGATTTGCGAAATAAGTGATATTAATTGGGAGAGGCCCAATTGGTATAAATAAAAAAATGGAGGTTGAATTATGAGAAAATTCAAAAAGGTAGTATCCGCTGCACTCGTTGCAGCAATGACAATGAGTCTGGTCGCTGGATGTGGTAACAGCGGACAGAGCGCTGCCGGATCAACAGCAACTGCAAATGCAGGTGGTTCCGGTGATGTGGAAGGTGCTCATGTATTTATGTTCAAGAGCACAGGTAACTCTTTTGGAGATTTAATGTTTGAAGGCTTCGAAGAGTACATGACAGCAAAAGGAGAAAAAGCTGTCTACAAGAGCCCTGCTGAGACAACAGTTGCAGCACAGGTTCAGATGCTTGATGAGTTAATTACTCAGAAAGTTGCATCAATCACAATTTCAACAAATGGTGATGCCGGTTATGATGAAGTTTTCAAAAAAGCAAAAGATGCCGGAATTCAGATTGTATCTGTAGATTCAGAAGCAAATCCTGATTATCGTGTTTGCCATGTAAACCAGGCAGAGTCAGCAGATATCGGAGCTGGTTTAGTACGTGCTGCTGTTCTGATCACATTAGGAATCGATTATCCAGAAGGATCCGATGATAACATGGCTGCTGCAATCAAAGAAGCTCTTGCTTCTTATTCCGGTGATGAAATCAATCTTGGTGTTCTTTCCGCCGGTATCGATACACCAGTACAAAATGGCTGGATTGCAGACATGGAGGCTGAATTAGCTGATCCAATCTATGCTGGAAAAGTAAGTGCTACATTAGACAAAAAGTACGGTAACGATGACCCAACAGAATCTACAACACAGGCAAATGCATTTGTAGCAGAAGATAAAGTTGATTGTATCATTTCTCCTACAACAGTAGGTATTGCTTCAGCAGGACAGGTTCTTAAGAGCTCTGACAGCAAAATCAAATTAACTGGTTTAGGTATCCCTTCAGAGATGCAGTCATTTATGCCTTCAAAAGCTTCTGATGATGCTTTCAAATCAGTTTGCCCATACATGATGCTTTGGGATGTTGTTCACTTGGGAGCAGTTGCAGGAGCAGCTTCTTACGCAGCTTACAAAGACGGATTTGATGGTGCGGTAGGATCTTCATTTACAATGGACGCTTTTGGTGATTATGATGAAACATCATACGAAGCATACCAGAGTGGCGATGGAACTGCTGTATTAGCTGGAAATCCATATGTATTCTACAAAGGAAACATTGAAGAATGGGTGAAAGCTTTATAATGAAATCGAAAAGGTAATCAGCCTAAAGGGGTCTGTCCATACTGGGCAGATCCCTTTTTTATAAGAAGTCATCAGGATTCTTTATTTTACAAGGAGGTACTATATGCGCTATTTGATGGGGATAGACAATGGAGGTACATTTTCAAAGGCAGCGTTATTCGACGAAGAGGGGAACCAGATTGCAGTAGCAAGCGTTCCAACCGTGACAATTACGCCAAAACCCGGATACACAGAAAGAGACATGAATCAATTGTGGGAGGTGAATGTCCAGGCGATACGTGAATGTATTTTGATGAGTGGTGTTAGATCAGAAGAAATCGCCGGAGTATCTTTTTCCGGACATGGAAAAGGACTGTATTTGGTTGGTTTTGACGGGAAGCCAAGTTATAACGGAATCATATCAACAGATGCGAGGGCATGGGAATATGTTGAAAAATGGAATGCAGATGGTACAAAAGAAAGAATTTACCCGCTGTCTTATCAGGAAATCCTTGCCTGCCAGCCGGTCAGTCTTCTTGCATGGTTTCGGGATCACAAACCTGAAGTTCTTAAAAACACAAAATATATTTTTCATGTAAAAGATTATATTCGATATATGCTAACAGGAGAAGCATATGCCGAGTATACCGACTCTACGGGCGGCAATCTTGTCAACCTGAATACAAAAGAATACGACATGGATTTGCTGAAATGCTTTGGATTAGAAATGATCATGGATCAATTACCCCCACTAAAATATTCAGCAGACATATGCGGCTCTATTACAGCACAAGCGGCAAAAAAGACCGGCTTGCCAGAGGGGATTCCCGTGGCTGCCGGAATGTTTGATGTAGATGCCTGTGGGATTGCATCCGGATTATCAAATGAAGAAGCAATGTGTATGATAGCCGGAACCTGGAGTATTAATGAATTTATTGCAAAGAAACCAATTGAGAATGGAAGCGTTTCACTGAATTCTATGTTTTGTATTCCTGGCTATTTTTTAGTGGAAGAGAGCAGTCCTACATCCGCCGGAAACATGGAATGGTTTATTAAAAATATGATGAGTTTCGAAAAAGCGGAGGCAAAAGAAAATGGTGGTTCGGTGTATGACATTACGAATGAATGGGTGGCATCCATAGAACCTCAGGACAGTCATATTATTTTTCTGCCGTTTCTGAACGGCTCGAATGAGGATGCGTTAGCAAAAGGCACTTTTATTGGTCTTACAGCCTATCATAACAAAAAGCATATGTTAAGGGCAGTATATGAGGGAATCGTATTCTCGCACCTGACACATGTGAACAAATTATTGAAAAATCGCAAGAAGCCAAAAAGCATCCGTCTTTCGGGTGGAGCTGCCAATTCTGATGTATGGGTGCAGATTTTTGCAGATGCACTTCAAATTCCGATTGATGTAATAGAAGATAAAGAAATCGGGGCGCAGGGAGCTGCCATCGCAGCAGGGATCGCTGCGGGAGTCTATCACGATTATGAAGAAGCAATCCATCGCACGGTAACTATCACAAAGACGATCAGCCCAAGAGAAGAGTACAAAGAAATTTATGCAGAGAAATATCAGAATTACAGAACGGTAATTGATTCATTACGCAGTGCATGGAAATGTTTTAAAAATTAGAGGGATGGGAGAACTACATGAAAAAATACACTTTGGGATTATACGAAAAAGCGATGCCCTCATTTCTCGATTGGGGAGAAAAGCTAAAAACCGCCAAAAGCATTGGCTATGATTTTGTTGAAATTAGTATTGATGAAACGGAAGAAAAATTAAATCGTCTTTATATGAGCAGAAAAGAACGGTTGAATCTGGTAGAAACCATGAATCGTGAAGGAATTCCCATTCGCACGATGTGTCTTAGCGGGCATCGCAAATACCCATTGGGAAGCGGTGATCCGGCTGTGTGCCAAAGAGGTTTGGAAATTATGGAACAGGCAATTTATCTTGCGGATGATCTTGGAATACGAATCATTCAATTAGCCGGGTACGACGTGTATTACGAAGAAGGAAGTGCAGAAACCAAAGAACGATTTATAAAAAATTTAAAGAGTGCGGTTCTCATGGCATCCGCAAAAGGAATCTTACTTGGATTTGAAACGATGGAGACGGAATTTATGAATACCGTTGCAAAGTCAATGGAATATGTCAATATAATTCAGTCACCATACTTGGGGGTGTATCCGGATTCCGGAAATTTAAAAAACGCTTCGTTATTATATCAGACGGATGTATATGAGGACATTAAAAGTGGCTTTGGACATCTCATTGCAATGCATTTAAAAGAGACCGTTCCGGGAAAGTATAGGGAAATCCCATATGGCACCGGACATGTGGATTTTCCTAAAATAATTGATACGGCATGGCAGTCCGGAGTCAGAAGGTTTGTAACGGAGCTGTGGTATACCGGAAGTAATAACTGGATATCTGATTTAAGACAGGCTCACGATATGATGACAGCAATTCTAGAGGAAAAATAGCGTTTTTTACATTTTTATATTTCGATATGTTTTGGGCGTCATTTGAAAGTGTGCTTTAAATATTCGGTGAAAGTAACTTGTGTTATCATAACCGACAATTGCAATGATGTCTTCAACAGCAAGCGAGGTCGTTGTAAGAAGATAAGCAGATTGGTTGAGTCTTTTCATTTGCAGCAGCTCTTTGAACGTGTTTTGGCAATGCTTCTTAATTAATTTACTTACATAATAGGTTGGTTCATTTAAAATACATGCCAGCTCTTCGAGTGTTGCAGTTTTATAATTATCTTCGATATATTTCATCGATGTAAATACTGCGTTCTGTTCATGCTGGTTGGGATCATTTTGATTGATTTTGTCTGTATAGTTCATGAGCTGAAGAAAGAGTAGTCCCATTGTGGTCTGATTAATATTTCTTCGGTTCGGCTGCTTGTGCAGAATCGACCAGATCATATTCTCGACCAGATTCTGAACAGGAAGAATATCATGTGTTGGAAAATGGATATAATCTACCATACTCTTTTCCTGCTGCAGTGTGCCAATCAGAAATTTGCTGAGTGCATTTTCTTCCTCCATCAGACCAAATACACGATCGAAGAATTCAGGAAGAACTATGAAATTAACCGCAATGTCATCTTCATCAGCGGGCATGATTTCCTGATATACATTCTGATTTAGAAAGAGCAGATCTCCGGTTTCTAACAGAATGGATGTTTTGTCATTGATCAGATGAAGCGTGCTGCCGGAGCACATGTATATGATCTCGATATAATTGTGTCTGTGTTTGGGAAAATGGACAAAACGGGTATGCGGCCGGATATCAATCAGTCGACCTGCTTCGAGCATCTTCTGACTGTCGATTACAAAATCCTTTGCGGAGGTGTAGAGATTCTTTTGGATATTTTTGTCTCCGCTGAGAATCTGCTGTTCCTCCGGAGAAATTTTTTTCAATTCGGTAAGTAATTCTGGGGTCATGTTTTCACCTTTCTTCGATACCTGAATGATTTTATTTATTACAAGTATAACATTTCCACAAAACTGCGGCAATAAAATATTGCAAATAAGGACGGTAAATTTTGCAAATGAAGTCGTGTTAATTTATGAAAGCATCCGTTATAATGAATACAGTTGAGCAAAAGAAAGGAGCTTCACATGGGGAAATACTATTTGGCGGTGGATATCGGAGCATCCAGCGGGCGTCATATTCTTGGCAGTGTGGAAAATGGACGGATTGTTTTAGAAGAAATCTACCGTTTTGAGAACGGCATGGACAAAGTAGACGGACATCTCTGCTGGAATACGGAGAGACTTTTTAAAGAAATTAAAGCGGGGATTGCAAAATGTAAGGAAATTGGCAAGATACCGGAGAGTATGGGAATCGATACATGGGCGGTGGATTATGTGCTGCTCGATCAAAGAGGCCGGATTCTGGGACATTCTTATGGATACAGAGACAGACGCACGAAAGGGATGGATGAGGAAGTGTATAAGATCATTCCTTTGGAAGAATTGTACGGACGTGCGGGTATTCAAAAACAAATTTTTAATACCATTTACCAATTGATGGCAGTGAAGATGCAGGAGCCCCAAAACATGGAAAAAGCAGAGACGCTGCTCATGCTTCCGGATTATTTTCAGTTCTTATTGACAGGGAATAAAGTATCGGAATATACGAATGCAACAAGTGGTCAGCTTGTTGATCCAAAGACGAATAACTGGGATTATGAGTTGATTGAACGACTTGGATTCAAGAAGGAGATGTTTGTTCCTCTGAGTACACCGGGAACGATTGTTGGTTCATTCACGAAAGAGATAGAAGCGGAAGTTGGTTTTTCATGTAATGTGGTACTGCCTGCAACGCATGACACTGCATCGGCGGTCATGTCAGTTCCGACACTCTGCGATGAATGTCTCTACATCAGTTCCGGTACATGGTCACTGATGGGAATTGAGAATCAAGAAGTCATTGCAACGAAAGAGAGCATGGCTGCGAACTTTACAAACGAGGGTGGCTACGACTATCGTTTCCGATTCCTCAAGAACATCATGGGGCTTTGGATGATACAGTCTGTCAGACATGAATTAGATGATGCATATTCATTTGCACAGCTTTGTGAGCTGGCGGAGGAAATAAAGACCTTTCCATCCCGCGTGGATGTGAACGATGACTGCTTCCTTGCACCGGCGAATATGACAGAAGAGATCAAAGATTATTGCAGACGCACGAAGCAGCAGGTCCCTGAGACAATTGGTGAAATTGCGACTGTCATCTATCAGAGTCTGGCTGAGAGTTACGCTGAGACAGTAAAAGAAATCGAGCAGATTTCCGGCAAGAAATTTGAGGCAATTCATATCGTGGGTGGCGGCTCGAATGCAGCTTATCTAAACGAATTGACGGCAGAAAAGTCAGGACTGACCGTATATGCAGGACCGGGCGAGGCAACTGCCATCGGTAATCTCACGGCACAGATGATCAAAGCTGGTGAATTTAATAATTTGCAGGAAGCAAGAATCTGTATCTTTGAGTCATTTGGAGTAAAGAAATACGAAGCTTAATAAAATTCAAAACGAAACAGGAGGAAATATTATGTTAGTAAACACAAAGGCAAAGGTTGGTGTATTTTCAATTGCATTAGGAGCTTACCTCCCACAGTTCCCAAGTTTGGTACCGGAATTTGAAAATCAGTATGAGGCATTCAAGAAAACAATTCCTGGCGATGTAGAGATCATTGATGGAGGAATCGTTACCACAAAAGAATTATCTATGGCGGCTGGAGATAAATTCCGTGCAGCAGATGTAGACCTTGTTATTTTACAGTTATTAACTTATGCAACAAGCTACAATATGCTTCCGGCAATCAGAGATTTAGATGTTCCGGTTGTACTTGTGAATGTCCAAAAATTGAAGGCTCCAGATTATGCTAATACAGACACTGCGAAGTGGCTTGGTGAATTATACGCATGTGGTGCAGTTGGAGAAATGGTCGCTGATTTAGAACGTGCCGGAAAGAGACATGCAGTTATTACAGGCGTTGTGGAAGGCGGAGATGATGATGTGTCTCGTGAAATTGAAGAGTGGTGCAAAGCAGCTCAGGTAAGAAGAAGATTCCGTTATACGAATATTGCGCAGATTGGACGTCCATACCCTGGAATGATGGATCTTTATATTGACGAAACAAATCTTTACAATAGAATGGGCCTTTATACAAAACAGTTTGATTGGGAAAAAATGTGGGCAATTGCGGATGATATTACAGATGAAGCAGCAATTCGTGCAAAAGCGGAAGATATCTTAGATACGTTTGATATTGAAGGCGGTGCCACAGTTGAAACAGTTTGGGATATGGCCAAATATGTTGTCGCTTTTGAAAAATGGGTCAAAGATGAAGATCTCGCATTAGTGGCTTCGCACTACGACGGATTTTCACAGGGGGTTGCGGGAAAACTTGACAGTATGTTAATTCCGGCATTCTCAATGTTGATTAAACAAGGAACAGCATGCGCAGTAGAAGGAGACATCAAAGTTGCTATGGCAATGAGTATCTTAAAGATGATTTCTGGTACAGGTCAGCTTTCTGAGATGTATTCGATCGATTTTAATGAAGATGTTTGTATTATCGGTCATTCAGGTTCAGGAGATGCTGATATTTCAACAGCGAAGAAACCAACAATGAAGATTGTTGATGTATTCCATGGCAAAACAGGTGGTGGATATTTAACACAGTTCTATCCTCCAACAGGCGATGTTACATATCTTGGAATCACACAGGATATGAATGGAAACTTTAAATTTGTTGTTGCAGAAGGTGTAAATGAAGAAGGTCCTATCTTCACATTTGGTGATACCAATATGAGAACAAAATTCTCAATCGGAGCAAGAGAGTTCTGTAACAGATGGAGTGAAGCAGGTCCTACACATCATATGGCGGCCGCCATAGGAAGACATATCGATACAATCATGAAGGTTGCTAAAATCCTTAATGTACCAGTGGAAGTTGTAACTCGTTAGTTTGACCGTTTAGAAATAAAGGAGATCGTTATGATTCGTAAAGGTTTTAAAATGAAGTTATACGATGGAATGGAAGCAGAGTATGAAAAGCGACACAATGAATTATGGCCGGAGATGGCAGATATGATTCATGAATACGGTGGACATAACTATACCATCTACTGGGACAAAGATACCAATATTTTATTTGGATATATTGAAGTTGAAGAGGAAGAGCGATGGGCGAAGAGTGCAGATACTCCGATCAATCGCAAATGGTGGGATTTTATGGCACCAGTGATGGAGACGAATCCGGACAACAGCCCTGTATGCGTAGATTTACATACCATGTTCCATTTGGATTAATCCTGAATGGAAGAGAAGACGATGATTATTTAGGAAACTAGATGATCATCGTCTTTTTTCAATTTTCGTACACATTTTTTACAAAAATTTTACACAAGCTCAATTTAAACTATAGGATATAGAAAGGAGTGACGTGTATGTTCAAAGAAGGAAGCATTTTTCAAAGAGTCGAAAAAAAATATCGAATGAATCCATGCCAGTATCATGCATTTATGGAAAGTACCAAAAACAGAATCCATCTTGATGAATTCGGATTACATACCATCAATAATATATATTTTGATACCGAGCATTATGATCTGATTCGAACATCGATTGCAAAACCAAAGTATAAGGAAAAATTCAGGATTCGTGGATATGGAACGATCGAAGAAGGCGATACGGTTTTTTTAGAAATCAAGAAAAAATATCAGGGAATTGTTTACAAACGAAGAATTTCCCTTCCCTACAACCAGGCGAAGGCATTCTGGGAAGGAAAAGCTCCGCTGCCGGATGATGATCAGATTTCAAGAGAAATTACTTATTTTTTCCAGTTCTACAAACCAGTTCCACGTCTGTTTCTGGCTTATGACCGCATGGCATATGTTGGAAATGAAGAGAGCGAGCTTCGAATTACGATCGATCAGAACATCCGAAGCAGAAGTGATCATTTGGATCTGACTGATGGAAGTGCCGGAGAAATCTTAGATTCCCACAATTATCTGATGGAAATCAAAGTCCCGCAGTCGTATCCGATGTGGTTGGCAGAATTATTAAGTGAGTTAGAAATCTACCCGGTTTCATTTTCCAAATATGGAACAATCTATAAAAATGCAATCAGTTTATATCATACAACAATAGAGAAAGAAGAGGATCAAAGAGCATGTTTACAAGCATATTAAGTACAGTAGAGGGAAGTATGACATTAGACAATGCACTGTTATGTACGGCAGTATCATTGGTGTTAGGAATTGCGATTTCATTTATTTACATGATGAGCCAGGGCACTTATACAAAAAGCTTTGCAATTACATTAGCATTATTACCTGTATTAGTACAATGTGTCATCATGATGGTAAATGGTAATCTTGGAACCAGTGTTGCGGTGCTCGGAACATTCAGTCTGGTGCGATTTAGGTCAGTAGCTGGAAGTTCGAGTGAAATTGCAAGTGTATTCTTTGCGATGGCGATTGGACTGGCAACCGGAATGGGATTCGTAACGTTTGCAGCATTGATTACCCTGGTGATTGGAACGGTATACGTTGTCCTCGGGAGAACTGAATTCGGAGAATTAAAAAACAATCAGAAGGATCTTCGGATTACCATTGCTGAGAATCTTGATTATACAGAAATTTTTGATGATATATTCCAGAGATATACGAAAAAAAGTAAGCTTGAACAAGTAAAGACAACAAACCTTGGAAGCATGTATGAATTGAAATATCACGTTACCTTAAACGATGAAAAAGAAGAAAAAGCCATGATTGATGAGATTCGCTGCCGCAATGGAAACTTAACAGTTGTATGTGGGCGAATGAGTAATATTCAGGAGTCACTATAAACGAATCAAAAAAGGAGAGAAAATGTATCGAAGAAAGAATAAGATCATACTCGCACTTGTCTTATGCATGGTCATAAGTCTTGCGGGTTGTAACAGTACGGATTCAGATCAAACCACAGAAATCACTGCGGGCGAGCAGGCATCTGTTACAGATGCAGACGGTTCCCACGCAGTCAAAAATAATGTAACTCTGACCACCGGGAGCTATAGTGACAAAGAGTTAGATGATTCTTATGACGAAGATAAATCGACCCTCATACAATGTAACGAGGACAAGGTGCAGATCGATGGATCCGGTGCGTCTGCGGATGGGCAGACTGTCACGATATCTACAGAAGGAACTTATATTTTAAAAGGAACTTTGGCCGATGGACAGATTATTGTAAATGCTGCAGAAAAAAACGTGCAGCTTGTATTCGATGGGATTCAGATTGATTACTCCGCTTCCGCACCTATTTATATCGAGCAGGCAAAAAACACTTATATCACATTGGCTGAGAACACAGAAAATTATATATCGGATGGAAGCGAGTATGCCACAGATAGTTCGGAAGATGCACCTACCGCTGCAATTTACAGTAAAGACGACTTGACCTTTAACGGAAGTGGAAGTCTTGAGGTTGTCGCAAATTATAATAATGCAATTCAGTCAAAGGACGATCTGACCTTTATCTCTGGGGTGTACCATATTACATCCGTTGATGATGGTATCGTGGGCAAAGATAGTGTATCTATTTTAGATGGAACGTATACGATTGAATCGCAAAGTGATGGGATCAAATCAACAAATAACAAAGAATCTGACAAGGGATACATTATGATTGATGGCGGTGATTTTACGATCACAGCTGAAAATGATGGAATACAGGCAGAAACCCTGCTTCATATTAATGATGGAACCTTTGACCTTATCACAGGCGGTGGATATGAAAATGGCATAACGACTGCAGGTGAGGGCGATATGATGTCTGGAAACGGGATGCGTGGTGGCAAGGACATGGACCAGCAAATGCCGCAAAACGAAAATCAGGAGGGTCCCCCGGATGCCATGACACAGACAACTCCAGATCATGCGGCAGACCCAACGACAGAGGCAACAGATGCGACAACAAGTGAGAGTTATAAGGGATTGAAATCTTATGTAGATGTGTTGATAGAAAACGGAACATTTTCCATTAATAGTGCGGATGACGCAATCCACAGCAACAACAATGTGACCATTGAAAACGGAACATACACGATCAATGCGGGCGATGATGCGATGCATGCAGATCAGGCAATGACAATCAATGACGGAGAGATCAATGTTCCAAACTGTTACGAGGGAATCGAGGGCTGTACGATTACCATCAATGATGGAACTGTCACGTTAACTGCAAATGATGATGGGATGAATTCTGTAAATGGAAATGATGAGTCAGATGCCACAATGGGTGGCATGGATGCAGATGACGGCTCAACGCTTACAATCAACGGTGGTGACATCAAAGTGATGGCAAGCGGTGACGGTTTGGACTCGAATGGTTCTATGAGTATGACGGGCGGAATACTGGAAATCCAGGGCCCAACAAATGGTGGCAACGGAAGCTTTGATTATAACGGCACTTTCACACTGACAGGAGGAACGGTCTTTGCCTGCGGAAGCTCACAGATGGCACAGACACCGTCCGATGACTCGGCACAAGGATACCTTTCTGAAAACTGGAGCAGCAATATTGCGGCTGGAACAACCATTTCGATTTCCAATCAGAGTGGAAATGAACTGGCAAACTTTACGACAGCGGTAGAGAGCCAATGGTTCTGTATTTCGAGTAGCAAGCTGGAATCCGGGGAAACATATGTATTAAATGTAGGCGGAACAGACAATAGCATAACAGCAAAATAAATGCATAAAAAAAACAACCTCATGACGGTGAGGTTGTTTTGATGTACTTATTAAGCAATTCCGTTAACAGCTTTTGTTAAACGAGAGATCTTTCTAGCAACTGTATTCTTGTGGAAGATACCTTTGCTTCCAGCCTTGTTAATCTCAACGATTGCAACTTTAAGTGCGTCTGCAGCTGCAGCAGCATCTTTGTTAGCAACAGCTGTCTCAACAGCTTTCACTACAGTTTTTACTTTAGACTTAATAGCCTTGTTTCTCATTGCCTTTGTTTCGTTTACTAATACTCTTTTTTTAGCAGATTTAATGTTAGCCAATCTGTACACCTCCAAATATGTGATATTTTCTATTTTTATGATTCATCTTATCTCATTAGTTCCGGACACGGACGCACTAATGAAACATACTCATTTATTCTATGACAAGTACAAGCCCTTGTCAATACATATTTCCCAATTATTTGCACATATTTCCTATTATTTTGCAAAAACTATAAGAAATACAGACCGAAAGGATGAGATGCGATGACAGTAAAACAAAATGTGAGAACAGACTTAGCGTTGGAAGAAAAGGAAAAATTTGATTCTGATCAGGTGGAAGTAAAAGGGGTTGTCCTGGAAGAAAATTACAATGAGAAAACTGAAATTCGAATCACACGTGTAGAGATTGAGACAGAAAAAGGGGCTAAGAGCATGGGAAAGCCGGTAGGTACTTATTTAACGCTTGAGGCAGGCAATATGCCGGAACCGGATGAGGATTATCATCGTGAAATCTCGAAAGAAATAGCAAAATGCATAGGGGAATTGATTGATAAAATCAAAGCGGAGGAAGGAAAGAGTGAGATTGCAGCATTGATTGTTGGTCTGGGCAATCGAAAGGTGACACCAGATGCGCTCGGTCCGTTTGTTGTGGATAATCTGAGTGTGAATCGGCATATTATAAAAGAGTACGGGAAATATGCGATGAATCTTTCATCTGCAAACAGTCTCAGCGCACTCGTACCGGGAGTAATGGGACAGACTGGAATGGAAACGCTGGAAATTGTGAGAGGGGTGGTGGAGGAGACGCACCCGGATGTTGTCATTGCCATTGATGCACTTGCTGCCAGAAACAGCCGCCGCTTAAACCGAACCGTTCAGATTACAGACACAGGAATCAGCCCCGGCTCCGGAGTCGGCAATCATAGAAACGGACTGAATATCGAAAGTCTTGGTGTACCGGTCATTGCAATTGGGATACCGACAGTTGTCGATGCCGTAACTATTGTAAATGACACAATGGAAAATCTTGTGCATGCGCTGGAAGGCTCAAAAACATTAAAAAGCATGGGCAGTATACTGAAGTCCTACACTAATACAGAAAAACAGGAACTGATCCGTGAATTGATTGCACCACATTTAAACGGACTGTTTGTCACGCCCAAAGACATCGATGAAACGATGAAACAGGTGAGTTACACGCTGTCTGAAAGTCTGAATCTGTTATTTGCGAATGAAACGCGAATATAATCATAGAATAGAGAACTATAATGTATAGAGAACTTATTAGGAGCAAGGTCATGAAACCATTTCAATATAAAAAAAGTCTGATATGCATTGTGTTTGCTGGTATCTTTCTGTTTACAGGATTCAATATCTGGAAAAGTCAAAAGCTGAAAATACAGGAGCATCTGATCCATGCTTCTATTAAGACATTCCTTCCCGGAATCTGGTACTCCTACCAGTCTCTTAATTCGCTGAATCTTTCAGAAAAAATATTGCAGGCATCCATAGAATCACAGCCGATTCTTCACTATATGCAAGATAGCACAAAGCAGTTAAATTACGTGGAAGATGAAGCTACGATTGCAATGATTTTACAAAATCAGGCAAATGATGAAAATGCCGTGGATGAAACAGGAGCTTTGATTGGAGAGGATACACAGGGAATAGAAACAGAAAAAACGACTGAGCAGGTAACAAATGAAAATCTAAACCCGCAAAATCTACAGAATTTTGAATTTCTGCTCAGCCATTTTTACTTAGTGGACAACAGTACGTATATTGAAGAATCACAGCTTAATTACAATGATCTGATGAGCCGCAGTATGAAAATTGATCAAAATACGCAGGGACCGAAAGTGCTGATTTATCATACACATTCCCAGGAAACATTTGCGGATTCCGTACCGGGTGATACTACTACGAGCATTGTCGGTATTGGAACCTATCTTACAGAGCTTTTAAACGCAAAAGGAATTCCAACGATTCATGACGAAGGTGTCTATGATATTATTAATGGACAACTGGATCGAAGCATGGCTTATGACTATTCAAAAGAGAGCGTCACGGCAATTCTGGCTGAAAATCCATCCGTTGAGGTCGTGATTGATCTTCATCGCGACGGGGTCAATGAAGGAACACATCTAGTCTCGGATGTCAACGGAAAACAAGCGGCACAGATTATGTTTTTTAACGGTCTGAGCAGAACAACAACGAATGGGGATATTGATTATCTCTATAATCCGTATATTCAGGATAATCTTTCCTTTTCCTTCCAGATGCAGCTTGCCTGTGAAACCATGTATCCCGGCTGGGCGAGAAGGATTTATCTGCGGGCATATCGCTACAATCTTGAGATTATGCCGAAAGCACTTTTAATCGAGGCAGGTGCCCAGACCAACACGGTAGAAGAAATGCGAAATGCGATGGAATTATTATCAGACACTCTATATAGTGTCCTTGTGGGTTGAAATATGTTTGAATTGTGCAAGATATTGTGCTATTATGACTAAGTATGAGAAAGTCTGCCGTGATTTGGCAGGAACGAAAAAGTCAAAAGTTTTGTAAATCTAGAAGACAGGGGAAATATTTATGGCTAAGAAAAATACATATGATGCTGGGAGCATAACGATACTGGAAGGACTGGAAGCTGTCCGAAAACGCCCCGGAATGTATATCGGAAGTGTATCCACCAAAGGACTGAATCATCTGATCTATGAGATTGTGGATAATGCAGTCGATGAACATCTCGCCGGATTCTGCAGTGAGATCCATGTCACATTAGAAAAAGATGGATCTGCAACGGTTTCCGACAACGGGCGTGGTGTTCCGGTGGATTTACATGCGACAGGTGTTTCCGCAGAACGAGTAGTCTATACGACGCTGCATGCCGGTGGTAAGTTTGATGATTCAGCGTATAAGACAAGTGGTGGACTTCATGGTGTAGGATCGTCGGTTGTAAATGCGCTGTCAACATACATGGACGTGCAGGTTGCAAAAGATGGAGCCATTCATCATGACCGTTATGAGCGGGGAATTCCTGTCATTGATTTGGAAGATGGACTGCTCCCAATCATTGGCAAGACAAGAAAGACAGGAACGACTGTGAATTTTCTTCCGGATGATACCATTTTTGAAAAGACAAAATTCAGAGCAGAAGAAGTTAAAAGCCGCCTTCATGAAACAACTTACTTAAACCCAAGCCTGACCATCGTTTTTGATGACAAACGGCTGGAGTCTCCAGAACATCTTGTATACCATGAGCCGGATGGAATCATCGGCTTCATCAAAGAATTGAATGAAAAATCAGAAGTCGTACACGAACCGGTCTATTTTAAAGGAAGCGCGGATGGAATCGAAGTAGAGATTGCCTTCCAGTTCGTCAATGAATTTCATGAAAACGTACTCGGGTTCTGTAACAACATCTACAATGCAGAGGGCGGAACCCATTTGACCGGATTCAAGACCACTTTTACAACGGTGATGAATCAATATGCAAGAGAGCTTGGGATATTGAAGGATAAAGATGCGAACTTTACCGGAGCGGATATTCGAAATGGAATGACGGCGATTGTATCTATCAAACACCCTGACCCGCGTTTTGAAGGACAGACCAAGACAAAGCTGGATAACCCGGATGCCGCAAAAGCGACGGGAAAAGTGACAGGAGATGAGATTGTCCTGTACTTTGACCGCAACTTAGAGACATTGAAAAAAGTCCTCAGCTGTGCAGAAAAAGCAGCGAAGATTCGTAAGACCGAAGAAAAGGCAAAGACGAACCTTCTGACCAAACAGAAGTTTTCTTTTGACAGCAATGGGAAACTTGCAAACTGTGAGAGTCGTGATCCCGGCAAATGTGAAATATTTATCGTCGAGGGAGATTCTGCGGGGGGATCTTCAAAGACTGCCCGGAATCGTATGTATCAGGCAATTCTTCCGATCCGAGGAAAAATTCTGAATGTAGAAAAAGCAACCATTGATAAAGTTCTTGCAAACGCAGAAATCAAGACCATGATCAATGCCTTTGGCTGTGGCTTTTCAGAAGGATATGGCAATGATTTTGATATTACAAAGCTCCGCTACGACAAAATTATCATCATGGCCGATGCCGATGTGGATGGTGCACATATTGCCACTCTGCTTCTGACGTTGTTCTATCGCTTCATGCCGGAACTCATTTACGAGGGACATGTTTATATTGCTATGCCGCCTCTTTATAAAGTGATGCCGAAAAAAGGAGAAGAAGAATACTTGTACGATGACAAGGCACTGGAAAAATACAGAAAAACCCATGAAGGATCATTTACACTGCAGCGCTATAAAGGTCTGGGAGAGATGGATGCGCAGCAATTGTGGGAGACAACCCTTGATCCGGAAACCAGAAAATTAAAATTAGTTGAAATCGAAGATGCACGTATGGCATCCAGCGTTACAGAGATGCTGATGGGCTCAGAGGTTCCGCCGCGAAAAGCGTTTATCTATGAAAATGCAACGGATGCAGAACTAGATGTCTAAGGAGGAAAATAAAAGATGAGTGATTCACCGCAAATTATTAGAACCGAATATTCGGATGTCATGAAGAAATCTTATATCGATTATGCGATGAGTGTTATTGTCGCGCGTGCACTTCCGGATGTCCGCGACGGACTAAAACCCGTTCAGAGACGTACCCTGTATGACATGCATGAACTTGGGATCCGATATGAAAAGCCTTATCGTAAATGTGCCCGTATCGTTGGCGATACCATGGGTAAATATCATCCGCATGGGGATTCTTCAATCTATGATGCACTTGTTGTCATGGCTCAGGATTTCAAAAAGGGAAGTATTCTTGTCGATGGGCATGGTAACTTTGGTTCAATCGAAGGGGACGGAGCCGCTGCGATGCGTTATACGGAGGCGCGATTGTCGAAGCTTGCGCAGGAGGTCTTTTTATCCGATTTAGACAAAAATGTCGTAGACTTTGGGCCGAACTTTGATGAAACAGAAAAAGAGCCTTTGGTTCTGCCTGTCAAGATTCCCAATCTTCTGGTGAACGGAGCGGAGGGAATTGCGGTAGGTATGGCAACAAGCATCCCGACGCATAATCTCGGCGAGGTCGTTGACGCTGTTAAGGCATATATGAAGAACAATGAAATCACAACCAAGGGACTGATGAAATACCTGAAGGGGCCCGATTTTCCAACAGGTGGAATCGTAGTCAATCAGGATGACCTTCTAGATATCTATACTTCCGGTCAGGGCAAGATCAAGGTTCGGGGGAAAGTGGAAATTGAGGAGGCGAAAGGCGGGAAGAAGCTTCTTGTCATCTCCGAAATTCCTTATACGATGATTGGAAGCGGAATTTCGAAATTCTTAAATGATGTCGGAAATCTGGTCGAGACGAAAAAAACAAGTGATATCGTAGACATTTCCAACCAATCTTCGAAGGATGGAATTCGTATTGTTTTAGAGTTGAAACGTGGCGCAGATGTTGAGAACCTAAAGAATATGCTCTATAAAAAGACACGACTGGAAGACACGTTTGGTGTCAATATGCTTGCGGTTGCAAATGGAAAACCGGAGACGATGGGCTTAAAAACAATCATTGAGCACCATGTCGATTTTCAGTTTGACCTTGCCACAAGAAAATACAATACACTGCTTCAAAAAGAGAATGATAAAAAAGAAATCCAGGAGGGTCTCATCAAAGCGTGTGATGTGATTGACCTCATTATTGAAATTCTTCGCGGAAGTAAAAATGTAAGTGATGCAAAAGCCTGTCTGACAAAGGGTGTGACAGAAAACATCAAATTCAAATCCAATATTTCTAAAAAGATGGCGGCAATGCTGCGCTTTACAGAGCGTCAGGCCACGGCGATTTTGGAAATGCGCCTGTATCGTCTGATCGGATTGGAGATTGAAGCACTTCAGAAGGAGCATGCAGAGACATTAAAGAACATTGCACATTACGAAGATATTCTGAATCATTATGATTCTATGGCTGACGTTATTATGGAAGAACTTGATGGCTGTAAAAAGGAATTCGGGCGCAAACGCCGTACGCAGATTGAGAATGCAGAAGAAGCGGTCTTTGAAGAAAAGAAAATAGAAGAGCAGGAAGTTGTCTTTATGATGGATCGCTTCGGCTATTCGAAGACCATTGATGTGGCTGCGTATGAGCGTAACAAGGAGGCTGCTGATTCTGAAAATAAATTCATAGTTCATTGTATGAATACAGGAAAGATCTGTTTCTTTACAGATAAAGGACAGATGCATCAGGTCAAAGTCTTAGATCTTCCGTATGGCAAATTCAGAGACAAAGGAACACCGATTGATAATGTCAGCAACTTTACAAGCAATGACGAGCAGATTATCTTTGTGTGTGATTCCGAACAGATGCGTTTCGCTAAATTGTTATTTGTTACGAAGATGGGAATGATCAAGAAGGTAGAAGGAACTGAATTTCAGGTTGTGAAAAAGACCATTGCGGCAACAAAGCTTCAGGATGGCGATGCCGTTATCATGATTCATGTGATCACAGATAATCAGAATGTCGTACTGCAGACAAAGGGTGGATTCTTCCTGCGCTTTTTGGCGGAAGAGGTATCTGAGAAGAAAAAGGGGGCAGTCGGTGTCCGCGGTATGAAGCTGTCCAAGGACGATGAAGTTGAACATGCATATCTGTTCGAAGAAGGAATCGAAAGTAAAGTGATGTTCGGTGACAAAGAAGTAACATTAAACCGCTTAAAGCTCGGAAAACGAGACGGAAAAGGTGTGAAAAGCAGGGGATAACGACGAGGATCAGAAAGATTCTCAGAAGATTCCCAGAAACCCTTGCTTTCACAAGGATTGTGTGTTATCATAACAGAGTATTACATAGGAACCGGCGAAAAGAGTGGACAGCAGATGTCCACTCTTCTTTATTGCCAAAGTTACGAATGCCTGTCCGGAGGGAAAACCTTTCAGAATGGCTGAAATGGAGGTCTGACGATTGTCAAAGAAAGAAAACTACGAAGCAAAGACAGAAGAACTGCTGACACCGATTGTTGAGAAGTATGAATTTGAACTGGTGGATGTAGAATATGTAAAAGAAGGCGGCACATGGTATCTGCGTGCTTACATTGATAAGCCGGGCGGAATCGCGGTCAATGACTGTGCACTGGTGAGCCGTGAATTTTCAGAAATTCTCGACAAAGAGGATTATATTGAGGAAGCATATATTTTTGAGGTGAGTTCACCCGGACTTGGGCGCCCGCTGAAAAAAGAAAAAGATTTTGCCAGAAGTATTGGTGAAGAAGTCGAGGTTCGTACTTACCGTGCAATCGAAAGACAAAAAGAGTTTATTGGAATCCTGAAGGATTATGATAAAGATACAGTAACGATTGAATATGAAGATGAAACAACACAAACTTTTGACCGAAGCGACATTGCGCTTATTCGCTTGAGTTTTGATTTCTAAAATAGGAGGAAAAGGGAAAATGAATACAGAATTATTAGAAGCGTTAAATATTCTTGAAGAGGAAAAGAACATCAGCAAAGATGTCATGATGGATGCAATTGAGAACTCATTAATCAACGCATGCAAGAACCATTTTGGCACATCAGACAATATTAAAGTCATTATGGATAAAGAGACTTGCGATTACAGTGTAATTTCAGAAAAAGAGGTTGTAGAAGAAGTATTTGACCCTGCAATTGAGATTTCATTAGAGGACGCACATCAGATCGACAGCAAATTATCGATGGGTGACATCGCGCAGATTCCGGTGGAGTCAAAGGCATTTGGACGTATTGCGACTCAGAATGCAAAGAACCTGATTTTACAGAAAATCCGTGAAGAAGAACGTAAAGTTGTCTATGATCAGTATTTTGAGAAAGAACGCGATATTGTAACAGGTACGGTTCAGCGTTACATTGGTAAAAATATCAGCATCAATCTCGGGAAAGCCGATGCAATCCTTACTGAGAATGAACAGGTGAAAGGTGAGAATTTCCAGCCGACAGAGCGTATCAAATTATATGTTGTTGAAGTGAAGAATACTCCAAAGGGACCAAAGATCTTAGTTTCCCGTACACATCCTGAGTTAGTGAAGCGATTATTCGAAGCTGAAGTCGCAGAAGTCAAAGATGGTACCGTAGAGATTAAATCAATTTCCAGAGAGGCTGGTTCACGTACGAAGATTGCGGTATGGTCGAATGATGAGAATGTAGATCCGGTAGGTGCATGTGTAGGTATGAACGGTGCGAGAGTAAACGCAATTGTAAATGAACTGCGCGGCGAGAAGATTGACATTATCAACTGGAGTGATAACCCGGCAATCTTAATTGAGAATGCACTCAGCCCGGCAAAGGTTATTTCTGTTATGGCTGATCCGGACGAAAAGATGGCCGGCGTCATCGTTCCTGATTATCAGTTATCACTTGCAATTGGTAAAGAAGGACAGAATGCAAGACTTGCGGCTCGTTTAACAGGCTATAAGATTGATATCAAGAGTGAGACACAGGCAATTGAGGCTGGTGAGCTTCCAGAAGATTATCTGGAGCAGATGGGCATGACAGAAGCTGATTATGACAATGAGATGCAGTTTGAAGAAGGCGAAATGTCGTATGAAGATGGTAATATTGAAGAATAATCCTTAATGTGGGGTGACATATTTGAGTAATAAAAAGATACCGATGCGTAAATGTATCGGATGCGGAGAAATGAAGAGCAAAAAAGAAATGATGCGCATTCTCAAAACGGATGAGAACCAGTTTGTTTTGGATACGACCGGAAAGAAGAATGGCCGCGGCGCATATGTCTGCTTTTCAAAAGAGTGTTTCGAAAAAGCGATAAAGTCAAAGGGTCTGGAACGTTCTTTCAAACAGGCAATTCCGACTGAAGTATATGAGGCAATGCAAAAGGAGATGGATACACTTGATTCAAGATAAAGCGTTATCTCTGGTCAGTCTTGCTACGAAGGCAGGTAAAACTGTGAGTGGCGAATTTTCGACAGAGAAAGAAGTAAAAGCAGGAAGAGCAGCAATGGTGATCATCGCAGTAGATTCATCAGATAACACAAAGAAAAAATTTAAGAACATGTGCGATTTCTATAAAGTTCCGATCTATTTTTATAAAGATAAAGATACCTTGGGGCATGCAATGGGAAAAGAATTCCGGGCGTCTTTAGCAGTCCTGGATGCAGGATTTGCAAAAGGAATCAGGAAACATTTAGACAATGACAATATTGGCAGTTGCATATAGGAGGTAGATAAAATATGACAAAAATGAGAGTACACGAGTTGGCAAAAGAACTCAAAATGGAAAATAAAGATTTGCTTTCTGTTTTAGAAAAACAGAAAATTGAGGTAAAGAGCCACATGAGCTCTATTTCAGATGAGGATGTAGCGAAGGTAAAAGCATCTGTAGGTAACAAAAATGCAGCACCGGCTGCAAAGACAGAGGCATCGGCTGAAGAAGCACCTAAGAAGAAAAATATCGTTCAGGTTTTCCATCCACAGAACACGAGAAATGGAGGAAGACCACAGAGTTCAGCAAGACCTACAAGCTCGGCAAGACCTACAAGTTCGGCAAGACCGCAGAGTTCAGCAAGACCTACAAGTTCAGCAAGGCCACAGAGCTCAGCAAGACCTACAAGTTCAGCAAGACCGGAAAGTTCAGCAAGACCTACAAGTTCGGCGAGACCGGAAAGCTCAGCGAGACCTACAAGTTCGGCAAGACCGGAAAGCTCAGCAAGACCTACAAGTTCAGCAAGACCGGAAAGCTCAGCAAGACCACAGAGCTCAGCAAGACAGGGTCAGGACAGCCAGCAGCGCAGTAATAATTATCAGGGCAATCGTCCAAACAATAATTATCAGGGCAATCGCCCGAGCAGTAATTATCAGGGGAACCGTCCAAACAATAATTATCAGGGTGATCGTCCAAATAACGGCAGCAATTATCAGGGTAACCGTCCAAACGGCGGAAGTAATTATCAGGGTAATCGTCCAAACGGTGGCAGCAACTATCAGGGCAACCGTCCAAACGGTGGCAGCAACTATCAGGGTAACCGTCCAAACGGCGGCGGAAGTAACTATCAGGGCAACCGTCCAAATGGTGGCGGAAGTAACTATCAGGGCAACCGTCCAAATGGTGGCGGAAGTAACTATCAGGGCAACCGTCCAAATGGTGGCGGCAGCAACTATCAGGGCAACCGTCCAAACGGTGGTGGAAGTAACTATCAGGGCAATCGTCCAAACGGTGGTGGAAGTAACTATCAGGGCAATCGTCCAAATGGTGGTGCTCCGGGAAGAAGAGATACCCGCGATACGCGTGAAAGCGCAACAACAGTATTAGCTGACCAGAAGCCACAGCGTGGCAAGAGCTCAAAAGATTTTAACAATAAGAAAAAAGATTATTCTAAAAATAACAATAACGACTATGGCAAAGGCCACAAGGGTAAAAAGCAGAAGACAATTGAAGTTCAGAAGCCACAGCCAAAAGTAGAGAAAAAGGAAGAGGTCATCAAACAGATTGTACTTCCAGAGACATTAACAATCAGAGAATTAGCAGAGAAGATGAAAATCGTGCCTTCTGTTATCGTGAAGAAATTATTCCTTCAGGGTAAGGTCGTAACATTAAATCAGGAAATTGATTATGATACAGCAGAAGAAATCGCATTAGAATATGAAGTTCTCTGTGAACATGAGGTTGTTGTTGACGTCATTGAAGAGCTGTTGAAGGAGGATGAGGAAGACGAAAGTCAAATGGAAAAACGTCCACCTGTTGTATGTGTAATGGGCCATGTCGATCACGGTAAAACATCACTTCTTGATGCGATTCGTGATACGAATGTAACAGACAGAGAAGCCGGCGGAATCACACAGCACATCGGTGCTTCTGTGGTAAATGTAAAAGGCGAGAAGATTACCTTCCTTGATACACCCGGACATGAGGCATTTACAGCAATGCGTATGCGTGGGGCAAATTCCACCGATATTGCAATCTTAGTTGTAGCTGCGGATGACGGTGTGATGCCACAGACAATCGAAGCAATCAACCATGCCAAAGCTGCTGAGATTGAGATTGTTGTTGCAATCAATAAAATTGATAAACCAAGTGCAAATGTAGACCGCGTAAAGCAGGAATTAGCAGAGTATGAACTCATTCCTGAGGACTGGGGTGGAAGTACCATATTCGTACCGGTATCTGCCCACACAAGAGAAGGTATCCCAGAATTAATGGAAATGCTTCTTTTAACTGCAGAGGTATTAGAATTAAAAGCAGATCCGAAGCGTACAGCAAGAGGCCTTGTAATTGAAGCAAAACTTGATAAAGGTAAGGGTGCTGTTGCCACCGTGCTTGTACAAAAAGGTACACTTCATGTAGGAGATGCGATTGCAGCAGGCTCCGCACATGGTAAAGTAAGAGCGATGATGGACGATAAAGGAAGACGTGTAAAAGAGGCAGGACCATCGACACCGGTTGAAATTCTCGGTTTAAATGATGTTCCAAATGCCGGTGAAGTCTTTGTCGGATGCCAGAATGATAAAGAAGCAAGAAGCTTCGCTGAGACATTTATTTCGCAGGGCAGAGTAAACTTGCTTGCAGATACAAAATCTAGAAATATGTCACTTGATGACTTATTCTCTCAGATTAAAGAGGGCGATTTAAAAGAACTTGGTATTGTTGTAAAAGCAGATGTTCAGGGTTCTGTAGAAGCAATCAAGCAGAGTCTCCTTAAACTTTCTAATGATGAAGTCATAATTAAGATTATTCATGGTGGTGTTGGAGCAATCAACGAGTCCGATGTTATTCTTGCTTCTGCTTCGAATGCAATCATTATTGGATTTAATGTGCGTCCGGACGCTACAGCAAAAGAGACAGCAGACCGTGAAGGTGTGGATGTTCGCCTGTACCATGTCATCTACCAGGCAATTGAGGATGTAGAAGCTGCTATGAAGGGAATGTTAGATCCGATATTTGAAGAAAAAGTAATTGGTCATGCAGAAATTCGTCAGACATTCAAGGCTTCGGGTGTTGGAACCATTGCAGGTTCTTATGTGTTAGATGGTTTATTTGAAAGAGGATGCTCTGTTCGTGTAACAAGAGAGGGAACCCAGATTTTCGAAGGACCTCTCGCTTCGTTAAAACGTTTCAAAGATGATGTCAAAGAAGTAAAAGCCGGCTACGAATGTGGTCTTGTATTTGAAAACTTCAACGATATAAAAGAGGAAGACCGTGTTGAAGCTTACAAGATGGTTGAGGTCGAGCGTAAATAAAAAAGACGCCTGTTGGGCGCGTAGGTCATTGGCTTTTGCTGGTGACCTGAAATAAGGAGTT
Source organism: Hespellia sp. (assembly GCA_028693555.1). Taxonomy (GTDB): domain Bacteria; phylum Bacillota; class Clostridia; order Lachnospirales; family Lachnospiraceae; genus Hespellia. The sequence goes on from JAQUVD010000004.1 coordinate 90,166, forward strand.
CGATATGAGAAAAAACAGTATTAAAAACACAAGAATTAATACAGAGGTTCAACATGAGCTCTGTAATATTCTTCGTAGTGGAATAAAGGATCCGCGTGTGGCACCTATGACTTCTGTCGTAATGGCAGAAGTTGCACCGGATTTGAAAACATGTAAAGCATATGTAAGTGTGTTTGGGGATGAGAAGGCACAGGCAGATACAATCAAGGGACTGCAGAGCGCGGAAGGATATATCCGTCGTCAGCTTGCACACACTTTGAATCTTCGCTGCACTCCGCAGATTACATTTATTTTAGACCAGTCAATTGAATATGGTGTCAATATGTCAAAATTAATTGACGATGTAAACAAGGGCACGAAAGACGAGGCGTAAATATGATGAATCAGGTATCAAAAGAAACATTTTGTGAAATTTTAGATGGAAAAGAGTCCATTGCAATCGGCGGGCATATTCGTCCGGATGGTGATTGTGTTGGTTCGTGTATGGGATTAAATCTCTACTTAAAGGAACATTATCATTTCAAAGAACTGGATGTTTATCTGGAGAGTATCCCTGATTCATTTTATATGATTCAGGGAACACGAGAAATCAAGCATGAAATTCCGGCAGACAAGCAGTATGATTTGTTTATCTGTCTGGATTGTGGTGATTTAGGTCGATTGGGATTTTCTGCGGAATTGTTTGAGCATGCAAAAACGACTTTCTGTGTGGATCATCACATCAGCAATCAGGCATTTGCCAGAACCAACTATATAGTTCCTGAGGCGAGTTCCACATCTGAACTTGTATATCATCTGATGCAGCCGGAGCTGATCAGTAAAGAGACTGCCGAGGCGCTCTATATGGGAATCGCACATGATACAGGTGTTTTCCAGTATTCCTGTACCTCTCCTTCTACGATGGAAGTAGCAGCTGAATTACTTCGCAAGGGGATCGATGCGAATGATATTACGAATAAGACCTATTACGAAAAGACCTACACTCAGAATCAAATTTTGGGGAAAGCACTTCTTGAAAGTATGATGCTTTTGAACAAGCGATGTATTGCTTCCGTTGTCACCTTAAAGGATCTAGAGTTTTTTGAGGCAGATACAAAAGATCTGGAAGGAATTGTAAGTCAGCTTCACAATACAAAAGATGTCGATGTTGCAATCTTTTTGTATGAATTAGAGCCAAAAACATACAAGATCAGTCTTCGCTCCAACGAAAAAGTGGACGTAAGTAAGGTGTCACAGTATTTCGGCGGTGGCGGACACAAGCGTGCAGCAGGCTGCTCACTCAGTGGTAATTACTATGATATTTTGAATAATCTTGTCGGACAGATTGCCCTGCAGATGGATGATGTATAAAAACTAGGAGAATTCATGATAAACGGAATGATAAATGTCTACAAAGAAAAGGGCTATACTTCACATGATGTTGTCGCAAAGCTCCGTGGGATTGTAGGACAGAAAAAGATCGGGCATACAGGCACACTGGATCCGGATGCAACAGGAGTACTTCCGGTATGCCTTGGAAAGGCAACAAAACTATGTGATATGCTGACCGATAAAAACAAAACTTATGAAGCAGTTCTTTTGCTCGGCAAATCTACAGATACGCAGGATACTTCCGGAACCGTACTGGAGGAAAAAGATATTTCTTCTTTATCTGAACAAACAGTGCGCGATTGTATACTTGGATACATTGGAGACTATGAGCAGCTGCCGCCAATGTATTCCGCTTTGAAGGTGAATGGAAAGAAGCTGTACGAGCTTGCTCGGGAAGGCAAAGAAATCGAGCGAAAGAAACGGCAGGTTCATATTATAGATATTCAGATTCTGGCAATGGAGCTTCCTCGTGTGCGTATGACAGTCTCATGCTCAAAGGGGACTTACATCCGAACCTTGTGTCATGACATCGGAAACGATCTGCAGGTTGGTGGATGTATGGAACAATTAATTCGTACCAGAGTGAGTTCTTTTACAATAGAGCACAGTGAAACGTTAGCACAGCTTGAAGAACGAAAAAAGAACGGCACACTGAAAGAGGTTCTGATACCGATTGATGCAATGTTCTCTCATTTACCTGCGGTCCATCTGAATGAACGCGGGTTTTTTCTAGTGTCAAATGGTAATCGGTTTTCGCTGGATGATATCACAGAAGAAGCATTTGCTGCAGAAGACGGAGCCGAAATCCGCGTATATAACAGTGGGGAATTTATGGCCATCTACTGTTTCAGAAAACAAGAACGGATTTTTCAAATCAAAAAAATGTTCTATCAAAAAGACAGCTAAGCAAAATCAGGGGATTACAAATGGAATTAATTACAGAACTTTCTTCCTATCACAGTTTAGAAAAGACAGCGGTAACGCTTGGGAAGTTTGATGGTCTACATAAAGGACATCACAGATTAATAGAACAGATTCAACAATACACCACTGTACATAACAGTGTAAAAAGTGTTGTGTTTGTAATGGATATGACACGACATTTACTCGATAGAGGCATTACAAGAAAGCTTCTTATGACGAATGAAGAACGGCAGCTTCATCTGAAGGATGAAATCGACTGTCTGATTCAGCTTCCGTTCACACATGAATTTGCCTCCATGGAAGCAGAAGAGTTTATTGAAGAGATTTTAATCAAAAAGCTGCATGCAGAATATATTGTTGTCGGTACTGATTACCGGTTCGGACATCAGGCAAAAGGGGATGTGGATCTACTTGCAAAATATGCAAAAATCTATCATTATCATTTAGAGATTGTTGCGAAAGAGCGCTATCACGATCGAATCATCAGCAGCACATATATTCGCGAATGTTTAATGAATGGAAATTCAGATCTTGCGAATGAACTGCTTGGATATCCATATCAGACACAGGGAATCGTAGAACACGGCAAACAGCTCGGAAGAACACTTGGCTTTCCAACGATGAATGTGACACCTGATCCGGAAAAACTATTGCCCAAAAACGGAGTCCACTTCTGTAACGTACAAATTGATGGAATCTGGTACCATGGGATTGGAAATGTTGGCATGAAGCCAACGGTAAAAGATGACAGACGGGTATTAGTAGAAGTATTTGTTCTGGACTATCAGGGAGATGCATATGATAAGCATATTCGAATCGAATTTTGTGAATTTTTAAGAAGCGAAAAAAAGTTTTCATCGGTGGAAGAGTTGAAAACACAGGTTGATCAGGATATTATGGCAGGGAAAAAATATTTTACGAAAGAATCATAGGTGACTTATGAATGTAACAACTGTATTTTTATTATTAGGAGGACTTGGATTATTCCTATATGGAATGAAATTAATGAGTGACGGACTTGAGCAGGTTGCAGGAGCACGCATGCGTTCTATACTTGAATTCTTTACAAAGAATCGTTTTGTTGGAATGCTTGTCGGTATTGCTTTTACGGCAATCGTTCAATCATCTAGTGCCACTACGGTTATGGTGGTAAGCTTTGTTAACTCAGGTCTTATGAATCTGTTTCAGGCCGCCGGAGTTATCCTGGGAGCCAATATCGGTACTACAGTAACCGGTCAGCTCATTGCCTTTAACTTATCAGATATTGCCCCTTTATTTGTCTGTGTCGGCGTAGTAATGTATATGTTCTCTAAGAAGACAACCGTAAAGAGAATCGGTGTTGTCATTCTTGGATTTGGTATTTTGTTCATGGGGCTGAGTACGATGAGCAGCGCGATGTCAGATCTGAGGGAATCACCGCAGATGGTAGAGATGCTGAAGTCTCTGACGAATCCACTCATGGCAGTGCTTGTAGGATTCTTAATTACAGCGGTTCTGCAAAGCTCCTCTGCGACGGTTGGTATTGTAATTCTGATGGCAAATCAGGGACTGCTTGCGTTCCATATCTGTTTCTTCCTTATTTTGGGTTGTAATATGGGCTCCTGTGTTTCTGCATTGATTGCCAGCTTGAGCGGAAAAAAAGACGCAAAACGTGCAGCCTGGATTCATTTCCTGTTTAATATCATCGGCTCTCTGTTTATCTTTATCGTATTAATGTTTGCCGTGAATCCAATTGCTGATACCATTATGAATTTCTCTGGTGGTAACGCAGGCAGAGCAGTAGCGAATGCACATACATTGATTAAGATTACAGAAGTAATTCTTCTCTTCCCATTTATGAACTGGGTTGTAAAAGCAACTTATGTTATTATTCCGGGTAAAGATCCATCACCGGAAGACAGGTACGAATTAAAGTACATCGGAAAGGGAACACTGATCACACCAACAACAGCGGTGATTGATGCCATTCATGAAATCGAGCACATGGCAGAAATTGCAAAAGAAAATCTCAAATGCGGGGTGAGCGCACTCTGTTCAAAAGACGAGACAAAAATCAAGGAAATCTATGAAGAAGAAGCTTATGTCAATTATCTGAACAAGGAGATTACCGACTATCTTGTCCGGATTAATGAATTAGACCTTCCACATGCAGATGCGCAGATGATTGGTGGTTTGTTCCATGTTGTCAATGATATCGAACGAATTGGGGATCATGCAGAAAATCTTGCAGATTCAACCAAGCAGATTATAGAACATAACATTACATTTAGCGAGAAAGCATTGAAACATCTTCAGGATATGACGACAGCTGTTCTTCTGATGCTAGATTATTCGATTGAAATGTTCAGTAAGAAGAATCCAGAACATATGCAGGAAGTTATTGATTTAGAAGATCAAATCGATGCGATGGAAAAGAAGCTTCAGAAGTCTCATGTAAAACGTCTGACGAAAGGGAAATGTACGCCGGAAGCAGGTACAATCTTTTCGGATACCATTTCCGGACTTGAGAGAGTTGCAGACCATGCAACAAATATTGCGTTTGCAATCTATTCACCAGACGAAAATGAAATAGACGACGAAGATGATGACGAATAAGACAGCGCAGGACATGGCTTTTGATGTTGAAAAATAACAGTTTACATAATATCAGTCTTATGTTATAATTCTCGAGTATGAATTCAGCCGATATTCGGTAATTGGATACTCCAACCATTGCTTAGTATCCGGCGGTTTAACAAAATAATTAAAGGAGGATCAACAATATGATCGCAAAAGAAAAGAAACAGGCAATTATCAAAGAATATGCCAGAACTGAAGGAGATACAGGTTCACCGGAAGTACAGATTGCTATTCTTACAGCTAGAATCTCTGAGCTTACAGAGCATTTAAATGAGAATAAGAAAGATCATCATTCAAGAAGAGGAATGCTTAAGATGATTGGACAGAGACGTGGACTTCTTGCTTATTTAAAGAAGACAGATATCGCAAGATATCGTGCGTTAATCGAGCGTTTAGGAATTCGTAAATAATCCGCTCACAGACATAATAAAAACGGGGATGGAGTTTAGCTCTATCCCTTTTTTAAGAAAATCAAATTTATAGGAACATTGGAATCCGAGACCACTGAAAAGAATATCTGAACGGAAGCACAGGTGTGTTTTTCAGTAGTTTCGGCATTTCCTATAACAAGACAAAGGAGAACAATATGTTTAAGAAATTTGAAATGGAATTAGCAGGCAGAACACTTCGTGTTGATGTCGGCAGAGTTGCCAAACAGGCGAACGGTGCAGCGCTTATGCACTATGGTGATACAGTTGTCTTATCAACTGCCACAGCTTCTGAGAAGCCAAGAGAAGGAATTGATTTCTTCCCATTAAGCGTAGAATATAATGAAAGAATGTATTCTGTAGGTAAAATTCCAGGTGGATTTAACAAAAGAGAAGGCAAAGCATCTGAAAATGCAGTGCTTACCTGCCGTGTCATTGACCGCCCAATGAGACCTTTATTTCCAAAAGATTATCGTAATGATGTAACATTAGAGAATCTTGTTATGTCTGTTGACCAGGATTGCAGTCCGGAGCTCACAGCGATGCTCGGTGCAGCAATTGCAACAGCGATTTCTGACATTCCGTTTGACGGACCTACCGCAACAACACAGGTTGGTCTTGTAGATGGAGAATTCTTATTCAATCCAACAGCAGATCAGAAAGCAATTTCTGAGATGGAACTTACCGTTGCATCGACAAAGGATAAAGTCATCATGATTGAAGCCGGAGCAAAAGAAGTGCCGGAAGATAAGATGCTCGAGGCTATTTTTGCGGCGCATGCAATGAATCAGGAAGTCATCAAATTCATTGATACCATCGTTGCTGAATGTGGAAAAGCGAAACATGAATACACAAGTTGTGCAGTTCCTGAGGAATTGTTTGCAGCAATCAAAGAAATTGTACCACCTGCAGATATGGAAGTTGCTGTATTTACAGATGAAAAGCAGGTTCGTGAAGCGAATATTCGTGCCATCAAAGACAAGCTGGAGGAAAGCTTCGCCGATAATGAGGAATGGTTAGCCGTATTAGATGAGGCTGTATACCAGTATCAGAAGAAGACTGTTCGCAAAATGATTTTAAAAGATCACAAGCGTCCGGATGGAAGAGCAATCGACCAGATCAGACCACTTGCTGCCGAGGCAGATATAATTCCAAGAGTACATGGATCTGCAATGTTCACACGTGGACAGACTCAGATCTGTACCGTGACAACACTTGCTCCATTATCGGAAGCACAGCGCATTGACGGTTTAGATGAAGCAGAGACTTCAAAGAGATATATGCACCACTACAATTTCCCGTCTTACTCCGTTGGAGAGACAAGACCTTCCAGAGGTCCCGGACGTCGTGAGATTGGACACGGAGCACTTGCAGAGAGAGCACTTATACCTGTGCTTCCTACCGAAGAAGAATTCCCATATGCAATGCGTACTGTATCTGAGACATTTGAATCCAATGGTTCTACTTCTCAGGCAAGTATCTGTGCATCTTCCATGTCATTGATGGCTGCCGGTGTCCCAATCAAAGCAGCAGTTGCAGGTATCTCAGCAGGACTTGTAACCGGAGATACAGATGATGATTATCTTGTACTTACAGACATTCAGGGACTGGAAGATTTCTTTGGAGATATGGACTTTAAAGTGGCCGGCACACACAAGGGAATCACAGCAATCCAGATGGATATTAAAATTCATGGTCTTACAAGACCGATCATCGAGGAGGCTATTGCCGCTACAAAGAAAGCAAGAACCTTTATCTTAGATGAAGTTATGAATAAATGCATTGCCGAACCAAGAAAAGAAGTTGGAGAGCTTGCGCCGAAGATCATCCAGATGCAGATTGATCCTGCAAAAATTGGTGAAGTTGTCGGACAGCGAGGCAAAACAATCAATACAATTATCGAACAGACTGGCGTTAAAATTGACATCACAGATGAAGGACGCATATCTATCTGTGGCGTAGATAAAGCAAGCATGGATGAAGCACAGAAGATTATTGCAATTATTGTAACAGACTTTGAAGCCGGACAGATTTTCGAAGGAAAAGTCATCAGTATCAAAGAATTCGGAGCATTTATCGAATTCGCACCTGGAAAAGAAGGAATGGTACACATTTCCAAGATTTCAAAAGACAGAGTCAACAAAGTGGAGGATGTACTTTCGCTTGGTCAGATTGTCAAAGTAGTATGCCTTGGAAAAGATAAGATGGGCAGAATCAGTTTCAGCATGAAAGATGTTGCTGAGTAGAATTATTTATAGATGTATCCTTGAAGAAGAGCAGAATTCATTTCTGTTCTTCTTTTTTCTGTTCTAAAAAAGACATCGCTTCATATACTGAATAAAGAGGTGATAAACATGAAAGAACAGCAGGACAAGAAACAACACGAAACGCAGATTTTGCAGATTCTGCCCAAGACAATTCGAAAGATATTCCAGTCTGAATCAATTCAGTATGAAAAATTGCAGGAAATACGAATCCGGATTGGACAGCCTCTGCTGCTCATTATGAACAATGAAGAGTGGATTCTTCCAAGCGGCTCCACAGACAAGCATATCGTTAGCAAAAAGGAGATGAGAGAAACGCTGGATTATATCAGCAATTATTCTCTCTATGCTTTTGAAAATGAGATGAAACAGGGATTTATTACAATAGAAGGAGGACATCGTGTGGGACTGACAGGAAAAGCAGTAATTGAAAACAACAGAGTAAAAAATATTCAGTATATTTCCTCAATCAATATCCGGATTGCCCATGAAATTCTCGGATGTGCAGATCGGATTCTACCATACATTACTTTGAATAAGCAGATCTGTCATACTTTAATTATCTCTCCGCCGCGCTGTGGCAAGACCACACTTTTAAGAGATCTGGTACGGCAGATTTCTAATGGGAACGAATACATAAAAGGCTGTACAGTGGGCGTCGTTGACGAAAGATCTGAGCTTGGGGGATGTTTTATGGGGATTGCGCAGAATCAAATGGGGATACGCACGGATATACTGGATTGCTGCCCGAAAGCAGAGGGCATGATCATGCTGGTTCGTTCTATGGCTCCGGAGGTGATTGCTGTGGATGAGATTGGAAGTCCGGACGATGTACATGCAATTGAATATGTCATGCATTGCGGCTGTAAGCTTTTGGCGAGTGTTCATGGTTCTTCCATGGAAGAAATCAAAAAAAAACCAGTATTAAATCAATTGATTTTAGAAAAGCGATTTGAACGATATATTGTTTTGGATAATTCCATCGGCATCGGAAAAATCCAGAATATCTTTGACGAACGCGGAAGTCAGATTTTTCAGGAAACTGCATAAATGCTGACCTTAAAACTTATAGGCAGCTTCTGCGTGATCCTATCCTGTGCTTGTTACAGCCAGCTCCTGAACCAGCAGTTTCAGCATCAGATTGATCATTTAAGGCTTCTTTATCAGGTCCTTTATTCGATCAAAGGTGAGATTACTTACACACATGCGCCCTTAGATGAAATATTTACGCATCTGGAATTTCATTATACCGATCTGATTCAAGACTGGAGCAGGTCGGTTGCAGCGCAGATTGAAGAGAAAACGCAGCATGATTTTTATACTATTTGGGAGCAGAGTATTACACATTATTTTGCAGCATACAGACTAAAAGCCGTTCACAATAAATTGTTGTTGGAATTTGGTTTCCAGCTCGATAAAGCCGATTGTGATACAAAACTGGGGAGTCTGGAACTTGTTCTGAAAAGATTTCAGGAAGAGATTACGCACGAAGAAAGTACATTAGCAAACAAAAAACGATTATGTAATTATCTTGGAATCATGACGGGAATCTTTTTGGTGATTCTTTTATTTTAGGAGGAGTTTATGAGTGTAAACCTGATTTTTAAAATTGCTGCCGTTGGTATTCTGGTATCCATTCTGAATCAGGTGTTAAAGCATAGTGGAAGAGAAGAACAGGCTTTTCTGGCAAGCTTTGCCGGGCTGATTCTCGTCCTTACATGGCTTCTGCCTTATATTTATGATCTGTTTCAGACAGTCAAACAATTGTTTTCCTTTTAACTGCTTAGAAAGGTGCGAATCTTATGGGAATGAGTCAGATTGCAATTCTTAGTATCATAGGTGTCCTTTTTGCTGTTCAATTTAAGAGCCATCATCCGGAATATGGTATCTACATTTGTGTAGCAATCAGTTTATTTCTCTTTGCGCTTGTACTGAATCGGCTCCGCATCTTCACGCAAAGTTTTGATACGATACAGCATTATATCCAATTAGATTCTGTATACTTGAATACAATTCTGAAAATGATCGGAATTACATATCTTTCCGAATTTGCCTCGAGTATCTGTAAAGATACCGGATACCAGACGCTCGGTGGACAGATCGAAGTATTTGCCAAGCTTTCGATTCTTGCATTCAGTCTTCCCATTCTGCTTGCACTGTTCGAGACAATACAGGTGTTTTTATCATGAAGAAGTTCTGCCTTTGTGTTGTTCTAATACTCCTTTTCGTATTTATCGCGGGGACCAGTGCATCAGCCGCAGATTCTGCACAGACAGACTTTGCAGTGATTGAGTCCGAACTCATGGATGAATTTGATTTTCAAAGTCTGAATCAGAGCTTGAAAAATCTACTGCCAGAAAGTAAATTATCTTTTCAGGATTTATGTCTTGAAATCATGAAGGGTGATTTTGAATCCGTGAAAGATACATTTCTTCAAACCATTCAGGACCAACTGTTTTATGAACTGCACTATCACAAAGAAACATTTATTCGAATCCTGCTGATTGCAGTGATTGCAGCACTATTTACAAACTTTTCGAGCGCATTTCAGAACAAACAGGTATCCGAGGTCTGCTTTTATGTTCTGTATCTGCTCTTGCTGACGCTGGTCCTGAATTCATTTCAGATTGCTGTCAGGGAAGTAGACCAGGAACTTCAGCATATTCTGGATTTTATGCAGATACTCTGTCCGACCTATTTTCTGGCGGTAGCAATTGCGGTCGGTGGCAGTACATCAATTGTATTCTACAATATTGTACTGTTCTTTATTTATCTCGTGGAATGCATCGTTATCAGTATCATCATGCCGGCAATCCATATCTATATCATGATTCAGATGATGAATGATCTATCGGAAGAAGAACCGTTTTCACAACTTGCGGAGCTGATTGAAAAAGTCAGTGTCTGGGCTTTGAAATGTATGACTGCACTGGTCATAGGAATTGATTTTATTCAGAGGCTGATCACACCGGCACTTGATAACCTGAGTCGATCGGTTCTGGTGAAAGGCTCCGAAGCTGTACCTGCAATTGGGGATGTCATCAGCGGTTCTGCTGATGTTCTGTTAGGCAGTGCCATTGTAATCAAAAACAGCATCGGTGTGGCAGGAATGATCATCTGCCTCCTGCTCACAGCTGTTCCCTTGATAAAAATCGCCGGAATGGTACTGCTCTATAAATTTGCAGCAGCCATAGTAGAGCCGATTTCGGATAAAAGAATGACTGGATGTCTGACCAGCATCAGCAAGGGCGGCGAGCTGTTAATGAGAGTTCTTTATACCGTGACATTACTCTTTTTAATTACCATTGCAATCGTTGCGACAACAACACATGCTTCTTGAAAAGGTGGAGGAATGAAAGCATATTTCTATGAATGGATACAGAATCTCAGCGTTTATCTGATTTTAATGATGGCTGTGATGCAATTGATTATAAATAAGGAGTATCAGAAATATTTTCAATTTTTTTCCGGTCTGCTGCTGATTCTGCTGCTTTTGACTCCGGTTCTTCGAATTACAAATATGCAGAATACATTTCAGACACTGTTTCAAAGCGTGCAGCACAGACAGGAGCAAGAAACCTTAAAAGAATATGAAGCTTATCTTTGGGATGCATCCAATCTATGGGAGGAAGACCCGTAATGCCAAAATTTGATTTTAATTTCAAAAACTGGAAAGGGTTTTCTGAAATTCCTTCCAAAACAAAATTACTTATCTTACTATTGATCGGACTGATTCTGCTTGTCATTGCATTGCCGACGAAAAAAACAAGCAACAGCGAAAGCACTTTTGATACCGTCACATCCACAGACGAGGACACTGATACCGATTCCTCACACTTTCTGGATTCCAGCGAATATTCCGAATATGAAAAACTTTTAGAAACAAGGATCGAAGATGCGCTCTCTGAGGTTGATGGAGTCGGCAATGTCTCGGTTATGATTACATTAAAATCTTCCGCGGAAGAAGTAATTGATAAAGACACGACCTCTGAATCAAGCAGCAGCAGTGACAGTACACAAAGCAGTACTTCAAAAACAAGCATTTATTCACAAAATGCTGATGGAAGTCAGACCCCCTATGTCAAAAAAATCTACACGCCTAAGATTGAAGGTGTGATTGTGATTGCGGATGGTGGAGATAATAGTGTTGTCATTCAGAATATCTCTGAATCAATTCAGGCATTATTTGGAGTGGAGGCACATAAAATTAAAATAATGAAACGGTCAAGTTCATAATTTCCCATTTTAAGGAGGTCCATCTATTGAAGCGATTGTTGAAAAAGAATCAGATTATTATCGCTGCACTGGCTGTCATGATTATTGTGGCAGGTTACTTAAACTATTCCGGTCATCTGTTCCAAAAAGGTGATTCCAGTACAAAAGAGACATCTACCGACCTTGCCAATCAGGAACTTTTAGACATTTCAGAGGAAGATTTAACAGCCAATTCAGAGGATATTGAAAGTAATGATTCTGAGACACCCGGCGATTCTGTCCTAACGAGCAGTGACAGCGTACAGACAATCGCCCAGGCAAAGGTGACAAGAGAACAGGTGCGGGCACAGAATAAGGAGACACTGCAGGCAATTATCGATAACACAGACCTTACCGATGCAGAAAAAACAGATGCCGTATCACAGATTGCGGAGATTACAAAAATCTCGGAACAGGAGATGGCAATAGAGACACTGTTATCTGCAAAGGGTTTCACCGAGTCGGTTGTAAACCTGACTTCAGATTCTGCTGATATCGTGGTGGAAAGTTCAACACTGACAGAAGCAAACCGCGCGCAGATTGAAGACATTGTGACGAGAAAGACGGAAATTTCACCTGAAAATATTGTGATTACACCGGTCGGAGAACAATAACACGACTGAGATTGTGAAATTCATTGCTAAGAAGGTCCTATCTGTGGTAAACTACAAGTTATGAGAAAATGCAAGTAGATTTAGGAGAAAAGTATGTCGAAGATAACTGATGAGATAAAAAAGAGAAGAACATTTGCCATCATTTCCCATCCGGATGCTGGTAAAACAACGTTGACAGAAAAATTTCTGTTATATGGGGGTGCAATTAATCAGGCCGGTTCTGTAAAAGGAAAGGCAACTGCAAAACATGCCGTATCAGACTGGATGGAGATTGAAAAGGAGAGAGGTATTTCTGTTACCTCCTCTGTACTGCAGTTTAATTATGACGGATTCTGTATTAATATTCTGGATACACCGGGACATCAGGATTTCTCAGAAGATACGTATCGTACTTTGATGGCTGCCGATTCCGCAGTGATGGTCATTGATGCGTCAAAAGGAGTCGAAGCACAGACCAGAAAGCTGTTCAAGGTATGCGTCATGCGCCACATTCCTATTTTTACATTTATTAATAAGATGGACCGCGAGGCTTTAGATACGTTCGAGCTTCTTGATGACATTGAAAAAGAACTTGGAATTGCGACCTGTCCAATCAACTGGCCCATTGGATCCGGAAAGGGATTCAGAGGCGTCTATGACAGACAGACCGAGATGGTAGAACTGTTCTCTGATACTCATAAAGGTACCACACAGGGTGATGTAAAAGAGATTTCCATCCATGATCCTGAGACACAGTGGCTGCTCGGTGACGAGGCGAAGACAACGCTCGATGAGGAGATGGAACTGCAGGACGGTGCAGGAGCGGAATTTGATATGGACATGGTTCGTAAGGGTGAGCTTTCACCTGTATTTTTCGGGTCTGCACTGACAAACTTTGGCGTCGAGACATTTTTGAAACATTTCCTTGACATGACGACCTCACCGCTTCCACGTATGTCCGATAAGGGTGAAGTCGATCCGATGGTGGAGCCTGATTTTTCTGCCTTTGTATTTAAGATTCAGGCAAACATGAATAAGGCACACCGTGACCGTATCGCATTTATGCGAATCTGTTCCGGTGAATTCGAGGCAGGCATGAACGTCTATCATATTCAGGGAGGGCGCGAGGTCCGTCTCTCTCAGCCACAGCAGATGATGGCAAGCGAGCGCAAGATAATTGACAGAGCATATGGCGGAGATATCATCGGAGTCTTTGATCCGGGCATCTTTTCGATTGGTGACACACTGACCCTCTCGAAGGATAAATTCGCATACGAAGGGATTCCGACCTTTGCACCGGAGCATTTTGCAAAAGTACACCAGATTGATACCATGAAGCGAAAACAGTTTGTAAAGGGAATCAACCAGATTGCACAGGAAGGTGCCATTCAGATCTTTCAGGAATACCATACCGGTATGGAAGAGATTGTCGTAGGTGTTGTTGGGGTGCTGCAGTTCGATGTTTTAAAATATCGTCTGCTGAACGAATATAACGTTGAGATCCGTCTCGATAACATGCCGCACGAGCACATCCGCTGGATAGATAATGATGACATTGATCTGGATAAAATCATTGGTACGTCTGACATGAAGAAAATCAAAGACTTAAAAGGAAGACCACTTCTTTTATTTGTAAATAGCTGGAGTGTCAAGATGACTTTGGACCGCAATGAGGGACTTGTCTTATCAGAGGTTGGCCGCTCATAAGGAAAGTATAACTTTTCCTTTGCAAATAGAATGTTATTTGTTATAATAAATGCATGAGATTAAACCAAACAGGAGGTTTTATAAATGGCAAAAAACGAAAGAAATACTTATACAATACAAGATGATCCGAATGCCGGAAGTGTACAGATCGCAGATGAAGTAGTTGCAATCATCGCCGGACTTGCTGCCACAGAGGTGGAGGGTGTTGCATCCATGGAAGGAAACATTTCAAATGAGCTGATCAGTAAGCTTGGAATGAAGAGCCTGTCTAAGGGCGTCAAAGTCGATGTGTTAGAAGGCGTTGTTACGGTATTTCTGACATTGAATCTGAAATACAACTACAGCGTTATGGACATCTCAGCCAAAGTTCAGGACAAAGTCAAGACTGCAATCGAGAATATGACAGGTCTTGACGTTGCAGATGTCAATATTAAGATTGCGGGCGTTCAGATGGATAATGAGGCATAGTCCGTATCAGCTGCCGCGCATGCACGGAATTGTTATACTGTTTGACTTAGGGATGTCACAGGGCATCCCTATTTTTACATGAAGTACCGAGAAGAGAGGAAACCAACATGACCAGATCAGAATTGAGAGAGAACATTTTCAATATGCTTTTTCAGGTAGAGTTCAATCCAGAGACAGAGCGCATCGAACAGATGGATTTGTATATGGATGGACTTGGCCAGATCAGAGAAAAAGATAAAACATACATCGAGGGTAAATATCAGAGAATCCTGGAGCATCTAGAAGAGATTGATTCTCTTTTGAATGATGAAACCGATGGATGGAAAACGACCCGCATGAACAAGGTCGATCTGACCATTTTACGTCTTGCTCTATATGAGATGAAGTGGGATGAGGAAGTGCCAGATGGCGTTGCAATCAACGAAGCGGTTGAACTGGCAAAGAAGTACAGCAGCGATGACGGACCGGCATTCATTAACGGAGTTCTCGCAAAATTTGCATAACGAAGAATGATTGCAGCAGGAGACGAGCTTATGCAGAATGTATATTCAGTGAAGCAGGTGAACGCCTACATTAAAAATATGTTTACGCAGGATTATATGCTCAGCCGGATTTATGTCAAAGGCGAGGTGTCCAATTGTAAATATCACAGCTCAGGTCATATTTATTTTTCCTTAAAAGACGAGTCCGGAACGATCGCCTGTATTATGTTTGCAGGTCAGAGATCGGGGCTTTCTTTTCGTTTATCAGAAGGTCAGCAGGTCATTGTGTTAGGAAATGTCAGTACCTATGAACGTGGAAGTAATTATCAGCTTTACGCAAAAGAGATTATTCTGGATGGAGCCGGACTTCTTTACCAGCGGTTTGAGGCGTTAAAGAAAGAACTGGCTGAAATGGGCATGTTTTCGGAGGAATACAAACAACCGATTCCCACATTTGCCAAACGAATCGGAATTGTGACCGCTCCGACCGGTGCAGCAATCCGTGATATTATCAATGTATCATCCCGAAGGAATCCTTATGTACAGCTGATTTTATATCCGGCACTTGTACAGGGAGATGGTGCCGCAGAGAGCATCGTATCCGGAATTCACGCTCTGGAATATGCCGATGTAGACGTCATCATTGTTGGGCGAGGCGGCGGTTCTATGGAAGACTTATGGGCGTTTAATGAGGAGTGTGTTGCGCGGGCAATTTTTGAATGTAAGATTCCAATTATTTCTGCAGTCGGACATGAGACGGATACCACGATTTCCGATTATGTTGCAGATTTACGTGCACCGACACCATCGGCTGCTGCTGAATTAGCTGTTTATGAATATTTATCTGTCGAAGCCCGGATAAATGAATATCAGTCACTTATACAGAAGCTTATGCTGACAAAGCTTCAGCTTCTTAAAAATCAAGGCGGTCAGTATGCTGTAAAATTAAAATATCTGAATCCGAGGCAGAAGCTAAATGAGAAACGGCAGCAATCAATGGAGATTGAGAACCGGCTCAGACAGCTTTTGTCTGCGAAAATAGAACGCACGCGTCATACACTTGCAATTTACGTGGAGAACATGAGACGTCTGTCACCACTTGATAAACTGAATCAGGGATTCTCCTATGTGGAGAATCAAAGTCACCAGATGATAAAGAGCATCAGGGATGTTGCCATTGATGAAGAGCTTTTTATCTACATGACAGACGGCAGTGTAAGAGTGAAGGTTACGGAGACCAAAAAGGAGGAATACCATGGCGGAACAGTTGAATAAAAAGGAAGACATGTCTTTGGAAGATATCTTTCAATCTCTTGAAGGTATCGTAACCCAATTAGAAAGCGATCAGATTTCTCTTGAGGATTCATTTACACTCTATAACAGAGGAATGAATATGCTCAAAGAATGTAACGATAAGATTGACACCGTAGAAAAGAAAATCAAGGTATTAGATGAAGCGGGGAAAGAGCAGGACTTTTAGATGAATAATGATCAGAAACAAATCGAAAAAGTAAATGAAATCGAACAGATTATTCAGCATTATCTTCCAAAGCAGTGCGGACCTCAAAAGGTAATTATGGAAGCGATGCAGTACAGCCTCATGGCAGGTGGGAAAAGGCTGCGTCCAATGCTGATGAACGAGACCTATCAGTTATTTGGCGGAACCTCACGCATCATTGAGCCTTTTATGGCAGCCATTGAGATGATTCATACGTATTCACTGGTACACGATGATCTTCCGGCAATGGATAACGACGAGTACCGTAGAGGACGTAAGACGACACATATTATCTATGGCGAAGACATGGGAATCTTAGCCGGTGACGCACTCCTGAATTATGCATTTGAGACTGCAGCCTCAGCCTTTGATCTTGCCCCTGAGCTTTCAGCGCAGACTGGAAAAGCAATTCAGATTCTAGCTCGTAAGGCGGGAATCTATGGAATGATCGGTGGACAGGTCGTTGATGTCAAAGAAACCGGACATGCGATAAATGAAGACACGCTCCGGTTTATTTTCGAGTTAAAAACCGGTGCATTAATCGAAAGCTCGATGATGATCGGAGCTGTTTTAGCCGGTGCCGATGCCGCTGAGATTGAAACAATCGAAGAGATTGCACATGATATTGGTTTTGCATTTCAGATTCAGGACGATATTCTTGATGTGACAAGTTCGGATGAAGTGCTCGGCAAACCGACGCATAGCGACGAGAAGAACGAAAAGACAACCTATGTGACCTTGCATGGGTTAGAAGCTGCCGGGAGAGATGTTGCGAACATTTCACAGAGCGCAATCGAGAAGCTGCAGTCCCTGCGTGTACGAAACGAATATCTGGAATGGCTTTTAAAGTCATTAATCTACAGGGATAAATAGAGGGGTGTTTCTATGATATTGGAAAAGATCCAGAAAGAAAATGATATACAAAAATTAGAATCCGAAGAATTGGAGCCTCTTGCAGAAGAGATTCGTGATTTTTTAATCCACAAGATCAGCAAAACCGGAGGACATCTTGCTTCCAATCTTGGCGTTGTAGAACTTACAATGGCACTGCATCTGGCTTTTCATCTGCCGGAAGATAAGATGATTTGGGATGTCGGACATCAGTCCTATACACATAAGATGCTGACAGGAAGAAAAGAAGGATTTGACGATCTTCGCACCTACGGCGGAATGAGTGGTTTTCCCAAAAGAGCGGAAAGTGATTGTGATGCTTTCGACACGGGACACAGCTCCACTTCGATTTCTGCCGGATTAGGCTTAGTAAAGGCTCGCGATATTCAGGGAGAGAACCATAGTGTCATTTCGATTATAGGTGACGGCTCGCTCACCGGCGGGATGGCGTATGAAGCCCTGAATAACGCCGCTTCTTTGAAAAGTAATTTTATCATTGTCCTAAATGACAACAACATGTCTATTTCACCAAATGTCGGCGGGATGTCCCAGTATCTGAACGGCTTAAGAACCGCAAATGCATATACAGAACTGAAGAAAGGCATTGAAGACTCTCTGCTTAAGATTCCGGGACACGGACAGAAGATTGTGACAAAGATTAAAAAAACAAAGAACGGCATCAAACAGCTCTTTGTTCCCGGGATGTTCTTTGAAGATATGGGAATCACCTACCTCGGACCTGTAGACGGACATGATCTGCACAAGCTTGCGACTGCCTTTCAGGAAGCAAAGCGAATGAAGCACGCTGTTCTTGTGCATGTCATCACGAAGAAAGGCAAGGGATATACGCCCGCCGAACAGAATCCATCAAAGTTTCACGGGACCGGTCCTTTTGAGATTGAGACTGGTAAATTGGTCGCATCTTCCACAAAGGACAGCTACACGGATGTGTTTTCCAAAGTCATTTGTGACTGTGCAAAGAAGGATGATAAAGTGGTGGCAATTACAGCTGCCATGGCTGATGGCACCGGACTGAGCAAGTTTGCAAAGCATTTTCCAGAACGTTTTTTTGATGTTGGAATCGCAGAAGAGCATGCAGTCACCTTTGCTGCAGGACTTGCAGCCGGCGGACTAAAGCCTGTGGTTGCACTGTATTCTTCTTTTATGCAGCGCGCATTTGACCAGGCAATTCATGATGTCTGTCTTCAAAAACTTCCTGTTACTTTTGCCATTGACCGCGCCGGTCTCGTCGGAAGCGATGGAGAGACGCACCAGGGATTATTTGATCTATCGTTTCTATCGCTGATTCCTAATATGACCGTTATGGCGCCTAAAAACCGCTGGGAACTGGCAGATATGATCCGCTTTGCAGTTGATTTTGAAGCACCGATTACTCTGCGTTATCCACGTGGATCCGCATATGAAGGATTAAAAGAATTCCGCTCTGAGATTAAATACGGAGAGTGCGAGATTATTTACGAAGAGGAAGATATCGCCATTTTCTTTGTTGGACACATGGCGCAGCTTGCCCAAAATGTTCGTACTAAATTAAAAGAAATCGGCTATGACTGTTCTTTGATTAATGCCAGATTCGTAAAGCCAATTGATACAAAGGCAATCGAATTGCTTTCAAAGACACACAGATACTTTATTACAATCGAAGAGAATATGTTATCGGGCGGATACGGTGCGGCGCTTCTTAGCTATGTATCAAATGCGGATTTACCCGTTAAGGTTAGAAACATCGGGATCCCGGATGAATATGTAGAACATGGAAGCGTAGATCTTCTTCGCGACGAAGTCGGGCTCAACCAGGAGATGATCCTCAAGCAGATTCTTGCCGATTATAATGGATTAAACTAACAGGAGACAACATGAAAGAACGATTAGATGTATTACTAGTAAAAAGGAATCTGGCTGAATCCAGAGAAAAAGCCAAAGCTATTATTATGTCCGGTAATGTCTATGTCAAAGGACAGAAAGAGGATAAGGCAGGAACACAGTTTCCTGACGATTCTGAGATTGAAGTTCGTGGACATGTTATGCCATATGTCAGCCGCGGCGGATTTAAACTCGAAAAGGCAATTGCTAATTTTGATGTGTCCGTTCAGGATAAAACCTGTACAGATGTAGGCTCATCGACCGGTGGCTTTACCGATTGTATGCTGCAAAACGGCGCAAAAAAAGTATTTGCCATTGATGTAGGACGTGGACAGCTCGACTGGAAGCTCCGACAGGATGAGAGGGTCATCAGTATGGAAAAGACCAATATCCGCTATGTCACGCCGGAAGATATCGGAGAACCGATTGATTTTTCTTCTATTGATGTGTCTTTTATTTCTCTGACAAAAGTGCTTCTTCCAATTCGTAATTATCTGACACCGCACGGCGAGATTGTTGCACTAATCAAGCCGCAGTTTGAAGCGGGACGTGAGAAAGTAGGAAAAAAAGGCGTGGTTCGTGAGCGCTCCACACATCATGAAGTGATTGAAAAAGTTGCCTCCTATGCACAGAGCATTGGTTTTAAAATTTTAAACATAGACTTTTCTCCAATCAAAGGACCGGAAGGTAATATTGAATACTTAATCCACTTGAAGAAATGTGATAAGATAGAGGAAACACCTGCAATTGATATAGACTTAAATTCAATCGTCGATCAGGCTTTTGATCAGCTTGCAAAATAATACGACAAGGGGAACGCTATGAATAAATTTTATATCGTGATGAACACAGGAAAAGATCAGGATTTCACTGTCAGCAATGAAATCAAAGAATATATTGAGAAAAACGGAAGAGAGTGCATTTTATCCGAGAAAGACGAGTCTGGTCAAATTGTTCCCGGCACAGTTCCTGCTGATGCAGATTGTGCGATTGTTTTGGGCGGTGATGGTACGATGATTCAGACAGCGCGCGAGCTGAGTGATTTCGATATTCCTCTCTTGGGTATCAATCTTGGAACCTTAGGATATCTTACTGAATTTGAAATGCATCACTCAAAGGATGCATTAAATTATCTTTTTAAGAGTAAACCGGTCATCGAAAAGCGTATGATGCTGACAGGTGCCATCAACGAAGGGCATCACTTACTGGCACTCAATGATGTTGTTGTTTCCCGTGAGGGGAACTTACGAGTCATTCATTTTAATGTCTATGTAAATGGAGCACTTCTAAACAGTTATCAGGCAGACGGTGTCATTATCTCGACACCAACCGGTTCAACCGGATACAATTTATCTGCAGGCGGTCCCATTGTGGAGCCTACTGCCTCTATGATTGTGCTGACGCCAATCTGTTCCCATGCGCTCAATACAAGCAGCATTGTTCTATCCGCGGAGGATGTCATTGAAATTGAGATTGCACAAGGACGATATGGCAATGAATCCGCAGCCGTTTCCTTCGATGGGGGCGTTTTGCATCATTTGACAACTGGTGACCGTGTCACTGTTATGCGTGCTAAGGAAACTACTTCTTTTATGAAAATCAGTGAAGAAAGCTTCCTCAAGACGCTGCGAAGAAAAATGAAGGGGAATTAATGATGAAAGATAACAGACATGTAAAAATTATCGAATTAATTCAAAAACATGAGATAGAAACGCAGGAAGAGCTTGCAGAGCTTTTGAATCAGGCGGGATTCAAAGTAACACAGGCAACGATTTCCCGTGATATCCGGATGCTGAGGCTGACAAAAGTTGCCGGCGATAATGGCAGGCAGAAATATGTTCAGCAAAAGAGCGATGAGAACAACATGAATGAAAAATATATGCGTGTATTAAAAGATGGATATGTTTCCATGGACATGGCACAGAACATTCTGGTCATCAAAACAGTATCCGGGATGGCAATGGCCGTCGCCGCTGCAATAGATGCCATGAAATGGCATGAGGTTGTAGGCTGTATTGCCGGAGATGACACGATTATGTGCGCAATTCGCAGTGTCGAAGAAACGGTGACTGTCATGGAAAAGGTTCGCCGAATTGTTTAAACAGATGTAAGGGGCAAAGTCATACACAGGAGAATCAATATGCTATTAAATTTACACGTAAAAAATCTTGCTTTGATAGATGAAATCGAAGTTGATTTTCAGTCAGGGCTAAATATTTTAACAGGAGAGACAGGCGCAGGAAAATCCATTATTCTTGGGTCTGTTCATTTAGCACTCGGCGGTCGCTATTCAAAAGATATGATCCGTAAAGATGCTGATTTCGGACTGGTTGAGCTCTTATTCTCGGTTGATCATCCGGCAATTGAAAAGGAACTGGAACAATTTGATATTTTTCCGGAAAACCACCAGATTTTATTGAGCCGAAAATTAATGGAAAACAGGAGTATCAGCCGCATCAATGGGGAGACCGTGAATATGGCAACGCTTCGCGATGTCGCCAGCCTCTTAATTGATATTCACGGACAACACGACCACGAATCACTGCTGCACAAGAAAAATCACCTGACCCTTCTCGACAATTTTGCAAAGGATACCGTTGTCGATCTAAAGAAGCTGGTTGCCGATGAATATCGCATTTACAAAGAATGTGAAAAGAATTTATCGGAGGCGCGTATGGACGATTCTGAAAAACAGCGTGAACTTTCACTTTTGGAATATGAAATTCAGGAAATTGAAGATGCAGAGCTTCAAGTTGGTGAAGATGAGGAACTGGAAACACAGTATCGCCGCATGGTAAATGGCAGGAAAATTTCGGAGTGTGTCAGAGATACGTATCAGTATACCGGTTCTTCCGATGGTGCCAGTGACTTTCTCGGGCGTGGAGTCCGCTCTTTGAGCACGATTTCTGATTTAGACGAGAGAGGAAAAGAGTTGTATCTGCAGCTGTCGGAAGTGGACAGCCTTTTAAATGATTTTAACCGTGAATTGGCCGATTATGAAGATTCCTTTGATTTTTCCGAGGAAGATTTTCAAAAGACGCAAGAGCGTCTGAATCAGCTTAATTATCTGAAATCTAAATATGGGAATGAAATCGATGATATTCTCAATTATTACGACGAACGGTGTAAACGACAAAACGAGATTGCCGACTATGATGCTTATATCGCAAAGTTAAATGCAGAATTAGCGGAGTCTGAAAAAAGACTTGAAAAAGCTTGTACGCAATTATCGAAAATACGTCAAAAGGAGGCAGTTGTATTCACCCGGGAAATTAAGCAGGGATTGATTGATCTCCATTTTCTTGACGTGCAGTTTGAAATGCGTTTTCAGACATCCGGTCATTACTCTGCAAACGGAATCGACGAGACAGAATTTTATATTTCAACGAATCCGGGGGAAGAGCTGCATCCGTTGGGCAGCACCGCTTCCGGTGGCGAACTGTCGCGGATTATGCTTGCCATTAAAACGGTTATGGCAGAAAAAGAAGACACACCGACCCTGATCTTTGATGAGATTGATACCGGAATCAGCGGAATCACTGCAGGTAAAGTCGCAAATCAAATGAATCTGATTGCTGCATCACATCAGGTTATCTGTATTACACACCTTCCTCAGATTGCCGCGATGGCTGATGCTCACTTTTATATCAGCAAAGATGCCGTAAACAGACATACCAAAACAAGCATACACCTTCTGGATGAAGCAGCATCTATTCAGGAACTTGGAAGAATGATTGGTGGTGAGAGTATTACAGCCGCTGTTTTGCAAAGTGCAAAAGAAATGAAGAAAAAGCAAAAAAATGAGGAATGATGGATTGTTTTTCTTTAAAAATATCATACTATCATTAATACCGAAAAAGTGAATGCCCCGTGGTATTCACTTTTTCTTGTTGTAAAGGATGATTTTATGAATAAAAAATTATATCGAAAATGTTTACTGCTATTCACACTTGGAGTGCTGCTGTTTGCTACGTTTGGGTATTATATTTCAAATGATTCATTTTCATCTGAGAATCCAAGCGCAAATGCATCAGAAGTGCAAAGCGATATGGTCCTTCTTGGAGGTATGCCGATTGGAATCTATATGCAGACGGACGGTGTCTTAATATTAGGTGCGGGCGATGTCGAACGTGGTGATGGAACGGTATCCCGACCTGCGGAGCATTTGGTAAAGGCAGGAGATTACATCACCGCAATCAATCAGACCCCCGTTCAAACAAAAAAAGAATTAATCAAAGAGCTGAAGAAGACCGCTGTATCCGAAACGATTTTGAGTATTCGGAGAAATGATGAGAATATCGAGGTCAAAATGCATCCGATAAAAAATACAGAGGGCGACACCATGCTTGGCATATGGGTTCGGGACGATGTGCAGGGACTGGGAACCATTACCTATATCAAAGATCACACGTTTGCAGCTTTAGGACACGGAATTCACGATACAGACACCAATCAGCTGCTGGAGATTGAACAGGGGATTTTATATCGCACCAATATTCGTTCGATTTCAAAGGGAACAAACGGTTCACCCGGAAGTATGGAGGGTATCATCGTCTATAACAGATTGAACGAATTAGGAACCATTTATAAAAACAGTGCGACCGGAATTTATGGAACCATCGATAACCTTGAAGAAGTTCTGAAAGAAAAAATCCCAATTCAGACTGCAGGAACAGACGAGATTCAGACCGGGGCGGCAACCATCCGCTGTGAAATCGGTGATTCGATTCAGGAATATCAGATAGAAATCACGCACCTTGATTATTCCAATCACGAAATCAACAAAGGAATGACCATTGAAATTACAGATCCTGCGCTTTTAGATCAGACCGGTGGCATTGTGCAGGGCATGAGTGGAAGTCCTATTATTCAAAACGGAAAACTGGTCGGCGCCGTCACCCATGTTTTTGTCAAAGATTCTAAAAAAGGATATGGCATTTTCATTGAAAATATGTCGAAGGAAGAGACGGTACAAAATCTGTCGAATTAACTCGACAAACTTCTCTTGTATTCGACTTTCCCATTTCTCTATAATGATGCTCGTGGCGTGTTTTCAGACAAAGCAGGTACAAAGGAGCGAGAAATGGAGCTTTTAAAAGTAGCAATCGCAGACGATAATGAACGTATGCTGAATATGCTTGATGAAATCATTACCTCAGATAAAGAATTAACGCTTGTTGGAAAAGCAAAAAATGGAGAAGATATGTGTCAGATTATAAAAAATAAACAACCGGATGTTGTCTTATTAGATTTGATTATGCCTAAAATGGATGGACTTTCCGTAATGGAGCAGATCAATCATGACCCGTCTTTGATAAAACATCCCCATTTCATTGTTGTTTCGGCAATCGGACAGGAAAAAATGACAGAAGATGCCTTTGAACAGGGTGCGAATTACTATTTAATGAAACCATTCAGCAATGAAACCGTGCTGAAACGAATTAAAAGTATCCGGACCATTTATCAGTCAAAATCAAGACAAACAGAAGAAAACTTTCCGCAGACAGTCATGCGGGAAGAAGATTTAGAAATACACGTTACAAATCTGCTGCACGAAATCGGTATTCCGGCTCATATCAAGGGATATCATTATCTTCGCGATTCTATCCTGATGGCTGTTGACGATATGGATGTACTAAATGCAATCACAAAAGTACTGTATCCAACCGTTGCAAAGAAACACCAGACAACTTCCAGCAGAGTTGAGCGGGCCATCCGGCATGCGATTGAAGTTGCGTGGAGCAGGGGCAAATTAGATACATTAGATGAATTGTTTGGATATACAGTCAGCACAGGGAAGGGAAAACCGACAAACTCCGAATTTATAGCCTTAATTGCCGATACAATACAATTAAAATATAAACAGAGATAATCCTTTCCAGATTGGAAAAAATAAGATATAATAGAGAAAACGTATATTTTTTGGAGGAAAAAATATGAAAAAGATTTTATTTGTTGCTTCAGAGTCAGTTCCATTTATTAAAACCGGAGGATTAGCAGATGTTGTTGGATCTTTGCCGAAATATTACGACAAGAAAAAATATGATGTTCGTGTTGTCCTTCCAAAGTATACCTGCATAAAACAGGAATTGAGAGATCAGATGGAATATGTAAGTAACTTCTACATGGATATTAACGGCACAGAGCAGTATGTCGGTATCATGCAGATGGTTTACGATGGTGTTCAGTTCTATTTTATAGACAACGAATACTATTTTGGCGGAATGGTGCCTTATGGTGAGATTTATCAGGATATCGGCAAATTTGCTTTCTTTTCAAAAGCGGCACTCAGTATTCTTCCCGTCATTGATTTTAGACCCGACCTCATCCACTGTCATGACTGGCAGACAGGACTGGTACCTGTATATCTTGACAATTTTCGCTATGGCAGCGAATATTACCGTGGGATCAAGACTGTCATGACCATACATAACCTGAAATTCCAGGGTAAATGGGATACAAAGGAAGTGCAGAAGATCACAGGACTTCCTGATTATTATTTTGTCCCGGACAAATTGGAAGCTTACAAAGATGCCAATCTGCTCAAAGGCGGAATTGTATATTCAGACAAGGTTACAACAGTAAGTAATTCTTACGCGGAAGAGATCAAAACTCCATTTTATGGAGAAGCGTTAGACGGATTGATGTCAGCCAGATCCAATGATCTTGTCGGCATCGTCAACGGACTGGATTATGAGGATTACAGTCCATTCATGGACAGTCGTATTGCTAAGAACTTTACCGTTGATACTTTCCGCACAAAGAAGGTTAAGAATAAGGTCGCACTGCAGAAAGAGTTAGGACTCAACGAAGATCCGAAGGCTATGATGATCGGTATCGTTTCAAGATTAACGGATCAGAAGGGCTTCGATTTGATCGCATATATTATGGATGAGCTTTGTCAGGATGCAATTCAGTTGGTTGTACTTGGAACCGGAACAGAACAGTATGAAAATATGTTCCGCCACTTCGCATGGAAATATCAGGGAAAGGTCTCTGCGAACATTTTCTATTCCGAAGACTTGTCACACAAAATCTATGCTTCCTGTGATGCTTTCCTGATGCCATCTCTGTTCGAGCCTTGTGGACTGAGTCAGCTCATGAGCCTTCGTTATGGAACACTTCCAATCGTGCGTGAGACAGGTGGATTGAGAGATACCGTAGAGCCTTACAACGAATTCGAGAAGACTGGAACAGGATTTAGTTTCCTGAACTACAATGCACACGAGATGCTTTCCACCATTCGTTATGCAGAACATATTTATTATGACAAGAAACGTGACTGGAACAAGATTGTAGAACGCGCCATGAATCAGGATTTCTCATGGAAGAATTCTGCAAAACAATATGAACAGCTATACAATGACTTGATTGGATAAGACTAACATGGATAAAAAAACGCGTGAAGCGATTCGATATCTGGGATATGGCAAAAATGCGGTAGATGAGCATACACTTTCATTGATTTCCAAGTCCTTTCAGGATTTGGAATCAGTGGCTGTTAAGAAGTCCATCTATCGCATATTTCGCATTGACCATGAAGATGAATATAATTTTTCGATAGGAAAAATACACATATACAGTAAGAATTTAGGGAAGAATTTGAAAGGATGCGATCAGATTGCACTTTTGGGTGCAACACTTGGCACCAAAGTAGATCTGCTGATGAACCGCTACGCTCTGACGGATATGGCACAGGCGGTTGTGATGCAGTCATGTGCTGCTGCTTTTTTAGAGGAGTATTGTGATGCCTGTCAGGACAACATTGCTTCGCAGCTGCAAAAGGAGCATTTGTATCTAAGACCCCGGTTCAGTCCGGGATATGGAGATTTTGATATTTCCTATCAGAAACCACTTATGAAGATTCTCGATTGTGCCAAAACAATCGGGCTTACGATGACAGACAGCTTTATGATGTCACCAACCAAATCGGTGACCGCTGTCATTGGAATCAGTTCTTTAAAGGAGCCATGTCATAGGAGTGGCTGTGAGGAATGCAGTAAGACAGATTGTCAGTTTAGAAGGGATATATTATGATAACAGAACGTTTGGGAACAGAACTATTATTTCTTGACGGCGGAATGGGAACATTGCTGCAGGAGAAGGGTATGAAGCCAGGTGAATTGCCAGAAACCTGGAATATCACACATGCAGATGAGATTATAGAAATTCACAAAAAATATTACGAAGCGGGAAGTGATATTGTACTTACGAATACCTTTGGTGCGAATGCACTTAAGTTTCAGGATGATACATTTCCACTTGAGAAGATTATATCGACTGCGGTTAAGAATGCAAAGGAGGCTTCTTTCCGGGCTGTCAAAGGAGAGCGTGACACATACGTGGCTCTGGATATCGGGCCGACCGGCAAGCTCTTAAAGCCTATGGGTGATCTTGCTTTTGAGACTGCTTATGAGACATTTAAAGAAGTGGCTGTACTTGGTGAGGCTGCTGGTGCTGATCTCATCCATATCGAGACAATGAGTGACACCTATGAGGTGAAAGCAGCGGTACTGGCGGCAAAAGAGAATACCAGTCTCCCTGTTTTTGTCACCCTGATATTTGATGAACGCGGGAAACTTTTAACCGGTGCAGATGTTCCATCTGTCGTTGCTTTGCTGGAGGGTCTCAGAGTCGATGCGCTTGGCATTAATTGTGGACTTGGTCCAAAGCAGATGATTCCGATTCTCGATCAGCTTCTGGAATACTCCTCACTTCCCATTATCGTAAAACCGAATGCCGGTCTTCCGGTGCAGCGTGACGGCGAGACCTGTTACGATGTAACGCCAGAAGAGTTTGCTGCGACGATGAAGGAAATTGTCACAAAGGGTGCTGTTGTTGTCGGTGGATGCTGCGGAACGACTCCGAATCACATCCGATGTATGATTGAATCGGTCCGTGGTATCCCTGTCGTTCCGGTTGTTTCAAAGAATCGAACCATTGTTTCGTCCTACGGAAAACACGTTGAGCTTGGAACTGGCTCCAAGATTATAGGCGAGCGAATTAATCCAACGGGTAAAAAGAAATTAAAGGAAGCACTTAAGAACCATCAGATTGATTATCTGATCAAAGAGGGGATTGCACAGGAAGATGCAGGTGCTCATATCCTGGATGTGAATGTCGGACTTCCGGATATTGATGAACCGTCTGTAATGAAAGAAGTGATTCAGGAACTCCAGAGCGTCACAAGTCTTCCGCTTCAGATTGATACGGTAGATGTGGAAGCAATGGAATCTGCGATGCGCATCTATAACGGAAAGCCAATGATTAATTCCGTCAGCGGCAAGAAAGAATCGATGAATCAGATCTTTCCGCTTGTAAAGAAATATGGTGGTGTTGTTGTGGGACTTACCCTGGATGAGTCCGGAATCCCCGACACAGCAATGGGGCGTCTGGAGATTGCCAAAAAAATTCTGGCTTCCGCAGCGTTATATAACATCGATAAAAAAGACATTGTAATTGATGTATTATGTATGACCATCAGTTCCGAGCCAAAAGGAGCTGTCACAACGCTAGAAGCATTAAAGCTGGTCAGAGAGACACTTGGTGTTCAGACAGTTCTGGGCGTATCGAACATTTCCTTTGGTCTGCCGAATCGTCCCGTCATCAATTCTAATTTCTATACGATGGCAATGCAGCAGGGACTGAGTGTCGGTATCATCAATCCCATGTCAGAAGACATGATGAAGTCGTATTATTCTTATCATGCACTCATGAGCCTGGATGATAATTGCGAGAATTATATTGCACACTATGCCAACCAGACCGCAGCCGCGCCTTCTGTCAGCAGTAAAACAGACAGTGAGCTTACACTGCAGAGCATTATCGAAAAAGGGCTGAAGGATGAAGCAGGTGCTGTCACCCAGACGTTATTAGAATCGAAAGATCCACTGGATATCATTAACCAGTATCTGATTCCGGCACTTGATATCGTGGGAAAGGGATTCGAAAAGGGGACCGTATTTCTCCCGCAGCTTCTGATGAGTGCAGCGGCAGCTAAAAATGCTTTTGCTGTAATTAAAGATGTGATTGCAAACAGTGGTGCCCCTGCAGAGCATCTAGATAAAGTTGTTCTGGCAACCGTAAAAGGGGATATTCATGATATCGGAAAGAATATCGTAAAAGTGCTTTTGGAAAACTACAGTTTTGATGTCATTGATCTTGGAAAAGATGTCCCCCCCGAATTGATTGTGCAGACCGTTCTGGATCAGGATGTACGGCTCGTTGGGCTGAGTGCACTTATGACAACAACTGTTGTCAGCATGGAAGAGACCATCAAACAGCTTCGCAGCGCTGCACCGAACTGTAGAGTTATGGTTGGCGGGGCTGTTTTGAATCAGGATTATGCTGACATGATCGGTGCAGATTTCTATGGAAAAGACGCAATGCAGTCCGTCTATTATGCACAGAAATTTTTTCAAGATAACCAATCAATGATAACTTCAGATAAGGAGGAACAAGACATATGATGAGAGGATTAGAGACACCCGTCAGACAACGGCGAAGAGGTGTATTTACGGAAGTTTCAAAAGTTGCTTTTGAATCCACACCGGAAAGTCTGCTAAAAGATATCGAAGCCATTCCATACAAACTGGTTACAGAAGATATGGAAAATTACAGTTCTGCACAATATCGTCTCCGCGCCATCGTGCGTGAAGAATTGCGGCTTGCAATGGGAATGTCATTACGACCGGAGGACAAAGCAGTCCATCTGACCGAAGGAATCGAAGAGAGCAACATTTCTGAAAAATACTATGAACCGCCTTTGATGCAGGTCATTCCTTCTGCCTGTGCATCCTGTCACGAGAATCAATATGAGGTCAGCAATATGTGCAAAGGCTGCACTGCACATCCATGCCAGGAGGTCTGTCCGAAGGATGCAATCTCTTTCGTAGATGGGAAATCTGTGATCGACCAGGAGAAATGTATTAAGTGTGGCAGATGCAAATCTATCTGTCCTTATGATGCAATTGCGAAAAAAGAGCGGCCATGCAGGAAAGCATGTGGCGTTGGTGCAATCGGTTCAGACAAATATGGAAGAGCACAGATTAATCCGGACAAATGTGTTTCCTGTGGAATGTGTATGGTAAGTTGTCCGTTCGGAGCAATTTCCGACAAATCACAGATTTTCCAGCTCGCGCGTTCTTTGAAGGAAGGTGGAGAAATCATTGCCGAAATCGCACCTGCATTTGTAGGTCAGTTTGGTGACAATATTACACCGCGTAATATCAAAGCAGCACTGCAGGAACTCGGATTTGCAGAGGTATATGAAGTAGCACTTGGCGCTGATATCGGTGCCATCTCGGAGGCGCATCACTATGTCAACAAAGTGGTCACCGGTGAACTGCCGTTCCTTCTTACCTCCTGTTGTCCATCATGGTCCATGCTTGCGAAGCTCTACTTCCCGGACATTGCAGATCAGGTTTCACAGGAACTGACACCGATGGTTGCGACTGCAAGAACCATCAAGCAGGAACATCCAAATGCAAAAGTAGTATTCATTGGACCTTGCGCAGCAAAAAAGCTGGAAGCTTCCAGAAGAACGGTTCGAAGTGATGTTGATTTTGTAGTTACGTACGAAGAACTGCAGGCTATGTTTGATGCCAAGGAAATTGATCTTACAAAATATGCGGCGGAAAGTTCTTTCCATGACGCGACTGGTGCAGGACGCGGATATGCTTGTGCAGGCGGCGTAGCCGATGCGATTGAAAAGTGTGTCAATGAATATTATCCGGGGATCGATGTGAATATCGAGCATGCTGAGGGCCTTGCCGAATGCAAGAAAATGCTGATCATGGCAAAAGCCGGTAAGATGAATGGCTGTCTGATTGAGGGCATGGGCTGTCCGGGCGGCTGTATCGCAGGTGCCGGCACGAATATCCCGGTTGCAAAAGCAAAAAAAGCCCTTGCAAATTATGTAAAGAGCTCAACGGAACAGATTCCACCAAGAGAACTCGAAGAAATTGAGTTGAAATAGTAACATGGCTATGGTATCATAGAACGCATGTTAGAAAACATTGGAGAAGTGGACAAACAGCCACTTCTCTTCATGTTGTATATAGGAGGATAAAATATATGCAGGCATATGGAGTAAACGAATTAAGACAGATGTTTCTTGACTTTTTCGAGAGCAAAGGGCATCTTGTAATGAACAGTTTTTCACTGGTACCACACAATGATAAAAGTTTGTTACTGATCAACGCAGGTATGGCACCTTTAAAGCCATATTTTACAGGGGCAGAGATTCCGCCGCGCACACGCGTAGCAACCTGTCAGAAGTGTATCCGTACAGGTGATATCGAAAATGTCGGTAAGACCGCACGCCACGGTACATTTTTTGAGATGCTCGGAAATTTCTCATTTGGAGATTATTTTAAGAATGAGGCAATAGAATGGTCATGGGAATTCTTAACCAAAGTAGTCGGACTGGATGCGGACAGATTGTATCCTTCGGTCTATTTGGAAGATGACGAGGCTTTCGATATCTGGAATAAGAAGATTGGCATCCCTGCGGAACGCATTTTCCGTTTCGGGAAAGAAGATAACTTCTGGGAGCACGGTGCCGGACCATGTGGTCCATGTTCTGAGATTTATTATGATCGCGGTGAAAAATATGGCTGCGGTGAGCCTGGCTGTACCGTTGGCTGTGAATGTGACCGCTATATGGAAGTATGGAACAATGTATTTACACAGTTTAATAATGACGGGAACGGCAATTATGAGACATTAGAACACAAGAATATTGATACCGGTATGGGACTGGAACGTCTTGCAGTGGTTGTTCAGGATGTGGATTCTATCTTTGATGTTGACACGATTCAGGCACTTCGCAATCATGTATGCCGAATCGCAAAGGTCGACTATGACACAGACTATGAGAAAGATGTATCCATCCGTCTGATTACAGATCATATCCGTTCCGCAACCTTCCTGATTTCAGATGGCGTCATGCCTTCGAACGAAGGACGCGGATATGTACTTCGTCGTCTGATTCGACGCGCAGCGCGTCACGGAAGACTCCTTGGAGTAAACGGCGCTTTTCTTGCCACACTCAGCCAGACTGTTATTGACGGTTCTAAAGATGGCTACCCGGAATTAGAAGAGAAGAAAGAATTTATCTTAAAAGTTATTTCTCAGGAAGAAGAGAAATTCAATAAAACAATTGATCAGGGACTCAGTATTCTTGCAGATATGGAGCACAAGCTCGAACAATCCGGCTTAAAAGTATTAGATGGCAAAAGTGCCTTTACACTTTATGACACGTATGGATTTCCTCTCGACCTCACAAAAGAGATCTTAGAGGAGAAGGGTTATTCCATTGATGAAGCAGGATTTACAGCTGCAATGGAAGAGCAGAGAACGAAGGCCAGAAATGCCCGCGAGACCACAAATTACATGGGCGCAGACGCAACAGTATACGATGAAATTGATCCGTCTGTCACAACAGCATTTGTCGGATATGATCATTTAACCTGTGATTCTGATGTTACAGTACTGACGACCCAGACAGAGATTACGGAAGCACTCTCTGATGGCGATATGGGCACAATCTTTGTGCAGGACACTCCTTTCTATGCGACGATGGGTGGTCAGGAAGGTGATACCGGTATCATTACAGGACCGGAAGGAACCTTTGAAGTTAAAGAGACGATCAAATTACTTGGTGGCAAATACGGTCACGTTGGAACCGTTACAAGCGGTATCATCAAAACCGGAGATCACGTAACATTAGCAGTAGACGAGTCCGCACGTATCAATACATGTAAGAATCACAGCGCAACACATTTACTTCAGAGAGCATTAAAAGAAGTGCTTGGTGGACATGTTGAACAAAAAGGATCTCTTGTTACGCCAAACAGACTGCGATTTGACTTTGTTCATTTTCAGGCAATGACAGCAGATGAAATTGCACAGGTAGAAACGATTGTAAATAAGGCAATCCAGGCAAACCTTGTCGTTAACACAAACGTAATGAACATTGAAGAAGCAAAAAAGACAGGTGCCATGGCATTGTTTGGCGAAAAATATGAAAACGATGTCCGTGTTGTTTCCATGGGTGATTTTTCAAAAGAGCTTTGCGGTGGAACACATGTCTCAAATACGGGAATTATCACAACCTTCAAAATTCTTTCTGAATCAGGTGTCGCAGCCGGCGTGCGTCGTATTGAGGCACTGACAGGAGATGGTGTTTTTGCATATTACAAAGAGATGGAAGAGAACTTCAATGCAGCATCCGCATTGTTAAAAGCTGCCCCTTCCGAATTATCCCACAAAATCAGACATCTTCAGAATGAAGTCAAGATGCTTCACAGCGAGAATGAATCATTAAAGAGCAAACTTGCCCAGGATTCTATGGGAGATGTTATGGATCAGATCATAGAGATTGGAACAGTCAAGCTGCTTGCAGCACAAGTGCCAGGTGTTGATATGAATGGTCTGCGCGATCTGGGCGATCAGTTAAAAGAAAAGCTGGGCAGCGGTGTTGTTGTCCTTGCATCCGGAAATGATGGTAAGGTGAATCTGATGGTAACAGCAACAGATGATGCCATAAAAGCCGGCGCACACGCAGGCAATCTGATCAAAGCAATTGCCGGTCTTGTCGGCGGTGGCGGCGGTGGTCGTCCAAACATGGCACAGGCAGGCGGTAAGAATCCAGCCGGTATTTCTGATGCATTAAATAAGGCAAAAGACGTATTAACAGAACAACTTGGAAAATAACTTGAGTTTCCGCAAAATGTAATTTCAAAAGAGATAACTTCTTCTAAAGTACCAATCTGTCCTATTTTTGAAAAAAATGAAAAGACAGTATTGTGAATAGAGGTACTGAAATAAGCCCCGCCGGAA
>JAQUVD010000039.1 GCA_028693555.1 Hespellia sp.
TTCCTCGCATCCAGCTTCCTTCAGATTCCATCTCGCGATGGACACCCTTGCCTTCGGCTATATCCTTCCCACTACCGGGCGGATTCCGGACTTGCACCGGTTAGAAACGTGCGCCGCCAGGCGCACACGACAAAACAACAGATGGAAGAATATTCTTCCAATGTTTTTTCAAAAGCAGTGCAGCAGACCAACAACACGCTTGCGGAACTGGAAAAAGTTTCCAATCTTTTTACCTCTTATTCATCTGGGAATTATTCCCTGATTCATAATCTGAAACCTTATGCAGACCCAAATGCAAATCATGATGAATTGTCCATCTATCAGACAAAACAGAACTTGAAATATCTTTGCCAAAACCTCTACAATACCTATGATTTTATTTATGGGATTTATATCTTTACTCCGTCTGATGTAGATTTCACCTTTGAAAACACTCCAAATAATAAATTAATCTATGGCTACTCTCCAGATGAAAGCGATTGGTATGAAAAAACAATTTCCCAAAAAGGACAACTTTGTATCAGTGATATTAAAGTTCATCAAGATATCTTTCAAGGTTCCCGTGAAAGCTTTTTCATATCAAAAAGTCTGTACGATGTTTATTCCTCTGAAAATTTAGGTGTTCTGCTCATCAATTGTAAGCCTTCGCTATTTGATATGAGCCAATTGAATACAATCCCCAATGTCACATCAATTACAGTAGCAGACACAACGCGGCAGAAAGTTATTTACTCGACGGCTCCCAATGATACTCAATTATCCTATGAGGAAGCTAAAAGTCAGGCTTCTTATTCCTCTCACCTTTTATTTTCCTCACTGACTTTGTTCACATCTGTAGACGA
Organism: Hespellia sp.; assembly: GCA_028693555.1. Classification (GTDB taxonomy): domain Bacteria; phylum Bacillota; class Clostridia; order Lachnospirales; family Lachnospiraceae; genus Hespellia. Next base: position 843 of record JAQUVD010000039.1, read on the forward strand.
CAGCCGCCTCTACCTACAGTTTAACACCACTGGGATTCTCCTGCTTCTAATTGCTCTAATCTGCATCATTGGGGGAATTCTTTTAGCCATGTATTTTTCTAAGACAGTTACAACGCCTATTGTTCAATTAAGCCAGAAAATGTCCACGCAAAAAGAGGGGAATCTCTCTGTTACCAACTTATATCTGGACCGTTCTGATGAGATTGGTGTTTTGTATAATGAATATAATGCCATGATTGAGCAGCTTCATACTGCAATTAAAACCAATTATCAAAATAAGCTGATTTCTTTAGATGCCCAGATGAAATCTTTGGAAGCACGAATTAACTCACATTTCCTGTTTAATACACTTGAAGCAATTAATAGCATTGCCAGCATCGAGGGCAGTTCCCAGATACAGGATATGGCTATGTCCCTTGGAAACATGTTTCGTTATGCCATAAAAACGCAAAGTGAACTAGTAAGCTTGCAGGATGAAATCAACCATGTGATGGATTATGTATCCATTCAATCTATCCGGTTTAACCATCGTTTTACTTTCAGCATGCACATTCCTGATAAAATGCTGAACCTGAAAATGTTAAAACTGATACTGCAGCCAATTGTGGAAAACTCATTTTCCCACGGTCTTCAAAATTGTCAATTAGGGCACAGTATTCATCTCTATGGCTTTCTACGTGAAACTTGTTTTTATCTCTATGTGATTGATGATGGGAAAGGCATGGAAGCAGATCAACTTCTCGCCTTAAATGAATCTTTAATGGAAGAACCTACATTTACAGAACTGGGGCATCGAACAAATCAAAGTATTGGACTGAAAAATATCAACACACGAATTGAACTATATTACGGAAAAGGCTACGGACTTTTTGCAGAGAGCAAACCCAAAAGAGGCACTCTGATTCGTATCAAACTGCCGTATCTTGTCGAAAAGGAGGACACCGATGTATAACTATATAATTGTGGATGACGAACCTTTAATCCGTATGGGAACGCTAAAAAAACTGGAACCCTTAAGTACACAGATTCATTGCGTTGGGGAAGCCGACAATGGAGAACAGGCTGTCTCACTAGTAGAACATTTTTCAGTAGACATTGTCATCCTGGATATGGAAATGCCCATTATGGACGGAACCCAGCTACTGGCACATCTGTCAGAAAATTATCCTGATTTATTGTTAATCGTGATCAGTGGTTACAAGAGCTTTGATTATGTGAAATCAGCAATCTCTGCAAATGTAATTGACTACATTCTGAAACCTTTTACAGAGAACCAAATCCAGCAAATTGTACTACGGGCAATTCAGAAATTAGATAGTTCTGAATTGATGCATGACCAGATTCGTTTAAGCGAAGAACAAAAAGAGTTGGCTTATTATGAATATGACATTCAACTGCTTCAAAATCTGATCTTAGGCTACCCTGTCTCTGACACCGCCATTAACTCTAACCGTCTTTCCTTTTTAAGGCATTCACAGCGTCTTTATTTGGCTGCAGTTTATTGCAGCCAGACGCTTGAGGCAATGAATCTACAAGAGCCACTACGGGATCTCGGATTTTCGGAAATGACATTTTACCTGCCACACCCAAAGAATGAACAGATAGGCTTCTTGATTTTGTGCATGCCCGATGATGTCAGTTTTTCCGAAAAGTCCTTTTACGTCAAAGTAATTGAGAGTCTCATGAACAGTATTGACTCACTCCATGCCTTATCTTACTGGGGCATCAGTTCACCTTGCTCTTCCGTGGAAGAACTCCATGAGGCATACAAGAAATGTTCTTGTGCATTAAATGCAATTGCTGTAAATGAAACAACCTCACACTATTACATATGGCACCCGGAGATTGAGACAGAAATAACAGAAATCCTTTGGGATAAAAAGGACGAATTTCTGTTTCGTATTGAAGCAGGGATGTCTTCCGAAGTAAATCGTCTATTGGATGAACTTAAAGAACACCAGGCACTGGAACCAAGACTTACACTTGCTGATCTAAAATATTATTATCATCAATTAGTTGAGGAATGTCTGTTTATCCTCAAGCAGTATCTGACCAACACCGGTTTTTCACGGAGCATGAGCAATATCGTAAACGAAACGTTTTCTGCGGAGGAACTACAGCAGTATTATCGCCAGTTCTTTGTCAACCTTTCAGAAATGCTAAAACCTCAAAGTGTCTATGCAATTGATGACACCATTGAGCAGGTAAAGATCTATGCGCAGCGCAACTATAATAAAAATCTTAGCATGGATTTTCTTGCCTCACTGTTTTATATGAATAGCAGTTATCTTAGTCATCTGTTCAGGAAAAAAACAGGTGAAAAGTTTGCCCAGTACTTGAACGCTATAAGAATCGAAAAAGCCAAGGTTTTATTGGCTTCGACAGACAGGAAATTATATCAGATCACAAAATCTGTAGGGTACGACAACACAAAATACTTTTTCCGGGTTTTCAAAAAATATGAGGGAATGACCCCTGAACAATACCGTCTGGCATGTTCAAAGCAATCCTCCTAGCCCCAACGGCTAGATGCGTGTTAGAGCATCTCCCGAAGCATCTCATTTACCTTCGTTGGGTTTGTTGCAAGTCCAACTGCCATTGCATATTCAACTACCTGTTTATTCAGTACCTGAAGGGAACCCGGCATGCCGGTGCAGACCGGACATGTATGTGTATTGGGCGCGCCACCGAATTCGGTGCTGCAGCCGTAGAAGATTAGCTGTACGTCATTTCTTATATTACTGTAAGTCACCTCTTATAAGCCACCTTTCTTGTATGTCTTCTTTCTTCTGATATAAGGGATATAGTCGATATAAGGTCAAGATTTTTTTCATTTACATGACATTTATATAAGATTTTCCAAAAATGCTGATGAAAATTTAATGTATATTATCAGTACTAGGATACCAAAAAGAAAAGCTGTCTGCCAACTGATGATTCATCAGTCGCAGACAGCTTTTGACACTTTATATTTCCTTTTTATAAATTTTCTTCAAAGAACTTTAACAATTCATCATATGCCCTGTCTTCATCTTCACCATCTATACCAATGGTAACTTCCTGACCGTTTTTCACTCCAAGACTCATAATACCGAAAATTCTTTTTGCATCCGCTTGTTTCTCACCGCATTTTACTTCAACAACACATGTATAAGAAGATGCCTGCTTTACTAAAGTTCCTGCCGGTCTTGCATGAAGTCCTTCTGGGTCTGTTACTTTATAACGAAACTCTTTCATCTTAATCCTTTCTAGCACTTTGTGAAATACATTGAAATACCCTGACCACCGCCAATACACATACTGATCATTGCATCTTTCTTATCTGTATGCATCAACTCGTACATCACTTTGACTGTCAGCATTGCGCCTGTTGCTCCGATTGGATGACCAATCGAAATTCCGCCACCATAGATATTTACTTTTTCAGGATCAAGTCCCAGATCACGGCTTACTGCAAATGCCTGACTTGCAAATGCTTCATTGATTTCAAACATATCGATTGATTTTAAATCTAAGCCTAATTTGTTGGCTAGTTTCTCACTAGAGAATTTTGGAGAATATCCCATTAATTCTGCATCAAATCCGGCAATTGCATATCCTTCGATTTTCAATTTTGGTGTTACACCCAGTTCCTCTGCTTTTTCTTTTGACATTACAACAACTGCTGCCGCACTGTCATTTAAGCTTGATGAGTTTGCTGCTGTTACAGTACCATCTTTCACGAAACATGGGCGAAGTCTCGCAATCTTTTCCATTGTCTGTCCTTCTCTAGGGCCCTCATCTGTATCAAATACTGTTACATTTCCTTTACGGTCTTTCAATTCAACAGGAAGAATCTCATCTTTGAACTTTCCTTCTTTGATAGCCTTGCATGCTCTTTCATGACTGCGAACTGCAAATGCATCCTGTTCTTCTCTTGTTACATTATATTTTTCAGCCACATTTTCAGCTGTTACACCATTATGGTTTCCGTCTAATGGCCATGTCAGGATATCAATGACACCGTCTTCGAATGTCTTATGACCCATTCTTGCTCCCCAGCGGGCATCATTTACATAATATGGCAGGCGGGAAATATTTTCTGTTCCACCTGCAACCACAACGTCTGCCTGTCCTGTTTGAATTTCCATCACCGCTTCTGCGATAGACTGAAGACCAGAACCACACTGGCGGTTTACAGAATATGCCGTTGTTTCTTTTGGCATTCCTGCTTTCAAGCTAACTGCTCTTGCAATAAATCCATTCTCTGCCACTTCTCCAACCTGACCAATAACAACTTCATCTACAACGGATGGCTCAATTCCGGCACGTTTTACGGCTTCCTTTACGACCATTGCTCCCATGTCAATTGCTGAAATATCTTTTAAACTTCCACCATAGCTTCCAACTGGAAGTCTCACTCCACTAACCACAACTACTTCTTTCATTTTCATATCCTCCTTATGAATCTATCTGTTTTTCTAGAAGTTTGAACCTATTTTGTTTCCTTTTTCATCATATTTATAAAATCCCAGACCTGACTTTTTGCCGAGCATTCCTGATTTTACCATTGTCTCTAACAATGGGCATGGACGATATTTACTGTCGTGGAATCCGTTGTAAAGTCCTGTCATGGTTGCAAGCATGGTATCAATTCCTACAAAGTCTGTCAGTTCAATTGGACCCATTGGGTGATTGCATCCAAGTTTCATTGCATTATCCACATCTTCTGGTTTGCTGCCTTCCATAACCATGAAAGCTGCTTCATTTTGCATCGGAACTAAAATTCTATTTACCATAAATCCAGGAAATTCCGGTGCATCAACGGTTGTCTTTCCAATTTTTTCTGCAAATCCTTTTACAGTCTCATATGTTTCGTCAGATGTTACAAGCCCGCGCACTAATTCTAGAAGTTTCATAACCGGTGCCGGGTAGAAGAAATGAGCCCCCATTACTTTGTCTGGACGATTTGTTACAGATGCAATCTCTGAGATGCTGAGTCCTGAAGTATTTGAAACAATGACTGTCTCTGCATCTGCAAGTTCATCTACTTTTTTGAATGTATCCTTTTTGATCTCAATTTTTTCAGGAACGGCTTCTACTACTAAAAACGCACCTTTTACATCCTCAAATTTACTGCTATATGTAAGACGTCCTAATACTTCCGCCTTTTTTTCTTCTGTCATAGAGCCTTTTGCTACTTTTCTGCTAAACAACTTTTCAACTGCTGCTTTTGATTTTTCGATTGCAGATTCAAATGTATCAATATTTACTACATCATATCCTGCTGATGCACAAGCCTGTGCAATACCATTTCCCATTAAACCAGCTCCAATAACTGCTACTTTGTTACTTTCCATTTTCATACCTCATTTCTTTTTTTGATCATCTATTTGGTTTCTTTCAGTTGTAATCCAAAAGGACCATCCTGAATAAATAGCGCTTTGTCCATTTCTTTCAAATTATCACTTACAATTGGAGTGAAATCCATCATGTCAAGTACTTGTGTCTGAAGGTCAATACCTGGTGCAATTTCGATTAAGCGAACACCTTCCTCACACAGTTCTAATACTGCACGTTCTGTAACAATCATAACTTCCTGCCCTTTTTTTCTTGCCATTGGACCGTTAAATGATAACTGTGCAACATTTTTTACCATCTTTCGGATTTTTCCTTCTTCTACGATTTTCAATTCTCCATTTTCAAATGCATACTTTGCACCACTGGCTGTAAATGTACCTAAGAATACGATTTTCTTTGCATTCTGTGTGATATCGATAAATCCTCCGGCTCCGGTACATCGAGGTCCCATCTTTGTGGAGTTCACACTGCCGTCCCCGTCTAATTCTCCAAGCCCCATATAAGTGATATCTACACCTGCTCCGTTATAATAATCCATCTGTTCATGATGTCCGATCATTGCTGTCAGGTTCTGACCAATGCCAAAATCGATGCCACCAGCCTGTATCCCGCCGTAGATTCCTGACTCGACTGTAATCATAATGTCATCAGAGACTTTTTCCTCATTGCATACTTTTCCAATCATATCGTTTGGAATTCCGGTTCCCAGATTAATCACTGCACCTCTGTATAATTCCTGTGCTCCACGTCTGGCAATAAATTTTCTTTCGTTAAATGGTGCCGGTGGAATATCTCCAGCCGGTGCCATTGCCTGTCCACAATAAGATGGATCAAAATACCATGACGACGTCTGTCTGTGATCTTCCATCGGGTTCTCACAAACCACAATATCATCGATGAACACACCTGGTACCGCTACTTCTTTCGGATTGAGTGTTCCGGTCTGTACGACTTGTTTTACCTGTGCGATGACTCTTCCGCCATACCTCTTTGCGGCAAACACAGCTGGCAGAATTTCTAATTTCATGGCTTCTTCTGTTGTTGTAAGATTCCCCATCTCATCACAGACTGTACCTCTGATTAAAACAGTATCAAGTGGTACCTCTTTATAAAACATATATTCTTCATTATCATATTCAATAATATCTACAATGTCTGGTAATAGTTTGGTACGGTCATTCATCTTTCCGCCTTCTATGCGGGGATCTATAAATGTTCCCAAGCCAACCTTTGACATTTTACCAGGCAGACCGCAAGCCATGCTTCTATAGAGCTGTGCAATCTGTCCCTGCGGTAGGCAGTATGCTTGTACCTGACTGTTCGCAATCATCTCCATCCATCTCGGCTGAAGTCCCCAGTGTGAACCTATGATCCTTTTTACAAGTCCCTCATGTGCAAGATGCTGTATTCCATCTTTTCTATCACTTTGCCCGCAGGAATGCACCAATGTAATATCTGCCGGATGACCCGTTGTCTCAAAACGTTGTTCAATTGCTTTTAATATTGATTCGCTCGCACTGACAAGTGTCATTCCGATTGTACACAGTGTACTTCCGTCCTGGATTTTTTCTGCTGCTTCCACGGCGGTAATAAAGTTTGCTTTTAACATGTGTTCCTCCTATTAAAAAAGTGTTCTAATATATTTCTTATCAGTTTTTAAACCCGGTGTTTTTGGAATCTCTTTTAAGAAAATGATTTGTTCCGGCACCTTAAATCTCGCCATTTCTTTTTCTAACTCTCCTTTGATCTGGTCCTCTGTCAAAACAGTATCTTTTTCAAGAACAACAACCGCTGCTGCGACTTCGCCGTATTTCTCACTTGGGATTCCAACAACTGCTGCATCTTTGATTCCAGAAAGCGCAATCAATTCATCCTCCACATCTGTACACCAGATCTTTTCTCCCCCGCGGTTGACCATATCTTTCTTGCGGTCCACGAAAAACACATAATGTTCTTCATTGATATAACCCATATCACCGGTGTCTAACCAGCCATCTTCCTGAAACAGCGGAGAATCCATTTTATAATAATATTCCACCACATTCGCACCGCGTATGAAGACAGAGCCAACACATCCTGCATCTACTTCATTTCCATTTTCATCTAAGATTTTTAATTCCAGTCCTGGAACCGGCTTTCCTGATGATGCCTGGTACTCACTGCTTGGCGTGTCTGTCGGAAATAGTGTCCCCGGACTTGCGGTTTCTGTCATTCCAAATACAGTTCGAATCTCTGTCAGTGGTAGCCAACGGTGTAATTCTTTCATCTTTTCGATTGGCATGTAACTGCTTCCACACAGCATCATTCGAAGCGATGGTAGCTTTGGATACTCTTCTTTCAAATCCATCAGCAAACCAAATACCGTCGGTGAGCCGTGCATAAATGTAATGTGGTTCTTAACGACACATTCTAATATTCGATGTGCATCATATCTGCGGTATAAGTACACTGTACCACCAGAATAGACGAATAATCCCAACAGAGCAATTAGTCCTGTTACATGATATATTGGCACCGGAATAATTGTTTTGTCCTCTGGTGTAATCTGGCACAAGCGGTGATAAACCATAGTTGCATGAATCACATTATAATTCTTCATCACAACGCCCTTACTTGTGGAGGTTGTTCCTGAGGTAAACATCAGGATAACCTCATCTTCCAACGTTCCTACCGAACCGCCTTGTGATCCCTCCGGGAAAGAAATATGACGAAATCCATATCCGTGTTCCTCGTCAATGGAATACATCATTTGAATCTCTGAATCATATTTTTCTACCCAGTCCTTGAACTTTTCCGCAACAATCAGATAACTCAAATCCGCTTTTTCTATCAACGCCTGAATCTCATGTTCCCGGTATTTACTTGGAAATGGTACTGCTACTGCGCCAATTTTGCACACAGCGTAGAAGCTTGTGCAAAACTCAATGCTATTATGTAAAAGAATTCCGACATGCGTTCCCCGCCCGGCATGATGCTTTGTGAGCCATCCAGCAAATTCATCTACCATATGAAGAAATGTCTCATACGTGTACGTTCTGTCCCAGTTATCGCTAAATGCAATTTTGTCCGGATACTTTGAAGCTGTCTCTTCTAAAATTTCATAATAATTATTCTTCATGTTTGCAAATGTAAAAACTTCCCGGTTTGAAATCTTCTTTGATTCCATTCCCTGTATCATCTGCGCATTCCAAACATCTTCTCCCTTTATCATAGCTGGTCTCCTTTAATCAATCAGATACTACATATTTTTTTCCATCTCGATGGATTCCTTTGCAAGCTGATAATAGAGATCATCAATCTGACTATCCTTAAGAACGGTCTGGCTTTTTTCCATATCCGCTTTGATAGTTGCTATCAGTTCTTTTCTTTTTATTACAGGTACTTCCATATCCGGTTGTCCATCCCATGTCAGTTCTGACTTTTCTGGGAAAACTACGATGGATTTGACAGGAATCTCTGTATTTCCAATTCTTTGTTCCATTCTTTTCGCAAAAAATCTGCTTTCTTCCATCGGATTCTTAAACAGATACTGATGTTCCTTGACCGGCTCACCTTTTTTCTGTTTTTCCATATAAATCTGTTTCATGTCGCCATGTTGCTTTAAAATAATTTTATCTGCCTGATTTTTGACATTCAGAATGTAAATTCCAGTTGACAGAAGAAGAAGGATGTATGCCTGTGGTTTCTTTTCATTCTTTGCCTGTGCAATTTGATAAAAAATGCGATGTTTTCCAAACTCATTTTTTAAATAGAAACTTTCTGACAACTTCACAATATTTTTTTTGCGAAATGCATATTCAATGTAACTCGAATATAATTCGATGTATGCACTTCTGCGAAAGCGATTCCACTGGTATGCCGTTTTTATAACCCAATAGGTGCCTGCAACAAGCGCAATTCCTATTACAACCTCACTCCAAACTGACATTTCACCCTCCTCCTTACGGTCCATCCTTCATTAATCAAGTTCTGGTCCGTTATCTTTTTTAAATGAATACTGTCCACTAGATCCGATGACACGCATATATGATTTGATAAAATCTTTCATTGCATTCTGCGCTTCGATGCAAAGATCCATGTAATCAATCATTGGATTTTCTTTTACTGCTTCGATTGTTGCATTTGTTGCATGACGGAACAGATCTGTACAAACATTGATTTTGTTAATTCCACATGCAACGGCTTTTTTAATATTTTCTTCCCCTGCGCCGCTGCCCCCATGAAGCACGAGTGGCATATTCAGCTCTGTTTTTAATTCTCTGAGACGGTCAAAATCAAGTTTTGGAACCATTCCCTTTGGATATGCGCCATGTGCAGTTCCAATTGCTATTGCAAGACAATCACACTTTGTTCTCTCAACAAATTCTTTTGCCTGCTTCACATTTGTGTATAAATCTACATTGCTGTTATCATCTGCTGCTGCCTGACCAACATGTCCAAGCTCTGCTTCGCATGACAATCCCATTCCATGCGCAAGACTTGCAATCTGTTGTGTTCTTCTTACATTTTCTTCAAACTCAAAACTTGAAGAATCAATCATGACACTTGAAAATCCAAATTTCATTGCATCTGTAATATCTTCAAAACTTGCACCGTGATCCAGATTGAACGCTACTGGAACCGGTACCTTCTCAGCCATATTCTTAATCATGGGAGCCATAATCTCTCCGTGTCCGTGTGCCTTCATCTGACGAGGTGAAATGTTAATGATAACTGCCGATTTTTCCTCATCTGCTGACTGGATAATTGCTTTTGCCTGCTCCATATTCACACAATTGATTGCCATAACTGCGTAGTTGTTATGATGTGCATGAAGAAGCATATCTTTCATTGATACATACATGTTGCTTTTTCCTCCTTAAAAATGGGGTGTCTAAGCAGACACCCCGACTCTGCCTCTATGTGATTTTATTAAATCAGAGGATTATCCATTTCCTCATCTTCTGCGCCTTCCGCTAATGGACGTTTCAAGATTGAATACAGAAGACCTGTGATACATCCACCCAATACCCATAATCCGATAAACAGAAGTGGATTAGATGTCATTGCAACTGAGAACATGCCACCATGTACGGCTGGAGATTCAAGTCCAAGCATCATACACAGTCCACCGGTAATTGCACCACCGATACAGATAGAAGCTGTCAGTCTGATTGGATCTTTTAACTGGAATGGAATAACACCTTCCTGTACATAACAGCAAGAAAGAATTACAAGTGATAAAGCCTGTTCTTTTTCGCTCTTTGTAAATTTCTTACGGCTCCATGGAAGTACTGTTGAGATAGCAATTCCAAGAGGTGATGTCATACCTGCACACATCTTAGCTGATGTAGGAATGAAGAATCCATCTGCATTTAATCCATTTACGAATAAAGCTGCTGTCTTGTTTACCGGACCACCATTATCAAATGCGATCATTCCACCGATAACTGCTCCAAGTAAGAATCTTGAACCTGCACTTAAAGCTGTCAGACCTGCTGTTACAATACCCATCAGCCATGCGATTGGAACACCGATAACGTACCACATCAACAGACCAACTACTAACGTTGTGATTACTGGAATAAACATAATTGGCATAATACCCTGTAATGCTTTTGGAACTTTGATTTTCTTCATCTGAAGAACAAACCAGCCTGCAATCAAAGCGCCAACAAGACCACCAACGAAACCTGTCTGCATCAATCCTGCAAGTACACCCATTGCATATCCGGGTGCAATACCCGGTTTATCTGCAATTGCATAAGCGATAAACGCTGCCAAACATGGAACTGCAAAACCAAACAAACTGTTACCAATTGTAAAAATTACCTGAGCGAGTGTCTGCATCTCTGCAGCTGTATTTCCGATATCATATCCACCCATCATCTTTGCGACAGCTGTGATAACACCGCCACCTACGATTACAGGGATCATGTATGAAATACCTGTCATAATCGCATCTTTAATTACAGTACCTAAACTTTTTTGTTTTTTTCTCTGAATCTCTGCCATAATTTATCCTAACGCCTCCATTAATTCATTAATTACTGCTTCCGCATCTTTAATTGGTTCATTTACCGTAAAACTCATTGTTGGAACATCTTTAAATCTACTGGAATTTTTGATTTTAACATCACTTGCAATAATACATCCGTCACATCGTTTTAAATCCTCATCCGTGATTTCATCTTCTACACCCTGAGCCCCCTGCGTCTCAACCTTTATTTCTATTCCCTTTTGCTGAGCCGCCTTTTTTAAGTTTGCTGCTGCCATATAGGTGTGCGCGATTCCTACAGGACAACTACATACTGCTACTAAATACATACTCTCATTCCTCCTTTCTTGATTGAAATATATTGATGATCTGATCTACGTCAGTAGCATCCTTCAGTGAATCTCTAAAATCGTCATCCATCAGACTAACTGCCAGTTTAGATAGCATGGACAAGTGCACATTGTCTGATGAATTTGGTGCCGCCAGCATAATCACATAATCGACCGGCTCACCATCTAACGATCCCCACTCTATTGGTTCTTTCAATTTGATTAGGGAAAATGCGGCATCCTTTACACAATCGTTTTTGCAATGAGGAATCGCAATTCCATTTCCCATTCCTGTTTCAAATTCTTTTTCTCTGTTTTTCACACCGGTCATATACGCTTCATAATCAGTAACCTTCCCGGCATCATACATCATTCGGCACACTTTTTGGATTGCGTCTTCTTTGTTCTTTGCATCCAAATCAAAAGCGACCAGCCTTTCATCAATCATATCTGCCATTTGCATTGTTTTTTGTCTCCCTTCGAATCTCATTTAAAAATGTCTGCATATTTTTTTGCTTTTACGATAAGCTCTACTGTTTTTTTATCTTTTGTCAGTTCTAATACATCACCGAAAATTCCTTTTATATAATCCTTAGATGGAGCACCTAACGATAATAAGAAAATAAGCTGTACTTTTTCATCGCCCCAGTTGATTGGTTTCTTGAGTGTCAAAAGACCAATTCCCTGTTTTATAATGTGCCCTTCAAACGCATGCGGAATGGCAATTAAATTTCCAAGTGCAGTCTCTGAAAGATTTTCTCTTTCAAAAACAGAATCGATAAATCCCTCATCTGTATATCCTTCATTGACCATTCTTCCTCCAAGAAGATGAATTACCTCTTCTTTTGATTTCAGGTCACAATCAAGAATTGTAATTTCGCTATGTAAGAATTGTTTTAAATAGTTATAATTCTGTTGTTCTTCTGGTTCGTTTTCTTTCTTCTTCATCAGAAACTTCTGAATCTTCTTAATATCTGTTTCATTCAAAACCGGAGATACATGAATCACGGGTATATTCTCTAATTCAATTGGAACGGTTGTAATTACAAAATCCTGTCCCTCCGGTTGTATCTGCGATGCTCTTGTTGCCGAAAGAACTTGATTCACTTCCAGATGCGGAAAATAGCTTTTGAGTTTTACTCTTAAAAACTGCGATGTCCCAAAACCTGTCATGCACAGAATCGTTACTGTGAACTTCTGATTTTGTTTTTGTTTCATCCTCTCTATCGATGCTCCCATGTGAAATGTGATAAAACCAATCTCATCTTCTGTTGGTTCAAATTTGTATCGGGCTGCAAATTTTGACATAAAAAAGGATGCAATTTCATATTCATAAAATAGTTCATTTTTGATAGAATCAAGAATCGGATTGTACGTATATAACTTGCTGTTCATTCGAAGAATCATACATTCCAAATGGTCTGTCAGTGTTCCGATTAGTTCATCGTCTTCTTCCATCGTAAGATAGAATTTTCTATCGCACTCCATCAGTAATTCGATGACATTGTCAAACATTTCCGGATTTCGATCTCTTCTTGATTCCAATTTCTTATCTTTCTCCATTGGAATGTGAAACCGTAAACCATTTAAACAAATACACAGATATACATCTTCTTCATCCGGAATGTCGATTTCCATCTCTTCTGTCAATCGCTCTTTCATAAAAGCCAGCACAAAGTTCATTTTTCTTGATTCTCGCTGTGATATCTGGCTACTATGATTCATCATCTTTCCCTGAGCAATTCGCTCCAGCATGACGGCCAGTGCAATGATCAGTTCTTCTACCGAAGGATCTGTCAATACGAATTGAAAACGTCTTTCCACCTGATTTACAATGGTTCTTATCTGATTCAGATCAACTTTCTCAAAATGCTGCTGAATCTTTGGTACTGTTACTTCCTTTTTTCCACCAGATTGTTTCACAGCCTCAATCAATGCGGAACGCTTTTGGCTTTCTGAGCCTTCCACTTTGATTCCGTATTTCACCTTCTTTATAAAAGAAAGGTTGAATTTGTTCCAGAACTCATCCAGTTCACTCAAATCATTTAGCACGGTCGCCTTACTAATGAAATACTCCTGTGCTAACGTTTCCATAGACATGTATGTGTCTTGAAGTAGAAGTTCTACCGCCAGATGGTACTTTCTAATCTCTGGTGATAGATAAGAATCGTCTTCCTCCTGTATGATACCCTGCAGATATTTTTTTCCTTCCGGGTCATCATATTCAATCCACAGACCAACACCTTGCTGGCTGCTGATCCTGCAGGAATGACTTTCCAATTCTTCATTGATTTTCTTTATATCTGTTTTAATTGTTCTCGAACTAACTTTTAATGAAGTAGCAATTTGTGTGGTTGTCAGCTTATCTTCTTCATGTTTCAGAAGTAAAGCCACAATCCCCTTTTCTCTAGTTAAAAGCATTTTGATCGCCTTTACCTTTCTTTATTTTCCCTTGCTGCTTGAGTTAATTATATACAAGGCATACCTGATTCCACAAATCAGATTATTTCCTCATCTTGTTTAAACTTCGTGTAATTTGTCGATTTTTTCATTTCACCATGTGTATTTATTATGCATTTTTCACTCAGAACAGAAATGTATTTCCTCTTTTTCCCTTTTAAATCTAAGCATGTTACAATTACCGAGTCAATTGACAGTTTCTTCCATTTTTAGCAATAAGCAAATAATTTCACTAATCAGGTGCAATTTTCTCATTATTCTTTTTCATTATCTCTTCCTATAATGAAAACGTATCAAGCATTATATTTCATTTTTTAAGGAGGCACTATTTATGATTAATTTTGAATTCTATAATCCTACAAAAGTTATATTTGGAAAAAATGTAGAGACTGAAGCAGGGAAAGAAATCAAAGCACGCGGCGGACATAAAGTTCTTGTACATTTCGGAGGGGATTATCTTCAGAAAAACGGAACACTCGACCGTGTACATCAGGGACTGACAGATGCCGGTCTGGAGTATGTAGATTTGGACGGAGTCGTTCCAAACCCAAGACTGAGTCTTGTAAAGAAAGGAATTGAGTTATGTAAAAAAGAAGACGTTGACTTCCTTCTTCCAATCGGTGGCGGAAGCGCAATTGATTCTGCGAAGGGAATTGCATATGGATTAGCTAATGATTTTGAATTAGAAGAATTGTTGATGGGTAAGGTTACTACAGATAAAATCGCACCGATTGGCTGCATTTCAACAATTGCAGCAACAGGTTCAGAAACAAGTAATTCTATGGTAATTACAATCGAAGAGTATAACGGACAGAAAAATCTGAAACGCTCTTACAATCACGATTGTGCCCGTCCTCTTTTCGCATGTATGAATCCAGAACTCACCTATACATTGCCTGTATACCAGACAGCCAGCGGTTCCTCTGATATTATGATGCACACAATGGAGCGTTATTTCACAAATACCAACGATGTCGATTTAATTGATCGAATGGCTGAAGGTCTTTTAGTTTCCGTTCGCGAAGCCGCCTTAAAGGCAGTTAAAACACCTGATGATTATGAAGCCCGTGCTACATTAATGTGGGCTGGGAGCCTCTCTCACAACGGATTAACCGGTACCGGACGTCAATCCGATTTTGCTTCTCACAAAATTGAGCACGAATTAGGCGGTATGTTCGATGTTGCTCACGGTGCTGGTTTATGCGCTATTTGGGGAAGCTGGGCTCGTTATGTACTCAAAACAAACCCTGCAAGATTTGCACAATTTGGTGTTCGCGTATTTGACGTCGCTGAAGACTTCTATAATGTAGAATCTACGGCTTTAAAGGGGATTGAAGCTTGGGAAAATTGGTGTACAAAGATCGGAATGCCCATTAACCTTCGTCAATTGAACATTTTGCCGACAGACAGCCAAATTGAAGAAATGGCTGAAAAATGTGTTGCCACAGGCGGCGGAGCTGTTGGTTTCTTCCAACCTTTAAGTAAAGATGATGTTATTAAAATTTTCAATATGGCTAAATAATACATCTGTGTGAAACTCTCTAAATGAATAAAAATAACATGGTAATCTAAAATTGACAAAGGACGGCGCCAACGGTTTCGTCCTTTGTCAATTAAACTGTGAATCTTTATTTCAGCATCTCCCGAAGCATCTCATTTACCTTCGCCGGATTTGCTTTTCCCTGCATCGCCTTCATCGTCTGTCCGACCAGTGCGCCGATGGCCTTTTCCTTGCCGCCTTTATACTCATCCACAGCCTTCTGGTTATTGGCAATAACTGTTTCAATGGCAGACTTTAATGCACCATCATCGTTGACCGTTTTCAATCCTTTTTCTTCTACATACTGATCCGGATCAATGTCATCCGTAAAGATTTTTTCAAATACTTCCTTCGCAACCGAGCTGTTGATATCTCCGGCATCTGCAAGAAGAACTAATTTTGCAAGATTTTCCGGTGAGAACTTCAAGTCGTCTGCTTCGATTGCATGTTCCTTCATCAGACGAAGTGTCTCGCCCATTAACCAGTTTGCAACCTTTTTCGGTTTTTTGCAGATAGCCGTTGTCGCTTCAAACAGATCTGCCATTGTCTTCGATGCGGTAATGATTTCCGCATCATACTGCGGGATTGCAAACTCGTTCTTGTAACGCTCTAATTTCTCGGTGCGCAGTTCCGGCTCCTGTGATTTGATCTTTGCAATCCAATCATCAGAAATCACGATCGGTACCAGATCCGGCTCTGGGAAATAACGGTAATCCTGCGCATCTTCCTTCGAACGCATCGCATAAGAGCTTTCTTTGTTATCATCCCATCGTCTTGTCTCCTGAATTACCTGTCTACCCTCTTCAATGAGTTCAATCTGACGTGCTCTCTCTCCCTCGATTGCACGTGCAATTGCCTTAAAGGAGTTGATGTTCTTCATCTCGGTTCTGGTTCCGAATTCTGCCGCACCAACTTCACGGACTGACAGGTTCACATCTGCTCTCATGGAACCTTCCTGTAACTTACAGTCCGATGCGCCAAGATACTGAATGATCAGTCTTAGCTTCTCGAGGTATGCGATCACTTCATCTGAAGAGCGCATATCCGGTTCCGATACAATTTCAATCAGTGGTACACCGCTTCGGTTGTAGTCGACAAGTGAGCTGTCATCCCACTCATCATGGATGAGTTTACCTGCATCTTCTTCCATATGCATTTCATGAATGCGCACCTGTTTCTTCACATCACCGACTTCAATTTCCACATATCCATCTCTTGCGATTGGGAGATACAACTGGGAAATCTGATAGTTCTGCGGATTGTCCGGATAGAAATAGTTCTTGCGGTCAAATTTGCAGACCTGTGTGATTTTACAGTTTGTCGCAAGACCTACTGCCATTGCATATTCAACGACCTGTTTATTCAGTACCGGAAGGGAACCCGGCATACCGGTGCAGACCGGACATGTGTGTGTATTGGGCGCGCCACCGAATTCGGTGCTGCAGCCGCAGAAAATCTTTGTCTTTGTCGCTAATTCCACATGGACCTCAAGTCCAATGACTGTCTCGTATTGCTTTGCCATCTTCGGTTACGCCTCCTTTTTGCTCATCGCTGCAATGGTTTCATGTTCTTTGTTCGTTGCACACTCATACGTATACGCGGCGCGAATCATCTTTTTCTCCTGAAAGCAGTCACCGATGATCTGCATTCCGATTGGAAGTCCCTTCGAATCCTTTCCGATTGGAACCGACATTCCCGGAAGTCCTGCAAGATTCAAAGAAATGGTATAAATATCACCGAGGTACATCTTAAGTGGATCACTTAATGATTTCCCAAGCTCCGGTGCTGTCGTTGGCGCTGCCGGTCCGATTATCACATCGTATTTTGCAAATGCTTTGTCAAATTCTGCTTTGATGAGTGCTTTCGTCCGAAGCGCTTTCAAGTAGTAAGCATCATAATAACCGGAACTAAGCACAAATGATCCCAGCATGATTCTGCGTTTCACTTCCGCTCCAAAGCCTTCTGATCTGCTCTTTTTATACATGTGATGGAGTCCTTCATATTCCTCTGCGCGGAATCCATATTTCACACCGTCAAAGCGTTCCAGATTCGAGCTTGCCTCTGCCGATGCGATCACATAATATGCAGGAATTGCATATTTCACGAGTCCAAGATCAAATGTTTCAACGATTGCCCCTTTTCCTTCTAACACGTTCACTGCTTTCTGAATCGCAGATTTTACCTCTGCATCCAGTCCTTCTCCAAAATAATCTTTTGGAATCCCGATCTTCATTCCTTTTACATCGTCTGTTAATGCCGCAGTGAAATCGTAATCTTCTCTCTGCACAGATGTACTGTCTTTCGAATCGTGCGATGCAATTGCTTCTAAAATTGCTGCACAGTCTGTAACATCCTTCGCGACCGGTCCAATCTGATCCAGTGACGAACCGTATGCAATCAGACCATAGCGTGAAACTGTTCCGTAAGTCGGCTTAATTCCGACGACTCCACAGAAAGAGCTCGGCTGACGAATGGAACCGCCTGTGTCAGAGCCAAGCGCATAAGGCACCTCACCTGCTGCCACAGCCGCACAGGAGCCACCGGAAGACCCGCCCGGTACATGTGCCGTATTATGTGGATTCTTTGTCGGTCCAAAGTACGAAGTCTCTGTCGTGCTTCCCATTGCAAATTCATCCATGTTCGTCTTACCGATGATGACTGCGCCTGCCTTCTGAAGGTTCAAGACCGCCTCCGAGGTGAATGTCGGTTTGAAATTGCCAAGTATCTTTGAACTGCAGGTTGTAAGCTGTCCCTTGATACACATGTTATCTTTGATTGCAACCGGCACACCAGCCAGTGGTCCGGTCAGCTCTCCTGCGTCTATTTTTTTCTGCACTGCCTCTGCCTGCGCAAGTGCACCTTCCTTGTCAACCGTCACGAAGCTGTTAATGTCCTGTTCCGTCGCTTCGATCCGTTCCATAAATTTCTGCACCGCTTCTACTACAGAAATTTCTTTTTCCTTTATCTTCTGCCCCAGCTCTACCGCTGTAAGTTGAAAAATATCCATTTCTTTTTGTCCTTTCCAAACATTTTTCCCAGTTATCCGATGGTCTTTGGCACCTCAAAACTATGATTCTTCTGCTTCGGTGCATTTGCCAGTGCTGCCTCATGTCCATCGCCATTCGTTACAACATCCTCACGGAACACATTATTCACAGGAAATACATGGGACATCGGTTCGATCCCCGCTGTGTCCAGTTCATTTAACGTATCAATATAATCCAACATTTTCTCCATATCCTGCTTTGCGTTTTCTTTCTCCTCACCGGATAGTTCCAGCTTTGCAAGGATACCTACATATTCAATTGTCTCGTCTGATATTTTATTTGCCATCTTACTGCCTCCTTTCATCTATTACGGCTCTAATCTGCTCAAATCACGCGGGAAAAGCGTTGTCTCTCTTACATTTTCCTCCCCCAGAAGCTTCATTGTAAGTCGTTCCATTCCAATTCCCAGTCCGCCATGAGGAGGCATTCCGTGTTTGAAACAGCTCATATACTGCTCCATGCCTTCCTCTGTCATGCCTCGGCTTTCCATTTTATCCGCCAGCATCTGATAATCATGAATACGCTGGCCTCCGGTCGTGATCTCAAGTCCGTCATACAGTAAGTCGAAACTCAATGTATATACGGAATCTTTGGGATCATCCATTGCATAGAACGGTCTCTTTTTGGATGGGTAATGTGTGACAAATAAGAAATCCGCATCCCACTCTTCTTTTGCATATTGTCCGATCAGCATTTCCTCTTCCGGCTCTAAATCAAATGGATTCTTAATTGGACGATCATATTTTTCAGATACAAGCCGTTTGATTTCATCGAACCGCACGGTCGGAATCTTCTCTGTGTTCGGAAGTTCGACTCCCAGTATCTTCAGTTCTTTTGCATATTCTTCTTTCAGAAGCGCCATTGTATACTGCAAAAATCCTGTTTCCATTGCCATAATCTCTTCAAATCCATCAATGTATCCCATCTCGAAATCAAGACTGGTATACTCATTCAAATGTCTTTTTGTGTTATGCTTTTCTGCTCGAAAGACAGGTGCTGTCTCAAACACACGGTCAAAAACGCCGACCATCATCTGTTTGTATAACTGCGGGCTCTGCTGCAGAATTGCCGGTCTGTGGAAATATTCCAGTTTAAAAAGATTCGAACCTCCCTCTGCACTCTTTGCACCGATTTTAGGTGTGTGAATCTCCGTGAAGCCCTCTTTGTAGAGAAAGTCACGAAAACCTCTTACAATCCCTTCCTGTATTTTAAATTTTGCCCGTTCACGAATATTACGAAGCGAGATTGGACGATAGTTCAGTTTCGCCTCTAACGATGTCTTCATTTTCCATTTGGAAATCTGAAGCGGCATTGCCTCCGTCGCTTTACTTAAAAGCCTCATTTCTTTCATCCGAAGCTCCACACCGTTGGGCGCTTTCTCATTTTTTTCCAGTACTCCTGCCACTTCAATCGTATCTGCCTCTTTGATCTCTTTTAAATCAAAGGCTGCACTGCTTTCTTCGTAAACACATTGAAGCAGTCCTTCCCGCTTTCTCAGAATCACAAAGGCAACGATTCCCATATCGCGGATTGTGTGAATCGCACCATTCGTTTTGATGGTTTCTCCCATCATGTTGTCTGCCAGTATTTCACTTAACTCTAATACTTCCTTTTTTTCTACGCCTGTCATAAATTCCATAAACGCTTTCCTCTCTTTTCATTTTTCTTCAACCTTATTCATTCTGGAAGCTTCTCAAATAGAATCTGAAAAAGAAAAAAGACTGGCAGCACAAATACACTACCAATCCTTATCGACATAAAAAAGTCCCAGAACATAGCTGTTCTGGGACGGATATAATCAAATATAATCCGCGGTACCACCCGCATTGAATAGACACCCTTGCCTATTCCTCTCAAGATACATAACGTGCATCATCCGTACTTACCTACTGTTCGTTCAATAAGTCTGCTCCCAAGTGTTCCCTTGTATCTCTTCCTCTGCGCAGCGCTCTCAGTCGGTGGCACTGTCTTTCCTGTCAGATTTCAAAATCAGAGTCTTGTTCATTGCTTTGATTCGTTGAATTGTTTATTATGTTAACATACGACTTTGAGAATTGCAAGCTTTTTTCACTCTCTATTTGTAATGGAACTTCTTATGCATCTCTTCTTTGAACTCTTTCCACCGAAAGATTACGAGTGCCATCAGGAACAGGAAGCTGATTCCCACACAGGCGGTACACGCAAATGTAACCGTTACAACTTTCGTTAGTAACAGAATCAGTGGCAGCAGCATTCCATAAGTTGTTGCCATGACATAATAAATCATATATTCTCGTGCTGAGTGTGACTGCAGCTTTGAAATCACAAGCATCGAAACTTCGATCAGCACAGACACGCCCGGCAATACAAAATTCACAGACCATCCCCGCCATCCTGTCGCGTTATCCCAGATGAAACAACCAATCGTAATGACCAATAACTGCCACATCGCATTTTTCAGAAGATTGTGACGCTTGAAAAATCCAATCGTTAATGCAAGCCACATACTTGCAACACCGCCCGCAACCCAGAGTGCCCACTGGAAATCCGTTGTCAGAGAATACGCAACCACAACAGAAACCACAACGCTCACAAGACACAGGAATGTAAACCACTTGTAAAAGGTGATTGCAACCGCGCTCTCCGGCTCTTCCTCCGGAAGCATGGTATCCTGTTCCTCTGAATCAATTCCTTCTTCTTTTAAAATACGAAAGAAATTACGCTGAACATTCGTTGTATCAAATCTCGATGTGAAGCCAAATGTAATCGTATCCTGAAACGAACACATGCACAGCTCCAACTGTGGTGTACTTGTATATACGCCAAACCGCTCGATATAAGGCAGATATTCCTGTGGCATCTTCACCACACTCATATTCGAAAAAATCGCTGTAAACTCATTTTTTGATATTGTGGTTCCTGCAGAAATGGCGCGGTTTTTCAGTTCTAATGGCGCAAAACGAAGAAGTGGATGATGTTCAAGCGCAACAAGCTGACTCATATTCTCAGCCATCTTCTCTGCGGTCAGCTCCGTCTTGAAATACTCCTTTACCGACTCCAGCACCTGTCTAAAAGACTGCTCTCCCTCACGGAACCGATACTCCGGCTCAATCCACCAGAAGAAATTCAACATCGAAGACGACGGGAAAAAATTCCGCAGATTCACCGGCACCATTAGACGAACCAATTTCCGCTCCTGTGCCTTGGTCATCTCCGCATGGATTGCGCACAGATAAACCGCTGTCAAAAATACTGTCATGGACACGCCGTACTCTCTCGCTTTTGCAAGCAGTGCCTTGACCGACACCGTAGTTTCTGTCACATGAAGCTTCATGTTCTCATGCTTGGTTCCCTTTAAAACATGTGCTTTTTCTTTTTTCTTTTTTCTTCCTTTGATATCCTTTGAATAGTATTTATTAAACCCATCATTTTCCTGATCCGGAATCGTAATGTCATCGGGCAGAAGCGATACGTCCGGCAGATTGTCCTGCTGAT
Organism: Hespellia sp.; assembly: GCA_028693555.1. Taxonomy (GTDB): domain Bacteria; phylum Bacillota; class Clostridia; order Lachnospirales; family Lachnospiraceae; genus Hespellia. The sequence continues at coordinate 23,010 of JAQUVD010000039.1, forward strand.
GAGCCACAAGCAGGTACTGTTTTACCAGTTCTCGCAAGAACTCTGTCGCTCCGCTCCCATCTGTAAGCGCATGAAACACTTCAAAATTAATCCGGTTTTTATAATAGGTAACTTCAAATAGCAGCTTTTTTTTATCTCTCACATAGATGCTGCTGCACGGGCTTTTCTTTTCCTGACATACGACAGGACGCAGCTCACTTTTTTCCAAATAATGCCAGAACAATCCCTTCCTTAACACGGACAAAAAGACAGGATACTTTTCCAGTGTCTTGTCCAAAGCCCGCTGAAGCTGATCTTCCTGCACCTGCTCCTTCAACAGACAATAGAATCGAAACACTCTGGTATCATTCTTATTGCTTGTCGCAGGAAATACTTTGGCAGCATTATCCAGATTTCTCCAATGTGCTCGTTTTGTGTTCGGCATGTTCTATTCTTCCTCCAAAGCACTCGCTTTTAAAAATGTATTGATATATTCAAAGCTTTCCTGTACATGAAGATTCTTAATTCCCAAAGCGAAAAATCCATGCAGTGCGTCTTTGATTCGATAAATTTTCACAAGATTTCCTGCCTCCCGAAGTCTGTGCCCATATGCTTCCCCTTCATCCCGAAGTGGGTCAAATTCGGAAGTTAAAATCAGAGTGATCGGCTGATGACTCAAATCTTTTTCCAGGATTGGAGCAAAATATGGATTCTGCTTATCCTCCTCACAGCTCGCATATAAATCAATATAATCCCGCATCTTCCCTGCTGTCAGAAGATAGTCCTCTCCATTTTCCTGTACCGACGGAAATTCTGAATTTTCAGAATAATCGTTATTCGTTGCCGGATAGATCAGAATCTGTCTCTTCGGCATAAATTCGCCACGATCTCTCGCCATCAAAGATAACGCCGCTGTCAGATTCCCGCCTGCACTGTCCCCCACGATCGTGATATCAGCAGGGTCCACATTTAACATAAACTGATCTGTGAAAAGTGCTTTTGCCACGGCGTAGCAGTCCTCCAGTCCTGTTGGAAATGGGTGTTCCGGTGCCAGTCTGTATTCCACGGAAACTACAATATGGTTCGTTGCATTTGCCATGCGTGCACAAACTCTCTGATAATTCTCCACACTTTCAGTCACCCAGCCGCCACCGTGAATAAACAGCATTACCGGAAGGCTATTCTTTCCCGCCTCCCGAAAAGATGTTTCATTCGGGAAATAAATACGTGTCGGCACTTCATATTCTCCATTATAAACAGGATAATCAATTGTCTTGTAAAATATACTTAAAGGATCCAGTCTCTTCAGATCTGCAAGATGTCTAGATGCTTCCACTTCAATTCCGCCAAACGACAGTGCTTTCAAAATCGCCTGTGCTGCTTTATTTATCGCCATATGTTTTTTCTCTCTTTTCGCTTTTATTATTTTTGTGCAGAAATCCGGTGACTGCTTAACTACAGCATTTTTCAACCATATAGCCTTCACGCACTCCGCCTGCTGACAACTGGATTTTCTTACATTTGCAATATTGATTGATTTCGTCAATCACAATCATTCCGGGAATAATCGTATGTATTCGGTCCGGGACAATCTTTAAAATCCTCTTCATGCCTGTCTTCTCATCTCCAACAATTGTTTGCAGGAGTTCTGTAATCTTGTCACTCTCCATGATTGTGTTATCCGATTCACAGTCATAATAATCATTATAAAGTTTCATGCATGCCCGATTCGTTCCACCGACACCTAAGATTATCTTTTGTTTACCAATCTTGAGCTTGTCCAGATGCTTTCGCACAAATGCACGGATATCCTCCTCTTCCTCCTCGGTCGGGAATAAACCATCCACAAATTTTGAAAAACAATTCAGGGAGCCTACCGGTATGGAATTTGCATCTTCCACGCGGTGGTCGTCAAAGCAGACCAGTTCTGTACTTCCACCGCCGATATCTACGACCAGCCCCGACTCAGAATCGCAGCAATAGGTTGCTCCCTGAAAATCATACATTGCTTCCTGTTTGCCGGACAGAATCTCCACTTCAATTCCTGTCTTGTCAAAAATTTCCTTTACAACCTTCTCTGTGTTGTCAACATTTCGGATAGAAGCGGTCGCAATCACATAAAGCTTATCCAGTCCCACACACATGATCAGTTTCTTAAAATCTTCCAGGGTATCGATGGCCCGCTTAATGCCCTTCTTGGAAAGGCAGTTATCATCGTCTACATAACCTGCAAGTCCTGCCATATTCTTTTTATGAAAAGTTGGGATTAATTCTTTCTCCACAACTCGATAACACGATAAACGCATCGTGTTTGATCCAATATCAATAATTCCGTACATGACTTTTCCTCATTTCTACTTAAATTTACTTACTTTTCTATTCTACATGAGTGCAGGAAATATTTCAACAAAACACTTTTTAATTCTTTCCGAAATCACATAAAAAAGGTCTTCCGATTTATTTACTTCCAAATCAGATGACCTTTTAATGAATTTCTTTCAAAATCATTTACTTTTTCTTATTTGAGCGTCCTCTTATCGCCTCGTACACCAGACGGACGAATAAATTAATGAACAGAAGCAGCATACACATCGCAACTGCCGGAGCCGTCTGACCCGCTCCTTCCATGCTTACAATAATTACGGACGCAATCGGAGCAGTTGGCGAAGCCAAGAACACCACCGCTGATACCGTCACTAATGAATTCACAAAAAAGTACACCCACATCTCACAAATTGCCGGAAGGCAGAGCGGCAAAGTCACCTTGCCCAAGGTTCTGTAAAATGGTACTGCAAGTGATTCCGACACGGTCTCGAATTCTTTATCCAACCGTTTTAACGATGTTGTCGCGGTAGAGAACGGAACCGAGTAAAAATGAATCATATTTGCCAGTATCAGAATCCAGATTGTCCCATACATCCCATGAAACGGATTCTGAAGTGCATATCCATCCATAAATGGGATATTGAACTGAGATGCATTAAAAAACATAATAAAACTAAGCCCGATAACCGTTCCCGGAATTGCCAGCGGCGTAATCGAAAGGAAATACGCAATCCTTCTGCTCGTCTTAAACTTCTGGTTTTTTTCAATCATATAGGCACCCACAAATGTCACAATTGTGCCCAGCACTGCAGTGATCAGTGAAATCAAAATGGAATTTTTAAACGCTGTAAATCCGCTTCCGGAAGCAATCTTCGTCAAATCATAATTTGAAATTGTAAATGTCAGATTGTATGGCCAGAGTTTGATTAATGAAGCAAATAGTGCCACAGCAAAAAATATTACCATTACCAGTGTAATACAGATACAAAATGCGGTAGCCAGAGCATCGCTCTTCTTATCCGGCTTAATCTGATACGGCACTGATTTTGAATTGATTGCCGCACTCTGTTTCTGGTTTGTGATCCGATCCACAACAAAGGATAGCACCGCTGGGAAAAGGAGAATAATTCCGACCACAGCTCCCATATTAAAATTCTGCTGCCCGACCACCTGCTTATACACGTCCGTCGCGAGCACATTATAGTTGCCACCGACAACCGAAGGCGCACCAAAATCAGTAAAGCTATATGTAAATGCCACAAAAAGCGCACTGATCAGCCCATATTTTACATTTGGAATCGTAATTGTCAGCATCTTTCTCAAGGTGGAAGTTCCCATTGTGTCCGCTGCTTCATACAACCGGTTATCCGCTGCAGAAAATGCGACCATCAATATTGTAGTTGCCACCGGAAAGCAATAGATACTCTCCGCAATAATAATTCCAACCTTTCCATAAAGTGCCACCTTTAATCCAAGTGCCGTAAAAATCCCTTTATTTCCAAACAGATAGATCAGGGCAATACCAAGCAGCATCGTTGGTGCAAAAATCGGGATCATACCAATATACTGGAAGAATCCTTTGCACGGCACATTTTTTCTGGAAAGCGCATAAGAAAAGAAAAATGCCAGTGTGACTGAAATTATCGTAGACATAATTGCAACAAAAAAAGTATGGCTGATGGACTGTATTAACGATTTGCTCTGAAAATACTTGATGAATTGTGCGAATCCGACAAAAGCACCATCTTTATTTTGAAACGCTTTTACAAATAATGTGCACAGTGGGCATACGAGAAAGACGAGCAGAAACGCAACCACTGCATAGATTGCAATCGCCCTGACAATATCCTCTTTTGTGCATCGCATTATTTTTTGTTTTAATTTTTCCATTTTACTCTTATTTCCTTTCCAAGGCAAAGCCAGCAATAATGCAGAGAATGATACATCCGCCTCTAAGCTGTCTTAAATCCAAGCAATTCTTCTCTTGGCAGGTTCACATAAACCACCTCTCCGATTCGAAACTGCATTGTTTTTACCATACGGAAAGGCACATCTACCAGCAAAATCATATCTCCCTGAACCCCATGGCTGACACACACGGTGATCCGATCGTAAAAACCACGAAATTCAATCTCTTTAATCTGAGCCCGCAGCGATGCTTCCTTTTCCGTTCTGCTGAGTTCAATTTTTTCCGGACGGATTGCTGCCCGTTCCTGCTCGCACAGACCGTATAACTTACATTTTTCTTTATCAATAAAATTAATGGAACCTATAAAATCCGCTACAAATGGATTCTCCGGATGCTCGTAAATCTCTTCCGGGGTCCCTTCCTGCATCACGACGGATTTATTCATCACAATAATACGATCTGCCATCGTCAGGGCTTCATCCTGATCATGGGTAACCATAATCGTTGTCAGTCCCAGCTCCTTCTGAATTCTGCAGATTTCTTTGCGAAGAGAAATTCGCACTTTGGCATCCAGTGCCGAAAGCGGTTCATCTAACAACAGAAAATCCGGCTCTGTCGCGAGTGCTCTTGCGAGCGCTACACGCTGCTGCTCTCCTCCGGACAACTGCGACGGGAGTCTTTTTTTTGCACTGTCGAGTTTAATCATGTGAAAGAGTCTGTCTACCCGTGCCTCAATATCCTGATTTCTCATCTTCTTGTTGCGAAGACCATATGCAACATTCTCATAAGCAGTCAGGTTCGGAAACAATGCATAGGACTGAAACATGATTCCAAAGTTTCTTCTCGCAGGCGGAAGATTTGTCACATTACGGTCATTGATATAAATGCTTCCTTCATTTGGCTTATCTAACCCTGCAATCAACCTCAATAATGTCGATTTTCCACATCCGGATGGACCAAGCAGGCAGACAAATTCGCCTGCCTGAATGTCCAAACTCACATTATTGAGTGCTATGTTTTTTTCAAATACTTTCGAGACATTACTGATTCTCAAATTCACACTCATATCGTCTTACTCCTATTCCTGCTCTGCGCTCTTCGCATCATAGCGCTCTGTCCATGTTTCCAGTATCGATTCTCTGTTCTGCGCTGCCTTTGCAAAATCCATATCCGGAATCAACTGGTCAATCGGGTTCTTTGCGTATCCCTCTGGAATGTTGTCACCCACACCTGTTGCAACGATTGGGTAGTTTGTTGCATATTTTTTCATAATGTTATCTGAAATCGCCCAATCTAAAAATTTCTTAGCAATTTCCTTCTGGTTATCCTTTTTGATCAGTGCATTTGCTTCCAAATCCCAGCCAGAGCCTTCTTTCGGGAATACAGCCTCACAGATGTCACTTCCTACTTCCTCGGCAGACTGAATGCAGCGGTAGCCAAAGGAAACACCGATTCCATATTCACCTGCTGCAGTTGCCTTTGCCGGCTGTGAACCGGAATGCATATAAACTGCTACATTTTCATGGAGCTTATCCAGATAATTCCAGCCCTCTTCATCGCCGTACAAATTTAAAATTCCGTTAACAGTTAACAGACCGGTTCCGGAAGATGCCGGATTCGACATTGCAATCAGTCCCTTATATTTTGGATCTAATAAATCTTCGTAAGATGTAGGAACCGTGTCAATTCCGTTTGATTTCAACACCTCTTTGTTTACAATAAACGCTGTTTCCCATGCATCAATACCAACCCATGTCGGCACCTCTGCGTCATCCTTGAATTCTGGAAGAATTCTGTCTACACCTTCTGGTGCATAAGCATCAAGCATTCCCTCCTGCGCAAGAACCAGAAGACTTGTTGCTGACAGTCCCCACACAACATCCACTACCGGGTTTTCCTTCTCCGCTAAAAGCTTTGATGTAATGACTCCTGTCGATTCCCTTGTCACATTTACCGTCACATCCGGATTCTGCTCCTTGAACTCAGTCAGATAATCTGCTACCTGCTCGTCCTCCAATGCTGTATATACATTGAGTACATTCTCGTCACTGTCTGCCACTGTCGTCGTGCTGTCTGCCTGTCCTTCTGCCTTTGTAACACACCCTGTTAATGCTGTCACTGCCAACATTGCTGCCATCGCCAATACCACAATTCTTTTCATAATGAACCTCCATAATTGAATTCAGTTTTTACTACTATAATGTATCAGTTTCTCATATAATCTATGTTGTCTTTTTGTTGAATCTGTGTAAAATTTCCGCCTAAATATTTTTCAGACACATAGATCTTTCCTCTCACAGATTTCGGAAGATCACGCTGCTGCTTTCATGTGCCTGATACTGTCCCAGCTCTGTCTTCGTGTTCTCATATCTTCCATGAAAATCACTTCCACCCGTCATAAACAGATGATATTTTTTGCATAATTCTTCGATTCTGTCCCTGTCCGACTGCCCGTTAGATGGATGATTCCACTCCATTCCCGCAAGTCCTGCATCTACCAGCCCCGGAAGTACCGCATAGTTATCCTGCTGCCCCGGATGCGCCAGTACCGCATATCCACCATCTGCTTTAATCGCCCGGACCGCATCCTCCGCTGCAGGATAGATCATGTCAAAATCACAGGGACCACCGTTTTTGAAAATAGTCCGGTATACCGTTCCAAATATTGCCTCACTTTGTCCTGTCTTCACCAGATAATCCAGTATATGCTGTTTATAGATGCAGCTCCCGCCAAGTTTCTCGATTTCAGATGTCTCAATCTGATACCCCAGATCTTTCAGAATTTCGATTTGCCTTCGACAGTTCTCATCCCGCCGTTTTAAGGTTTCTTTTCCAATCGCCTCAATGTGCGCATTTGACTGATATCCATATCCCAGAATATGCACTTTCTTTTCATTTACAAAATCGTAAGCGGACATCTCTACGCCGGGAATTGCTGTGATTCCATAGCCTTTTGCCAGATCCACATGCTCCCGTGCCTGCTGCGTTGTGTCATGATCCGTGAATGCGATATGCGTCAGCCCCCGCTTTAATGCAAGCTCAAGAATTTCCTGCGCATCCATACTACAGTCTGAGACCGATGTATGAATGTGTAAATCTGCCTCATACATCAGGATACCTCCCGGGATTTTTGAAAACTGCCCTGAGAAATGTTATACACCTGATCGCACAAGCCTTCCATAAATTCCAGATCATGGAAAATACCAACCATGGATGTCCCTTCTTTTTTCAATTTCATCAGCAGCTCCTTCACTAACAGCTTCGTATTATTATCCAGTGAAGCGGTAGGCTCGTCCAATAATAAAAGTCTAGGTGCTTTTACCATCGCATGTGCCAGATTCAGACGAAGTTTTTCTCCGCCGGAAAATGTATTTGGATAGATATCCCATAGATTTTCATTTAGGCGGAAATAGCGCAGCATCTCCTCTGCCTTGACCACCGACTCCTCATATGAGAATCCGGCATCCAATGCTCCGTCAATCACATGCTGTTTTGCGGTTGTTCTCGGCATAATTGTCAAAAACTGTGACACATATCCGATTTCCACTTTGCGCAGATGTATGATCTGGCGTTCGTCAGCTGTCACTAAATCCAGCTTTCCATAAGAGAGGGAATCGTAGACCACACTTCCCTGCGTTGCCAGATAGGTCCGGTAGATACATCGTAATACGGTAGATTTCCCCGCTCCGGATGTTCCCACAATTCCAATAAATCCTCCTTTGGCTAACGTAAAGGAAATATCCTTGCAGCTTTTAATTTCCCGTCCCTGTTCGTGAAGGAAAAACTGTTTCGCCAATCCTTGTATTTCTAATATTTGTTCCATCTTCTCCTCCTAATCCGCCTTGCGGTATTGACAGTTCATAATGCATTCCCCATCTACAAACACACAGTTAAGCTGTGGATATTCCTCTTCCAGGTTCACGCACAGAAGATCAGCCTTTTTGCCCACCTCTATAGAGCCAAGCTCCCGCTCCATTCCTACTGCTTTTGCAGGATTCAGTGTGACATACCGAACAGCCTCACTGAGGGGAATTCCTTCCTTTTGGTACAACCAAAAGACCGCCTGCAGAAGTGCCTGTGGATAATAATCCGATACCAGAACCGTAGCCGCACCTGCTTTCATTGCCTCAAGTGCCGACAGATTTCCCGAATGAGAACCTCCAAGCAGAATATTCGGTGCCCCAAGTACAGTCTCAAAGCCTTCTTCTGCAGCAGCCTTTGCCACCTCCATGGTGATCGGGAATTCACTGATCGTCACGCCTAATTTCTCATTTACCTTCAGTTTTTCTACCGTATCATCATCATGGCTTGCAATCTTAATTCCATGTTCCCTTGCGCAGTCTGCCAGCTCCATTAGCTTTTCAAAAGATACCATCTCTTTTTCAAGCTCCTGTCCGACCAATTCCTGAAATGCTTCCTCCGTCATGTCCCTGCCTTCGTTCGGCTGATGTTTGCGGTATATTTCTAGATTTTTATACTGTCCCTGCCCCGGCGTGTGGTCCATAAACGACAGCAGATCCACCATACCCATTTGCAGCATCTCCATGACATCTTCATAGCAGGCTATATTATCAATCTCGTATCTTAGGTGATATCTGTGTCGAATCAGCCTCGGCTCATGACGGTAGCTTCCCACTAGACCCGCCAGCTTCTTTACCTGTGGTGCCTGCCGGATTTCCTTCACATCCCATGCCCCTTCACGGTACATGGAAATGGAATGAAACATCGTGGTAATCCCACAGCTCATCAGAACACGCTCGGCTTCGCGCAGTCCCGTGGCAAAATCCATAACTGCCGTGCTCCTCGGCTGAATAAAGGATTCAATCATGTCAGAATGGATATCGATGATTCCGGGCATAATATATGCGCCCCCGACATCGATCTCTTCTGCTGTAGGATTTCTGTCCTCCTGCGGTGTAATCCCTACAATCCTGCCGTTTTCTATCACAAGCTCGCAGTTCTCCAGAACCTGATTTTCCAGAACAATTTTTCCGTTTTTTAAAATCTTTCGCATCAAATGTTTCCCCCTATAGTAGTGAATGTACCAGCTGCTGTGTGTACGGCATCTGCGGATCATCCAGAATCTGATCCGTCAGACCCTGCTCAATAATCTTTCCGTCCAGCATCACAATGGTTCTGTCCGCCAGCATGCGGATAACCGCCAGATCATGGGAAACCAGCATAATGGAAATGTGAAATTCCTGTCGGATTTTGCGGATAAGCTCCAGTACCTTTGCCTGAACCGATAAATCCAGGCCAGTTGTCACCTCATCTAAAAGTAAGATTGCCGGATTGTTTGCGAGTGCCTTGGAAATCTGGACTCTTTGCTGCATTCCTCCACTGAAGTTTTTCGGAGGTTCTTTCTTTCTGGACTGAAGGATTTCCACTGCATCCAAAAGCTCTACCACACGCTCATTCATTCCATCGTAGCTGCGGTGTCCCGCCGCAATTAACTTTTCTGCGATATTCCCCGCGCCGGAATAATCCATTCGCAGACCCAGCATCGGATTTTGATATACCATTCCCATAATGTGGTTTTTAATATATTTTTTCTGCTGCAGACTCTGGGCGAATATATCAGATTTTCCATCCTCAAAATTCTTCAGATACCCTTCTCCCTCTGTAATATCAAAATCAAAATACAAGCTTTTCATCAATGTCGATTTTCCCGAGCCGGATTCCCCTACAATCCCAAGAATCTCGCCTTCGTACAACGAGACGTTGACATCATTACACGCCCATACCGTTTTACAATGAGGACAGGTATTCTTATCCAGCTCCCCTCCATTGCGGCAGTACTCACATGTTTTTCCATAGCGTACTGTCAGGTGATTAATATTTAATACTGGATTTTCCATTAGCTGATACGCTCCCTTCTCCCGCTGCAGAATCCGGTGTCACTGCATTCATACACTTTCTCTCCTGTTTTCTCGTCTATTATTTCATCCAGATATACCCCCGTTGCACCGCAGAGACGGCAATGTTTGCCTTCAAAATTCTCAGTGCGGAACGGTACATCATCGAAACACATGGAAACCACCTCTGTGTGCGGTGGAATTGCATAAATCTTTTTTTCGCGTCCTGCTCCAAATAAATACAACGTCTCACTGTCTTTGAGCTTCTGATTATCATAACGCGGGATCGGACTTGGATTCATCACATATCTGTTTTCCACCATAACCGGGTATTCTGAACTGATACTGATTTCGCCATACTGCGTCAAATCCTCATACAGTGACAGCCACATTCCGCTGTATTCCGCTTCTGCATGCATCTGCTTTGTAACAGCCTCCCTCGGCTCTACAATACGAAGCGGCTCCGGTGTCGGTACCTGCAGCACTAGTATCTGGTCATTTCGCATCGGAATCTCAGGGATTCTGTGGCGGCTCTGAATCACACTGGCCTTTTCCGAATCTGTCGTAATCTCAACACCGGTACACTCCTCTACCAGTTTTTTGATATTGACTGCATTAACGCTCTCGTCACTTCCCTGATCAATGACCTTGAGTACATCTTCTCTGCCAATGATAGACAGTGTAATCTGAATTCCTCCGGTTCCCCATCCACGTCCAATCGGGAGTTCCCGTGAACCAAACGGTACCTGATAACCGGGAATCGCAACCGCCTTCAATATACTTCTTCGGATTTCTCTTTTTGATCCTTCATCCAAAAACGCAAAATTGTAATGCTTCTCATCTATCATTTATACTTCCTCCTTTGTTCTGACACGGTCAAGCTTGGATTGGAATGTTACATAATGCGGAAGCTTCAGATGTGAAATAAATCCACTCATTTCCAAACAGTCCCCATGGGTGAGCACGAATTCTTCATCCTGTGACGGAGTGTCACCCGGTTTCTCAAGACTTGCATCCGCGATAGACATGGCAATGGCTTTATTCTCATTTCTTCCGAAAATAAGACCGTATCCTCCGGACAATGTCATCTTATCAAATTCTTCCTCTGTCTCCGTATGGGATGGAACCAGTGCCTCCACCTCCGTTACCAGAATCTCACCGATACAGATTTCTTCATCCTCGTCCATCACATAGGGCACGCATACTTCTACATAACCGCATCGCAGCTCAGAGACGGTCGGATGCACTGCACCGTAGCCTCGCATCGAGCTGTACGCAACGCCACCGAGAAATCCCGCATCGCTTCTTGCAAAAGTCTGGAGCCTTGCACTGCGCGGCGCTGGAAATGTAATCAGATTACTGGTCACATCAAACGGAGGTGTGTCATCTGGCGGAACGTCCGCCAGCACGTGCTCTGCTTTCAGAAGATCGGTCACTCTCTGACAACGGATATCTTCCCCTGATATTTCTTCCGATATCGCTTTTTCCGGCTCGTCTGTTATTGTGTCAGACGCTTTCTCCTGCTCCTGGCCATCTTCCAGTGAAAAATCTAGAAGGCGGTGAGAATAATCATAAGTAGGTCCCAGTATCTGTCCTCCCGGAATATCCTTAAATGCTGCAGAAATTCTTCGGATCAGTCTCATATCTGCGGTGTCAATCGCATTGGAATAATAATTTCTCGGCAGTGTAGACCGATATGCACGAAGCAAAAATACCGCTTCCTCGACACTTCCTTCGCACTGTTTCAATGCCAGTGCCGCATATTCTTCTGAATAAAATCCGGCTTCACTCATAATCTTGTCAATCAGAAGCCCCATATTCTCTCTGATACATTTCACACTCAATTCTTCATCACTTTGTCTAAATATCTCCAGCAGCTTAAGAGACTGTTCGATTGCCTCTTTTCCACCGGTTACTGCTACATAAGCCATGTTTTTCTCCTCTACTCAACTGTCATTTCTTCCGTTATGCTGCAAAGACGGGGAATCCCCATCACGTTACCTGTTTCGTCTGTAAATACCAGATCAACCCCCAGCGGGTATTCCACATCCAGACGATCACGAAGCTCAATTACTTTCTTTATATAAGGCCGCACAGAGACGGTAAGGCGTTCCTTGATTCCGGGACCTGTCAATGTCATTTTCTCCGTACCCTCCACACCTTCACAGAGCAGGAGAATGGTTGCAGACAAATGGGGATCTGCATAAGTACCCTGTTTCACATTTTTTAAAATCTGACTCATAGATCCATAATTCATCTCCGTTGAGAGAAATACATAATCTGCGTCACACAAGTCTGCTTCGTGTGCCAGTGTCAGACTGTGAAGTTC
>JAQUVD010000040.1 GCA_028693555.1 Hespellia sp.
CGGCGGGGCTTATTTCAGTACCTCTATTCACAATACTGTCTTTTCATTTTTTTCAAAAATAGGACAGATTGGTACTTTAGAAGAAGTTATCTCTTTTGAAATTACATTTTGCGGAAACTCAAGTATTAGGATAATATGCCAGTGAAGATATTTCTACATTTTTCTTCTTACAATAGCCCAAAATATATATAGTCATATTATCATCCAACTCATCCACATTGATATGACTGACTCCTGCATAACGTCTCTCAGCTTTGCCCACCGGCCAGCATGCAACCTCCACACATTCAAATCCCATTTCATTTGCTGTGTCGATCATTTCTTCAAATGAATACTGATCCAATATTGCTGATACAAATCCTAATTTCACGTTTTTTCTCCTTTCAAAACAACTATCTGCCAAGAATTCTTTCTGCTATTTCCTTTTTGCAGCCGTAACTTCCAATAGGGTGTGGCTTTTTTGAAAATCCACCATGGAAATCACTTCCTCCAGTTGCAATCAGATCATATTTGTCTACAATTGCTTGAAGATATACCTGACTTGCACTGCTATTTCTAGGATGCGATACCTCCACTCCATCTATTCGCTTATCCTTTGCTAAATCCACCACTAATTGAAATGAATTAAATTGTTCTGGATGAGCAATCACTATGGTTGCCCCCGCTTCACGCATAACTTCCAAAACATCATCCGCTTTGGGGTAATGACTCGGTACATAACAGCTTCCTTTTTTTGAAATCAATTCATCCAAAAGAGATCCCATTGGTGAATTATCATATCCAAGATCGCATAACGCTTTAATAACATGTGGCTCATAAATCGCAGCACTTTTTCCTGCGCACTCCATTACATCTTCGCGTGCAAGTAAGGGATATATCTTTTGAATTTTTTCTATCATTGCTAGTTTTTGATTCTTTCTGCTCTCCAATGTTTTTTTTAAAAAATCACTTAGCATTTTCTGATTCTTTGGACTATATCCTAAAATATGAACTGATCTTCCGGTCTTAATATCTGTCGCAGTTGTTTCAACGGCAGGAAGGACCGAAACGCCAAGCTTCTGCCCTTCCAAAACAGCTTCGTTTACCCCTTCTAATGTATCGTGATCGCTAACTGCTATATATGAGAGATTTTTTCGCTTTGCAATCTCTACAATTCGGGGAACTGAGACAGATCCATCCGAATATTCTGAGTGTATATGTAAATCACATTCCATAACTATCTCCTGCACTTTGTTTCTCAATCTTTGTTAAATAATTTATCCTGCCTTCCTTCATATGGATTCTTTATAATTAATGGTTTCATGAATTCAGCAACCTTTTCAACTCCATCCATACGACTCATCGTGACATCTTCATGCTCATAGCTGAGTGACCCCTGATAACCAATCATAGATAACTCTGTAATAAGTCGTTTCCATTCTACCTGACCCCAACCTGGAATTCTAAAGCGATAGGTATGATCAAGTGCACCCATATCTCCATGCATTAAAGATCCGCCAACTGCTATATTCTGCTTTGCCAATTCAGCATCTTTTGCGTGTACATGAAAAATCCTATCTTGAAGTCTATCAATCACAACTGCCGGATCAATCTGCAGATATAAAGTGTTGGCAGGATCAAAATTATATCCCAATGCTGGATGATGATTCACTAATTCCAATGCACGTTCTGCCGTATGAATATCATATACAAAACTATTCGGGTGAATTTCAATCGCGAATTTTACACCATACTCCTGAAATTTATCAAGAATCGGTGTGAATCTTTCTGCAAACTGTTCTTCATATTCTGACCAGCCTTCTCCATATGGAAAGAAGAAAAATCTCCCCCAATTTTCTACTCCTGGATATCCTACAACAATTGGTACTTCTAAAGCATTTGCCGCCTGTGCTGTACGAATCAAACTTTCTGTGCCATGTTTAATCTTTTCTTCAGGAGTCCCTTTATATATAAAATCAGTATCTTTCCCAGTTGGTCCCATAATCAAAAACGAATCTGCATGATTTGATAACGCCTGAATAGACATACCATAACTGCTAACCATCTTTTTAATCTGGGAAGCATTATTCCCTTTAATCACGTCTTTTGTTTCAAGTTGACCGTTTCCTTCATATGCAGGAATTTCCAACGTTTCATATCCATAGCCTGCAACCATTTTTGTAACTTCTTCAAGCGGTTTCTCACTAAAATTTGCTGTAAAAAATCCTAATTTCATAATTTTTCCTCCTTATTTATGTTTGTTAATTACAATTTTACCACATAAGCAAACACAAACAAATCGCTATTTGTGTTTATTTGACTATTTTCCCTTTTTTTGCTATGATTAAGACACTTTTAATTGTATATACAATTCACCTAAATGAGGAGGGTCTTATGTATAGCCTTGAGAGAAAAGCTGAAATAATTAATCTGATCGAAACCAAAGGACATGTAAGTGTTGCCGAACTATCGGAACTCTTCCACACTTCAAAAGAAACGATCCGAAGAGATATTCGTGAACTGGAGCAAGAACATGCGTTAGCACGTACACATGGTGGCGCGGTTGCCCTACAGCCGACACTTGATGCTGACAGCTTGCTTTCTACCGAACTTCCTGTATCTGTTCGAGGTATTCGCAATTATCAAGCAAAAAATGATATTTGTAAAAAAGCTGCTTCCTATATTCAATCAGGTGACACCGTATTTGTTGATAACAGTTCCACAACAATCTACTTAGCTCAATATATACCTGCCGATATTCAAGTGACGTTTATTACGAATTCACTCAAATTCTTAATTGAAGCCTCCAACTTGCAACGCATCAACCAAACTTACATTTGCCTAGGAGGTATATTCCGTGGCTCCAATCTTTCAGTTTATGGTAATTCTACGCTCAACAATGCAAGGGGATATTATCCTAATAAAGTCTTTTTATCTTGCGCAGGAATCACATCTGAACGCATGTTGACAGATGCAAGTATCCAAGAGGTTGACACAAAAAAGGTGATGATGGAACTTTCCAAAGAAGTCTTTGTACTAGCCGACCATACAAAGTTTGTCAAAAACGGCCAAGTATCTTTATCACATATTGATGGAGTCAATCATATTATTACAGACACTACTCCGCCTGAAGAATCAATCCAGTTCCTTCAAAACCATAATATTGACTTAGTAATTTCTAACTAAGATTTACCGAGACATCTTTTAAAGATGTCTCTTTTTTCATTCTTTATTTAATACCATCTGAAGTAATACTGCAATAATGATAATTCCACCTTTAACCGCTCCTACCAAGAAAGAGTTTACTCCCATTAAATTCATCATATTATTGATAATACCTAACGTTAAAGTACCTAATACTGTTGAAAGAATCTTTCCTTTTCCACCTGCCATGCTTGTGCCACCAATTACCGCCGCCGCGATTGCATCCATTTCATAACTTGTTCCCGAAGAAGAGGAATTGATGCTACCTAGTCTTGATGTCTCAACAATCGTTGCCACGCATACCAAAAGCGCGGATATCGTATAGGCAAAACATTTCACTTTTGTCGTGTCTACACCGGATAATTTACTTGCTTTTTCATTACTTCCGACAGCATAGATATGTCTGCCTACCGCAGTATTCGAAGCAATTAGTGCAATAATAATTACACAGATAATCCAATACACAATTGGCATTGGTATGATTCCGAATAGATTACTGTTAGAAATAAAAGTATATGCTTCACTACTTGTTCCTGCTGCCCGAAGGCCACCGCCATTTAGCAAATACTGGGATACTGCTCGATAGATATTCATTGTACCCAATGTTACGATAAATGCTGGTATCTTACACTTTGCAACAAGGATACCTGTAATCACTCCAAAAATAATTGCTGCTACCGCCCCACTAATTGCAGCCAAAAGCAAATTCTGCGTTGAATTGAATACAGTAATTACTACTACGCCTAAAATCGCCAATTGGGAGCCGACTGATAAATCAATTCCGCCGGTAATAATGATTAAGGTCATTCCAAGTGCGATAATGCCAATGATAGAATTGTTCCTCAAAATGTTAACAATGTTGCTGACTGAAAGAAACATAGTTCCTTTCAACATAATTGATAGAATAAATAACACGATAAACGAAATCAAAGCACTGTTATTACTAACTAGTTTTTTCCAGTTCTTTCCTCCAATTTTTCCCTTCATTTCCAATCCTCCTATGCTTCTTTCAAATTACCACCAGTCGCCAAAATCATAATATTCTCTTCATTTGCCTCTTTTCTGGTTAATTCTTTTTTAACTTTCCCATGAAATAGCACATACAACCTATCACATAGCATTAAAATTTCTTGCGCTTCGCTTGATAGAACAACAAAACTGACACCTTGCTGAGCCAACTTCATAATAATCTCATAGATTTCTAGTTTTGCACCAATATCAACACCTTGTGTAGGATTGTCTAGGATTACTAATTTAGGATTTGAGCTTATCGCTTTTGCAAGAATTGCTTTTTGTTGATTCCCACCCGATAAACTTGTAATTAAATCTTTTGTATCTGCAACCTTAATATTCAGCTTTCCAACATATTCATCCACAAACGTTTTCTCTTTCTTTTTGTCCACGAATAGAAGTGATTTAAATCGTTCTAAGATAGAAATGCTCATATTCGAACCCACACTTAAGTCTTTAATAATTCCATTTTCTTTTCTATTTCGTGGCAAATAGGAAATCTTTTGCTTTTGCGCTTTTCCTGTACTGTGCATAATACATTCTTTCCCGCCAATAAAAATCTTTCCTTTATAATCTTTATTACAGCCATAAACAGTATTGAAAATTTCGCTTCTTCCATCGCCCAAAAGTCCGGTAAATCCAACAATTTCCCCGGAACCTATATGAAAATTAATATCTTCGAATTCACGTTCTCTTTCTAGATTTTCAACTCTCATAATATCTGGGCCAATCTCCCGTTCTATATACAAATCATCATAGGATAGATCTTTTCCGACCATGTGTTTTGCCAAAGATGCCTCTGTAACTGTCTGATCAACTTCACCTGTTGCGACAACACATCCGTCACGCATCACTGTATATTCATCACAAATCTCCAAAACTTCATTTAACTTATGAGAAATAAATACAAAACTCACACCTTGTTTTTTTAGTCCTCTCATAAGCGTAAATACATGATCAATCTCAACATTTGTAAGTGAAGAAGTTGGCTCATCCATGATAATAACTTTCGCATTTTTCATCAATGCTCTGGCAATTTCTACAACCTGCTTATAGGATGCATTGATATCTTCTACTTTTGTATTTGGATCCAACTCAATTTCCATTTTCATTAAGATTTCAGTTGCTTTTTCATACATAGATCTCTTGTCTAGATGTCCTTGTTTTTTTAATTCACACCCTAGGAAAAGATTTTCATATACATTCAAATCATTTACCAGTGTTAATTCCTGATGTATAAATGCTATACAATTGTTTTCTTTATCATCAACCGTAATATTTCCACCATCTTTCGATAAAATTCCGGTCAAAATATTCATTAATGTTGTTTTACCAGTCCCGTTTTCACCTAACAAAGCATGAATACTTCCCTGCTTTAATAAAAAATCAACGCCATGAAGCACTTGATTACTTCCAAAAGATTTTTCAATTCCTTGCATATTAACAATATAGTCGCTCATAATTCGCACCTCTGTTAAAATCAAGGCACTCCTCATGCATCCTTCAGGATGCTAAGGAATGCCCCAACTCATCTTATTTGATTTTAGTATGGTGAATCTGCATCTAAATAATCTGCTACATTACTTGAGTCTACAGTTGTTGGTGCAATAATTGTCTCCGCCTCAACATCTTTCCCCTGCGAAAGATCATATGCTACGGCAATTGCATCGCCAAGCATCGATGGACTATAAGTCTCCGTAAAGCAATTGATATCCTTTTCATTCTGAATCTTATCATACCATGACTGTGCTCCACCGCCACCAGAAATGTACTTGATATCCGTTCTTTTTGCTTCTTGAATAGCCTGTAAAATACCTAATGATGGCTCATCATCGATAGAATAGACTGCATCAATCTGAGAATATGTAGTTAACATATCTGTTGCCATTGTAAGACCCGCTTCTTGTGTAAATGCTTCAGCTGTCACTTCAACCAATTCAATATCAGGATAATTTGCTTTCATTTCATCCTCAAATGCCTGCGTCCTTTCAACAGAAACAGAACCAAGAGATGGCGCTGACATTACTGCAATTATTCCTTTTCCATTAAGTGCTTCCCCAAGATATTTTGCTGCCTCTGTTCCTATTGCAGGATTATCACCTGCAACGTAAGCTGTTGTTTCAACATCTACTTTACGGTCAAATACAACAAGTTCAATACCCGCATCAACAATCTTCTGTGCGGCTGTTGTTACTTCGTCATTCTGTGGAAGCAATACAATCTGTGAACATCCCATAGATATCAATTCATCAATGTCATTGGCTTGATCATTCACACTGTCTGAAGTTAATATTTTGTATCCCGTTCCTTCCTTCAAACCAAGCTCCTCTACTTTTTGTTGTGCGTAATAAGCAGCTCCTGCTGTCCATCCATGATCTGCGGATGGAATGGAAATACCAATTAGACCACTGCTTTCTGTTGATGCTGCCGATCCTGCTGTTGATGACGAACCACTAGAACTTGTGCATCCTGCAAGAAGTCCCCCAACCATTGCAATACTAAGTATTGCTGCAAACACTTTTTTCTTCATAATCATTTCCTCCTGTTATGAAATTTTTATTTTCACCCTTATTTTAAGGTGTGGTGAATCAAGTATGGTGAATCGTAAGGTTACCTTTTTCTTTTCTTGTTCTTACTAACTCTTCATGTGCAGATTTATCATATGCGCAACATCCCACCTTACTCTGCTGAATCAGAAGTTCAAGACACCGGTCGCATAATAGGCAATATTTGATTTCATCCTCTTTTCCCTCTGCTAATTTTGCTGGAAGATACGGATCTGCAAACGACTGTCTTCCAAGACCAATCATATCGCATACATTGTCATTCAGGCACCATGTTCCATAGTTAAGTAGATTACTTTCTTCTGGTGTTACCGCGCAAAGACCATTCTTACCACTTCCAAATGGCGAGAAGTTTGATCCAATTACTACTGTTTCTGGTTTTAATGCCTTTCGGATTTCCTTTGCCCAATACTGATGTAAGTATGCATAATAAGGAATATGTCTATCCACCTGTGTCAAACTGACTGTGATAGAAGGACTACCTGCCGACTGGATAATAAAACTTGCGCCACGTTCTTCCAATCCCTTTACTAATTTAATCACTTCTGTCATATCCATAATTGGTGAATGAGGACCCTCTGTTCCAAATCCACCAGGAAATCCTTCCCATGCTGAAATCTTAGAGCCTATTAAGAAGTTTTCATCTGGAACAGCTTTTCTGATTCTTTCAATCAGTTCAAATGCGAAACGTGATCGGTTTTCCCAGCTTCCGCCATATTTCCAATCTCTATCATTATGTGGTCGAATCATTTGGCATCCAAGATATCCATGTGATAACTTCATGTCAATACCATCTGCTCCTGCACGATACGCAATCTCAGCTGCTGTTACAAAGCTGTCCATAATTCTCTCAACATCTTCCTCTGTTAATAGCTCTCCGCCATATCCCGGAAGTGGATTAGGTGTTACCCGTTTTGAGAATTCTGGATTCGAAATCTCTCCTGAATGAGTCAACTGAAAAACAAGCAATGTTTTTGGATTTGCCTCATGAACTCTTCTACAGAATTCTTTTAATGCTGTCTCGTTTGGCGGCATGATTGTTAACTGATTGTCTCTTGCTCTACTTTCACGTGTCACTGTGATTGCTTCTAATGAAATAAGTCCGGCACCGCCTTTCGCCAACTCTACATATCTTTGGGTTGTTTTTTCAGAAGGATTTCCTGATTCATCCTCTGCATTACACTCCATCGCCTGAATAAAGAATCGATTTTGTGCTGTTCTTGGACCAATTTTAATTTGATCTAATAACTTCTTTGTGTTATCCATTATTGCTCCTGCCTTTCTGTTTTTGTTGCATTATTTTTTGTTTATGTGGTTATACTATCATCTTTTGTCTGTTTTAGCAACATTTTTTAGAATATATTCTTCGTTTTAGCAGATTTTGCCAAATTGTAGTGCCCGTTTTTATGCATTTTACCACAAAAAGAAAAGTATGTTGCATTTATGACCGTTTAGTTGTACAATGCAAACATAAACAAAAGTTTCTATCTATATAAATACACATTTTTCTTTATACTGTATAGAAACAGAAAGGAGAACAACATGATTCACACAGTCACATTAAATCCAGCGATTGATACTCTTCTATATTTAGATGAATTTAAAAAGAACGTCACAAATCGACTCCAAAAGGTAGATGATACAATTGGTGGAAAAGGAACACATGTATCTATTAATTTGAAGCTTCTAGGTTTAGACAGCACTGCTTATGGCGTTGTTCATGGAAAAACAGGACAACAAATTTTGGATCTTTTAACCGGATACGGCATTCAGTCAGCTTTTCTCAAAAAAGAGGGGGATAAAGAAAGTCGAACAAATTTCCTTTTGATAGAGGGCACCGGAGACTGTTGCATTCTTGCTTCCAAGGGTATCATGCTGACAAACGAAGATATTGACAAAGTAGTTTCTTCCTTATACAGCAATATACAAGACGGAGATTATCTTATTTTATCCGGAGATGCAACCAATTGCCCAGATGTAAACATCTACAATACCATCATCAATCGTTTAAGTGATAAACACCCAAAGATATTTCTTGATACAAGTGGAGCCACACTAGGTCAATGTATGAACGAATCGCCATATCTAATCAAACCAAATTTAGACGAACTTTCATCACTCGTTGACTTTCCACTTGAAACAGAAGACGATATCGTAGCAGGAATAGAATCTTTAGCTAAATATAATATTGAGATTATTGCAGTCTCTCTCGGTGGTGACGGCTCCATCGTCAAAACACCCGAGGGTATTTACAAAATTGTCCCGCCATCCGTGAATGTACGAAACACTATTGGTTGTGGTGATTGCTTCCTTTCTGGATTAATCTATGGTTTAGCAAACGAATTAAATGTTGAAGATATTTTACGGATTGCAACTGCTTGTTCAGCCGCAACAGCAGAATCAAATACATCTGTTGGATTCGACCAAGAAAGATATCAAGAACTTATTTCAAAAGTAACTATTAAAAAGTTAAAATAAAGGAGAACTATTATGAGTAATTTATCTTATTATGAAATGCGTTTAGAAATGTGTAAGATTGCAAAAATGATGTTTGATCGACGTTTAACAAATGCCGCTGGTGGAAATTTTGCGGTCCGTGTCGATGAAAATAGAATTTTAATTTCCCCATCTCTCATGTCTGAGCGAAAACATTGTGAACTACAGGCAGAAGATTTTCTTCTTATCGATTATGACCAAAACATTTTAGAAGGAACTGGTAAATTATCTAGAGAAACTCTAATGCACGTTTTGATTTTAAGTCACTTTAAAGAAATTGAATGTACCATTCATGCTCATCCATTTTATTGTATGCCATTTGTTGCTGAATCGAAACCAATCCCTAACGTAACAGAAGCTACTATGGGTCGTGGTGAAGTTGGTTGCATCCCTTGGACAAAAGCCTATTCAAAAGAGTTATCAGAAAATGTTTACCAATATTTCGAAGATCATAGAGAAATTGCAGAGAAAAAACCAATTGGTATGATTATGCCACTCCACGGAGTTTGTGTTTCCGGTCCTAGTATCTACCTTGCATACAGCATGCTTGAAAGAATTGAATGTGACGCATTCTGCACAATCACAAAAAGTCTTATCTAAAAAACAAGAAAAGGATTTTGATTATGTACAGCATTGAACGAAGAACTGAAATTGAGCGTATTTTATATGAAAACGGGAGTGTCAGCGTTAGTGTTTTAGCCCAAGAATTATCTTCATCAAAAGAAACCATCCGTCGCGACTTGTGCGAATTAGAATCACTCGGTATACTAAAACGTACACACGGTGGGGCGATTCCTCTAACAGAAAGAAATAATACAACACCTGTTGCATCCGAGACGCCTGTAACAGTTCGTACAATTCAAAATGTCACTGAAAAGCAGCGCATTTGCCGAGCTGCCGCAAAGCACATTCAAGATGGTGATACTATTTTTATTGACAATAGCACTACTTGTATTGGCTTATACCAGTATATTCCAGATGACATTCAAATAACATTTTTGACAAATTCTATTGCTTTTTTATTAGAATGCTCTAAGAAGCCAAACCCCAGACATACATTTATATGCTTGGGCGGTATATTCAAACATTCAAATCTTTCTATTTATGGGAATACAACAATAAAAAATGCCTCACAGTATTATCCTAACAAGGCTTTTATTTCTTGTTGTGGAATAAGTCCCGATCAACAGATTACGGATTCAGGCATTCAGGAAATAGATGTTAAGAGAGCCTTGTGCAAAAGTTCTCAAAAAGTGTATCTGCTGGCCGATTATACAAAAATAGAGAATACTGGACAAGTTTATTTATGTGACTATAATGAAATTGACACCTTAATTACTGACGATTTTTCAGAGTTATCTAAGCTTCAATATTTGATACGATCAGGAATTGAAATAGAAGTAGCCAAGTAGAGTCTGGAGGAAAAATACATGAATTACATTGCTTTTGACTTGGGTGGAAGCGGCGGCAAAGTCGTACTAGCATCCTATAAAAACGGGAATTTAAACATTACACCATTGCGACATTTTGAACATAATGCTCTGTCTATCGGAAAGCATTTGTATTGGGATGTTTTAAAAATATATGATGAGCTAGTTCTAGGAATTGCTGATGCGATTGATAAAACCAAGGACTCTATTACATCACTTGGAATTGATAGTTTTTGTAATGATTTTGCAATTGTATCACAATCCGGTGAACTTATCACTCAAGTCCACAGTTACCGTGATGCTCGTACAAGTATTCACGAAAGCGAAATCTATAACAAGATTAAACCTCACCAACTTTATCAAATAAACGGAAACCAATGCGCCTCATTTAACACTTTTATGCAACTTGGCGCAATGGTTGCCGAAAAAGAGCATTATTTATTGGAAAACAACAATCAATTACTTTTTCTCCCTGATTTACTACATTTTTTCTTATCTGGCAAACGAATTACTGAGTATACCCTTGCATCCGTCAGTCAAATGTTTGATTACTCAACACATTTTTGGAGTCCTGAAATTCTAGAATCACTTATGATTCCCGAATCATTATTTGCGCCTATTGTAGATCCCGGAGTGGTTTTTGCAAGAACATCAGCAGACTTTAATAAGGAAATGCATACAAAGGGATTTTCTTTAACCACTGTTTGTGAACATGATACAGGTTCCGCCTTTCTAGCATCTGTATGTGGCCGCAACACTGCTTTAATCAGTTGTGGAACATGGGCTCTTGTTGGTACTGAAGTGGATTCTCCGATCATCAATGATTTTGGATATCAGTATAATATTGCAAACGAAGGCGGTGCACCTGGATCACATCATAGAATCTTACGGAATGTAATGGGTACATGGATTATCCAGGAAATTCGAGCCTATTATAAATCGCAAGGAATCATATATTCTTATAGCGAGCTTGAAGAATTAGCCACAAAAGGAACACCTTTTCAATATTACATTGATGTAGATGACTCCACATTTTTTTCTCCCGGTAATATGCCAGAAAAAATTCAGAACTACTGCTTGAACAGATACGGTTCAGCCCCACAAAACATTGGCGATATGGTATTATGTATTTACGAAAACCTTGCTTATAAATTTCGCTGGAACATGGAAAAGTTATCTCAATATACAGGAAAAATATTTAACTCTGTTAATATTCTTGGTGGTGGTTCACAAAGTCGAATACTATGTCAATTAACTGCTAACGTAACACAACTTTCTTTGGAAGCAGGACCCGTTGAAGCCACTGTCCTTGGTAACGTAATTATGCAGCTTATTGCGACAAAACAAATTTCATCGATTGAAGAAGGACGTTATATTGTCCGAAATAACTTTAAAACAGTATCTTATCTGCCTCAAGATAATAATCTTTGGGCGGAGAATTATAAGCAATATAAAAACACATTAAAATTAAATTAACAGAAAGAAGGAAATCATATGAAAACATATCGTACGGGTGTTGTAGGCACTGGTTTTATTGGAAAAGTACATATCGAAACAGTACGTCGGTTAAATAATGTCGAAGTCGTAGCATTAACAGACAGTTTTAATGCAGAAGCGTCTGCTGACCTTTTGAATATACCAAATTATTTTTCAGATTATAAAGAAATGATAGACACAATGAATCTTGATATGGTTCATATTTGTACACCAAATAATACACATTTTGAAATTGCAATGTACGCACTCGAACACAATGTAAATGTGATTTGTGAAAAACCTATGTGCACTTCAATTGAAGATGCAAAGGCTCTAGTTGCAAAAGCAAAAGAAAAAAAATTGGTTGCTGGCATTAATTTCCACAATCGTTTTTATCCTATGAATAATCATTTGAAAAACATTATTGCAGACGGAGATCTCGGAGACATCTTTGCAATTACTGGAAATTACATGCAGGATTGGCTTTTATACGAGAAGGACTATAGTTGGAGATTGAATTCAAAAGAATCAGGCAATACACGTGTTATTGCAGATATAGGTTCTCACTGGATGGATCTTGCCGAATATGTAACAGGACAAAAAATCGTTGCAGTAAATGCAGATTTTTCAACAATTCACCCAACAAGGAAGAAACCCAAAAAGACTGTCTTAGCTTTCTCTAATGAACGCTTTTCGGACGATGATTATGAGGATGTTCTAATTGACACCGAAGATAATGCCAGTGTAATGTTTCGGTTTAGTGGCGGCGCAAAAGGAAGTGCTTTCTTTTCTCAAGTTATCGCTGGAAAGTCAGTGGCAATTGATTTAACTATCGGCGGATACAAAAAATCTGCTGAATGGAATAGCGATGCCGTCAATAAATTAGTAATCGGAAACCGTGATAGTTATAATGAAGTTCTTGAAAAGGGCATTTCAACTGTCCATGCAAACACAATACCATTAGTTGCTTACCCATTTGGACATGCGGAAGGTTTCCCAGATGCCTTCAAACAAAGTTTCAAATCTATCTACGCCAGCATTGGAACGCCTGACGCCCCTCACGAGCATGCAACCTTTGAAGATGGTTTACACGAAATGATCTTATGCGAAAAGATTTTTGAAAGTAATCAGCAGCAGCGTTGGGTTACAATTCCAGAAGAAAGCAACTAACAATATTTGAATAGTATAGTAACAAATAGGAATCTGTGGAAAACCACCGATTCCTATTTGTTTTACTGACTTTATTACTCCACCAGATACGCATCCACCAGTTCATCCCCTGCCTGGCTGCGTATGTTTTCATACACATTTTGCGACAAATCTCTCATCTCCTGATGCACATCATCCGAAAGTTCTACCATCTCAGTGCCCGACTTCTCCATGATCTCAATGCGGTCCGCAACGCGCTCATCTGCCTGTTCGCGGGCATATTGTGTCGCAGTTTTTGCTGCCTGCTGAATGATTTTCTGATCTTCCGGACTCATATCACCTAGAAAATCGTCATTCATAATCAGCGAAATCATATGTGGCAGATGATTGGTCTGAATCACATAGTCCTGTTGTTCGTACAACTTTCCGGACACAATAACCTCATATGGGTTCTCCTGCGCATCAATCGTATGCTGCTGCAGTCCGATATAGACCTCACTAAAGGTCATGGGTGTCGGATTGGCTCCAAGATCTTTCCAAAAAAGAAGATGATTTGAATTCTCCATCGTCCGAATCTTCTGCCCTTTAAAGTCACTGATTTTCTGAACTTTTGTATTGGAGGTCATAACGCGGAATCCCTGATCTGCCATACCAAGCAGATGGTAACCGCCCTCCTGATAAACCTCCTGAAGTGACTGATAAAATTCCGGATTGTCAACGGCTGCTCTTGCCTGAGCCATGGTCGTAAAGGCACATGGAAGATCAAACACAGAGATTTCAGGCATGAAGCTTACCTGCGGTGCTGTATTCTGCACCACAAACGGAATATCCCCATCCGCGCAGCTCTCCAAAAGTTCGCGATCATTTCCAATAACACTGTTTGGATAGATATTGATCTTCATGCGACCATCACTCAGACGGTCCACTTCTTCCACAAATTTTTCGCCATACAGCTGTGTCACCGTGTCCTCCGGACTGCTTGTCCCAAGTGCCCACGCATACGTCTGCGTTTCATTTGCATTTCCACAGCCGGCAAGCAGCACACCAGTCACCAAAAGCACTAGCGCTGCCGAAAAAATGCGTTTTGTAATTTCCTTTGCTGTCTGCTTCGACATCTTTTCAAATAAATCTGCTCTCTTCATGCGCGCCTCCTATAATAATGCCAGACTGATTGCCGGAATAAATGTAATTAACAGCAGTGCAATCAAGAAATAGAAAATCATTGGCATTGCTTTCTTCGCGATATCCATGACCGGAATGTCTGTCAGTGAACTCGCAACAAATAGGTTCACGCCAATTGGCGGTGTGACAAATCCAATCGCAAGGTTGATGACCATCACGATACCAAAGTGAATGGGATTCATACCAATCCCCTGAATGATCGGCATCAGAATCGGTGTCGTAATCAAAATCGCCGGGCTGGTATCCATCACCATTCCGACAACGAGCAGGAACGCATTGATTACCAGAAGAATCAGAACTTCATTTGAAAATGAATTCAGAATCCATTCGCTGATCATCTGTGGTACCTGCATGAGTGTCAACACACGAGAAAATGCTGTCGATGCAACGAGAATGAACAGCAGCGGTGCGAATGTTCTGCAAGCCTCCACTAAAATCCCATAGATATCTTTGAAATGAATCGACTTGTAGATTGCCATGCTGACAAATAATGCATAGAATACAGAAATCACCGCCGCCTCTGTAGGCGATGCAATACCGCCGTAGATGCATCCAAGGATGATCACAGGGGTCAGCAGTGCCCAGACACTTTCCTTTAATACTTTCCATATTCCTTTTTGATGAAGAGCGTCAACCTCTGCATCAATCTTCTTTTTATCCTCTCCATGTTTGCTGCAATAGAAGACTGCATAGGCCATCAGAAGAAGTGCAATCAGGACTCCGGGAACAATTCCTGCAAGAAACAGATTTCCGACCGATTCACCGGATGCCATTGCAAATAGAATATAGGGAATACTTGGTGGTATGATAACACCGAGTCCACCCGCAACTGCCACGATTGCTGTCGAAAACACCTTATCATATCCAAGGCTGATCAGAATCGGAATGGTCATACTTCCAACTGCTGCCACTGTCGCTGGTGCCGAACCCGAAATCGCACCATAGAACAGGCAGGTAATGATTACGGCACAGGGAATCCCTGCGCGTCTCTTCCCAATAAAATATGCAAATACATCAAATAACTTCTTCGACACACCGCCTTTTGCCATAATAATTCCCGACAATACAAACATAGGAATCGCAAGCAGCGGAAAACTGTCAATTCCGCTTACCATCGAGCGGACTACATAGGTCGCACTTGCTGTAAAGCTGGCATCAAACGCCCCCGGCAATACAGATACAATTCCAAGAGAAATCGATACCGGTATCGCAATAAACAGGCAGATTACAAAAATCAACATCACTGCAAGAATACTCATACCTCTTTCCCCCTTACTCTCTGTAATTCAATCCACCAGCGCTGCACAACACGAAATATCACAATGATAAAACACACAAACGGAGCCGCCTGTACCACGTACATTGGCATCTCACACGCTGCACTCGTCTGACCGCTTGCGATGGAGGTCTGCAAATATTTCCACGCAAACGGAATCATATATGCAAAGAATATAAATTCGCATGTATGATTCATTACTTTTACGAGTGCTTTTTTTCTTGGAGAGAGCTTTGCAACCAGCTGCTCAATCTTAATGGAGATGCATTTCACGGTACAATAGCTGACACTTAAGAATCCTGCCCACACAAATAGATAGCGTGTAATCTCCTCTGTCCACGACAAAGAATAATTAAAAAGATATCTCGCTGCGACCTGCACGCCCATAATCACAGTCATAAGCACCAGAATCGCAACCATAACAACTTCTTCAAAATTCTTATTCAGCCATTTCAAAATTTTCATTCTGCATCCCCTTGTCTTATCTTACATTGCTTTGTGAATGATATCCAAAACTGTTTCCAGCTCATTTATCCCGATCTGTCCGGGTGCAGATGCTTTTGTTGCTGCACCGAAGGTAAGTGCAGACCCAAATGCTTCCCCCGCAAGACGGCTAATCACACCGGTTCCTGCCATAGACATCGTGATAATTGGGCGGTCCGCATATTCCGTTGCCATCTCTTCTGTTGCTGCTAATAGGGTTAATACATCCTTTTTACTCTGTGGCATAACCGCAATCTTCGGAACATCTGCCCCAAGCTCCTGCATTTTACGAAGTCTTCCCACAATATCATCTTTGTCAGGTGTCTTGTCAAAATCATGATTCGAAGCTACCACCTTTACGCCTGCTGCATGTGCCGCTTCAATGATTTCTTTTACAATCTCATCCCCTGTAAAGGCTTCCACATCCACAAGGTCTACATAGCCTGTCTTTGCAGCTGCAATATTTAGTGCTGCATAATCCTTCGCTTCTATTGCTTTCTCTCCGCCCTCTTTTGAAGTGCGGAACGTGAAGAGAATTGGAGTCTCGCCAAGTACTGCGCGAAGTTCTTTTAATACTGCTTCCACTTTGCCAAATTCAAATACTCCCTCAAACCAATCTACACGCCATTCTACAATGTCAAGCGGAATGCTGTCAAATGTCTTTGCTTCTGTAATAATATCTTCTTTTGTCACACCTACGATTGGAACACAGATTTTAGGGCGTCCTTCGCCTAATACAACATTTCTTATTTTTACAACGTTCATAGTGAGTCTCCTTTTATTTATTATCTACATTTGCTAATAGCTTATTATATCTTACATTTACGAATAATGCTAATAATACTCCGATGATTGTAATGACAAGATTCATCATGATAACACCTGTCGCTGTCATCTTAGACGCCGCGCTTAAGATTGTGTAATTGCATAAGCTTGATGCGATCATAACAAGACTTGTGATTGTTCCTTTGATTTTGGGAAACAGATCATTTACGGTTGCTGTTGCCATCTGAAGAACTCCGCCAGCTGCTGCATACCCAATTACAAAGGCACCTACATAGCAGATCATTGGCGTCTTGATCATGTACACTAAGATTAACATAACTACCGAGATTGCCGGATAAATCACTAAGAATCTTACCTGTTTGAATTTTGTAATCAAAAGACTTGTTACAACTAATGCCACCATCGTTCCTGCCGAGTAGTATGTCTGCATAACCGATACGCTCTCAGAGGGGATACCCGCAATTTCTTTTCCAAATGTCTGCGCACAATTAAGCCATAGCTGGAATGTAGCAGTACTTGTGAAACCGATGAAAATAAGGGCAACACTCTCGATAGAGAAATGAGCATTTTTTAAGTTTGAAATAAAGGATTCCTGCTTTCCCGTCCCCGCGATTGTTGGAAATGGAGCAAAAATCGCCAACACACCAAGGATTGCAATCGCAATACCACCGATGACCGGAAGCATTAAATAAGATAACGCTGATCCTGCAACACATCCCAAGAAGAATGGCATCAATAGCTGTGCAACTGAGATGAAGAATTTAATTCCCATGGTTGCAATACCTGTGTATTTGTTGATGATCTCTGCAACTGCGGGATATGTAGCTGTATCAAGGAATGAGTTCGCGATACCACCAAGGATTGCAGCGACATAAGCAACCATTACATTTGGTGAGAATGCGATTCCCACGAAGAAGATCACGTATGAGAAGCATCCAATCACTACAGAAATACGACGTCCCAGTTTGTCCGATAACGGCCCTGCAAATGGAAGTGAAATCAGGCGTCCCAATCCAAGTGCTGCTGCGATTGCTGTTACCGACATCACATCTGCCATTCCCCACTGCTTGGCAAGCATCTCTTTTACGACCTGCTGACTTAAGATCGAGCATCCGATACCGTGAATGAAATAGTTTAAATAAAGTATAATCGCACTAGGTAAATATTTTTTGTTCATTGTGTTTATTTCCTCTCTGTTCCCTTTTGTTTTGACTACTCATATTTGATATTTAATACTTCTTTCATGTGCTCGATCGGCATCTGTTTGCCTGTCCAGAGTTCAAACGCTGCAGCCCCCTGAAACAGCATCATACCAAGACCGTTCATCGTCTTACATCCGGCTTCTTTTGCCATCGTACGCATTTTTGTCTCAAGTGGTGCATACGGTACATCTACCACAATCAATTCAGGACGGAAGAATGATTGATCCGGTACAACCGACATCCCTTCCAGCGGTTTCATCCCAACACCGGTTCCATTTACAAAAATGAATGACGAATCCATTTCCTCTTTCAATTTATCTTTATCATCTAAATCATAAAGTGCTGCTTTGCATTCTGTTCTCTCGTTAATCTTTTTCACGGTCTCAACTGCATTGTCCCAGAATTTGTCGTGGACATTGAAGATTGAGATTTCTTTTACGCCATCAAGTGCCGCCTGAATTTCGATTGCAGTTGCAGCCCCGCCTGCTCCGCAGATTGTCATCTTCTTGCCGATGACATCAATGTCATTATCTTTTAATGACTGCATAAATCCGATACCGTCTGTAATATGTCCAGTTAAAACTCCATCCTCATTTACGATCGTGTTGACCGCTCCACAAAGCTCTGCAGCCGGTGATAATTTGTCGAGGTACTGACCAACCACTGTTTTGTTCGGCATAGACACGTTGGAACCAACCATCTTTAATGCACGAAATCCTTTGATTGCATCTTCGAGTGTGCTATTGTCTACCTCAAATGCAAGATACGCATAATCAAGCCCAAGATAAGCAAATGCTTCGTTGTGCATTGCCGGTGAGCTGGAATGTCTGATTGGGTAAGCCATGAGGCCAATGAGTTCGGTATGTCCTGTAATTCTTTCTGCCATGATATTGTTCTCCTTTTTCTTCTCTCGAGTCCGTTTTGTTAATATTTTAACAACTCTTATGTGAATATTATAACAAGCTGGATTCATAAAATCCAATTGAAGTTTTTGGCGTTTTGATAGAGATAGTCTATGCTTTTTGCAAACATATAAAAAGCACCTCCGAAGAGATGCCTTTTTTACAATTCGCTATTTAAATCTATTCTTCTTCCAACATCCACTTTAATGCATTTCTCTTTTTGATGCCTTCATAATCCATCTCACCAAAAGCTTCATCCAATGTCAATAAATACTTTGGATAATTGTCCTCGATGCTCTGTAGTGGTGTAAGTTCTCTCTTTAACACTTCTTCATCCAAAGTTGTCTGAGCAACTTGAAAATAAGTCGGATTTCCGTTTTTCATTGCTACAAAATCAACTTCACCATCTGTGCCGAATTGACCTACATAAACCTCATGATAACGTCGTCTCAATTCCAAATACACGAGATTCTCAAGTATATGTCCAATATCACTCTCTTTTCCTCTCACTTTCATATTACGCATTCCTATATCGCAGATGTAATATTTGTTAATCGTTGAAAGAAACATCTTACCTTTAATGTTATATCTGCGTGCTTCATAGAACAACAGACTGTCAGTCAATCCGCGAATATAGCGATTTACCGTTTTGACATCTATTTTTTTATGATTCGAAGTCAATGTGTTTGCAATCGTAGTCGGCGAGGTTCTATTCCCTATATTATACATCATGAATTGAGTCACCGACTCTAGCATATTAACATCTGCGATGCGAAGCCTTTTCACAATATCATTCAGCAAAATTGTATTGTAGATTCCTTCCATATACTCTTTCGCCTCTTGCTGCCCATATCCATACTTTAATACATACGGAAAAGAACCACAGGAAATATATTCATTCAGCTTTTCATTTAACGACCAATCTTTCCTCTCATCATCAAGGGCGAAACAGAATTCGCGAAATGACAGCGACATCATAGCAAGTTCAACGTATCTGCCCGTCAGGAGCGTAGCAAGCTCTCCCGACATAAAATATGCGTTAGATCCTGTGATATAAACATCGCAATTATCTTTCAAAAACAAACTATCTACTGCTTTCTCATACTGCTGCACATGTTGAATTTCATCTAAAAATATATAATTTTTTTTATCTGTAAGCAGCCGTCTATTGACATACTGATACAAAGACTTATAGTCCTGTAACTCTTCAAAATCTAAATTTTCAAAATTGATTGTTATAATCTGCTCTTTTGAGACTCCATTTTCCAGCAGATAATTCTGAAAAATCTCAAAAATAGTAGATTTGCCACATCTTCGTACACCGGTTACTACTTTAATGATTTGTTTGTCCTTCCATTTTATCAGCCAATTCAGATATTCCTGTCTTTTTAATTGTTTCATCGATTTCGCCTCCTTTGGTTTAGTATAATCCATTTTTTTTCAAAAATCAATTAATTATGGAATGTATTCCATTTTATTTTCCATCTTTAGTATAAACGGAATCTGTTCCTATTATATTTTTATATTTCCTACTGTTAGAATTCCCACTTTTAAGAAAATACATCATACGCTTTTAGATTTTACCACTTTAAAGTGTTGACTTATCGTCATTTTCCATATATAATGAAAAAACATATTGATTAAAGACACAATGATAGCGTATGATTTTTAGACCAAAAGGAGATTACGACCATGTCAAATAATATTACAGGACATACACAGCTTGCCTGCCTTTTAGGGCAGCCTGCCGCTCATAGCATTTCACCCGCTATGCACAATGAAGCTTTCAACCAATTGGATATCGACTGCACCTACCTCGCATTCGATGTCGGTACAGATACGCTTCCGGAAGTCGTGAAAGGACTTCGGAAGATGAATGTACTTGGTTTTAATTTAACAATGCCAGATAAGAATTTAATGTGTGAGCTCTGCGATGAACTTTCCGATGCCGCCCGTATTGGTGGTGCAGTGAACACAGTTAAGAACGACAATGGTAAATTTATCGGATACACGACGGATGGAACCGGATTTATGGATGCCTGCAAAGCAAGTGGCTTTGATATTATCGGAAAGAAGATGACGCTTCTCGGTGCCGGAGGCGCTGCAAGTGCGATTTTGATTCAGGCCGCTTTAGATGGCCTGACTGAGATTTCGGTTTTCAACGTACACGATGCATTCTGGGATCGTGCACAGCATTTAGTAGATACACTGAATAAAGAGACGAATTGCAAAGTTTCTCTCTATGATTATGAAGATCCTTCCGTTTTAAACAGAGAGATTCATAGCAGTGACATTTTGACAAACGGTACTTCTGTCGGCATGGCTCCAAATGTAGATGCCTGCATTATCACCGATACTTCTGTGCTCCGCCCGGATCTGATGGTATTCGATGTCATCTACAATCCGGAAGAGACAAAACTGCTTCGTCTCGCAAGAGAAGCGGGGTGTAGAACCGCCAACGGTCTGTATATGCTTCTGTATCAGGGCGCTGCCTCATTTAAGATCTGGACCGGACAGGATATGCCTGTGGAGATTGTAAAGAAGAAATTCTTTGACCGATAGAAATCTAAAACACCTCAAAAGAACGACGTATATCAACTTAAATTATATCTAAATAAGTTGATATACATCGTTCTTTTTATATGATATTCTCTTTACTCTAGTAGTCATCAATTATTTTTTCTTAAAATGTATAATTGCATATACGCTTATAATAATTACTATTATAACCAAATACACAGCAATTACGCCCACATTTTCGCCCATATCTGCTCCTAAAAATTCCATGTCACTATAACATCATTTGCAGAACCTGTACAAGTTCCTTTTAGCCAACCAGTAAAGTTAATAATATTTAGATATGAAGAAACATTAAATGCAAGTTTTCCATAAGATGTTCCATAGTAAAGGCTTGCATTTGAATACGTACATCCAATACACATAATACTCTTATCATACACTTTTGTGCATTGATTAGATGATACATTCATATAAAAATGGCAATTTACAACTCCACTCGTATACGAAATTTTCCATGTTGAAGTTGATGCGCGAATCTTACTAGGTATTTCTTCGATAACTACCTTGTATTCCTCGCCCGCACGATTAACTCCATTATACTCTTGATATGGATTTTTGTCTAAATCAGTAAATTCAATTTCTGTTACTGTCTCGTCTACTATTTCTTCAGCATTCGTTGGTAATACAAAGCAAGTAACCGCTAATACAACAGCTAACCCAATACCCCAAATCTTGTTTTTTGTTTTCTTCATCTTAGGTTCCCCTTTCTCATTTAACATTTGATTGTAAGTACACTTCATTTATTATCTCGAAGAGTAGCATCAATCAAATAACCAATGCAATAAATCATTCCAAAATCCCATAATTGTTACTTCCGAATCATTGAAAAACATATCGTCCACCCCTTTTGTATAATCAAAGGATAACGATATTTCCAATCTTTTTCAATCATAACTCTTTTATCGGTCAGTTTTCTCTTTTATCGGTTTAGTTTTTAACATTAGCTTGCAAATAAACCATCCGTTCTGTATTTCCAATGTGAAAAGTCCATTATTTTTTTTGACAGCTTCTTTAACATTTTCAATTCCAAATCCATGTATATCCTTATTTTTTTTCGTTGTTCCAATGCTATCCTTGCTTAAATTGATAGAATTTCTGATTGTATTTTTAATTTGACAGTGGAAGAATGCCGAATCTTGGTTTATCAAAATCTGCAAATATTTCGTTGTCTCGTGCTCCATATTGTTTAACGCCTCAACAGCATTTTGCAGCAGATTAAAGAAGATTATGCACAAATCAGTTTGAGAAATATCAATGTTGTGATTACATTGACCACTGATCTGTATCTTTACATCTTCTACCAATAAAGGTAGATAATAATTCAATAAAACATCGATAATATCATTTCCTATCCAATAACTTTTTTTCTGAATCGAAACAAGTTTTTCCTGTAATGTTTCTATGTAAGCCAACACTTGATGGGCTTGATCTTCTTTTGCCAATTCAAACAAACATATTAAATGTCCATTTAAATCATGTCTGTATTTTTGTATATCCTTATCCCTGCTAAGCAATGTTTCATAATAATCCTTTTGTAACCTTTTCATTCTTTGTTCAATTGCTATCACTTCTTCCAATCTTTTATTAAGATTTTTCATGTGCAATACAAAAGGAATAAGAAAAACAATACATAAAAGAGCTGTAACACTTAAAAATGTGGCAAAGAAATTAAATTTTAAATTTGCTATATATGTCTTAACATAATTTAAACTACAAATTGTGAACACAAGTTGTAAGGCTACAAGAATAACTAAAAACTCCATGTGTTTTTTTGTCCATAGATATAGTCTAGTTTTCCTCCCAAACCATTCAAGATTTTTACATATATAAACAAACACAATTATTATCAGTATAATTAAACTACTAGTCAGTGCCACGTTTTCTCTTATCAGAGAACTATGAATCCAGTAGTCATTCACCCCCTCCAATATCCCATCTGCAATCTCATCTAAACTTGTTATCACAAAAAAAGCTGCCATCAGAGTGATCCTTTTAGCCTCACTGACAAGCATAAGCAGCAACATAAGCACCCCATACATAAGCAATCGTTTTTCTATTGTATTCCAATCACATATACTAATAAAGGCAATATATCCAATCAAAAAACCTCCTATCAGAATTTTATTCTTTAAATTGATTTCAAAGAAAATTTTTATTCCGAGGTAGTACTTGAAAAATTCTACAATAAACAAAACCACAAAAATGATTTCCATTTCTTTACCGATAATTGATACCAAATTCCATAATTTTTTTTTCAAATGCTTTTTTTCTTCGCCTTGATACCAATAGCTCCTTCCCCTCAATATAAAGTTTCCCAAGATGATAATCAGAAACAAAAAAAAGATTAACACAATATTCCTTGTTCACTCTTACAAAGCACCGGGAATCTAAACTTTGTTCAAGACTATTCAAAGATTCTTCTACTCGATAAACGTTATCTTGAATCAATAATTCCGAATATCCATTATAT
Organism: Hespellia sp.; assembly: GCA_028693555.1. GTDB lineage: Bacteria > Bacillota > Clostridia > Lachnospirales > Lachnospiraceae > Hespellia. The sequence continues at coordinate 24,191 of JAQUVD010000040.1, forward strand.
GCTCTTACATACTCAATTTGTTTCTGCACGAATTGATACTTTATTCTTTTATCATACACGACAATCTTTGATAACCCTATCTGTTGTATCAAATACGTTTCAATCACTTCTTCTATTTCTAACTCATCAAAAGGTTTTGTAACGAAACGATATGCCTCAATCATAAATGCCTCTTTAAATCGTTCCACGCGACCAGTCGCCATAACAATTTTACATTTGGAATTTCTATCACATAAAATTTTTCCTATATCAATTCCATCTAAATCCGGCATCTCTATATCCAAAAACAAAATATCAAACGACAAATCTGAATTAATTAATTCAACGCCAGAACAATACGATGTAATATCACCTGCAAGTTCTTTTTGTATTAAAATATTCTCTACCATTCGTTTCAAGTGCTCTCTAGCAATCTTCTCATCATCACATATTGCAATTCTAATATCTTCCACCAAATTATCACCTCACTTTCAAAACAAATATTTATCTTTTTTTCATTATACCAAATTGTTGTACTAATTAGTTAACTGATTATACAAGATGAAAGCTCAAATTGAAAAAAGCATTATCGTGATATGCCACAATAATGCTTTTCACTATTTTTCGCCTTTATTTCTCATAACAAAATCTATCTGCTGTGTCAGCATCAGACACTCTTGCTTTCCTCTTTTCGGGCAGCAAAAGCAATCTGTAACTCCAATCCTAATCCATTCGCAATCCTTTGTAAAGTTAATAATGATGGATTTCCCAAACCACGTTCGATTTTGCTGATATCGGCCTGATAGATTCCTGTCTTTTCCGATAGTTCTTTCTGTGTCATATGTGCATTTTCTCTTGCAAGTGATAGATGATAAGCAAGCACATGATTTACGTCCGAACTCTTCTGCACCTCAATAAGAATTCCGTCTTCCCATATTGTCTCAGCATCAAGATCTAATTCATCATCCCATGAAACTCCGTAGCCACCTGTGTCTACGGTTGCTCGCTCAAACAACTCCGGTATTGACTGAAATTTTTCAAACTGTGGAAAAACAACAAATAATTGTTTCATATCATATTGCTTTATCTCACCATTATAGAAAATTGCGTGAACCCTCACATGACTGAAGTCACGTGCTTCCTGTTTCGGCGTAAATCGCCACAAAAAAATGCTGGTCTTATGCTTACTCCACAGGCGTAGATTATACTGTTTGGACAGTTCCTGCCCTACAGTTTTTTGTTTCCTTTATAAGTAATATTTTTTATTATGCTGCCATTTGACAGTACATCTCATACCCTTTGTTTCTAATGTTGATCGCTGCGTTTAAGTCTCGATCCAGGTTCATTCCACACTCACAGATATATCGTCTCTGTTCCAATGATATTTCCTTCACGCTCCCACATCGGCTGCAAGTTTTGGATGATGGATACCATTTATCAACAACCATCAGCTGTTTTCCGCGATCTGCAAGTTTATACGCCAGCATGGATGTGAACATCCCATACCCATTATCTAATGTAGCCTTTCCATTCCTAAAGCCTTGATTAGACATACTGCGCATATTCAGATCTTCGATGCACACCATATCATACCGATTGGCTATCTCGGTTGACTGCTTATGCAGGAAGTCCTTTCTCTGGTTTGCTGATTTCCGATGGATTTTGGCTATCTTATGTTTCTGTTTCTCATAATTCTTAGAACCGATGACTTTGTGCTTCTGTTTCCACTGGGCTTTTGCTAACTTTTTCTGATTCATACGGTAAAAATGCGGCATATGCGCACACTTTCCTTCTGAATCCATATAAAGACCATCCGACTTATAATCAAGTCCTAACACCTTGTTATAACATACTCCTATTGGAATTATCTCTGCTTCATAAGCATACAGAACTGACACATAGAAACTGCCATCACGTTCCATCACAATTGTTGCCTGCTTGATGTTCCATAAGGTGTCTGCCTTTCGGTGAATAACAGCCCGCACTTTTCCCAACTTTGGGAGCTGAATCATATCTTCGAATATCTTAATGTTTCCGTTTGTAAAATTCGTTGTATAAGATGTCCGGCTGCGATGCCTGCTCTTAAATCTTGGATAACCTCCCTGTTTTTTGAAGAATCTTTGATATCCTGCATCCAACGCATAGATTGCATTCGTCAACGCAAATTTATCCACTTCCCTTAACCATGGATAATCCTTTTTCAGTATACGATTACAATCGTTATTGCAATCCGTTCGGCTCAGATGCTTCTGCCCTTTTTCATATCGCTCTTTCTGCTGGGAAAGATAATGATTATATACAAAACGACAACAGCCAAATGTATTCCATAACTTCTGTTCCTGTTCCTTTGTCGGATAAATGCGATACAAAAATGCTCTGTTCACAGACCTCACTCCTACTTCTTTTTCTGACTCTCAATGTAATGCTTCACCTGCTCAAAACTTCGGTCACTTACCGTGACGGCACAGTAACTCGGATTCCAGAGATGTCCGCCCCACAAACTTGATTTCAGTTCCGGGTGATCAAGAAAAAGTCTTCTTGCCAAATTTCCTTTCATGATCTTGATCATATCTGAAATCAAAAACTGTGGTCTACAATCTAGTAAAAGATGGATATGATCCGGCATGACCTCCATTGCCACTATCCGAAATGCATACTGCTCTGCAATAAGCTGAAGCAAGTCTTTACACTCCTGTGCTATTCCATCTTTAATAATTGGTTTACGATATTTTGTACACCAGACAATATGGTATTGTAAGGAGTAGACATACCCACGACCATACGTAAGTTTTGAAACATTGTTTAAATCAAATGTTTTTTCCATATACATATAATACCATATGTAAGCATATAAATCAAGGTGTTTTCGAATGTACGTTCTGCTTCATGTTGTATAAAATAGTTCGAAATCAATTCGTGAAAGATCGTGAATGAACAGCAATTCGAAGACAGATAACGTAAAATGAATAGAATTCTCAAGTACCGAAAGGCACATAATTATTTTATGCTGACTAACTCACAACTAAAGTAACGAGAATGCGTCAGCATTGTTTTCAATAATATAATTGTCTTTTACATTTACTTCCTGAATACGATGTGACATTCTATACGCCTCCTCATCTGAATCATACCACTGGGGTTAATGTTTTATATTGTTGAGTTTTCCACATTAATAACAGGTCTGTTCTATAATATTGAATGAACGTGTGGCGAATTTTGTTCTATTTGTCTCAAATACATTTTTATAACACTTCCATTAAACCGTGATATGACAGGCATATACTTTCTCCCTTTCTTATAGCCTTTTCTTTCACTATATAGTATATATCCTATATAGTCAATCTGATTTTATAACGTATCTTTTTCATCCTAAAATTCCATGTTTATGTCATTAAATAAACACATCTCAAAAAGCTGTTATAGATATTTTGTCATCTATAACAGCTTTCATCAAACACGATTATTTATACTTGTACGATTACCCCGCACCCTATTTTCTTTCCCGCATTTCCCGATGGCTGGGTCGTAAAATCATCCGCATTTTCATGGATGATAACGGAGCGTCCTATGATCTCCGACACCATGATTCTTCTATCGTAAAATGCTGTCCATGCATACCCCTGATTTCCAAGCAGGGGAACAAGATCACCACTGTGAAACGGATGTGGCATTGCAGTTTTTGAATAATGCGCACCCGTGTTCTCAAACGCTCCAGAGCAGTCTCCCTTTTCATGGATATGCATCGCGTAGAACTGACTGCCTCCGTTCTCTTTTCGGTTGGGCAAACCATAGATCTCAGCCTCCACCAATATGCCATCATATGGTGTATCAAAAAACTTCACCGTGCCTGAAAGCTTCGGATAATCCGCATTTCCTTTGATTTCTGCTATCGCAGCAGGCTCTCCTTTTACTAAAATATCACAAAATATTGTTCCCTGTGTATACGCATTCATAATAGACCTTTTTATTTATTCTATTCTATAATGACCAACTATATCATCCCTTGTTTCTAGAATGTTCTGTTCATATGCCGTCTGGTACGGATCATTATGATGAATCACGTAGGAAACTCCATTTTCATTTCTTCGATCCGAAACAATTCCAATATGGTTTTTAAATATCACAATATCACCCCCCTGCCATTCTTCCACATCGGAAATATCTGTAGTAAGACTTATTGCAGTATGTGAAAAAAAGATTTTTAGATTGCTCACTCGTCTGAAATCAATACGAATATCCGGCTCGTCGATGTCATAATCCCCGGGACTTCGCTGGATATCTTCCTGTATTAATTCCATCACATCATATCCCGCACTTTTCAGCGCATTTGCCACTACATCTGTACAAACCCCATATTGATCATCCGGATAACCAGACTGATAATACCGGCTCTTATATTTTGGTTTCGAAGCAATATAGTTAAGCGCACCTTCCAAAATGTCCACCTGATCATCCGTGCCGTCCTGATCCTTATCCACCGTGCTGTGCATCTGCTCTATATTTGAATCATATTTGTCCTGCAGGCGTTCTGTAGAAGTGTTCTGATAGCAGGACAATACGTAAAAAAGAATGCCACAAATGGCAACGAGGGCGATTACGCCACTGATCAACAATTTCTTTTTCATTTTTTTCTCCTCCATCAAAAAAAGCTGTTATAGGTAGTTTACCACCCATAACAGCTTTCTTCAATTCACATTATCTAACTATCGAAATCTTCTCTTCTTCAGTAATACCATTACTACGCCTGCAGACAGCGCCATCACTATGATTGCCCACACAATGCCATTGCTGCTCTCATCTCCTGTTTTTGGAGTGCTCACTTGATTGGCAGTTGTCTTGCCACTATTGTTATCACCATTGCCTCCACTATTTCCACTGTTTCCGTTACTTCCATTACTTCCGTTATTTCCTCCTGTGCCGCCTGATACCTTATAATCACAGCTCATCCAACTGATTGTCAGTGCCCCGGTTGCAACACCATCGTTGAAATGATATACCGGTCTGAGTCCATTTACTGTATATTCCGCATCGGCAATCGCAAATCCCTCATTATTTGCTGTGACATCCATGCCTGAAGGCGGATTTACGTGTTTAATCGCCGGATCATTTGTTCCATTAAATGTTACTACCGCCGATCTATTTCCATATCCATTATCCGATGCAATCCACAATACATGCTCATATGTATCATAATCAAGTCCCATTGCACCGCCAAGTTTTCCATCAATGTCCGCAATCTGTACACAGGTTTCATCATTGTTTAAAACATACGCATACACATGTCCATTATCTTCCAGTGCCACAAAAAACACGCCATTTGAAACCGCATTCGGATAATTCGCCATATCAAATGCTGCATTGGTATTCTTATCCATGATTTTTCCTGTGATTTCTGAATTTGAAACCCATTCAACCGCTTCTATCCCCATATTAGCAGCAACCGCTGGAAGTGAATCCGTAAGATTCCACTCATTTAACGCAACCAGATCCGGCCCTGCTGCGCTTGGATCTACCATAAGTATCTCATTGAAATTAACACCTTTGGCACTATTGTCACGTTCTGACGCTGCATATACCATACCGGCTCCATCCACACAGATTCCCTCTGTGTCCGGGCCTGCTGCCTTCAAGTTTCCTGCATCCTTTTGGAAACGAATCCGTTTGCCGTCTTCAAATCCATTTGCAAATTTCATTGTTCCGTCCGTTGCTACATCCATGATCCAGAATTTTCCGGTTCCATTATCAATTGCATAGAGCTGTCCATGAAAGAAATCAAGACCTGACGAATCCTCAAGGAAGTTTAGGTCCGATACGGTGACATCATTGCTCCCGCTCCATTCAACCACATCCGGAATCCCGGCAAATTTATTTGCAGCTCCTTTTGTAGCTTCGAGTGTATTTCGATATTCCTTTCCGTTCACATCCGGATATAATCCCCATGAAGGACTCTTGTGCTCCGTCCATGATGTGCTTGCAATCATAGTATCTCCATCAAAAATTCGAACCGCATCAGCCTTTCCCAGACCAAATAGAAACTCATCCTGTGAAATCACGAAGAAACCGTTTGCCGGAATAATTGTATTTGCCGGAATTGTATATGCATTTTTATCTTCACTGTCTTTTACGATAATTCCAGATATATCCAGTGCTTCCTCTGTCGGGTTTGCAAGCTCGATCCAATCCGGATCATTATTTGGGTCACTCGACTGAATCTCATTTAATACCACTTTATTTACAACAATATTTACTGCGCCCTTTGTTGAAGTAGGAAAATCTACAAACGCTCCTGTCCCATCCGGAATACGTGCGTAAACGCCTGCCGCATGACTCTCCCATGAATATGTATCGACCGAAGCCTTATTCTTATTATATACCGTGACTGAATCGCCCTTTCCAAGTCCAAATGTGAAATGAACATTCTGATCCAAAACATAACATGCTCCTGGCTCCAGTGTTGTTCCTTCCGCTACCGGTGTAATATCAGCTGCATGTCCAACCGGATCATTATCATAGAGATACCAGCCGGAAATGTCTACTGCGGTCGTTCCTTTATTGTATATTTCCACCCAGTCTGTTGTATCTCCGTCAGATTCTATTTCATTGATAACAACCTGTGATGGATGCAGCGCATTTGCTAAACCAGGTGTCTCAGGCATCACCACAAATTCCCCTGTTCCATCCGGATAGCGGCCATAGGACGCTTCCGAATCCTGCCCATTATAGCTTGCATGCTCGGTCCATGTGTATTCGTCCAGAGGCACACCTTGTGCATCATAAATTCTGATGGAATCACCGGAACCGATTCCGATTGCTCCCTGAAAGTCACCGGACAAATAGGTCTGACTTGTATTATCATATACATCCCCGGCCGTGGTGTCTTTGATCAGAAGTAATTCTCCTGCCTTTACGGTTGTTCCGGCTGCAATTTTAAAACGGTGATCATCTGAATTATCTCTTATTTCATATCCGGATACATCCAGATCCGCTGTTCCGGCATTCATAAGTTCCACCCAGTCATCCGGTGCGGAATTAATTTCGTTAATCACCAGTTTCCCAGTTCCGGTATTTTCTCCGCCTTCACCGGTATTTCCACCACCTTCGCCAGCTCCTCCTGTTGTGCTGTTAAGCTGACCTTTTGTTGCTTCCTGATCAACAAATGCCCCTGTTCCATCCGGAACTCGTGCGTATGTTCCATTCGCATGGCCGGTCCATGCATAAGAATCCAAAAGCTGGCTGTTTCCATCATATAAACCTGCTGTATCTTCTTTTCCTAATCCAAAATTAAAATCAACGTTCTCCTCAAGTACCATAACTGCACCTGCCGCTATTACTGTATTCTCAGCAATCTGCTGGGTAGATCCGTCTGTTAAGTTTTCCAAACCTTTGGAATCCGACACAAACCAGCCGCTGATATCCACATCAGTCTCTCCTGTGTTCATGATTTCAATCCAGTCATTCCCTTTATTCGGATCACACGATTCTATCTCATTAATAAAAACCGTATTGGTCAAACTCAGTTCTTCGGCTGCATATTCCGTTTCATATTCCGAAGCATAGATGCTCTGTACCGGTGTGACTGCCAATGTAGCAGCCATAAAAAGGCTAATCATTCCTGCACACCCTTTTCTAAACTTTCTCATTGTGATACCCTTCCCTTCCTCATTGTAAACTTTTGCTTTCTCAATTTATCATACACTTGTAAGATTCAGGTTTGCTCTTTGTTAAATTTACAAAAAATAATTTTCTGATATGCTCTCATAATAATTTTCCATCTATAGATATTATCTATTAAAATAAACTAAATTATCAATTTGTTAAATCATTTACCATCGTATATAATGAAATCATTAAGATGTTGTTAAAGAATTAACACAATGAACGTATTTCAATTATGGAGGTAAGAAGTAATGAGCAAGTATCCAAACATTTTCAAACCACTGACCGTAAAGAACATGACGATCAAAAATCGTGTCTGTATGATGCCAATGGGAACAAACTTCGGTGAACAGAGCGGTGAGATGAGTTTCTTACATATTCAGTACTATGAGCAGCGTGCCAAGGGTGGTACCGGACTGATTATCGTCGAGAACGCAAGCGTGGATTCCCCACAGGGTTCCAACGGAACAACACAGATCCGTATCGACCACGATAATTACATTCCGCGTTTATTCAAATTATGTGAATCTGTCCACAAGCACGGTTCCTGCATCGCTATCCAGATTAACCATGCAGGTGCTTCTGCCATGACTTCACGTATCGGAATGCAGCCGGTGTCTGCTTCTAACATTCCTTCCAAGATAAACGGTGAAATTCCAAGACCCTTAACCAAAGAAGAAATCGAATGCATTGCCGTAAAATATGGCGAAGCTGCAAAACGTGCACAGGTAGCAGGCTTTGACGCTGTCGAAATTCACTGTGGACACAGTTACTTAATCAGCCAGTTCCTGTCACCTACCACCAACAATCGTACCGATGAATTTGGCGGCTCACCTGAAAACAGAGCAAGATTTGCCAAGATGGTCCTGCAGGAAGTCCGAAAACAGGTCGGACCGATGTTCCCGATTCTGATGCGCCTTTCTGCTGATGAATTTGTAGAGGGCGGAAATACATTGGAAGATACCTTGGAGCTGTTATCTTATTTTCAGGATGAAGCTGATATCTTTGATGTATCTGCCGGGCTCAACAGTTCCATTCAGTTCCAGATTGATGCCAACTACTTAGCTGATGGATGGCGTTCTTATATGGCAAAAGCAGTCAAAGACAAATTTAACAAACCATGTATCACAATGGGTAATATTCGCAATCCTCAAATTGCAGAAGACATTTTAGATCGCGGTGACGCTGACCTGATTGGTATGGGACGTGGACTGATTGCCGATCCTGACTGGGTGAACAAAGTAGAATTAGGACATGAGGATATCATTCGCAAATGTATCTCTTGTAACGTAGGCTGTGCCGGTAACCGTATCGGCGTTAACCGCCCAATCAGATGTACCATCAACCCTGCCGTTAACGAGGGTGGCGATTACAAGAAAAATCGCATTAACAAGCCATGTAACGTTGTTGTAATCGGCGGTGGAACCGCAGGTATGGAAGCAGCCTGTACAGCCGCAGAAGTCGGATGTACCACATTCTTAGTGGAAAAGGCAGATCATCTCGGAGGACTTGCCGCTGAGATTTCCAAGATTCCGGATAAAAAACGATTATATGATTTCCCTGATTACCTGATTCACAGAGCTCAGAACTTAAAGAACTTATTTATCTTTACAAACACCGAGGCACACATTGAACTGGTAAAAGGCTTCAAGCCGGATATTGTTGTTAATGCAACTGGTTCGAACCCACTCCTTCCACCAATCAAGGGCTTACACGATGCAATGGCAAAAGAGAATTCAAAAGTCGCATCTATCCAGGATATGATTGACAATATTACAAATTACCCGGAAGATATGACTGGCAAGAAAATTGTAGTAATCGGTGGCGGTGCTGTAGGTCTTGACGTAGTCGAATTCTTCGCACCACGCAGAGCCGATGTCAGCATCGTGGAAATGATGCCGCAAATTGGTAAAGACTTAGACCCTGTATCGAAAGTATCCACTGCGACACTGATGAAGAAATATAATGTAGATCAGAGGCCATCCACTGCACTCCTTGAAGTTCGTGATGACAACTTCCTCGTAAAGAATCCGGATGGCACGGAAGAGGAAATGCACTTCGACCTCGGTTTCGTATGTCTCGGTATGAGAGCCAACGCTCCAATTCTTGACGCATTAAAAGAAACCTTTGATCCAAAAGATGTGGAAATCTATAACATCGGTGACAGTGTACGCGCAAGACGTATCATCGACGGTGTGCAGGAAGGACGTAATATCCTGAACATTTTAGAAAAGAGAGAATATCTGTAAGACATCACTGCTTTATACTCCGTAAAATAAGAGAAAGCGCTTCCCACTTTTTGCAGTGGAAAGCGCTTTCTGCTTATAATATTATTGTTCCGAATTGGATTTGCGTTTTTTCTCTGTGATGCCGATAGCAGTAATTCCTCCTGCGGAAAGCATCAATATC
>JAQUVD010000071.1 GCA_028693555.1 Hespellia sp.
AGGGACTCCTTTCTTGGGGACAGATAACCAAAATCATCATAAGATACAAGAAAAGGTTGTGCAACACTAACTTCAAGTCATAATAGTTATGTAAACCAAAAGGTAGAATTTTGAAATTCACTCTACGCGCTGACGGACACGCTGATGGAGATTAAAATTTTAATGCTGGTATGTTTATTGGACAGGCAAAAGAAGATAATGGGTAAAGAAGAGGAGAACACATCCACTTCTTTATCCATTATTTTTTATATCATAAGAAAGGTAATCCATATGAGTGAGACGATAACTGTAACGGGGAAAGCAAAACTATCCATACCACCAGATACAATCTGTGTAAACCTACTGATGGAAACCATTAGAGACACATATGAAGAAACGATGGAGGCATCAACGAAATCGTTGAATATGCTAAGAGAGGTTCTTAAATCAGAAGGATTTGAAAAGAAAGATATTATAACAACGAAATATTTAGTAGATCTTGAATATGACACCTATAAAGATCATGATCTTGTGAAGAAGAAATTTGTAGGATTTAAGTGCTGTCACTTTATGAAGATAGAATTTCCAATAGATGGGAAGAGATTATCAAGAATGGTATCGCTGTTTACAATTTGCCCTGTATGCCTCGACTTTTCTATTCATTACATGATTGGAGATATGGAACAGGCTAAAAACAATCTGTTAGAGAAAGCTGTTATGGATTCCAGAAATAAAGCACAACTTATAGCAAGAGCTTCCGGAGTTGAAATTGGAAAAGTACAATCAATAAACTACTCATGGGAAGAAAATAAGGTTTTTCATGAATCGGTCAAATACAGCAGAGAAACCATATGTGAACAGGCGATTTGCTATACAGAAGATAATCTGGATATTGAACCGGATGTTCTTGAACTAACCGATGTTGTTACTATCACTTACAATATTCTAAGCTAATGCAGAGGTACAATATGAGAAAGCGTTTCTGGTATTGGATATATTTAAGCAGAAAGAAAAAATGTCATGGATGCTGCTTGTTTTGCACCTTTTATGAAGTATGTAGTTTGGATAAACAGAATATTTTGATAAAAGAAAAAATACAATTAAAAAAACTGAAAAACGTGTTCAAATAATTGGACTTGTAGTATCAAGAGGCGTATAATCTGAACTGTGAAATCAATAACAAAACAGAAAAAATATGTATTTATAAGAAATGAGGACAGATGGATATGTTTGATGATACTAAAGTGAAGAAACTTATTATTTTGTGTGATGAAAAGACAAAGCCATATGCAAACTACTTAATGGCCTTGATAAGAGCGAGATTGGTAGATTTGAATCAGATAAAGGTGCAAATCGCTGAGCTGAGAATTAAATACCTACGTTGAGGCGTAATTGCCGTAAACGAGATTGGATATACAGAAATATTATTTAAGGAGAACGTAACCTATGAAGAAGTGTGTTGCGATTGTTCTACCATTAGCTATAATTCTTGGCTCAGTAATGCATGGTGGGGGTACTGCAAAAGCTGCTGAAAAGAAAGAGGAGTTAGCAGGAAAGACATATGAACTTAGTGAAGATGACAATTACGTAATTGAAAGTTCCAATAATGAAGTTGGAGCAGCAACCAGATTCTACTTGTTTGGAGAGATAGCATCTACATCAACGAAAAATGGATTTATAAGTTATGCAATTAAGTCTGGAAATTTAAAGGTGATGGTAGATTCTTCGTATGCATCAAATTTTCTTTCTGATGAGAACGCAAGGGAATGGCATATAATTTCTGCTAAGTCCAAAACAGTAGATGCAACAGAGCTCTCTGATAACATTAACTCAGGAGCAATAATTGTTCAAATATCAAAGGACGGCAAAACTTGGATTAACGCTACCATTGAAACCGATTTTTATAGTAATTTGAACAATATTAATAGCAAAGAAGTTAATGGTGAAAAGCAGGACACATTTTATGAAACTACCAATGTCCAGCTTACAAACGGTTGTTACTATAGGATAATCGTTGCTTATGAGTTGGAGCGAGAGATAGATCCCTCTAAAATTCTATTTTGGGATAAGACAAATACAGAGAAGAAAGAATGCTTAGAAATATATCAGTTCTATGCATATGATTCGTCTGTAAGCCAGACTGAAAGTCTTAATACAAAGAATGCATACGAGTTTGGCACAGTATATAGGGTAGATGATCAAGACGGTTTTGAAAACCCAATACTTATCAAAAGTGATGATCCTCATAATGACTGGTTTGTAGGTAAATTCTACGTAAGTGGATATACAGATTATCGTATGGATGGTGATGTTCCTGTATTTTTAAAAGTTCCAGGTGATAGAGCCGCCCTATGGTTTAATCTTGAGCAAGAATTGGATAAATGTAATGGAAGAACTGATGTCAAAGTAATTGATATTTCTTCAGGTTCAGACATCTATTTTGGAACGCCTACGATTGACAACTTTGGAAGAGGAACTCTTATTGTCCGTAAGACAAACAAACATAATCAGAAAGAAAGAGAGATTTATACTAACTATTTAGAAGCTTCTGCAATAGTAGGAGCAAATACAAGAGTAGATCTTTTTGAAGAGGGCGACTATGAAGTGGCTCTTGATTATCAGCTTCATTATGACAAACCTTTTGTATTTGGAACCACTACTACTAAGACTTTTACATATAGAATCTTTTTCAGATTTAAGGTCAGAAATGGTGATATTTCTGCCTTTCTAAGGGATGTAGACACAAATCAGTTCATAACAAACGCAAATATTGCAGAACATGGCTTTTATATTGATGTAGCAAATTCACAGTACCTTAATATATCTATTAAGAGAGATGTACTGAGTGATAGCGCAGATGGAATTGTATCGGATAATAAATTTACCGGGGTTGCAACAGATGGACGTAAGTATACGGACGAAGGAATATACACGGTTAATATTGAAAATCCGGCAACTGGAGATAAAACCCAAAAAACTGTTTATGTAGGAAATACAGATATAATGAAAGTACATATGACTACAGGTTTGACTATCGCTGAGATAAACGAGAAGCTTGCAACTGGTTCCTATATAGATGTGGAAGGTCAGATTATTGATCCTGAACCAGTTGTAGGTAAGGAAGAAGTTGAATTAGCTGAAGAAAAAATAGTTACAGAAGAACCTATTGTAGAAGAATCCAAGGATAGTAGCAAATCAGAATTGAATGAAGCGTCTAATCAAAGTTCTTCAACCAATATTAAGCCTACTAAGACAGGCAATTCTGAAAAACGCTTAAGTAAAGATGATAGTAATGCTATCAATTATCTTGCTGTAATTTCTGTTTTGGTTGTTATTTGCATTGCACTAGTAGGAGTGGTTCTAAAAAAGTCATCTGTAAAGGCTGCAAAAAAAGAGGAGGATGAAAAGCAATGAAGAAAATATTAGCGATTATTCTTGCTTTTACATTGCTACTAACAGCATGCTCAACTCAAGATAATGGTACAGTGATAAATGGTATTAAAGAGACAGTAGAGAAAGAAACAGAATCTAAAAATGTTGAAAAGGAAGTTGTTGAAACAGAATCTAAAGAATCTTTAACTGAAAGTGATGTTGAGGTTGAGAATTCTAAAAATGAAGGGTTAGATTTTACAGTAAAAGGGCTGGACGATGAAAATCTTCTTGGATACGTAGAAGATAGTGTATATGAGGAATTAGTTGGTCAGCTCAATAGCGATGACTATTTTGTTGAGAATGTAAAGGCTGTTTACTATCCAAAGGAATATATTGAGGCTTTGGCGTTGAACTCTCAATCAAATATGTATTTTGGGTATACATCAGCAGAACTTGAGGAACAGTTCCATGGAACTAGATATGTTTTCACATTAGGTGAAGATGGGCAAACGGTTGTTGTTCCAATGGAAACTATTGATGATGATGTATATGTAAAAGCAATGGAAGACGTAATGATTGGCACTGGAGTAATTCTTGTCTGTGTCACAATATCATTAGTATCAGCGCCTGCAGCTCCTGCTATTAATGTTATTTTTGCAGCATCCGCGACAACTGGAACAATATTTGCATTGGAATCCGGAGCACTTGGTTTTGCTGCTGCAGCAATTGCTAAGGGGTATGAAACAGAGAGCTTTGATCAAGCAATTAAAGCGGGAGTTGAAGCTAGCGGTGAAGGATATAAGTGGGGAGCAATTTCTGGAGTAATTTATGGTGGCGGAAAAGAAGTCATAGCATTAAAAGGTGCAACTCTAAATGGATTAACTATGAATAGAGCTGCAAAAATCCAGAAAGAATCAGGATTCCCATTAGAACTTATTAAGCAATTTAAGTCATATGAAGAGTATACGGTGTATAAAGATGCTGGACTATATACAAAGATGATTAACGGTAAGCTTGCACTTGTAAGAAACATAGATTTAGAGTATGTTAGCGAGCTTCCTTCAGGGGAAAAAGTAACGAATCTTATTCGTATGCAAAAGGGTTACGCACCATTGAATCCGGCGACAGGAAAAGCATATCAGCTACATCATATAAATCAAGATTCAAACGGTACATTAGCAATCTTGACCGAGACAGAGCATCAAGGTAATTCAGTAATTCTTAATCTATTTGGAAAAGAATCAGAAATAGATAGACCGGCATTTGATACTATCAGAAAAGAGTTTTGGCAGAAGTATGTAGAAAGCCTTTTATAGGAGGTTTTATGAAAATAATAGATGCACTTAATTCCAAAGAAGATCTCATAATAGGTTCAGGAGTTTCAGATTTAAAAATTCAAGAAGCAGAGGAGTCTTTAGGATTATCATTTTCTAAAGATTATAAGGAATATTTGTCTGTGGCAGGACTGGCTATGTGTTGTGGCCATGAATTAACAGGACTTGGAAAAAGTGAAAGACTTGATGTGGTACAGGTTACGTTTCAAATGAAATCACTTCATAAAGATATTCCGAATGATTGGTATGTTATAGAAAATGAGAATATGGATGGCGCTGCTATGTGGCAGGATGTTAAAGGAAGAGTGTACTTCAATACAAAGAAGGAGTTTGATTGTTTGGCAGACTATATTTTAGATATGTGATATATGAAGGTGTTCATTACATCAGAGGCTGGCGTTTTAATGGGCACCTTATTCATTATTTTATAATCAACAACTAAGATCTTAGATCAATAATAATAGTGACAGGGAGGGTACGTTTGTGGCAAAAGGTTCTAACCAGAAAATGAAAATGATCTATCTTATGAAGCTATTTATGGAGAAGACAGATTTATCGCATTATATAACAATGCCTGATATTATAAAATATTTAGCATTACATGATATTCAGGCAGAAAGAAAGTCTATCTATACGGATATTGAGGCATTAAAGAAATATGGGATGGATATAGAGGGTGTTCAGCAAAAAGGTAGTTACCAATACCATCTTGTTAGTGGAACGTTTGAATTAGCAGAACTAAAACTTCTTGTGGATGCAGTACAGTCTTCAAAATTTATTACTATCAAAAAATCAAAAGAACTGATAAAAAAACTGGAGAGTTTTGCAAGTGAATATGAAGCAAGAGAATTGCAACGTCAGGTTTATGTTACGAATAGAATCAAAACCATGAATGAAAGTATTTACTATAACGTTGATGGAATTCATGAAGCAATTAATCATAACCGCAAGATATCATTTCAGTATTCACAATGGACTGTATCAAAAAAAGAAAAAATGAAACATAACGGTGCACTCTATACTGTCAGTCCATGGGCTTTGATGTGGGCAAACGAGAATTATTATTTAGTATCCTATGATTCTGAAAGTTCTATAATCAAGCATTTCAGAGTGGATAAGATGAAGTCAATACAGGTCGAACAAGAAGGCAGAGATGGCAGTGACCAGTTCAAAATGTTTGATATGGGAGAATATGCGAAACAGACTTTTTCTATGTTTAGCGGAACACCGGAACGAGTTAAGCTTTTGTGTGAGAATAGTCTAATTGGAGTTATTATTGATAGATTTGGCAAGGACAGCATGGTAATCCCATATGATGAAGATCACTTTACTGTTTCAATGGATGTTGAAGTGAGCTTACAGTTTCTGGCTTGGGTTATTGGGCTTGGATCTGGTGCAAAAGTGATATCTCCGGTGAGCGTGGTAGAGCGGATGAAGATGGAATCCAAAAGATTAACTGAGCAGTATAATTAAAAAATATTATTTTTGATAGACTGTGGAGAGAGTGAAGAAAAATGAAATGTTATATAGAGAAGTTATTTACAGAGAATGAGAAAGGAGATGTTAAAGAGAGCGGAGTTAAATATATTATTGGTAACACAGCTATGCCGCCCGAGAATTTGGCACAAGATTATTGCGATAAACAAAGCATGTCAATCAGTAATTTTGATATGAATGAATTAGAAAAATTATTAAAACAGTGGCAAACAATGGAACCACTTGATCAAGATATTATTTTATTTGATAGTAATGAAGTAATTTATACTTTAGAGACAATCAAAACATTGAAAGAAATAGCTGAACATAAAAATATTAATATAATTATTTGTAAAGATTTCAATGGAAAAAGAAATCGCATAGTTCAAGAAACGACATATTACGACGGTAGACTACCTGATATTGATGAGGGGGTTGGTTTGCTTTTTTCTACTACATTCCCTAACAATGTATTAGTTGAGAAAATGTTAGGAAGAGACAAATCACATGATAATATTTTGTATGTGATAAATTGTGATGGACCCAAAATACAAAAATATTATAGTAAATTAATAGATTGTTGTATGGAAATAAATTCTGTTATGAGATTCTCTAATATGTATTATACAACATTTCCAAAAACAATATTTTGTTTTGATTCAATAGAAAGTTACAAAAATTTTAAGTCAGGATTTGATAAATTAACTGAGAATGAGGAAATAGCAAAGTGGATG
>JAQUVD010000005.1 GCA_028693555.1 Hespellia sp.
ACTTCGCTACACCACTTCCTCCATCCATGCCATTACTGGCACCAACTTGTGGTTCACTACACTTGGCGGTAAATACCCGTGGTCAGACTTTCACTGACTAGATTAGTGCCATGCTTGGCACACAGTAAAAGGCAAACGAATCAGCAATTCTGCGACTCGTCCGCCTTTACACTTATTGATATGCTTTTTGCAATTCCGCCAATGCAAAGTCCAGGTCCGAATCGGCTTCTCTCGCTTTTGTATATTGATCTTCAACTGTCTGAATCAGCTCCTGAACTTCCTCTTCCTGAGAAATCTCAGAAACCTCCTGCTGCAAGGTCTCGTTTTCTGAGATATCTGCTATCTCATACGCATCCGGTCCTGTGCTTCTTACATAGAAACTCTCCATGCCCGGAAGCAGGGTCGTGACATCCGGAATCTTCATCTGATAAGTCGCATATGTAATGTAATCACCTTCGACTTCAGCCGGCATTGTATAGACCATAATGTTCTCGTAGCTGTTCACAAACTGCTGTTCATTTGTCTTCTGTGCATAATACTGCTGTATCAATGCATTCACTTTTGTATACTTATTCTTCTCTAATTGTGTATCTTCCGATGCTTTCTGATTTGTCTTCAATTCCAGCATCGTCTCCTCGGTAGTATGGTCAGCAACAGAGCTGTCTTTGGTTAAAAAGAAACCCAGTGTCCCCATAAGTACTAATGCAAGTACCATGGCGGCGATCACTTTTAACCGTCCCATTCTTACCTCCTTTATATAAATGCACGTCTGGGCGGAGTCGAACCGCCGCACCTGCCTCCGGAGGGCAGTGCTCTATCCACTGAGCTACAGACGCTTAATAAAGCATTCGAATCTGAATAAAATTCGAATGCTTTGTAATATTAGCACAATTCAGCTCAAAAGTAAAGAGCTTTGCTGACCCTGTCGTAGTAATATGCATGATTGCCAAGAATTTCTTCCTGTTCTACCTGTGTCTGATTCACTTCCTGAATCGTTTTATCTAATTCCTCCCGCCGGATGTTCTCACCATTGCAGACAAGAATCACTTCGTGAATGCTGCTTGGAAGAACATAAAAGCTTGTCTGTAGTTTTTCCGCTATCATTTCCAGAACATGGTCATACGCTATAACCGCTGCACCCAGATTCCTGATTTCATTTGTCAGAACATACATTTCCCCTGTCACTTCCTCTACAGACTCTTCCACTTCACTGTATTCAGCGAATAGCTCTTTGATT
Organism: Hespellia sp.; assembly: GCA_028693555.1. Taxonomy (GTDB): domain Bacteria; phylum Bacillota; class Clostridia; order Lachnospirales; family Lachnospiraceae; genus Hespellia. The sequence continues at coordinate 1,238 of JAQUVD010000005.1, forward strand.
ACCTCCCCAATGGGAAGAAGTGTTGCCGGCATAAGCCGCCGTCCATTTCTTTGTGCGATTTCATATAGTTCATCCAGATTCACACCCCACATTTTTCGCATGGACTCCGTAATCAGAATGGTTGCACTTCCACCTTTTCGAACATCAAGAAGTACATAAAACACAAGTACAAGATCCTGATACTCAATATAAGGTACTGTTTCTAATAGTTTTTTATTTTTCTCTCTGTTTATTAGCTTAAACAGGATTTTATCTTTCAGATTTTCGTACTTCTGAATTGTTTGAACATCGAATGATTCTTCATAACGTACTTCATGATAAACCCGATCAATCTTCTTTACAATTTCTTCTATCGACCTCCCATTCTGGTATTGTTTGTAGAACTCTTCCAGATAAATGGTTGGAGAAATATTCACATTTTTCTTCGTAATTGTGATCCCCTGTTTTTCCAATCCATTATTTTTTACAGTTCTATGTAAAGTAACTGCAATATCATCTGAAAATCTTTCGCTCAATCCTCTTTCTACTGCACCTAAAAACGTTTCGTAATTCATACTTCACCTTTCCGGTACGGCGCACACTATTTTTTTGAAACTGTTGGAACTTTTGACACGAACGTGTCATGATGTGATAAAATACTGGAACAAATATTATGTATCTAAAGTATATCGGATTATTCTCGCAAATGCAATCTTTATTTTTATAAAAAATCCTCATTCCATATAGAATGAGGATTTTGCATATTCTTAGTTTGCACGTGAAAGGTATTCTCCTGTACGTGTATCAATCTTAATCTTTTCACCCTGATCAACAAACAATGGCACGTTAACCTGTGCACCTGTCTCAACAGTTGCCGGCTTTGTAGCTCCCTGCGCTGTGTTGCCCTTGAATCCAGGCTCTGTCTCTGTAATAACAAGTTCCACTGTAATTGGTGGTTCTACTGCAAATACTTTTCCCTGGTATGAGCTCACCGATACGGACTCGTTCTCTTTCACAAATTTCATAGAATCAACAACATCGTCTGCGTTTACAGCGATCTGCTCATATGACTCTGTGTCCATAAAGTAATATAAATCTCCATCATTGTACAGATATTCCATTGGCTTTCTTTCGATAAATGCTTCCTCAAATGACTCTGACGGACGGAATGTTGTCTCTGTTACACCGCCATTCATAATGTCTTTTAATTTTACACGAACAAAGGCTGCTCCTTTCCCCGGTTTTACATGCATAAAGTCAATTACCTGACATACTTTACCATCAATCTCTAATGTCATACCATTTCTAAAATCACCTGCTGATTTTGTTGCCATTTTATAAATCCTCCTTAATCGCGCCAACACGGCACTTTACGTTCTTTTCACTTTTATAATTCTATAATAGATTGCGCCTTTTTTCAACCCTTTTCTACCTGGAAGAAGTCTTATTTTGCTTTTTCCTGTAAAAATATAAAACAATTTTTTCCAAATATCGTTTTAAAACAATCTGAATCTCTTCTTTTGGATGAATCGGTTTCACAAGAATATTACGCATCCCCGTCCTCTTCGCACCATATACATCCGTAAAGAGCTGGTCACCGATAAAGACGGTGTTCGAACAGTCTGTCCCCATAATCTCCATTGCCTTCCGGTAATTCTTTCTAGAAGGCTTATGTGCATTGAAAATATAATTTGTTCCGATTTCCTCATTAAACATCTTCACACGAGGTTCCTGATTGTTTGAAATAAGGCAGGAGACAAAGCCGATTTCCCGCAGTCTCACAAACAGTTCTTTTGCGCGTGCATCAGCCGGCGCACCGTGCGGAACCAGTGTGTTATCAATATCAAATATCACACCTCTATATCCTTCTTTATAAAGTTGTTCAAACGGAATCACATATGTAGAAGCCACATAATCGTCCGGAAAAAACTTATCAAACATCACTACGCATCCATTTCATTAATCTTTGTTATCAGTTCTTCACAGATTTCCATAACACTCTTGTTGTCTGTATGAATCACAACATCTGCTGCTTTTTCATACTGTTCACGTCTCTTTTCCATCAGAACAGAAATAAAGTCAATGTTCTTATTCCCATTCAGGATCGGACGGTCATCGCTGTCTTTGACGCGGTGCAGAATCGTCTCTGGATTTGCCGTAAGAAGCACCACACGCCCATTCTTTTTCATCTCGGCTACATTGCGCTCACGAAGTGCTGCTCCACCACCACACGAAATAACCGTATTCGTCTTTTTCTGAAGATCAATCAAAAGCTGTGTCTCTAACTGGCGGAAATATTCTTCCCCATATGTTGTAAAAATATCCGGAATACTCATCTCTTCTGTCTCTGCGATACGCTGATCCATCTCAACAACATCCATCGCGAAACAAGTGTTCAAATATTCAGAAACTGTAGTTTTTCCAGCCCCCATGAAACCAATCAGTACAATATTGTAAGGGAATAGCTTACGTGCCTGAATTCTCTTACTATTATGCACAATTCGTTTAAACACATCCGCAATCTCAACCTGATACTTATTGTCCTGTAGCTTCTGACGAAGCATTGCCTGCTGCTTTTCTTCCTGAGACGGCTGTATAATAGGCATACCGTATTCTTCCTTATATGCCATAATCTTTTCAACAATACTGTTTCTTTCAACAAGTGCATCGATCAGTTTGTCATCGCAGAGCGACAATTGCTCTCTGTACATCTCTAAATCGTTCATTTTACTCTCCTACATTCCTGTTTATTCATGACAACTGCGACCAGAGCCGGACAATCAGAATCCAGCGCAGAGCCGCAGTTTATATTTCATTATTAATTATTCATCTACGCTATAGTTTGGTGCCTCTTTTGTGATATGAATATCATGTGGATGACTTTCTTTCAAAGAAGCTGCAGAAATCTTAACAAATTTGCCTGTCTCTTTTAAAGCCGGAATTGTTACTGCACCACAATAGCCCATACCGGAACGAAGTCCACCCATAAGCTGGAATACGGTGTCTTCTACAGATCCTTTGTATGCGACACGTCCTTCTACGCCCTCCGGTACTAACTTCTTCGCACCTGTCTGGAAATAGCGGTCTTTGCTTCCGTTCTCCATCGCTGCAATCGAACCCATACCACGGTATACTTTGTACTTTCTACCCTGATATAATTCAAATGTTCCAGGACTCTCATCACATCCGGCAAACATACTTCCCATCATACATACATCTGCTCCGGCAGCAATTGCCTTTGTCAGATCACCTGAATACTTAATTCCACCATCTGCAATAATCGGAACGCCATATTCTTTTGCCACTGAGTAGCAATCCATGACTGCTGTAATCTGAGGAACACCGATACCTGCTACCACACGTGTGGTACAGATCGATCCAGGTCCGATACCAACTTTTACTGCATCAACTCCTGCTTCTATTAAAGCTCTTGTAGCATCTCCCGTTGCCACGTTACCGGCAATCACCTGAAGATTTGGGAATTTTTCCTTAATCATCTTAACGGTCTTGATTACATTTGCGGAATGTCCATGGGCAGAATCCAGAACGACAACGTCAACTTTTGCATTCACGAGAGCTTCTGCTCTTTCTAAGCAGTTTGCTGTAATTCCGATTGCTGCGCCGCAGAGAAGACGTCCCTGTGCATCTTTTGCAGAGTCTGGATATTTGATCTGCTTCTCAATATCTTTGATTGTGATAAGACCTTTCAGGTTGTTATCTTTATCAACGATTGGTAATTTTTCTTTTCTTGCCTTTGCCAGAATGCTCTTAGCTTCCTCTAATGTAATGCCTTCCTGTGCTGTGATCAGTCCTTCTGAAGTCATAGATTCTTTGATCTTCTTGGAAAAATCCTCCTCGAATTTCAGGTCACGGTTTGTGATGATACCGACTAATTTCTTGCCTTCTGTAATTGGCACTCCTGAAATACGGAATTTTGACATTAAATCATTCGCATCCTCTAAAGTATGCTCTGGAGATAAATAAAATGGGTCTGTGATTACGCCGTTTTCTGAACGCTTTACCTTGTCTACCTCATCTGCCTGCTGTTCAATTGTCATATTTTTATGGATAATACCAATACCACCCTGACGTGCCATTGCGATAGCCATACGATGTTCTGTTACGGTATCCATACCTGCACTCATCATCGGGATATGGAGTTTGATTGATTTTGTCAAATTCGTAGATAATTGAACCTGATTTGCAATAATTTCTGAGTATGCCGGTACTAACAGCACATCATCAAAAGTAATACCTTCACCAATAATTGTTCCCATTTTTTCTTTTCTCTCCTTTTCGTAAAATTTGTTTATGATATACCCTTTATAGTACAAAAGTTACGTGCGAATGTCAATAAAAAATTTGCTGTGGTATGTTTTAAATTCAAGACATCCGATTTTTAAGACATCCGCTATTTAAGACATCCGCTACGAACCAGCTATCTCGATTCCGCTTCGCTTCATCTCGATAGATGGCTGTCGCCATTATAACAAAAGAAAGTGCGCGGGAATATGCGAGCATATTCCCGTGCACTTTTTTCATTATACTGGCTCGTAGCTAGACTACATCATGCCCATTCCTGGAGCGCCGCCAGCTGGCATAGCCGGAGCTGGTTCTTTGATTGTAGATACCACTGACTCTGTTGTGAGCAATGTAGATGCCACACTTGTTGCGTTCTGAAGTGCGCTTCTTGTCACTTTCGCTGGATCAAGAATTCCTCCGCTTACCATATCTACGTATTCTTCTTTGTATGCATCAAATCCCATTCCTGGTTCTGATTCTTTTACTTTGTTGATGATGACTGAACCTTCCAGCCCTGCATTTGCACTGATATGGAACAATGGTGCTTCAAGAGCTTTCATGATAATTCTTGCACCAGTCTTCTCGTCTCCGTCTAATGTATCAACAAGCTTCTCAACCTCTTTGGATGCATGAATGTATGCAGAGCCGCCACCTGCGATGATTCCTTCTTCTACTGCTGCTCTTGTTGCATTCAGAGCATCTTCCATACGAAGCTTTGCCTCTTTCATCTCTGTCTCTGTTGCTGCTCCTACACGAATAACCGCAACACCACCTGCTAATTTTGCAAGTCTTTCCTGCAATTTTTCTTTATCAAATTCAGATGTTGTCTCTTCTAACTGTTTGCGAATCTGAGCAACGCGGCCATCGATTTCTGCTTTTGCGCCTGATCCATCTACGATTACTGTATTTTCTTTCTGAACTTTAACAGATTTTGCACGTCCAAGCTGTTCCATTGTTGTTTCTTTTAAATCAAGTCCAAGTTCTTCTGAGATAACCTGACCGCCTGTAAGAATTGCAATGTCCTGTAACATCTCTTTTCTTCTATCACCATATCCCGGAGCTTTTACCGCTACTACATTGAATGTTCCGCGTAATTTGTTTACGATCAATGTTGTGAGGGCTTCCCCTTCAATATCTTCTGCAATAATCAGAAGTCTGGAACCGCTCTGTACGATCTGCTCCAAGATTGGAAGAATTTCCTGAATGTTCGAAATCTTCTTATCTGTAATGAGAATATATGGATCATCCAGAACTGCTTCCATCTTATCCATATCAGTTGCCATATATGCAGAAATGTATCCACGGTCAAACTGCATACCTTCTACTAAGTCAAGCTCTGTCAACATTGTCTTAGACTCTTCAATCGTAATGACACCGTCATTCGATACTCGATCCATAGCATCTGCTACCATCTCACCTACAGATTCATCACCGGAAGATACTGCTGCAACTTTTGCAATCTGATCTTTATCTTTTACTTTGCTGCTCATCTTCTTGATTGCTTCCACTGCAACATCCGTTGCCTGCTTCATGCCCTTGCGAAGGATGATTGGATTTGCTCCTGCCGCTAAGTTCTTCATTCCTTCATGTACCATAGCCTGTGCAAGTACTGTGGCTGTTGTAGTTCCATCACCGGCTACATCATTTGTCTTAGAAGCAACTTCTTTGATTAACTGTGCTCCCATATTCTCAAATCCGTCTTCTAACTCAATCTCTTTTGCAATCGTAACACCATCATTGGTAATCAATGGTGCTCCAAAAGATTTATCAAGTACAACATTTCTTCCTTTTGGTCCAAGTGTTACTCTTACTGTGTCCGCTAACTGGTTCACACCTGCTTCAAGAGCTGCTCTAGCTTCTGCTCCGTATTTAATTTCCTTTGCCATCGTTCATCATCCTCCTGCTTATTCCACAATTGCTAATACATCACTCTGTTTTACAATTACATATTTTTCTCCATCCAGTTCCACATCTGTCCCTGAATATTTAGAATAAATAACTTTATCTCCAACTTTCACCTGCATTATCACTTCTTTTCCATCTATCATTCCGCCAGGTCCAACCGCAAGCACTTCAGCTTCCTGTGGTTTCTCCTGAGCCTGACCAGGTAGTACGATTCCTGATTTTGTAGTTTCTTCCGCTTCGTATTGCTTTAACACAATTTTGTCACCTAATGGTACTAGTTTCATATTTATTTCCTCCTTATGATTTTCAAGTAGTGTTAGCACTCATTTTCGTCGAGTGCTAACCCATAGATATAAAATATCACTCTGCAATTCATTTGTCAACCGAGTTTATAATTATTTTATGGTTATTTTTTGCTCGTTTTCTGACTGCTGTAGAAGCCGTTCTCAATTTTGAAAATCAGAACATTTCCAGTCTCATCGTGAAAGCGTTCTTTGACAACACCGGTACAGGTGACGATCTCTGTTTTCGTAAGAATATCACATCTGTATTTGGCATCAAGCTGAATTGTCTGCAGCTCTTCCTTTTCCAGCGAGAGACGAATATAGTCCTCCTCCGGATCATAACGGAGCACTTTACAAATGTGTATCCCCTCATCCGGAAGGGCACTGATAATAACCGCTTTCTCCATTTTTAGTTCCACTTTACTTCCTTCAAACATGATGTACCTCCAATCAAGAGAAAGGGTATCAGATTTCTGATACCCTCTATCTTACTTTTTTTCTTTTTTTATTCGATCTAATTCCGTGAAAATATAACTGTTCACAACCTTAATGTATGTACCCTTCATTCCAGACGAGCGAGATTCAATGACCCCTGCACTCTCGAACTTGCGAAGTGCATTCACAATCACAGACCTTGTGATTCCAACCCGGTCAGCAATTTTACTTGCAACCAGAATTCCCTCTGTGCCATCTAACTCATCGAAGATATGAATGATAGCCTCCAACTCCGAGTAGGAAAGCGTATTGATTGCAGATTCAACAATATGTTCTTTTCTGGATTCTTCAGCACTCTCTTCGTTGACCGAGCGGAGCATCTCAAGCCCCACCACGGCTGTGCCGTATTCGCTGAGGATAATATCATCAATCTCATATAATGCGTTCTGTTTATAAATGAATAAGGTACCCAGTCTTTCTCCTGCAATGTTGATCGGAGTAATGATAACCTGGTAGCCCTTCACAGCGTCCTGAGAAAAACCAAGCGTCTGAAGGTTCACATTCTCTTTTGTCGACAAAATACTGAGAAGTCTTTCATTGAGCATTTCGTCAATATGACTGCCCACAGACTCTGCCAATAACTCTTTGATTTGTTCCACGTCATCTGACTGACTAATCCCAAGAATTTTTCCCTTTTTACTTACTACTATAACATTTGAATTCAAAATCTCTGTCATAACTTCACAAATATCATTGAACACAACCTTGCTTGAATTATTGTTATGGAGTAATTTGTTGATTTTTCTTGTCTTATCTAATAATTGTACGCTCATAGCTCGCCTCCGGCTTTTATTGTATATACAAATTCTACTTTTTCGAGATGTATTGCTATATTATCATACAATTCAAGAATTTTCAATGCGGTTTTCTAGTTATTTTCTGTATTTTCTATATTTTCAACATACCCGCACTGTTCATCCGAACAAACCAGCTTCTTCCCTTTTTCCAGCATGTACTTTCCACATCTTGGGCACTTCTTTGCAGATGGCTTCTGCCATGACATAAAGTCACATTCCGGATTATCCTCACAGCCATAGTATTTTCTTCCTTTTTTTGTCTTTCTAAGGACAACCTCTTTCCCACACTGTGGGCAGGCAACACCGATCTTTTCAAGATAAGGCTTTGTATTTCTGCAGTCAGGGAATCCCGGACATGCAAGGAATTTTCCATGAGGACCATATTTGATGACCATGTTACGGCCACACTCCTCGCAGATGACATCTGTGACTTCATCCTCAATCGTTACATTTTCCAGCTCTTTTTCCGCGATCTCAACAGCCTCTTTCAAATCCGGATAGAAATTACGCAGCACTTCTTTCCATTCAAGTTTTCCTTCCTCGACCATATCAAGAAGGCCTTCCATGTTGGCAGTAAAGTTAACATCAATAATACTTGGAAAGGACTGCTTCATAATATTATTGACAACTTCACCAATCTCTGTCAGGTAAAGATTACGTCCTTCTTTTGCAACATATCTTCGTCCGATAATGGTTGAAATTGTAGGTGCATAAGTACTTGGGCGTCCGATACCAAGCTCTTCCATTGCCTTGACAAGCGCGGCTTCTGTGTAGTGTGCCGGTGGCTGTGTGAAATGCTGTTTCGAATCAAAATGATCCTTGCTGATAACCGACTCTTTGCTCAAATCATTTAACAGCACATTGTTCTCTTCCTTTTCTTCATCCGATTCCGTATAGACCGTACGGAATCCTTCAAATATTACTTTTGATGCTGCTACAGAGAATGTATATTCCCCTGCGCCGATTTTAACTGAGGTTGTCTCGTATTTTGCCGGCTGCATTCTGCTTGCCGCAAAACGCTTCCAGATTAACTGATACAAACGGAACTGATCTCTCGATAAAGAATCTTTGATAGACGCAGGTGTTCTGGTAATGTCTGATGGACGAATCGCCTCATGCGCGTCCTGAATCTTTTTGCTGTTCGCCTTTGTCTTTACTTCCTCTGCCACATATTCTTTTCCGTAAGTTTCTGTAATGTATTCTCTTGCACTTGCATCTGCTTCGTCCGAGATACGGGTAGAATCTGTACGCAGATATGTGATGACACCGACTGTTCCATTTCCTTTGATATCAATTCCCTCATATAACTGCTGTGCAATACGCATTGTCTTCTGTGTACCGAAGTTCAACGCCTTCGAAGCTTCCTGCTGAAGCGTACTCGTGATAAATGGAAGCGGTGCTTTTTTCAGTCGTTCGCTCTTTTTAATATCACAAACCTGATAATCTGTTTTTTCTACCACAGAAAGAATCTGATCCAGTTCCTCTTTCGAAGAAATCGTCATCTTCTTATTATCCATACCATAGAACTTTGCAGTCAGAGGACGTTTTTCCCCTTTGATTTTGAAAACACCGTCTAAAGACCAGTATTCTTCCGGCACAAATGCATTAATTTCATCTTCACGGTCCGCAACAATACGAAGTGCCACAGACTGTACACGTCCGGCACTTAACCCGCGTTTTACCTTCGCCCATAACAACGGACTGATCTTATAACCAACAACACGGTCCAGCGCTCTTCTTGCCTGCTGCGCATCCACAAGATCCATATCGATTTCTCTTGGTTCTTTCAAAGATGCCTTTACCGCTGTTTTCGTAATTTCGTTAAAGCTGATACGACTCATTTTCTTTTCATCGAGTTTAAGGGCCGTTGCAAGATGCCATGAAATGGCTTCTCCTTCACGGTCAGGGTCAGTTGCGAGAAATACTTTGTCTGCTTTCTTTACCTCTTTACGAAGCTTTGCAAGAATATCCCCTTTTCCACGGATTGTGATATATTTCGGCTCATAGTCCTGATCCACATCAATTCCAAGCTGACTTTTTGGAAGATCACGAACGTGACCGTTCGATGCCTCTACGCTATAATTCTTTCCAAGAAATTTTTTAATTGTCTTCACCTTTGCAGGCGACTCCACAATCACCAGATAATGTGCCATATATCTCTCCTTCTAAACTTTACGTGTTTGTTTCTCTTATATTTTCACATAATTATTTTTTGAAATCTCTTTGACGAGACCCTTCAATTCCAGTGAAATAAGATGATTCATTACCGCCAGAGCTGGTATATTCGCTTCTTTAGCAAGAGTATCTATATTTTTGGAATGGAAATCAAGGCAACTATACACCAATTTTTCGGTTCTTTCAAGTCTTATTTCTTTTTCGTCTCTATTTTTTGTGAAATCACGAAGGCTTATCTGGCTCGAAATCTTCAAATCTTCCATTAGTTCTTCCGGCGTTAAAAGGATACCCGCTCCCTGCTTAATCAGGCGATTGCACCCCTGACTATATGCACTTGTCACTGGTCCCGGCAGTACATATACTTCCTTTCCCTGATCCATTGCAAGATCTGCTGTTATCAGTGAACCACTTTTTTCCTTTGCCTCTATCACGAGCACTGCATCGGAAAGCCCGCTGATAATCCGATTTCTCATCGGGAAATTCCAGCCAAACGGTTTCGTACCGGGCAGTTGTTCTGATATGATGCCGCCTTCATGTTCCAGGATGTCCATGTATAATCCAATATGATTTCTCGGATAACAGACATCCACTCCGCTCCCAAGTACCGCAAAGGTTCTTGCATCCTCATTTACTGCAGCGCGCTGACTCATTCCATCAATTCCGCTCGCCAGTCCGCTGATGATTTCCGCCCCGCATTTACTAAGGCTGGAAGCAAATTCCATTGCACACTTTTCCCCATAGGGCGTACATTTTCTTGCACCGACTATGGCAATGGATGGAACATCTTTCGATGGAAGATTTCCTTTTACATAGAGTGCATACGGCGGATGGTAAATCGTCTTTAGTTTTTCCGGATATTCCTCGCTGTCAAATAAAACAAGCCTTATCTTTTGCTTCTTCAGTTCCTGTAATTTCACTCCAAGATTCCACGCTTCTTTGCTCTTTAAAATAGAAGAAATCTCGGCATCTGTCAGGAACGAAAATCGATGAAATTCTTTTTCTTCTATATAATAGATTTCGCGTGCAGATGGTATTTCATTTTTCAATAAAATCTTCTTCTGATCACTCACATTTTGAACTGCTGCAAACCAATATTCAAACTCCATACCTAACTCTCCCAATACTTATGATTCATCTCCCTGTAGCTAAGTGCTTCACTTAAGTGAATACAGCGAATCTGTGTTTTCCCTTCCAAATCAGCAATTGTCCGTGCGACCCTGAGCACCTTATAATATGTTCTGGCCGTCAGGTTCATTTTCTCATAGGCAAGCTTCATCATCTTTTCGCCCTCTTCATCTAGTCTGCAGAATGTCTGTATATCCGATTCCGGAATCCTGCTGTTTGTGGTAAATGCTTTTCCTTGATACCGTGCCTTTTGAATGTTTCTGGCAGCACACACCCGCTCGCGTATTGCAGCTGACGAATCACATGTTTTTTGCTCTTTCAAGTCCTGATATGCGACTCTTGGAGCTTCTACACAGATGTCAATTCGGCTCAGAAACGGCTGGCTGATTTTTCCAAGATAATGATCCACCTCCGACTTGGTACAACGGCATTTTTCCATATCAGGATAATAGCCGCAGGGACATGGATTCATTGCAGCAACAAGAAAAAACTCCGCGGGAAATACATAGGCTCCACGTACTCTGACAATCTGGATTTCATGTTCCTCCAAGGGCTGTCTGAGCACTTCCAGCACATTTTTCGGGTATTCTGCAAGTTCATCCATCATCAGCACCCCGCAATGAGCGAGACTGATTTCACCGGGTCTTGGAATCATGCCGCCACCCACTAATGCGGTCTTTGTAACTGTATGATGAAGCTCACGAAAAGGACGTGTTGAAACCAATGGTTCATCCTCTTTCAAAAGTCCCATAATACTATAGATTTTCGAGATTTCAATCCGTTCCTCCTCTGTGAGCGGTGGAAGAATCGACGGAACCCTTTTTGCAATCATTGTTTTGCTGGACCCCGGTGTTCCGACAAGAAGCAGATTGTGTTGTCCTGCAACTGCAACCTCCACCGCTCGTTTTAGCATTTCCTGTCCCTGTATGTCACAGAAATCCAATTGTTTTTCTTTCCCATACTTTATCCTTACCGCACGGTGAATCCCACGGTGCTGTTTCTGAAACTCTGCCGGATGACTGACATAATCAAGAACATCCTGAAGGTGTTTCACGCCTATAATATTGATTCCCTGCACTACCTGTCCTTCCATTTCATTTTCGCTTGGAATCATGCACGTCTGACAACCCTTTTTCTGTGCTTCCATCACAATCGGCAATATCCCCGGAACCTTCAGGACTTTCCCCTCCAGATTCAATTCTCCAATCAACAGAATATCCTTGAGAGCATCTTCCCCGATGACCCCCAGCGCAGTAAGAATCGCAGCAGCAATCGGCAGATCAAAAGATGCACCTCTCTTTTTCACTGTTGCCGGTGATAAATTAATAATGATACGCTTGGGCGGAATACGAATTCCCGTATTTCCAATCGCAGTTCTCACCCGTTCTCCTGCGTCTTTTACTTCCGCCGACAGATAGCCGACCATGTGAAGCAGCGGCAGTCCATTGCTGACATCAGCCTCCACACGCACAAACTCCACCTTCAGTCCATCCATCGTCGCGGATAACACTGTACTAACCAATAAGCAGCACTTCCTTTCTCTTTTGAATTGTAATGTTTTGAAATGATTGGTCGAACGACCAGAAATCAGTTTTCACAAGATGATTTTGAAAACTGTGGACATACTATAACATAAGAATCCGATTAAGACAATCCTTTTTTTCAATTTTGTATCACAAATTTTTCACAAATACATAGACTATATTAAATAAATCTAGAGGTGCTTTTTTGAAGTCTTTTCCCCCTCCACTTAACGCCTCTGAAGAAAAGATCTACCTCAAAAAATATTCCGAAGGCGATTTACACGCCAAACAGCTCTTAATCGAACACAATCTTCGCCTCGTTGCACATGTCATAAAAAAATATCAATTTCTAGATGAAGCCCCTGAAGACCTCATTTCCATCGGTACCATTGGACTCATAAAAGCAATTGCAACTTTTGATCTCAGTAAAGGAAACCGTCTTGCCGCCTATGCCGCACGCTGTATTGAAAATGAAATTCTTATGATGCTTCGCTCCAAAAAAAAGATTTCCAAGGAAGTTTCCCTTTATGAACCAATCGGTACGGATCGGGAAGGCAATGATATCCGGCTGTACGACGTCATTGAAAGTCAGGATGAAGAAGCCTTTAGTAAAATTTCCCTGAAAGACAATATTCAGAAATTATATAAAAAAGTCGAGACAGAACTCACCCCGCGTGAACGTATGATTCTAGTTATGCGCTATGGTCTCTATAATGGTGAAGAACATACACAACGAGAGATTGCCAGTCACCTAGGAATCTCTCGTTCTTATGTTTCCCGCATCGAAAAAAGTGCGATTGGAAAACTCCGTATTTATTTTTCCTGACTCTCTTCTGCTCTGCGCAGAATATCGTACTGCGCCGCTTCCACACTCAGTTTCACAAAAAGTTTTTGTTTGGGATGCGGTGCAGATTCCTGCGAAATACCTTCCTCATCCACAATCTGTTCCACCTTCACATTCAGATTAGTTCCATCCGGCTTCATAATCTCAATCATCTCACCAACCGAGAATTTGTTGCGCTGCTCTATCTCTGCAAAACCATCTTTTACACTGCCAACAATCCCAAGATACGTATACTCTTTGACGTAAGTATTACTATCATAAATCTGGCTTGTTTCATCCGGTTTTCCGAAGAAAAATCCGGTGGTAAACTGTCTGTAAGTACAATTTGAAATCTGTTCCAGATACCATGGCATATTCTGCTGATACAGTGCCGGGTCCTTCTGATAGTCATCGATTGCCTTACGGTACGTCCTCGCCACTGTCGCAACGTAAAGCGCAGTCTTCATACGCCCTTCAATCTTCAGGCTGTCGATTCCCGACTCCAAAAGTTCCGGAATATGTTCGATCATACAGAGGTCTTTGGAATTAAAGATATAGGTACCGCGCTCATTCTCATATACCGGCATATACTCGCCCGGTCTTGTCTCCTCGACCACCGCATACTTCCATCTGCATGGGTGCGTACAGGCCCCGCGGTTCGCATCACGTCCTGTAAAGTAATTGCTGAGCAGACATCGTCCGGAATAGGAAATGCACATTGCTCCATGAACAAATGTCTCAATTTCCAAATCTTCCGGAATATTCGCACGCAGTTCTTTTAGTTCTGTCATAGAAAGCTCGCGCGCTGAAACAACACGGCTTGCCCCCTGTTTATGCCAAAAATTATACGTTGCATAGTTCGTGTTATTCGCCTGTGTACTGACATGTCTCTCTATCTCAGGGCAGACTTCTTTTGCAATCTCAAACACTCCCGGATCGGCTATGATTAAGGCATCCGGTCCGATTGCTTTTAACTCCCGGAAATACTCCCGCACTCCTTCCAGATCACTATTGTGCGCCAGGATATTTGCTGTCACGTATACCTTCACATTCCTCTCATGTGCAAATGCAATTCCTTCCTTCATATCCTCCATCGAGAAATTCTTTGCCTTTGCGCGAAGGCCAAATGCTTCTCCACCAATATAGACTGCATCAGCACCAAATATAACTGCTGTCTTTAGCACTTCCAAGCTGCTTGCAGGAATTAATAATTCCGGATGTCTTGCCATTTTTCTATCGTCCTTTCCCTTACTCATTCTTAATACTGAGTGCCACTCCATCACCCAGTGGAATGATGGATGTAGTCAGAGTTTCCTCGTGCTTGAGTGCATAAAGATATTCTCTCATGCGACTGTGAATCGTACGGTTTCTTCTCTCCACTGCAAACCTGGATTCAATGATATCTCCGTCCTGCAGAACATTATCAGAGACAAGCACACCGCCTGGTGTCAGCAGTCGGATGGCCTCCGGCATATAATAAATATACTGCGCCTTCGCCGCATCCATGAAAATGAAATCGAACGGTTCTTCGAGTCCCTTCATCACTTCCAGTGCATCACCCTCCAGCAGCGTAATCTGATGTTCTCTTCCCATACGTTTGAAATTCTCACGTGCAATTGGAATTCTCTTTTCGTATTTTTCTATGGTCGTTATCGTACATTCCCCAGAAACAGATTCACTCATTAATAACGCAGAGAAACCTACGGCAGTCCCTACTTCCAGAATGCGCATAGGTTTTCTCATTTTCAGAAGAACTGACAGAAAGCTCTGCATCTCTTTGCGGATAATCGGAACATCCGTCCGAAGTGCTTCTGCCTCAATTTCTTCTAACACCTTACAATTTTCCGTTTCTAATGAGTTGATGAATGTAACAATTCTCTCATCAACAATCATAATGCCTCCTATACATCCATAATAATTGGAATGATCATCGGTCTTCTCTTTGTCTTCTTCCAAATATAGTCATTCATAGTATCTCGAACCACTAATTTGATCTTATTCCAGTCCGCACGTTTATTCGTCAGACAATTATCCAAAGCATTTGTCATCACCTGTCTTGCTTCTTCCATCAGACTTTCCGACTCACGGACATACACAAAACCACGGGATACAATATCCGGTCCCGAAAGAAGCTGATTCGTGCCTTTCTGAAGTGTCAGAACGACGATCAGTATTCCATCCTCTGCCAGATGCTGACGATCGCGAAGCACAATATTACCTACATCACCGACACCAAGTCCATCAACGAGGATTCCTCCTGTATGAACTTTATCCACAACCTCTGCCTTCTCCTGTCCCAGTTGCAATACGTCACCGGATTGAAGAATAAAGATGTTATCCTTAGGAATTCCAATAGATTTTGCAATCTCTGAATTGGCTTTCAGATGACGGTACTCGCCATGAACCGGAATCGCATATTTCGGTTTTACAAGTGCATAGATCAATTTCAGTTCTTCCGCGCATGCATGTCCTGATACATGAGTATCCTGGAAGATTACATCCGCACCGAGCTGTTCTAATTCATTGATGATCTTAGACACTGATTTCTCGTTGCCTGGAATTGGGCTGGAGCTGAAGATAATCGTATCAGATGGCTGAATCGTAATCTTACGATGAATACCGGCCGCCATACGTGAAAGGGCTGCCATGGATTCCCCCTGACTTCCTGTTGTGATCAGAATCGTCTTCTCCGGCGGATAATTTTTCAACTTGTCAATCTCAATTAATGTGTTCTCCGGAATGTCCAGATATCCAAGTTCAGAAGCGATACCGATGATATTCACCATGCTTCGCCCCTCGACAACAACTTTACGTCCATACTTATTCGCCGAGTTGATAATCTGCTGTACACGGTCTACATTCGACGCAAATGTTGCAATAATCAATCTTGAATCCTGATGTTCCGAAAAAATGTGATCAAACGTCGCACCTACTGTGCGTTCAGACGCTGTGAATCCCGGTCTGATTGCATTCGTACTATCTGACATGAGCGCAAGAACGCCCTTCTTTCCAAGTTCTGCAAATCTCTGTAAATCAATCGCATCACCAAAGATTGGTGTGTAATCCACTTTAAAGTCTCCTGTATGCACCACAATTCCTGCCGGTGAATAGATCGCAAGCGCTGATGCATCCTGTATACTATGATTTGTCTTAATAAATTCAATTCTGAATTTTCCAAGATTAATCGACTGTCCATGTTTTACTACTTTACGTCTTGTCGATCTCATCAGATTATGTTCTGTTAACTTATGTTCAATGATTCCCATTGTAAGCTTGGTCGTGTAAATCGGGATATTCATCTCTTTTAATATATACGGTAATGCTCCGATATGATCCTCGTGACCATGTGTGATGATAAAGCCTTTCACTTTATCACGGTTATCCTGCAAATATGTGATATCCGGTATTACCAGATCGATTCCCAGCATGTCATCTGTCGGGAACGCCAGTCCACAGTCTACCACAATAATACTGTCTTCGTATTCGAAAGCAGTAATGTTCATTCCTATGGCTTCTAAACCTCCCAGTGGAATGATTTTCATTTTCTCATTATTCTCTTTTTTCAAGTCTTTCTTTCCTCCATTGCCTCATTTTTGGCTTTTTTCCAAAATACGAGCAAATCCAAAGACATTACATTTCGATATCTACATCTTCCAGTAACTCTTCAAATACTTTTGAGACTGCCTTTAACTCTTCGTCGTCTTCCACAATCTCATAAACACTGTCCGTGTCTTCGCTTTTGCTTGTATCTTTTAAAATTAAACATATGGCGTCATCTTCTTCTGAATCTGCCACAAGTATATAGTTAATGCCGCTGACCCTTGTCTGTTCCAGCACATAAAACTCTTCCTGACCTTCTTCTGTTTCAAAAACAATCTTGTCATCCATAAATCTATATCCCCATTATTTTTCCATAGAAAGCAAATCGAGATATCCCTGCAGGATAAATATCGCTGCAATCTTGTCGATCTGCGCCTTTCTATTCTCTCTGCGTACATTACCTTCAATCAAAGTCCGCTCTGCTTCCACCGTTGTAAGGCGTTCATCCCACATAATGACTTCCAGTCCTGTGCGGCGCTCAAGCATCTCTTTAAATTCCAATGATTTCTCGGCACGTTCACCTATATCATTGTTCATGTGTTTTGGGAAACCAAGCACAATTTTCTCCACTTCATACTCTGAAATCAATGCCTCAATCCGGGCACAGGTCTGCCTGAGCTTATTCTCATCTTTTCGGAAAATTGTTTCAATTCCCTGGGCTGTAAGCAGAAGCGGGTCGCTGATTGCAACTCCAACTGTCTTCGTCCCATAGTCAAGTCCCATAATTCTCATATCATTATTCCCATGAATGGTGTTCGATATACGATTTTAACATCTCTTCAACCAATTCATCTCTTTCCACCTTCATAATCAGACTTCTCGCACCATTATGGCTTGTGATATAAGTCGGATCCCCTGACATAATGTATCCAACAATCTGATTTACTGGATTATATCCTTTTTCTTTCAAGGCAAGAAACACAATTTCAAGAATATCCCGCGCTTGAATCTGTGGTCCTGATGCTACTTGAAAAAACTGTGTGTTTTTTAAGTCGTTCATTTACATTTCCTCCGTTCGTTACTGTCTACTCCACCTAGTCTTATATATAATCCATTCTAATATAATTTCACCCTTTTTTCAATGTATAATTTGGTTTTGATGCCCGATTTGTACTTTTATTACATGATTCAAAAGATTTCGTTCACTTTGTATTGCAATTTTTATATATTCTTTCGTATGCCCTACCTGAACTTCCTTTCCCTCATAGTGAATTCTTTCCTCCACAAGCACTTCCGCCTCTTTCTGATCAAAACTCTCTTCGTATTCACAACGATGCTGTTTTCCGAGTGCAATCATTTCATTGCTTCTGCGTGTTTTTATCTCTTCCGGCACCTGATTTTCCATAACAGCAGCCTTTGTTCCTTCTCGCTTCGAATATTTGAAAATGTGGGTCTCATAAAAATGCATATGTTCCACAAATGCTTTGGATGCCTGAAATTCTTCTTCTGTTTCACTGGGAAATCCCACAATCACATCTGTGGTTAATGCCGGATTTGGAAAATACTTTCGAAGAAGATCACATTTTTCTGCATATTCTCCACTTGTATATCTTCGATTCATTCTTTTTAATGTTTCATCACACCCGCTTTGTAGTGACAGGTGAAAATGCGGACAGAATTTTGGCATCTCTGAAATCGCTCTGGTAAATTCTTCTGTAATGATTCTTGGTTCTAATGACCCCAGACGAATTCGTTCAATCCCCGGAATCTCATTCACTGCCTGAATCAGCGATAATAAATCTTCTTTCTTGTCCTCCGCAAAATCAATTCCATAGGAACTCAGGTGGATTCCTGTCAATACGACTTCCTTATACCCCCGCTGCGCAAGTCCATTCACTTCTTCCACAACATCATTCTTATCACGGCTTCGAACTCTTCCTCTCGCATACGGAATAATACAGTAAGAGCAAAACTGGTTACATCCGTCTTGTACCTTGATGTAAGCTCTTGTATGTTCCCCCGTTCTTGTCAAGTGCAGATTTTCATACTCCTGCGTCTGATTGATGTCAATCAGATCTTCTTCTAAATGATCTTTCTCATATGCCTGCAGTGCGGCAATCAAATCTTGTTTACGATTATTTCCGATTACAATATCGATACTCTCATCTACTTTTCCGGACTCTGCCTGTGCCTGTACATAACATCCTGCCGCCACAACGATTGCATCCGGATTCATCTTTTTTGCACGGTGAAGCATCTGTCGTGACTTTCGATCTGCCATATTCGTAACCGTACATGTATTAATCACATAAACATCTGCCCCCTCTTTAAACGGAACGATTTCATACCCTGCATTTTCCAGCATTTCCTGCATTGCTTCAGTCTCATATGCATTCACTTTACAGCCCAGATTATGGAGTGCTGCTTTTTTCATAAATATTTCTCCTATTTCCTGTTTTTTCCTGTATTGTTTCTTGACTTTTCCTTATCATTCTCGTAGAATATGAATTAGGTAGCACAGATGCTACACTTATTCTAGTAGCTGAATGCTACATAAATTCAAGGAGGTAATTTGAACATGAAAACAGTACAGATTTCTTTAAATTCTATCGACAAAGTAAAATCTTTTGTCAACGAGATTACAAAATACGATTATGATTTTGATTTAGTATCAGGCAGATACGTCATTGACGCAAAGTCAATCATGGGTATCTTCAGCTTAGACCTTTCTAAACCAATTGATTTGAACATTCATGCTGATGGAGCAATCGATGAGATTCTTTCCGTATTGGATCCTTACATCATCAAATAGTCCAAAGATAACACATAAGCGAGTAGGTTTTCCTACTCGCTTTTTTATTGCTATTTCACAATCATCGTCTCCACCGACTGAATGGCTTCGTCAAACAATTCGTCGATTTTCTCCTGTAGGTGTGTCTCTGACTTCTTAATTCGCTCGATATTCGGTTTCGTAACCGGATGTTTCGCCACAAAGATTGTACAACAATCTTCAAATGGAAGAATTGAGGTCTCATACGTATCGATTTTCAGTGCCACATCCACAATCTCCTGCTTGTCAAACCCGATGAGCGGACGATAAACCGGAAGCGTACACACTTCGTTTGTCGCTGCAAGGCTCTGCATTGTCTGGCTTGCCACCTGACCAATACTCTCACCTGTAATCAACCCTAAGCATCCACTTTCCTTTGCGAAATGCTCCGCTATCATCATCATGTATCTTCTCATAATAATAGTCAGCTCTTCATGTGGACACTTCTCGTAAATATATAACTGAATATCTGTGAAATTAACAATGTTCAACTTGATTGGTCCTGAATATTTCGAAACCAGTCTCGCAAGATCAACCACTTTTTCTTTGGCTCTCTCACTTGTATACGGCGGTGCATGGAAATAAGTTGCTTCCAGTCCGACTCCTCGCTTTGAAACCATATATCCTGCAACTGGACTGTCAATACCACCTGACAATAGCAGCATTGCCTTCCCATTCGTTCCAACCGGCATCCCGCCTGCACCAGGAATAATCTCCGAATACAGATAAATGAAATGGTCACGTACTTCTACATGAATCATGAGATCCGGCTTATGAACATCCACTTTTAATTCCGGAAAGGTCTCTAATAATACCTCGCCGAGATCGCAGTTCATTTCCATAGAATTCAGTGGATAGTTCTTCCTGCTTCTGCGAGCCTCCACTTTAAAGGTCTGATTCTTATCCGGATACATCTCGTCAACATATGCGACGACATCCTTTTTCAGCTGTTCAAATCCCTGATCCTCCAGCTTTACGACCGGGCAGATTCCGACGATACCAAAGACACGCTTCAGGCTCTCTACGGTCTCCTCGTAATCATACTCGCCTTCACAATCCACGTACACCCTTCCCTGTGCTTTATGAACGTTAAATTCTCCGTCCACATCTTTTAATGCATGACGCATCTGTCTAACCAGCGCATCCTCAAACAGATATCGGTTTTTTCCTTTGATTCCGATTTCTCCGTATTTTATCAAAAATGAATGAAATGTCATATTCTCTTCCTCTTTCTATCGCCTCGTATATTTGCGAAGCATCGGTACACAATTATAAAGGGTTTCCAGTGTATAGTCAATCTCTTCCTGTGTCGTAAATTCAGATAAGCTAAATCGCAGTGTTGAATCCAGAAATTCTTGTCTAACTCCCATCCCCTTCAGAACACCACTGATTGCAGGATGGTTCGATGCACAGGCCGATCCCGAAGATACATAAACACCTTTTTCCTCCAGCGAATGGAGCAAAACTTCACTTCGGATTCCCGAAAATCCAACACTGATAATATGCGGTGCACTTCTCTCATCCGTAATACCATGTACTTTCGTCGCTTCGATTGTCTGAACCCCTTCAATAAAACGAGCCTTCAGACTGCGAAGCTTTTCTGTATGCTCCTCCAAATCCTGATAAATCAGGCTTGCCGCAGCCGCCATTCCTGCAATTCCCGGAACATTTTCTGTGCCGGACCTTACATTTTTTTGTTGTCCGCCACCGTAAGCAATCGGCGTAATCTTAACGTTTTCACCAACATAAAGAAGTCCCACACCCTTTGGTCCGTGAATCTTGTGACTGCTGACTGATAAAAGATCAATCCCCATCCGCTTCGGATAAATCCGGTACTTTCCAAATCCCTGAACCGCATCGCTGTGAAACAGGATATTCCGATTAAAGTTCTTCACAATCTGAACTGCCTCCTGAATCGGCTGAACAGAACCCACCTCATTATTCACATACATGATAGAAACAAGAATCGTATCCTGTCGCAGTGCTTCTTTTAGTGCATCAAGTTTCACTCTTCCATTCTCATCAACCGGAAGATATGTGACGCGAAAGCCCTCCTCTTCCTCCAGATAGCGCATGGTATTGATTACTGCATCATGCTCGATCTGTGTGGTGATCAAATGATTTCCTCGTCTTTTATTCGCTCTCGCACATCCAATCAGCGCAAGGTTATCACTTTCCGTTCCACCAGAGGTGAAAAACAAAGTCTTCTCGCCCACCTTCAGCAGCTTTGAAAACGTCTCTTTGGCATCACGGACAACATGTTCTGCATCCAATCCTTTTTTATGCATTGAAGAAGGATTTCCATAATCCTCACACATGATTTTTGTTACAGTCTCAGCCACTTCCGGATAACACTTCGTGGTGGCGGAATTATCTAAATATACTTCCATTGTATCTTCCTTTTCGATTCTTCTTACTATTAATCTATGAATCAGACAAGGGGACGGTTCTGCCTGATTGTCAAAGTGCTTCTATTTTCCTGTTCTGTCCTCAAGCTGATACATCAAAATGGAAAGACAGGTAATGCCTGCGGTCTCTGTTCTTAAAATGCGCTTTCCAAGCGTGATTGACTTTGCCCCCATCTCCATGGCAAGTTCCACTTCTTCTTTTTCAAAACCGCCCTCCGGTCCGATAAAGATTCCAATCGATTCGCCCGGACGAATTGCATCCACAATCGTTCTCGTCTCCTCCATACCTTCTGCCAACTCATACGGAATCAGCACCACATCTAACTGCTCCGCCTTTTCCAGTGCCTGTCGAAAGCTTAAGACCTCTGTCACACAGGGAACCAATGTGCGTCCAGACTGCTTTGCACCGCCCTCTGCAACCAGATTCCAGCGTTCCACCTTCTTTTTTGCTTTCTTCTGATCCAACTTCACAACTGCTCGTTTCGTAGCAACCGGAATCACCTCATACACGCCAAGCTCAACCGCCTTCTGTACGATCAGCTCCATCTTGTCGCCCTTCGG
Source organism: Hespellia sp. (assembly GCA_028693555.1). Classification (GTDB taxonomy): domain Bacteria; phylum Bacillota; class Clostridia; order Lachnospirales; family Lachnospiraceae; genus Hespellia. The sequence continues at coordinate 23,985 of JAQUVD010000005.1, forward strand.
AAGACCCTGAAACAGATAGATTTTGGAAGGAAGTTCTGTATCCGCCTCTACTTCCTCCAGAATCTGCAGCCGAATGGTATCTTCCTCAAACGCGTCAATCTCACAGATATATATTTTAGAATTTCCATCACTGATTTCCAGCTTCTCCCCGATTTTCATCCGGAGAACATTCTTCATATGGTTGACATCGCCGCCCTCGATCACAATTCGGGGTGGCAAAACCTGCTCCGGTGTCACAAAAAAATGATGCATTTTATCACCTGTTCCCTAATTTTTCTTTGCTGTTACAGAAACCCATTCTCCCTGATACGTAGTCTGGACAACAGTAAGACCAGCCTCCTCACAGGCTTTCTTCACACGGAACTCCTTATCCTGATCATCAATAATACCACTTGTGATGTAGACAGCGCCCGGCTTCATCTGATTCACAATAACAGGGGTCAGCGGAACAAGAACATCCGCCAGAATATTTGCGGCAACTATATCATATTTCTCATAGCCGACTTTATCCTGTGTCTCTTTATCATCAATCAGGTTTCCGATCATGACTTCATACTGATCTTCGCCAATCCCATTGACTTCCATATTTTCTTTGGTCGCATCAATAGCACACGGGTCCAAATCTGTTCCCACAGAATGTTTTGCCCCAAACTTGAGTGCCAGCATCCCCAGAATGCCGCTTCCACAGCCAACATCTAAAATTTGTGTCTCTGGTGTTACATACTTCTTAATCTGTCTGATGCAGAGCTGGGTTGTCTCATGCATACCGGTTCCAAAGGCTGTACCAGGATCAATATGAACAATCATCTTATCTTTGTCCTTCGGTTCTACCTCTTCCCACGAAGGAATAATCAGTACATCATCCACTGTGAATTGATGGAAATATTGTTTCCAGTTATTCACCCAGTCAATATCTTCTGTCTCTGATTCTTCAATCGTTGCCTCTCCGACATCGACATAGGAAGCCATTGATTCCAGTTCTCTGCGCACGTTGGAAAGTATTGCAGCCTTATCCTGCTCCTCCCCCAGATAAAAACTGAGGAATGCAACGCCATCATCTACATCGATTTCAGGAAGGATGTCCACGAACATCTGCTCTTTGTCCGACTGTGTGAGTGGAATGCGGTCCTCAATCTGAACCCCCTCAACCCCAAGATCATTTAACATGCTGCTCACAATATCTTCTGCTTCTGTTGTTGTTTTTAAGCGAAATTGATTCCATTTCATAATGTTTATCCTCTTTTGTACTTTCCTCTTTTATCCAAAGATTGCCGCTAACAGTCCATATGATAACAGCGACATAATAATCGTTGCAATACAGATTCCAAGAACAATTGCCGGAAATGCTTTCTTGAATTTCACACCGAGCAGTGCTGCAATCAGCGATCCTGTCCATGCACCGGTTCCCGGAAGTGGGATTCCCACAAAGAGTACCAGCCCCCAGAATTCATATCGCTCAATCTTATCGCTCTTGCTCATTGCCTTTGCTTCCAGCTTGTTAACCATTGGTGCAAATAGTTTCGTTGTCTTCATCCAGTTGAAGATTGGTGTGATTAGCAGCAGGATAAACGGCACCGGGATGATATTGCCGATGATACAAAGCGGAACCGCCTGTAAGATCGGCACATCCAAAAGAGCCGGTCCAGCCGCAAGAAGTCCCCCTCGAAGTTCCAAAATTGGAATCATTGAAACAAGAAATACAATTGCCTGTTTGCTGATTTTTCCGCCAAGTGCAGCGATTACGGAATTAACTAATGAATTCATAATTCTCCTTTTTCATGTCTATTTGTTCAGATACTTTTTTAAAAATGTAATCAGGGTTTCCATCTCTTCCTGTGTTCCAACGGTAATTCGCATATACTGCTCAATTCGCTTGCTTCCCCAGAATCTCACATAGATGCCCTCTTTTTTGAGTGCTTCAAACAGCTCTAAAGCCTCTACATCCGGGTGCATTGCAAAGATAAAGTTTGCCTGCGAATCAGGGAAAGTAAAGCCAAGTTTTGAGAGTTCCTTTTTCGTCCACTCACGTGTCTCTTTGATTTTACGAATGGTCTCTTCAAAATATGCCTGATCTTTTACCGCCTCCACTCCATAAACAAGTGATGGCTGATTCATTGTGTAGGAATTAAATGAATATTTTGCATCGTTTAAATATTTGATCAGCGTCGGATTGCTGATGGCATAGCCAATACGCATCCCGGCCATAGAACGTGATTTCGAAAATGTCTGTACTACGATCAGATTCTCATACTTATCAATCAATTCCAACGCCGATTTGCCTGCAAAATCAATGTACGCTTCATCCACGATCACAATCACATCCTGATTATGTGCGATCACGTCTTCCACAAAGTCAAGTTCTTCATAGATTGCTGTCGGTGCATTCGGATTCGGGAAAATCACACCACCATTTTCTTTGTAGTAATCTTCCTTCCTTATTTTAAAATTCTCATCAACAGGCTGGCATTCATATGGTATGCGATACAACTCAGCCCACACATCATAAAATGAATATGTGATATCAGGAAAGAAAATCGGTTTCTCTGAGTTGAAAAATGTCAGAAAACACATTGCCAGAACATCATCTGATCCAACCCCTACAAATACCTGTTCCTTATTTACCTCATAATGCTTTGCAATTGCCGATACTAACGTATCTGCTGTCGGATCCGGATAGAGACGCAGTCTGTCCGTGTCGAATTGTACCATTGCTTTTTGCACCCCCGGTGCCGGTGGATATGGGTTTTCATTTGTATTTAACTTAATCACCTTTGTCTGTGGCTGTTCCCCCGGTACATAAGGTTCTACTTGCCTGATATTTTTTAATATTTTTTCATTCATAACAGATTCCTTCTTGCTTGCAGTTATCAGTCTCTACTTGTATTCATCTGCCAGTTTTGCGAAAGCCGGCAATGAATTTACAATTGTCTCGTGTGATACGCAGTATGCGATTCTCACATATCCGGGGCAGGCAAATGAGCTTCCCGGGACAATCAGAATATGATACTTTTTCGCTGCAGCAACGAATTGTTTTTCATCTGCTACCGGAGACTTCACGAACAGATAGAACGCACCCTGCGGCTTCGTACATTCGAACCCAAGTGCCTTTAATCCATCATATAATGTCTCTCTGTTTCTGTCATAGAACGAGATATCCGTCTTTTCATTGATGCACTTTGCTACGACCTTCTGCTGAAGTGTCGGTGCATTTACAAATCCAAGAATACGATTTGCGATATTCACCGCTCCAATCAATGTCTCACTATCTGTTACTTCATCCGGTACTACAAGATATCCGATACGTTCTCCCGGAAGTGATAACGATTTACTATAAGAATATCCTACAATTGTATTATCGTAATATTTTGTCAGATATGGTACTTCCACTCCGTCATATGCAAGTTCTCGATATGGCTCATCGGAAATGAGATAGATATCTGTACCGAATTCCTTCTGTTTTTTGTCCATGATTGCCGCCATCTGTTTGATTGTCTCTTCAGAGTATACGACACCAGTCGGATTATTCGGGTTATTGACGATGACTGCCTTTGTATTTGCAGTAATCTTCGTCTCGAACTCGTCTAACTTAGGCTGGAAGTCCACCGTGTTTGGTGAAATTTCAACAACGACTCCGTCAAAATTACTGACATAGCTTCTGTATTCTACGAAATATGGTGCAAATACAATCACTTCATCTCCCGGATTTAAGAGGGCTTTTAAGATGACATTCAATCCGCCTGCGGCTCCGACTGTCATTGTGATATTATTTGCGGTAAACGCTGTGTCAAATCTCTTATTCAGTGACTTCGCAACCGTCTCTCTTACTTCCTCATACCCGGCATTGCTGTTCGTATAGCCGTGAAGAACAACCGGGTCTTCATTGTCAAGCAGTTCGCGGATTGCATCCTTTACTGCCGCCGGGGCTGCCACATTTGGATTTCCAAGACTGAAATCATAGACATTCTCCCTGCCAAATTCTTTCGCCATCTTGTTGCCTTCTTCAAACATTGCACGAATTGCTGAATTGTTCGCAACCATCTTTTCCATTTTCTTTGAAATCATGATATCTTCCTCTTTTCTCGTATATTTTAACTTTGTATTCTGTCAATGAACCATTGTTATCTTTTGAAAACAGCAGTTCCCTTCTCCACTAAAAATGCTGGACGGTAAGATAATTTAGCTTTTCGAAGTCCTTCCGCTCCTGTATCATCCTCACGGTTAATATACGTGTATCCTTCACATTCATGCTGGACGAACTGCTGATTGATCATCGGATACGCCCCTTCTACTTCTGCAAATGCTTTCTCAATATGGACGATAAAGGTATCTTTCTCTGTCGCAGGCTCTCCCATTGTGAATGCAACAATCTTACCGTCTACACGGAGAAGCCCGCCGACAGAACCAAGTTCCTGAAACAATCGCAGAGAATTCAGTGTCACACACATCTCGGAGTTCTTCTCTTCGTCATCCTCACAACCATTTTCTGTCCGCCACTGCAGTGCCATCTGAAAGCACTCTTCCACATTCTCATCGGAAATGCGCTCGTAACTCCAATTCTCACCGTGAAGTGCCATAAATTTGTTGATATGATTTCTCTTCCCATGTAACTTTTTTCCTGCCAATGTCGCAAGCTTTTCCCGTTCATATACATAGTCTGCCCAATCACGCTCATATGTGACCTCAAACTGTTCCGGATACCATTCTTCCAGCTTTGTAACACGATTTTCCAGCATATTCACCAGCTTTAATGTTCTCCCGGCTTTTGCTTCCTGTGCACGCAAAAAATCAATCGCTTTCTTTACATCTTCCGGGTAACCTGCCGGATAGGAATAGGTTCCTGAATCCGGTTCATTCTGAAAGACTAAGGTATTCTCTATAATTGCATACTGATCATAGTAATGTCTTGACCACAGATAGATGTTTACAAATGTTCCTTCACAGCTTCTCTGTGGATCTCGTTCCAGGTAGGAGGTGATCATTTCTTTATCTTCCAGCTCCGGTCTTTTAAATATTATATCACTCATGTTTTTTCCTTCTCTTTGGGTATTACTTTATTTGCACATATTAGTCTATAGTATAACACAAAACGCAGCATCTTTTCAATGCTGCGTTCATTCGTTTTCACTATTTCTTATTGTTCCTGCATATTTGACAGTTTTGCTGCCTGATCAGCTGCAATCAGACTGTCAATAATCTCATCCAGATCTCCACCCAGAATCGAGTCCAATTTGTGAAGGGTCAATTTGATTCTATGATCTGTTACACGTCCCTGCGGGAAGTTGTACGTACGGATTTTCTCCGAACGGTCACCTGTTCCAACCTGACTTTTGCGAAGCTGAGCCTCTGCATCGTGCTGCTTTGCACATTCCAGGTCATATAATTTTGCACGCAATACTTTCAGTGCTTTATCTTTATTCTTAATCTGCGATTTCTCATCCTGACAGGAAATAACAATACCAGTTGGAATATGTGTCAATCGCACAGCAGAATCTGTTGTATTGACGCACTGTCCACCATTGCCGGATGCACGGAATACATCAAATTTACAATCATTCATATCTAATTCCACATCGACTTCTTCCGCCTCCGGCATGATTGCAACCGTAATCGTTGATGTATGGATACGACCACCGCTCTCCGTCTCAGGAATTCGCTGCACACGATGTGTTCCCGATTCATATTTCAGGCGAGAATACGCTCCCTGTCCTGTAATCATAAAGGAAGCATCCTTAAATCCTCCGATTCCATTTTCTGTGCAGGACATCATTTCGACCTTCCACCGTTTGCTCTCTGCATAATGAGCAAGCATGCGGTAAATCTCTGCTGCAAATAATGCCGCTTCATCCCCGCCGGCACCCGCTCTGATTTCCACAATAACATTCTTATCATCGTTCGGGTCTTTTGGAAGAAGTAATATTTTCAATTCTTTTTCCAATTCTTCGATCCTTGCTTTCGAATCATTCAGCTCTTCTTTCGCAAGCTCGCGCATCTCTTCATCTGATTCTTCACTGAGCATTTCCAGTGAATCTTCAACGTTCTGCTTGCATTCTTTGTATTCTTTATAAGCCTCTACGATCGGAGCGAGGTCACTCTGTTCTTTCATGAGTGCCGTAAATCTGGAACTGTTATTCGCCACATCCGGTTCCTGCAGTTCTCCCATAATTTCCTGATAACGGATCAGTAAATCCTCTAGCTTGTCAAACATATCTATCTCCTTTATCTATTTCCAACCAAATCCATCCGGTTCTCCTGATGAAAAACTTTCCTAACAATTGTACACACCTATCACTACGCGGTCAAGCCCCGCAAGATCTTTCTTCACAACAATATCTGAAAATCCTGCCTTTTCCATTAATTCACTCACCGCTTTTCCCTGATCACAACCAATTTCAAACAAAAGTCTCCCTTTCGCTTTTAGATAACGCCTGCTCTCATTGACGATTCCACGGTAAAAGTAAAGTCCATCCGCTTTCCCGTCCAGTGCGATAAACGGGTCATGCAGCTTTACCTCAGCCTGCAGTCCCTCAATCACGTCTGTTCTGATATAAGGAGGATTTGAAACAATCATATCAAATGTGCCTTTTACATTTTCAAACAAATCGCTCTGTAAAAACGAAACCTCCGCATTCAGATTCTTTGCATTCTCTTCTGCTACATCCAATGCTTCACGCGATAAATCTACGCCCGTGAATACTGCATTCTTTAATTTATTTTTTTTTGCTTCCTCTGCAAGACTTACAATAATACAGCCCGATCCCGTACACATGTCAAGGACCTCACATTCCGACTGCAGATACTGCATGGCTTCCTCTACCAGACACTCCGTATCCTGTCTCGGAATCAGTACATGTTCATTCACACGAAATGTCAGTCCCATGAATTCCTGCACACCTGTGATATGCTGAAGTGGAATACGCCTGCTGCGTCTTTCAATGTCTGCATGATAAATTTCCCACTGTTCTTGTGGCATCTCCTCCGCGCCGTGTAAAAAATACGCAGAACGACTCAGCCCGGTTCTATGTTCCAACAACAGCCACGCATCAATTGCAGCCTCAGCAATCCCCGCGCCGCTTAGCTTGTCAGTCCCATAGGTTATCGCTTCTTTGTATGTCATAGCGATTCCTCAAATGCCTTCCAGTCAAATACTGCCTCGACTGCAGTAATCGCAACCTCAATCATATCATCTTCCGGTTCTTTTGTCGTCAGCTTCTGTGTCCATAGCCCCGGTTTGCTAAGTAAGCCAACAATCGGATTTTCGCTGCATCCCGCCCATTTAATAATCTCGTAGGAGATACCTGCAATCAGTGGAAATAATGCAATCCGCACAATCACGCGCAGCCACAGCGTATCAATATGGATGAACATGCCCACCAGAATACTAATGATGACAACAAAAAGCAAGAAACTTGTTCCACATCGCTTATGCTGTCTCGAACTCCTGCGGACATTTTCTACTGTAAGTGGCAGTCCGTGTTCAATGCAGTTGATACATTTATGCTCTGCTCCGTGATACATAAATACCCTCTGGATATCTTTCATTCTGGAAATGAGCAGAATATAACCGATAAAGATCAATACCTTTAACACCCCTTCGATTACTGCCCGGCCCGTATATCCGTGGATGAATCCTTTTGTAAGAGCCACCTTGGCAACGTAAGACGGAAGCACGGTGAATAGTGCAATCACAATAATAAGCGACAGAAAAATTGTACCACCCATAATCAGGTTTTCTGTTTTTTCCTCTTTCTTCTTCGCGACTTCCAATTCTTCGCTGCTCATCTGTTTTTTCTCTTCTGATTCTTCTTCCTCTTCGTCAAAAAAACTGGCTGAAAAGCTCAATGTGCTCATTCCAAGAATCATAGAGTCAATAAAATTAAACACGCCTCTGACAAAAGGAATCTTCGTCAACTGCGGCCATGGACAAAAGCTTTTATATGTATCCACTTTCACTTCAATTGTCTGATCCGGCTTTCTGACTGCCACTGCATAGGACTCCTTATTTTTCATCATAATTCCTTCTAGTACAGCCTGTCCGCCTATATTTGATGATTTCATATTGTACCTCAATATTTCAATATTTTTTTATAAAACAAGAACAGGCTGAGATAAGTTCATTACCTCAGCCTGCAACATTTGATTCTTATTTGTCCTGAATGCCGTATTTCTTGTTAAACTTATCAACACGACCACGAGCCTGATTAGCTTTCTGCTGACCTGTGTAGAATGGATGACACTTTGAACAGATTTCTACGTGGATTGATTCATTTGTAGATCCTGTTGTAAATGTGTTACCGCAGTTACAAGTTACTGTTGCCTGATGATATTCTGGATGTATTCCTTCTCTCATGTTTTTCACCTCTCTATTTTTAATATTGTCTTAAATTTCTTATTCATAAACAGCTTGTTTATTGTATCATAACTATTTTTCATTTGCAAGGGATTTTTAAATGAATTTTTGTTTTCTTACTTTTGCAACTAATTCGGCATTCGAACTGGTTCTCGCAAACATATTCAATAGATTGTCCGCTGAGTCTTCTGCCTTCATTCCATTTAAGCCTTTTCTCATAATATTCACAGCTTCCAGCTCCTCTTTTGATAAGAGCAGATCTTCTTTTCTTGTGCTGGATTTCAATAAATCGATTGCAGGGAAAATTCTCCGCTCCTGCAGCTTACGATCGAGAACGAGTTCCATATTACCTGTGCCCTTAAACTCTTCATACACAACATCGTCCATCTTGCTTCCCGTCTCTACAAGTGCTGTGGCTAAAATGGTAAGACTGCCACCCTCTCTCATATTTCTAGCTGCACCAAAGAATCGTTTTGGCATGTGAAGTGCTGCTGGGTCAAGACCACCGGACAAAGTTCTTCCTGATGGCGGAACCGTCAGGTTATATGCCCGTGCAAGTCGTGTGATACTATCAAGCAGAATCATAACATCTTTTCCATGCTCAACCAGACGTTTTGCACGCTCGATTACCATCTCTGATACTCGTTTGTGATGTTCCGGAAGCTCATCAAATGTCGAATAGATTACTTCTACATTTGGTCCCTCAATTGCCTCTTTGATATCTGTGACCTCTTCCGGGCGCTCATCAATGAGCAGGATAAGAAGGTGCATGTCCCGCTCCTGTCTCTTGACAGACAATGCAATTTCTTTTAGCAGCGTTGTCTTACCAGCCTTTGGTGGAGACACGATCATGCCACGCTGACCCTTACCGATTGGAGAAATCAGATCTACAATTCTCATTGCCGTTGTACTCTTTTCATTTTCCAGATAGATTCTCTTATTCGGGAAAATTGGTGTCAGATTTTCAAAGCTCGGTCTCTGAGCTGCAACTGATGGACGCATTCCATTCACCGTTGTCAAATATAATAATGCAGAAAATTTCTCCTGCTGCGTTTTAATTCTGGTATTGCCGACAATAATATCTCCAGTCTTGAGGTTGAATCTGCGAATCTGAGACGGTGATACATAGACATCATTCTCACCAGGCAGATAATTCTCACAACGGATAAATCCATATCCGTCCTGAAGCACTTCCAGGATTCCATCCGCTGTTGTTCCACTGTCCAGCTGTTCTACATCTGTCGTCTCTTTCTTTTCGCTTTTTTCATTCTTATCGCCCTGCATCTCTTCTCTCGTTGCAGAAGCACGCACTTCTTCTTTGGCTTCCTCTTTCGCTTTCTTATATTCGTCCTCTTTGTCCAGCTCCAGCATTGCTTCGATCAGTTCTGTCTTTTTGAGTGCCGAGACCCCCTTCATATCTCTTGCTTTTGCCAGCTCCCGCAATGTTTTTAACGGTAATGACTCATATTTTTCTTTATTCATGTGTTTCTACTTCCTTTCTATTTCAGCTAATATCTTTATTCTTAAATTTTCAACGGGAAACTTTGTCTGAATCGACTCACTCGAAATATGGGCATATTATACACTACTTTTCCAAAAATGAAAAGTGCAGAAAAAAATATTAATTGTTTTCACAAATTATTCACAATTGTACTTCTGTCCCTGCCAGACATCTTTTCTCTTCAATTCATGCTGAAGTGTATTTAATACGGTTCGTTTCCTGCTGCTCCAGAGCGGTGCAATCAGCAGTTCTCTGGGTCCATCACCCGTCAGCCTGTGAATCACGATGTCAGGTCTGAGTTTTGCAATGCATTCCTCAAGCAGCTCAATATATTCCTCCATCGTAGGAATGTAAAAAGGACTTTTCTCATACTCTGATGCCAGATCTGTATCCTTCAGCACATGCAACAGCTGAAGTTTGACTCCCTGTATATCTGATTTGTTCAGATACTGCAGTGTTTCAAGAACTTCTGCTTTCCCCTCACCCGGAAGAAATAAAATCACATGTACAATTACAGTTATTCCAAGTTTTCTCAAATCGTCCACCGCCCGGTCGAACACCGAAAGCTGATAACCTCTTCGAATATATTTCGCACTTTTTTCATGAATCGTCTGCAGGCCAAGTTCTACCCAGACCGGTTTGATTTGATTAACCTCTTCCAGAAGCTTTAAAACTTCTCTCCCCAGACAGTCTGGCCTCGTCGCGATCGAGATAACCTTCACATCCGGATCAGCCGCAGCTTCCATATAGATTTTGCGCAAATGCTCTATCGGTCCATAGGTATTCGTAAATGCTTGAAAATAAGCAATGAATGCCTTGATTGGACGTTTGCTGCGCAATTCTTCTTTTCCCTTCTCCAACTGAATAGATATCGACTGCTCCGCCAAGCCCGCAAAATCCCCTGAGCCCTTACTGCTGCAGAAGATACATCCGCCACTGCCTACGGTCCCATCTCTATTCGGACAAGTCATACCTCCATTCAATGTGATTTTATACAATTTCTCACCATAGGTATGTCTGCACTCATAGTCTAGTGAATGATAGCGTTTCTCATCCCACTGCATTTTTCTTCCCTGCTTTCTTAATTTCTTTCTGCACGAAGTATAGCATACTTTATACAAACGGTGTCATGATTGACATTAATTTTTCAAAATGTTACTATTTATCATATCTTAGATAGAAGAAGGAGTACAAATGAGCGAAACATTTACTTTATATAAATTAATTGTATTATATATGTTGCAAAAGGTGGACTTTCCACTCACGACAGCACAGATTTCAGAATTTATTCTCGACCAGGGCTACACCACTTATTTTACTCTGCAGGAAGCACTGTCGGAGATGGTAGACTCTGATCTGATCCAGACAGAAACCACACACAACCGTACATTGTACAATCTGACAGAAGCCGGTGCCGAGACGGTCACATTCTTTCAGAATAAGATCTCTCCGGCAATCCGCGATGATATCAAACAGTTTTTAAAGGAAAAAGAATATGATTTAAAAGAAGAAGTCGCAGTCAAAGCTGACTTCTACGAAAATACCAAGCACGAATACGAGGTTCGCTGCCAGATTGTCGAAGAAGGGTATAGCATCATCGACTTGAAACTAATCGTTCCAACCAAGTCCGAAGCAGAGGCCATTGCTGAGAATTGGGACAAAAAAAATCAGGAAATTTACACTTCCTTGATGACACAATTATTGTAGTTATGATTTTGTGTAGAGTCAAAAGCTCACGCCTTTAGCAGTCAGGGCATTGGATTACAATCTAACCATCGCCCCATTAATCTCACTCAATGAATGTGCCCCGCACATTTTCATGGTGTCTGCCAGTTCTGCACCGATTTTGTCCGTATATATTTTGACACCTTCCGCACCTCCACCGTATACCGCACTCACATAAGGTCTTGCAATTATAACCGCATCCGCTCCCATTGCCAGTGCTTTAAAGACATCTGTTCCGCTGCGGATTCCTCCATCCACGAATATCTTCATACTTCCATCAACTACCTTCGCAATCTCTGACAGAACCTCAGCAGTTGCAGGACATTGGTCTAATACACGTCCTCCATGATTTGAGACTACGATAGCTGCCGCACCTGCCTCTTTTGCCTTGAGTGCCGCCTGTGGTGTCATAATTCCTTTCACAATAAAAGGAACACCTGCTTCTTCTATTGCCGCCTTCAATTCACCCACTGTCTTGCTCCCCGCAGGCGGTGTTAAATTCTGAAGAAAAGGAAGCCCTGCAGCATCAATATCCATCGCTACAGCAAATGGTTTTGCCGCTCTCACTAACGCGAATTTTTCTTTTAACGTTTCATCATCCCACGGTTTTACGGTAGGAACTCCTGCCCCTTTGCAATTTGCAATCGCTCTTGTAGCTGCCACCATCACATCCGCATCTGTACCGTCTCCGGTAAATGCCGCAATTCCCGCCTCAGCACAGGCAGCAACCAGGATATCGTTATATTCCATATCACTGTATTTGTCCCCATAATGAAGCTTAACAGCACCTACCGGACCCGCAAAAATTGGATAGCTGAATGTTTTCCCGAATAGATCAAGACTGGTATCCACTGGTCTGTTTTCACTGATCGTATCCATGTTGATACGGATTTCCTGCCATTTTTCGTAATTGCGTATTGCTGTGTCTCCTACTCCTTTTGCTCCGGGTCCGGGCATTTGATTCTTACACACCTTTCCATTGCAAATATCGCACGCCTTGCAATATGGTCCCATACATGTTTTTGCATGACTCATCATTTCGTTGTAATTCATTCTAATCTCCCTCTTATCCTCATCATTCTACGTTCAAAACTAATTCTATACTTGTTCTGAAACTTAATCAAAACTATATGGCGTTGCCTGATATACGTAATAATTCAGCCAGTTGGAATATAAGTTGTTCGCATGTGATCTCCATGAAAGCAGCGGCTTGTTTTCCGAATCATCATCCGGATAATAATTCACAGGCATCTTAATGTCCAGTCCTTTTGCAAGATCTCTCTTATACTCTTTATCCAGCGTGATGCGATCATATTCCGGGTGCCCCATCACGAAAATCTGACGATTTTCTTCATTGATACACAAAAAGACTCCTGCCTGTTCGGAAACTGCAAGCACTGTCAATTCCGGCTCTGCTTCAATCGCTTCTCTCGGCACTTCTGTGTGACGCGAATGAGGTGCAAAGAACACATCATCAAAACCTCGAACCAATGGAATCTTACGATTTTTTACACGATGCCTGTATATGCCAAAGACTTTCTCCGGCAGCATCTTTTTTTCAATTCCATAATGATGATAAAGTGCAGCCTGAGCCCCCCAGCACAAATGAAGTGTTGACGTAACATTTGTCTTGGTCCACTCCATTATCTCTTTCAACTCTTCCCAATAATCTACATCCTCGAACGGAATCTGCTCCACGGGTGCTCCTGTTATAATAAATCCATCAAACTTCTGATCTTTGATTGCATCAAACGGCTCATAAAATTTATTAATATGACTTGTTGACGTATTCTTAGCAACATGACTTGACACATTCACAAAGACAACATCTACCTGCAGCGGTGTATTCGACATCGAACGGAGAATCTGCAATTCTGTATCCTCCTTTAACGGCATCAGATTCAAAAGTCCAATCCTGATTGGGCGGATATCCTGATGCGCTGCACGATATTCGTCCATCACAAATATATTTTCGCTCTCAAGAATTTCCTTTACAGGCAAATCATTTTGCACTCGAATTGGCATAGTTATTCGTCCTCCTTCTTATCTTTTTTTAGCTCATCCGGTACTTCTTTTACTTCTTTTGTTTTCTCTTTGATTTCGGTTTCCATCACCGAATTCTTCTGCACACCGCCCTCCGGTGTCTCTACGTGAATGAAATTTCCATGTTCATCAACAAAGCTGAGCTGCCCATAAAACACATCATCCGTCGGCAGATTCTTCTTCTCAAGCCAGTGATTGATCAACATATCTGCAATGTAATAGATTACAGCAAAGGTCGGAACCCCAAGAATCATTCCGACAATACCAAACAATCCGCCTCCCAGCAGGATTGCAAAGACAACCCAGAAAGCTGAAAGTCCGGTTGAATCACCAAGAATTTTCGGACCGATAATATTTCCATCGATCTGCTGCAGCACTAAAATAAATATGATAAAATAGATACCCATCCTTGGACTATCCAGCAAAATCAGGAGCGCACTCGGAACCGCACCGATATACGGTCCAAAAAACGGAATTACATTCGTCACACCGACAATCACACTGACCAGTAACGTATAAGGCATATTAATCAGTGACAGCCCCGCAAAACACAGCACACCGATAATTGCCGAATCAAGAATCTTTCCGGAGATAAAGCCCCCAAAGATCGTATTGGTTTTCTGTGTGATATGAAGCACCATATTGGCATGGTTCGGTTTCAAAACGGCATATATAATCTTTTTGCACTGACTTGAGAATTTTTCTTTGCTAAAGAGCACATAAATGGAAATAATCAGACCAATCAGGACGTCAAACAGACTGCTGACCACATTAATGACTCCGGCAGTAAGATTTGACATCAGCGTGTTGGTCTGTGACATTAGGTCTGTGCGAAGCCATGTCTGCAGTGATTCAGAAGCCTGTGTCACCACATTTGAGAATAGAATTCCCAACGTTGATTCTGATATATGCATTGCATTGATTTTTTCTATCACATCGGTAATCTGACGGGGCAGTGTATAAACCAGACCGACAATACTCCGATACAATTCCGGAATTATCATATTGCATAAGCTGACTACAATAAAAATCAGCAGTAAGAGTCCTGCAAATATGCCGATTGATCTCGATATCTTCTCTGCCCGCTGCTCTTTCTTGATCTTCTTTTTAAGTAAAGGGCACAAATGATGTTCCACAAATGTCACCACAGGATTCAAAATATATGCGATTGCAAGCCCATATACCACAGGCATCAAAACCCGGATTACTTTATTGACAGTCTCACCTATCTGTCCCAGGCGCAATAGCAGAAAATAAAACAGCAATGATGCTGCAATGACTAGAAAATAAGAAAGCCCTCTTGTAAAATGTGTTCTGATTCTGGATGGTCCTTTCTTTCCAAACTCCGGTCTCTTATCGTAATACCCAATTGGCTGGGATTTTTTCTCTTTTTGTTCTTCACTCATCTCTTCATTCACAGTATCAAAATACCGTGTACTCCTTCCATGACATATTACTTTTTAGTATACACTTTTGTCTCTATTATCGCAATGAGAATACACGTAAAAAAAGAAACGACAGGCAATTTGCCCGTCGTTTCTTCATTCTTCTGTTCTTCAATAACATTTCTCGCACTCAAATGTCGCACATTCTGTTCCGTCTGCCCGCTTTGCTGTGCTGCCTTCTACGCTGATTGCTCCGGCTTCACACTTGCAATTGTCGTTATATTTACAATCACAGGCCTTACAGTCGATCTCGCTTCTGTCAGAAGCGGAGTTTGTAACATTACTCATGCTTCCTTCTCCACGCTGCACGAAACTGTCGCAGCATGTTTCACCTGCATTCTTGGCAGTATCGCCACCAACTTTAATCGCATCAAGCTCGCAGAGCATCTGGCTGTTATGTGCACATGTCTGCACGGTACATTTTAGTTCTGGCATGATCATACCTCCCATTTATTATTTGGTACAGATATAGTCTTACCGGATTTTTCTGCTTTATGCATTCTAAAACAGATGTTTATTTTTTCTTATATTCCACTTCGATCTTGCGAATCTCTTTTGTTCTGATTTCTTTGCAGATTGCATCCACAAATTCATCCACAGATTTTGAGCCTTCATCTCCAAGGAATCGACTGCTTACAGAGATTGTGCCTTCATTCATTTCTTTCTCCCCGACCACGATTCGGTAAGGAACTTTTGCAAGTCTTGCTTCACGGATTTTATATCCAATTTTCTCTGTGCGGTCATCAACCGTACATTTAATTCCATTTTCTTTTAACTTTGCTTCAACTTCTTCTGCATACGCTTCAAATTTATCGGAAATCGGAAGAATACGTACCTGTTCCGGGCAAAGCCATGTCGGGAACAATCCGGCATATTTTTCGATCAGCCATGCGAGTGTTCTCTCGTAACATCCGATGGATGTACGATGGATGATGAATGGTCTCTTTTTCTCTCCATCTTTGTCAATAAATGTCATATCAAAATTCTCAGCCAGGAACATATCAAGCTGAATCGTAATCATGGTATCTTCTTTCCCATACACATTTTTCGCCTGAATATCAAGCTTTGGTCCGTAGAATGCAGCCTCGCCTTCCACTTCCGTATATTTGATTCCGATATGGTTTAAGATCTGACGCATCATCTCTTCTACTTCATCCCACTGCTCTCTTGTTCCCATATACTTTGACATATCCTTAGGATTAGCAAGTGAAAGCTCATATGTCACATCTTCTTCCAGCCCCAGTGTTGTCAGACAGTATTTTGCTAAATCTACACAGCCGCGGAACTCTTCTTCAATCTGATCTGGTCGTACCACCAGATGTCCCTCTGAAATCGTAAACTGACGCACACGGGTAAGTCCATGCATTTCTCCCGAGTCCTCATTCCGGAATAAGGTAGATGTCTCACCATATCTGCAAGGAAGATCACGGTAGCTCTTCTGGCTCTGTTTGTATACATAGTACTGGAATGGGCATGTCATTGGACGAAGTGCGAAAACTTCTTCGCCTTCTTTCTCCTCATCTCCCAGTACGAACATTCCCTCTTTGTAATGTCCCCAGTGATCCGAGATGATATACAGGTCTTTCTTTGCCATAAGCGGGGTCTTTGTTCTCATGTAACCACGCTTTTCCTCTTCATCTTCAATCCATCTCTGAAGTGTCTGAATCATCGCGGCTCCCTTTGGCATCAGAAGTGGAAGTCCCTGTCCGATTACATCAACCGTTGCAAAAAGTTCCATCTCGCGGCCAAGTTTGTTGTGGTCGCGTTTTTTGATATCCTCTAAATGTTCCATATGTTTTGCAAGATCTTCTTTATTCGTATATGCGGTTCCATAAATACGTGTGAGCATCTTATTGTGCTCATCACCTCTCCAATATGCTCCGGATGATGAGATTAATTTATATGCTTTGATTCTGCTTGTCCGGTCAACATGAGGTCCTGCACAAAGGTCCACGAAATCGCCCTGACTGTAAAAGGAAATAACTGCATCTTCCGGAAGATCATTGATTAGTTCTACTTTGTATGGCTCCTTTTTCTCCTCCATTAATTTAATGGCCTCTGCTCTTGGCAGTTCAAAACGTTCAATCTTTTTTCCCTCTTTGATGATTTTTTTCATTTCTTTTTCAAGGGCATCTAAATCCTCTCTTGAAAATGGAGCACACTCAAAATCATAGTAGAATCCATCCTCGATTGCTGGTCCGATTGCAAGCTTTGCCTCCGGATATAATCTCTTTACCGCTTCTGCAAGTACATGCGATGCGCTGTGTCTTAATGTCTGTAGTTCCTGGTTTACTTCACTCATTTTTATTCTCCTTTTCTTCCTTAAAATTCTGTAATGCAGGGATTGCGCTTCTTTGGACTGCGCATTTTAAGATTGCGCACCTCGATTGCGCTTCGCTTCATCTCGGTCGTGGGCATCCTGCCCATAGTTTAGAGAAAGAAGCGTGCCTTATGTGCAAGCACAACGTCTCGCTTCTTTCTCTAAACTGCGCGCAATCTTGCCGGCACGCAAAAAGCCCGTCCCTCACTACATTTCTGTAGAAAGGGACGAGCTTTCAAATCTTCACTCGCGGTTCCACCCAATTTGCGCTGATATTCGTCAGTGCCACTCATTGATGATGATAACGGAATCACCGGACAGTTTTGCTGCCACTCAGAGGTAGTTTTCAAATGCTTCCATGATGAAAAAGCTTTCAGCCGATGACTTCTTCTCTCTGTATCCTTTTCACACTCTACTCGTCTCTTCAACGTATTATTCAAATTCATTATAACACTGCGCTTTTATTTGTCAAACATAATTTTTACCGTTTCAAAACCAAATGATAAAAACAGGCAAAAAACTCTCTCACCATATAATTCAGAAAAAGTACCGGATTTGATGATGCCGGTATCCCGGCTGTCTGTGTGAATCCTAGCTTTCTTGCCGTTCGGAGTGCGCGATACATATGAAAATTATTCGTAACAATTCCCACAGGAGCCGTTATGTCCGAAATCAGTTTTTGGCTGAATTGCAGGTTTTCTTCTGTTGAAGTTGAATGATTCTCCTGACGGATCCTTTCTGGTTCAATTCCATGTACTTCCAGATATGCCGCCATTGCCTCTGCCTCTGAGATACTTTCACCGTTGCCCTGACCTCCCGAGACAATCACACGGGTATTCGGATTCTCATTCAGGTATTCGATTGCTTTGGTCAAGCGTCTCTCCAGCGAATTCGTGATCGCTGTTCCTCGAATCTGCGCTCCCAGCACAATGATACAGGGGAGATTCTGAGCCGGAACCTGAAACATCGCACTGCAGATAAAAATCTCAATAACCACAAATACACACCACGGTATCAGAAATATCCACGTGTTACTCTGCAGCCAGTCTGGATAATGCGGCCTTAGCCATTCTAGAATCAGACATACCATTCCTGCAATAAACCAAAAGAGAAGAAATGTACTATTCCTTCTCTTCGTATAAACCTGTATTACCATATAATAAATAAAGCAAAACACGCCTAAATAAATCATAAGTTATCTACCACAACATTTCTTGTACTTTTTGCCGCTTCCACAAGGACACGGATCATTTCTTCCGATTTTCTTCCCTTTGACTACAGTTCCCGATTTCTTCTGTTCTAAGTAAAGTGCTTTCTTTTTCTCTTCATCAAAGATCTGATCCCACTGTGGCAGTTCATACAGCCAGTCCGCTTTCGCGTCCACCATATTCTTGTACAATTTTTCTTCATCATATACAAGACTCACTTCTGTATCTTCTGTCATTGTCTCAATCGGATTCTCTTTAATCAGGCTTTCATTGATTCCATCTAAGAAACCAACCATTGTAAATACTTCGATACCATATTTTCCGGCAAGTTCTTTGACCGTTCCCTTTACTTTTTCCTGCGGATTGCTCAGCAGCTTCTCATATATCTCTTTCTCAATCTGAAAATACACATCCCAGAACTTCTTCAGTTCGTCCTGATTCATCTCCTCTGAATATGCACTTTCTCTCCATTGCTCTAATAATGTTTTCTCAGCCATTTTATAAACTCCTTTGTGTTTCATTTTCTTAATGAAGTTTATTATACACTAAAGTTTCTGACTTTGCAATTTTTATGCTTTTCCTATATACTGTATTTACGATTATTTTAAAAAACGAACCAGAAAGGATCATCCCATGAAAAAGATAAAACGAATTCTTGCAATCACCGGTGTTGTCATTTTAGTCGGATTATATGTGAGTACCCTTGTATTTGCACTCATTGGCAGTGAATTATCAACGAATCTGCTAAAGGCTTCTGTAGCATGTACCATTCTTCTTCCAATCATCTTATACGGCTATATGCTCCTCTATAAGTTGTCAAAGAAGAATGAAGAGAATAAGGATGCTTCTGATAAATAGTCACCAATCTGGTGGCTTTTTTCTTTGTCTTTTCTTCCGATGATTTTTTTCTTTAGCAAATATTCCTCTGCAGATATGATCTCCTGCTCCGGTTTTTCACCCCAGTTATTCATTACATATCCCTCGCTTTCTTTCTACCCATATTTATGCCGCTGTCTATATTTTGCGTCATAATATATTCTATGAATGCGCATGAAAAAAGATGCGGATTTTTTCAAATCGGCATCTTTTTTATAATTACTTATTTCTGTAGATGATTTCATCTCTTCCCGGTCCATTACTTACCATCGTGATTGGATATCCAATCTGTTCCTCTACGAATTCTATATAATTTCTACAATTTTCCGGAAGATCCTCATAGTTCTTAATTCCACGAATATCACTCTTCCATCCCGGCAACACTTTCATGACCGGTTTTGCTTTTTCAAGTAAATGTGTGGTTGGGAAATCAGTTGTAACTTCACCATCAATCTCATATCCGATGCAAACCGGAATCTCATCCAAATATCCAAGCACATCAAGTACTGTAAATGCTACATCCGTTGTTCCCTGCATTCTGCATCCATATTTAGAAGCAACACAGTCAAACCATCCCATACGTCTTGGACGTCCGGTCGTTGCACCGTATTCCCCACCGTCTCCGCCGCGGCGTCGAAGTTCATCCGCTTCTTCTCCAAAGATTTCACTGACGAACGCTCCGGCTCCAACAGCACTGGAATATGCCTTGCATACCGTAACAATCTGTTTGATCTCGTATGGAGGGATACCTGCTCCAATTGCTCCATATGCAGCTAATGTAGAAGAAGATGTGACCATCGGGTAAATTCCATGATCCGGATCTTTCAAAGTTCCAAGCTGACCTTCTAACAGGATATTCTTTCCTTCTTTAATTGCCTTGTATAGGAATAAAGAAACATCACACACATAAGGTGCAACCATCTCTTTGTATTCGTGTAACTCGTCTAATAAATCTTCCGGCTTAATCAATGGCTTATGATATAAATGTTCCAGCATGACATTCTTCTGTTCTGCCACACGAACTACCTTCTCCTTTAATAACTCATCGTCAAACAGCTCACTTACCTGGAAACCAATCTTTGCATACTTGTCAGAATAGAATGGTGCAATACCTGACTTTGTGGATCCGAATGATTTTCCTGCCAGTCTCTCTTCCTCATAAGCATCAAACAGTTTGTGATATGACATTACCATCTGCGCACGATCTGACACCAATAATTTGGGTGCCGGCACGCCACGGTCGACGATAGACTTTACTTCTTTAAATAATACCGGAATATCAAGTGCAACTCCATTTCCAATGATACTTGTTGTATGATTATAAAAAACGCCAGAAGGCAATGTATGAAGGGCAAATTTACCGTAATTGTTCACGATTGTATGTCCCGCATTGGCACCTCCCTGGAATCGAATGATAATGTCAGACTGCTCTCCAAGCATATCTGTAATCTTACCTTTTCCTTCATCTCCCCAGTTTGCTCCTACTACTGCTCTTACCATAATATCAAATCCTCCTGCGTATTTCGCTAAAAACTTGTTAGTCGTCTTTGCAGACTCCTTACCGATTATACTATATTTTCTACACGATGTAAAATAGAAAATGTGATTCCTCTCACAAATCCTTCCAAATTCCCTTTACCGCCTCAATCTGTTACATCAAAGGTGCTACAAGCCTGAGCACGTGCCCCTCGATTTTCGTAAATGGAGAAATCTTGCGTAGATCTTCATACGTGACTTTGTGACACTTCTTTAAGGTTTTCTGATAATCCATCTCAATATCACGCACTACCTGATTGTTATAAATAAACACACCGCATTCAAAGTGCAGATACAGACTCCTGTAATCCAGGTTAATGCTTCCCACGGTTGCTGTATCATTGTCTGAAACGAACACCTTTGCATGGACAAAACCCGGCGTAAACTCATAAATCTGCACACCTGCATCCATCAGTTCTTTGTAAAACGTCTTAGCAAGCGCAAATGCATACGGCTTATCTGGAATCCCCGGCATAATAATGATCACTTCAATACCGCTCTTTGCAGCTCTGCATAATGTATCCGACATCTCATTGTCCAGAATCAGATATGGCGTCATGATATGAACATATTTTTTTGCATGATTCAAAATGTGGAAATATACTTCCTCCCCAACATTTTCTTCATCAAATGGACTGTCCGCATAAGGAAGAACGAAGCCAAGCTCCCGTTTTAATTCTTTTTGAGAAGGCGTCAGATACCGTTTGTAATAGTCCACCCGCTTCTCCGTTACATTCCACATTTCCAAAAACATCATGGTGAAACTCTGAACCGCTTCTCCTTCGAGCATGATTGCCGTGTCTTTCCAATACCCAAAACGTTCCTTCCGATTGATGTATTCATCCCCAAGATTAATTCCACCGGTAAAGGCAACCCTTCCATCCACCACGCAGATTTTCCTGTGATCACGGTTATTCTGTGTCGTTGACAACACCGGATGAATCGGACTAAACATCTTACACTTAATGCCATATCGCTGAAGTTTCTTCGGATAATCATACGGGAGCATAGAAATACTGCACATGCCGTCATACATAAATCGAACTTCCACGCCCTCCTTCACCTTACGGCGGAGCACTTTGAGAATCTGATCCCACATGTAGCTCTCTTCCACGATAAAATATTCCATAAAAATAAATTTTTCCGCCCGCCCCAGTTCTTCCAATAATGCTGGAAATTTTTCTTCTCCCGAAGCAAAATATACGGCTCTTGTATTTCGATACGTTGGAAATCCAAGCTGATATTTCATATAATGTGCAAGGTTCGCATTCGCAGGCTTGCTGACTCGAAGTTCCGATATTACATCTCGTTTCTGTCCCATGTAGCGGGAGGTCTCAACCTTGATTCGATCAAGCGTCTTGCCTACATTCCGGCTTCCTAACTGCGATTTTACGAAAATATAAAAAACAGTTCCAAATACAGGAAAAATCATAATCAATAAAACCCACGTCATCGTAAATGCGGGATTGCTCTTGTGATTGTAAATATAGATTACAACAATGACACTCAGAACCGTAAAGATAATATAAAATTTGGAAGAGTTACCGGTTGTCAGAAATGTAACCGAAAACAGCAGCGCAATCTGTGCGATTAACAATACCAAAATAAGTGCTGTTCTACTAAACACCACACTCAGAATTCCTTTTTTTGCTCCTTTTTTTGCTCTTTCCACTCTACTGTCAGTCATCATACTTCCTCCATATTGATTCCTACTGCCTAGTGTAGCACAGTTTATTTTTTCTCACAATATTGTATTTAAGGAAAAAAAGTATTACAATGTATCGCATAGACAGGAAAAACGTGAAAGGAGAAGCATATGTTTCGAAAGCTTATAAAATTTTTTCTTAGCCTGACTTTGATTAGCGGAGTCCTTGCTGCCATTTATTACATTTACCAAAGCTGTCAATCTTCTGAAGAATCTGTCACGGATACCATGCCCGATACACCAGAAGCTTTTGATTTAGATAGTGATCTTGAACCGATTGGAAAAAGAGAATATGTTCCACTAAATCGAAGCAATGATTGATTAGAAAAACGCCGAAGGATTGTCAGTAAAGACAATACTCCGGCGTCTCTTATAATTTATTCATTTGAAAATACGGTTCCCAGCACTTCCACAGCCTTCTTAATCTTCCCTTCATCCATATTGGCATAGCCAAGCAGAATGGTTGGCTGATACTTCTTTGTGGGAATTGTAATGTAATATTCAGACAGACCATAGACATGAATCTCTTTTTTCTTAGCAGCTTCCATAAATTCTTCTTCAGACATTCCATTTTTCAGATGCAGCAGCAAGTGAACGCCTGCATTTTCACCGGAAATCGAAAAATAATCCTTCCACTGCTTCAGACAATTCAGCAGAACATCATGCCTGTTCTTATAGAGTGCACGCATCTTATTCAGATGACGCTCATAATATCCCTCTTCCATGAATTGTTCCACAACAAGTTGATCTATCTTCGAGACCGTAGAATGTAAAAACCGGAATTTTCTTGCATATTCCTGTAACAAAGGAAAAGGCAGAACCATATAGCTCATACGGATTGCAGGTGCGATAGATTTTGAAAATGTCCCCATGTACACAACCTTCCCATCTGCATCCACGCCCTGCAGCGATGGGATTGGTTTTCCTTTGTATCGGAATTCACTATCGTAATCATCTTCGATAATGTAGCGATCCTCTGTTTCTTCCGCCCAGTGCAGCAGTTCCATTCTTCGCTTAATCGGCATAACAATCCCGAGCGGATATTGATGTGACGGCATCACGAACGCTACATTACATCCCGAATCCCGAAGTTTCTCCACATTCATCCCCGACTGATCCATCTCGATTGTCCTTACACGGAACGACATATTATCAAAAATGCGATAAGCACGTTTATATGTTGGATTTTCAACAGCAATTCTACTTTCGCTTCCCAGAATCGATCCGAGCATCATAAGCAGATAATCATTTCCCGCTCCCACGATAATCTGTTCCGGTTCGCAATTCACACCTCGCGCCTGATGCAGATAATTACAAATTGCCTTGCGAAGCCCATATTCTCCCTGAGAATCCCCCAGACGGAATAATTCTGCCTGATCATTCAGGAGAATCTCCTTGGAAATCTTTCTCCAGATACTGTATGGAAAACTTTTTAAATCCACACCATTCAATGTGAAATCATACAAATATTGATGAGGCTTCTTCTGCTGCACAGCAGCCTTTTGAGGCCTGATATCCTTCAATTCATATAGATCCTCTATCTGAGATACAAAAAAACCTCTGTATGGCATGGACTCAATATATCCCTCTGATTCAAGCTGTTCATATGCGAGTTCCACCGTACTTCTGCTGATTTCCAGATGTTTTGATAACGCCCTTGTAGAAGGCAGCCTGTCTCCACTTTTCAAATATCCTTTTCGAATGTCCCCACGGATATATTCATAAATCTGTTCATATAATGGAACCTTGGAATCCGTTTTTAAATCAATCGTTAATTCATTCATATTATTTCTTTGGCAATTTAAACGAACTCTTCAATGACACAATGCGGTTAAATACTAAATGATCTGCCGAAGAATCTTTTTCGTCTAAGCAAAAATATCCATTTCTTACAAACTGGAAACTGTCTCCCTGTTTTGCATCCGCAAAACTTGGTTCAAGATAACATTCTGTTCGGATCTCAAGTGAATTCGGATTCAAATTCAATGAGCCGTCTTCTTTGTTATATACACCTTTTTCTTCATCTACAAGATTCTCATATAAACGTACCTCTGCCTTCACTGCCTGCGGTGCCGGGACCCAGTGAATGGTTCCTTTGACTTTACGTCCGGTAAATCCGGTTCCCTGCTTTGTCTCCGGGTCATACGTACAGTGAACAACCGTCACATTGCCATTCTCATCTTTTTCAAAGCTTTCACATTTCACAAAATAAGCATGCATCAGGCGCACTTCATTCCCAGGAAATAGACGGAAGTATTTCTTAGGAGGCTCTTCCATAAAGTCATCACGTTCAATATAAAGTTCTCTTCCAAATGGTACTTTTCGGAAACCAAGTGCTTCATTCTCAAGGTTATTCGCAACATCCAGATATTCTGTCTCACCCTCCGGATAGTTATCAATAATCAGCTTGATCGGATCAAGTGCTGCCATCATACGAGGTTTCTTTAACTTCAGATCTTCACGGATACAGTATTCTAACATTGCGTAATCGACAGAGCTCTGCGCTTTGGATACACCGCACATGTCCACAAACATCTTAATTGATTCCGGTGTGAATCCACGACGGCGAAGTGCTGCAATTGATACAAGTCTTGGATCATCCCAGCCATCTACGATACCATCTTCCACCAATTTCTTAATGTATCTTTTTCCAGTCACTACATTGGTCAGGTATAATTTTGCAAACTCGATCTGTCTCGGTGGATTTTCGAATTCACATTCTCTGACAACCCAGTCATAGAGCGGTCTGTGGTCTTCAAATTCCAGTGTACAGATGGAATGTGTGATTTTCTCAATTGCATCCTCGATTGGGTGTGCAAAATCATACATCGGGTAGATGCACCATTTATCACCTGTATTATGATGTGTCATATGAGCCACACGGTAAATGATCGGATCACGCATATTAATATTCGGCGAAGCCATATCAATCTTTGCGCGAAGGACGCGTTTTCCGTCTTCGATTCCACCAGCTCTCATCTCTTCGAATAATGCCAGATTCTCCTCTACACTCCTGTCACGGTAAGGACTATTCTTGCCAGCCTCAGTGAGCGTTCCACGATACTCGCGGATCTCCTCTGCTGTCAGGTCGCAGATGTATGCCTTGCCTTTCTTAATTAACTTAATTGCACATTCATACATTGCATCAAAATAGTCTGATGCAAAGAATAAATTATCACCCCAGTCAGCACCGAGCCATTCGATATCTGCTTTGATGGAATCCACAAATTCCATCTTCTCTTTCGTAGGATTTGTATCGTCAAAACGCATATGAAACGTTCCATTATATTCCTGTGCCAGGCCGTAATTCAAAAGAATCGACTTTGCATGTCCAATATGCAGGTATCCATTCGGTTCTGGTGGAAATCGTGTACAAACGTGATCATATACACCTTCCTTCAGATCTTTATCAATCTCCTGCTCTATAAAATTTCTTGAAACCACTTCTTCTGCCATGGTTTACCTCCTTCAAAATATTCATGTTCTTTATCTTATCATAAAATGAATAGGTCGACAATTGTTTCTACTGCTATATCTCAAAAAAAGCAATAAAAAAAAGCTGTCTAGGGGATTTGAACCCCCGACCTCCGCCTTACCAAGGCGACGCGCTACCCCTGCGCCAAGACAGCTTATACAAAACCTATATTTGTACAACGATACTAATATACACTATTTGAAGTTTCTTTGTCAATGTTAAATGAGAGTTTTCTCTTCTAATTGTTCTCTTTTGACAATAATTTCTCTGCCTTTGATTTAATTCTCTGCAATGCATTATCGACCGTCTTGCTGCTTTTTCCAATCAACGTTGCAATCGTGCGATAATTTGTCCCCATGAGATGTAAATATAGCACTTTGTTCTCCAATGGGCTCAGGCTCTTCTTCAGCTCACGCTCAAAAACATTCGTATACTCTTTTCCAAAAAAGATGGCCTCTGGATCATTTTCGATATCCGGTTGAAGAATATCCAGCAATGGCGGATGCTCACTCTCACCGTTTTCCGTTTCTTCATACAGCGATACATAGGAATTTAACGGCAGATGCTTCTTGCGCTTCGATGCCTCGATTGCCGAATACATCTGCCTTACAATACAGAGTTCCGCAAAGCTGTGAAAGGATGCGCCCTGCTGCGCATCAAAATTGCGCACAGCTTTAAACAGACCGATCATCCCTTCCTGAATCAGGTCATCATTCTCTCCACCAAAAAGAAAGAGTGCTCTTGCTTTTTTGCGCACCAACGACTTGTATTTATCCATAATATAATCGGTCACATCTGTATCACCTGCGCGGAGCGCCTCAATCAGGTGCTCATCCGTCATTGTCTCATACTTACTCAATTAATATCTCCTATTTCATACGCTGTCTGACGATCTCATAGGAAAGAATTCCTGCAGCAACCGATGCATTTAACGAATCAATATCACCCTTCATCGGAATACTTGCAACGAAATCGCATTTTTCTTTTACAAGGCGTCCCACGCCTTCGCCTTCACTTCCAATCACCAGTCCAATCGGACCTGTCAGATTGAGGTCATACATAGACTCTCCGCCCATATCTGCACATACAAACCACAGGCCTTTTTCCTTTAATTCTTCCATTGTCTTCGCAAGATTTGTCACTTTTGCAACCGGTGTATAGTTTAATGCACCCGCAGAAGTCTTAGCTACCGTCGCTGTCAGTCCGACTGCACGTCGTTTTGGTATGATGACACCATGTGCACCCGCCAGATTCGCAGTACGGATAATTGCACCAAGGTTATGTGGATCTTCAATATTGTCCAATAAAACAATAAATGGAGCTTCCCCTTTGGACTCTGCCAGAGCAAGAATATCCTCTACTTCTGAGTACTCATATGCAGCCGCAAACGCAATAACACCCTGATGCTTGCCGGTCTCGGAAATCTGTGAAAGTCTTGTCTTATCCACAAAATTAATAATAGTATCGTGCTTTTTCGCCTCTCTTTTAATTGTCTGAATCGGTCCATCCTGACATCCGTCTAAGATAAACAGCTTGTCAATCGGCTTGCCTGCCCGAAATGCTTCTAATACTGCATTACGTCCTTCAATTACCAGACTCTTAATCTCTTCGCCATTTTCAAGGCTCATTGGGTTTTTCTCTTCATTCATACTTTTCTCCATCCTCTAAACTGTCCAATCCAATTTTCACCAGATCTATCATACGTTTCCACTCTTTTTTTAAGTACAGGTACCCCAGCAATGCCTCAAATCCCGTTGCCCGTCGGTAATCTGTAATCGACTGATTCTTTGCAGGTGATACGGATTTAGCATTCCTCCCCCGTTTATAGACTGCGTGCTCTTCCTCTGTCAATTCTTCCTGCATTTTTCTCATCATAAGAGACTGTGCCGATGCCTGAACCAGAGCACTCGTCTCCTTATGGAGTTTTTGCACCTGCTTGTTTCCATGACTAACATTGATTGTCTTAATAATCAAATCATAGATACAATCCCCGATATAAGCCAGTGTAAGCGGCGAGTAATTTCTCGCATCTGCCTCCGGCAGTTCAAATACTTCCTGCATATATTCTGTAAAATCAAATGTTATGCTTTTTTCCATTTTACTCCTTCACGTGTATCTTCCAATACGATACCCTTGGCGAGCAGCTCGTCACGAATCTCATCCGCCCTTGCAAAGTTCTTATCTTTTCTCGCCTGCTGACGTTCTTCAATCAGGCTTTCGATGTCTTCTGCAAGAAGCTCTTCTTCCTTCTCAACAATAATTCCAAGTACATCCGTAAGTTTTGTAATAACATGAAGCAATCCCTGTAGATATTCTTTAGAGCTCTCCCCCGTTGCTGTCGTGTTCATATAGCGTACCAGATCGAAGATTGCCGCAATTGCGTCTGCTGTATTGAAATCATCGTCCATCGCTTTTTCGAATCCGGCAACAAATTCGGTGGTCTTTGCAAATGCTTCTTTTTCCGCATCTGTCATCGCTTCGACTGTCGCATTTTCAAGCAGAAAACGTACATTCGAAACTGCTGTTAAAATTCTCTCAAGCCCCGTCTTAGAACTCTCCATCAGATCCGCACTGAAATTCAACGGGCTTCTGTAATGCGCACTCAGCATGAAGAAGCGAAGCACCTGGAGGTCATATTTCTCGCTGATTTCTCGAACCGTGAAGAAATTGCCAAGTGATTTACTCATTTTGCGATTATCAATATTTAAAAATGCATTGTGCAGCCAGTATTTTGCAAAATCTTTTCCATTTGCAGCTTCACTCTGTGCAATCTCATTCTCATGATGCGGAAATACAAGGTCTTCCCCTCCGGCATGGATATCAATCTGCTCTCCAAGATATTTCTTAGACATCACCGAACACTCAATATGCCATCCCGGACGACCATCGCTCCACGGAGAGTCCCATGCAGGCTCCCCCTCTTTTTTTGGTTTCCACAGAACAAAGTCTAAGGGATCTTCCTTCTCGTCCTGCCCTGACACAAGCAGTGAACGCTCGCCGGTACGAAGGTCATCTAAGTTCTTGTGCGACAGCTTTCCATACTCTTTGAACTGTCTGGTACGAAAATATACCGTTCCATTCTTATTATATGCATAGCCCTTGTCAACGAGCTCCTGAATCATATCGACCATACCACAGATTTCCTGCGTTGCAAGCGGATGTGTTGTCGCAGGCTTAATATTCATGCCTTCCATATCCTTCTTACACTCTGCGATATAGCGCTGTGAAATCTCATCTGTGGACACGCCTTCCTCGATTGCTTTTTTAATAATCTTGTCATCGACATCTGTAAAGTTAGATACATAGTTCACTTCGTATCCCTTATATTCGAAATATCGTCTCACCGTATCGAATACAATCATCGGTCTCGCATTTCCAATATGGATGAAATTATATACGGTTGGTCCGCACACATACATGCTTACCTTTCCTTCCTTTAATGGAATAAATTCTTCTTTACTTTTTGACATTGTATTGTATAATCTCATTTTGTTACTTCCTCTCTTTTCATCTCTTCGTCTATTGTTAAATCATTGGATGTCAGACATTTGATATTCTTCTCCATGTCATGAATCTTGCGACGCAGTCTCATATTATCACTCTGCAGCTCACGAATATCATTGAGCACCGGATCTGGAAGATGAACCTGATCAAGATCGTATCTCGGCACTTTCTCGTCTCCCATTCGTACAATTCGTCCCGGTACTCCGACGACAGTACAGTTCGGCGGAACCTCTTCAAGCACAACAGATCCAGCTCCAATCTTCGAATTCCTTCCTACAGTGAAGGAACCGATTACTTTTGCGCCTGCACTGACCATTACATTGTCCTCAAGTGTTGGATGTCGTTTTCCTTTCTCTTTACCTGTACCACCCAGCGTAACACCCTGATATAGGGTGATATTATCTCCAAGAATCGCCGTCTCTCCGATAATCACACCTGTACCATGATCGATAAAAAGACCTTTTCCGATTGTTGCACCCGGATGAATCTCAATTCCGGTCTTTCTCGCTGCGCGCTGAGAAATCCACCTCGCCCGGAAATAGTGGCCCTTCATATAATGCTTATGTGCTTTCCGATATTGTAATATTGCCTTAAAGCTGGGATATAAGAGCACTTCCCAGTCCGATTTAATTGCCGGATCACGCTCTTTGATGACTTCAATCTCTTCTTTTATATATGAAAAAAAGTTCATGATAACCTCCTTGATATATCATTTTCTGACGGGCTATTTTCATTTTCTGACGGGATATTTTCAATTGGGGACGTAGTATAATTGAATAATACTACGTCCTTAACTGCGAAAAAAGACTTCGCCTCCTGCTATAGAGGCGAAGTCATATCCGCGGTTCCACTCTGATTTGAAGATATCTTTCATCTTCACTTGATGCACGTAACGTGTGCTGTCCGTATCCGGCTACTGTCCTTTCACCAGATCAACTCCCAAATGCACTTCATCCACTCTTTCCTGAAAACTGCTTACAGCCGATGGCAGTTTCTCTCTGTCAGTTCCACGTGAACTACTCTCTTCGTTCTTCGTCTTTACGATATATAATCTATTCTATGAAATATTTGATGATTTGTCAACTCATTAAACAATCTCATTCAAAAATACATGCTTCAACAATTTTATCTTCTTCAGTTCTTCTATCAATTTCTCCGTCAGAATCACGCCATCATCTTTGGCTATATCAGCGATTGTTCGATACCCAAAAACAAAACTGGTAAACGCATCGATAGTGAGAACCCCATCAGAATCTTCAGTATCTCTCACCAGCATCTCATCGAGATCCGGTCGATACTGCATCTTCACAATTCGATTATTCTGAACCAGCAGCGGATCAATCATTGCAAATGAGCACTGGAGTGGCTGCTGGTCCACCGTTTTTAAAGTTCTCAGAAACGTGTCCAAATGGAGAATACGGGCCATAATCATCGGTCTTTCTTCGACCGTAGAGCTTTTCTTTCGTCCACACTTTTCTATCGCTTCCTGTAGACCTTTCATCATTCCAATGCACTGCACTTCTTTCGACTCATCTTCAACCATCTCATAGACTGCTTGTAGGAATGCCTCTTCATAACCGTCCAGAAACAGCGGCTCGCGAATCGAGAGTTCTTCTTCCTTATCGTATGCAAATATCCCTACTAATTTCCGACCACAATATACCATCTTCACATTTCCATGTTCACTTCGCTGTTCCAACAGCATCGTTTCATAATATGCCTTACTGTGTATCGCATACACCTGATATGACCCCGAAATCAGCTTTCGTGAAAATGCCGCGAGCTTTCCTGCATCCACTTCTTTGGCATCTCGCACTTCATACTTCGAATCACATTCTTTCCCGGTCAGTTTCATCTGAATCTGATTGTACACAAACCGGAAGTCATATGGAAGGTAGATTGCTTCTGCCGCCGGCATTAGAAATGTAAACGGTTCCTTCTTTCGGTACATAGCCTCCATTGCCTGAAGAAGAAGCTTTCGCATCATTCCTCTTCCACGGTATTTTGCTTCGGTTGCAACCGCAATAATATAATGCAGATGAAACTTCCGATCCTCTATCTGAACCCTGTATGGATTCAATTGTAGCATCGCACGTATCTTTTCATCTTCATCAATGACATAGACCTCATTGTCTCTTGTCTTAATCTGATAATAATAATCCAAAAAAGCCTCTGTGTCCTCTGCAAACACAGATTCCCACAGGGCTCTTGTGATATTATGTTCTTCTCTTTCTAACTTACGAAGTTCCATAATCATTCTCCTATTATTTATGCATGTTTACAGCCCGGACATCCAGCACATCGCTCATCAGATGGCGTTACATCATAACTGCAATTCATCATCTTTTCGAGCGCACAGATTGCCTGTGAGGAAATGCCCTCACCCGTCCCGGTAAAACCAAGTCCCTCTTCCGTCGTTGCTTTCAGATTCACCTGATTCTCGTCAATCTGCAGTGCCTCTGCAATGTTCCTCTTCATCGCCGCCATATGCGGTGCCATCTTCGGGCGCTGTGCAATCACAGTCGCATCAATATTTTCAATAATATACATATGATCATCAAGCAGACTGCCCACATGCTTCAACAATTCTATGCTGGAAATTCCTTTATACTTTGGGTCCGTATCCGGAAAATGCTGCCCGATATCCCCCAATGCAGCTGCGCCTAAAAGCGCATCCATAATCGCATGGACAAGTACGTCTGCATCCGAATGTCCAAGAAGCCCCTTCTCATACGGAATTGTAACTCCGCCTAATATCAAGGGTCTCCCTTCCACCAATCTGTGAACATCGTATCCCATTCCTACCCGCATCTTCTATTTCTCCTTAACGTCCGCTTCTACAGCCTCTGAATCCTCGTCCTCTGAATCCTGTTCCTCTATTTTCTTGATTGCTTTCTGCGCTTCCTCTGCGCCTTCTTTTGCATCCTCTTCATCTACTTCCACAGGATCTTCCGAATTGATATTCTTATACAGGTTACGAATGGCATAAACAATCAAAAATACGCCAGCCCCCAAAAATACAGCCGCAAAAATCATAAACAGCACCTTCTTATCCGTGTCTGTTCCCCATACATTCTGAAATAAATTATATCCAGTATACGAAAGATACATTCCCGCTACAATCCAGATTACATTTCTTGATTTGTTTGACATATTCAATCTCCTCATATAATAAGTGTATCTCCAATAAAAATAATGGGAATGCACTTATCTCTTTCTACAAAACGTTATATCTATACTAACATATTATTTCTCTTTTTGAAACACAAGAATTTATCATTATGCTGCATATTTGACAAATAAAAAAGAACCCGAACTCTTCGGATCCTTCTTGAATAGCTGGAACTGGATTTGAACCAGCGACACCACGGGTATGAACCGTGTGCTCTAGCCAACTGAGCTATCCAGCCATAAATAATCTTCACACTTATCATTCCTATAATTCATAAGAACTGTAAATGTAAAATGGGACCTACAGGGCTCGAACCTGTGACCCCCTGCTTGTAAGGCAGGTGCTCTCCCAGCTGAGCTAAGATCCCTGGGTTTGCAAGCCCCTGTTTCGAACTTGCTTTGCTATTATACTATTATCATTTGCATTATGTCAACACTTTTTTACAACTTTTTCATCATTTCTAGCTTTATCAGAAAACACCGCTAGAAGTTTGCATATATATTTTGGGAAAGTGCGCTGCGCCTGCGAGCGTTAATGAAAGTCTTCAACACCAACTTCAGCTCCCAGACACCACGCGCAATCCAAATTGTAATTTATTTAAAGTATTTTACACCAGATTCAAAGATCTTCAGATCCTGCTCACCGTAAATATTAACAGCTACTGAATCCCCACGTCTCTCTGAATGTGCCATCTTACCGAGCACACGACCATCCGGGCTCGTAATACCTTCGATACTTCTATAAGAGCCGTTAACATTCCACTCTTCATCCATGCTCACATTTCCGTCAAGATCACAATACTGAGTCGCAACCTGTCCGTTTGTGAAGAGCTTGTCAAGCCATGCTTCGCTTGCAACAAAGCGACCTTCACCATGTGATGCAGGGTTCGTGTATACACTGCCCAGTGCTGCTTCCTGAAGCCAAGGTGACTTATTCGATACAACCTTTGTATATACCATCTTTGAGATATGTCGTCCGATTGTATTATATGTCAATGTAGGCGAATCTTCCGTTTGTCCGGTAATCTCACCATTTGGAACCAAACCAAGTTTTACAAGAGCCTGGAATCCGTTGCAAATGCCAAGCGCAAGTCCGTCTCTCTCTTTTAACAGCTTCGTAACTGCTTCTTTGATCTTTGCGTTTTGGAATGCTGTCGCAAAGAATTTTGCAGATCCGTCCGGTTCATCACCTGCGCTAAATCCGCCTGGGAACATGATCATCTGCGCCTGATTAATTGCAGCTTCAAATTCTGTCACAGAATCACGAATTCCTGCCGCGTCCAGGTTTTTAAATACTTTGATGATTGCCTTTGCTCCTGCACGTTCAAATGCCTTTGCACTGTCATACTCACAGTTCGTTCCCGGGAACACCGGAATAAACACGGTTGGCTGTGCGATCTTATGGCTGCAGATATGAATCTCTTTTGCATCATACAATGGACTTTCAACCGCTTTGTCTTCTGTATCTCCTGAAACGGTAGCAAATACCTTTTCCAATGTCTCTGTCCATGCTGCAGTTGCCTCGTTAAGAGGAAGTTCCATCGATCCATAATGAATGCTCTGATCCGCTGTCACTTCACCAATCAATGTATATGTAATTGCAAGTTCAGATACTTTATCAGCCGGAACTTCAGCAATAATATCACCAAAAGCCGGAGCAAATAAATCTCTGCTATCTACATTTGCTTCCACCTTCGCGCCCATTCCATTGCCAAACGCCATCTTAGACACTGCCGGCGCAATACCCTGACGATCCAAAACATAAGCAGATATAATTTTACCTTTCTGAATGTCCTCGTGGAATTTTCCGTACTGATCCATGATCTGACTATATACCGGGAGATCATACTCATCCTTTTCAATGCGCAGCCATACTAATTTATTGCCGGCCGCCTTGAATTCCGGTGTAATAATATCCTGCTGTTTCGCCACATCCACAGCAAACGATACTAAAGTTGGTGGTACGTCAATCTCGTTAAATGTTCCTGACATACTGTCCTTGCCACCGATAGACGGAAGACCAAAACCAATCTGTGCTTCATATGCTCCAAGAAGTGCTGCAAATGGCTGACTCCATCTGGATGGATCTTCTGTCATTCTGCGGAAATATTCCTGGAATGTAAAGCGAATCTTCTTGTAATCTCCACCTGCCGCAACAATCTTTGCAACCGACTCAACAACCGCATAGATTGCACCATGATACGGACTCCAGCTTGAAAGATAAGGGTCAAATCCAAAACTCATCATCGTTACTGTATCGCATTTTCCTTTTAATACAGGAAGCTTTGCAACCATAGCCTGTGTCTCGGTCATCTGATATTTGCCGCCGTGTGGCATAAATACCGAGCCCGCTCCGATTGATCCATCAAACATCTCAACGAGTCCCTTCTGCGAACACTCATTCAAATCTTTTAACGTCTCAAGCCACTTTGCTCTGACATCTGACACTTCACTTCTCACTAAGATACTGTCTGCTCTATTCGGGATATCAACAGCAACGGTTGTCTCCTGATGCGCACCGTTTGTATCCAAAAATGCTCTCGCAATATTTACAATCTCTTTGCCTCTCCATGATAAGACAAGTCTCGGCGACTCCGTTACGACTGCAACCTCAATCGCTTCGAGGTTCTCTTCCTTGGCATAGGCAAGGAACTGCTCAACATCTTTTGCTTCAACAACCACTGCCATTCGTTCCTGAGACTCAGAAATTGCGATTTCTGTTCCGTCAAGACCGGCATATTTTTTCGGTACTTTATCAAGGTCAATCTGAAGCCCCGGTGCTAATTCGCCAATGGCAACAGAGACTCCGCCGGCACCAAAGTCATTACACACTTTAATCAATCCACTGACTTCTTCTCTTCTGAATAATCTCTGCAGCTTACGCTCTGTAGGTGCATTTCCCTTCTGAACCTCTGCTCCGCATGTCTCAATAGATTCCTCTGTATGAACTTTCGATGATCCAGTTGCGCCGCCACATCCGTCTCGTCCGGTACGGCCACCGAGCAGGATAATGATATCCCCCGGTTCTGCGTGTTCTCTCTTAACCGCTCTTCTCGGAGCTGCTCCAAGAACTGCACCAATCTCCATACGTTTTGCAACATAATTCGGATGATAAATCTCTTTGACCGCTCCTGTTGCAAGACCAATCTGGTTACCGTAAGAACTATATCCATGAGCTGCCTCACGAACTAATTTCTTCTGTGGTAGTTTCCCCTTTAATGTCTCATTTGCAGATACCGTTGGGTCAGCGGCACCTGTTACACGCATTGCCTGATATACATAAGTACGTCCGGAAAGTGGATCACGGATTGCACCTCCAAGACAGGTTGCAGCCCCACCAAATGGCTCAATCTCTGTCGGATGGTTATGTGTCTCATTTTTAAAATTCACAAGCCACTCTTCTTCTACGCCATCAACCTCAACCGGGACAACGATACTGCAGGCATTAATCTCATCAGATTCTTCCTGGTCCGCAAGCTTTCCTTCTTTTTTGAGCTTTCTCATTGCCATGAGTGCAAGATCCATCAAACATACAAACTTGTCCTCACGTCCTTTGAAAATCTCGCTGTGATCTGCCAGATATTTTTTATATGTATCTTCCATTGGCTTTCTATAATCACCATCACCAAAAGCTACATCTGTCAGCTCTGTTGAAAACGTTGTATGACGGCAGTGATCAGACCAATATGTATCAAGCACGCGAATCTCAGTCATGGATGGATCGCGTTTCTCTTCACCCTTAAAATAGTTCTGAATATGGAGGAAATCCTTAAATGTCATCGCAAGTCCAAGTGAATCATACAATTCCTGAAGCTTATCCTCTGTCATATCTGCAAATCCTTCAAAAATAATCACATCTGCAGGATCTTCGAACTCTGTCACCAGAGTCTCTGGCATGGTAAGATCTGTCTCTCTTGAATCAACTGGATTAATACAGTGCTCTTTGACAGCCTCAAACTCTTCCTCTGTCACAGTTCCTTCAATGACATAAGTTGTAGCAGTCTTGATAATCGGCTGTTCGTCTTCCCTGATAAACTGTACACACTGCACTGCTGAATCTGCTCTCTGGTCAAACTGTCCCGGCAAATATTCTACAGAAAACACTCTGTCACTCTCATTCATTGGAAATGTATCATGAAATAATATGTCTACCGGCGGTTCAGCGAAAATGCCGCTGCATGCTTTTTCAAATGTTTCATCTGTCACATTCTCTACATCATAGCGAATCAGTTCCCTTACGCCTGTCAAATCCTTTAATCCCAAATAGTTTCGCAGTTCATGGCGCAATTTTTTTGCCTGCACAGCGAATTCTGGTTTCTTTTCCACATACACTCGTTTTACATTACTCATGGTTGTCCTCCGTTAAGGTTATATTCTGTTACATAACTGTCTATAGTTTAGCACATTTTTTACTGGAAGTTAACCTCTAACTTCACTAATTGTGATCTTTTTCTTTCGGTATATTTTGTCATATATGATACTTATAATCAGTACAATCAAAAGGCTTATCACAAACATCATTCCAATCCGAAAAGCCATGTCCGCGAAAAAGCCTTCCGGGAGCATGCGAATCATATAATCTGATCTCGGATCAAAAATCCACAAATCATTCGTAAAAAACACTTCATGAAACTTCGTGAAAAATGTATTGAAATCCAGTGCTGCATAAATCCCCACTGCGAGCGTTCCAATCGCTGCAAATCCAAGTCCCAGTTGATAACATCTAGGGAGCAAACGCTTCAAATCCACTTTTGTTACAATCATCACGCCCAGACACAACACTAGTAATCCAAGCGCAATCAGCCTCAATTTCAAACCACCAAGAAAAAGCTTCTGCACGTCTGCCATATGTGTCTTGTCCTGATCGTTAAAAAACTCCTGATTCTCCACCCCTCCAATTGTCGTATACACAACAAGATCCTCTCTGTTTCCTCTCAGATATGCCATCATCTCATGTGTTACATCCATCACATCATCCAGCTTCATGGTCAGGTCATTTGTGACATTGTATTTTTCATACTCCTTTTGGTACCAGTCAAAATCACTGTATACTGCCACTTCAAAGCTGGTAATCAGCAGTGCAAAAATAAGTGCAAGCGATGCCACAACACCAAGTATCCATCGTAACCGTTTCATTTCATCCCCTCCAAAATCATATATTTCTTCTCATCATACACGCTTGCGAAATGTTGTGCAAGAATGAATGGTTTGGAAAATCAAAAAGATAAGAGCCTGCAAAGTATCATCACGGACACTTTGCAGGCTCTCATTGGAAATCTTCCACCAACTTGATCTCTATAGGAATATATATTTCAAGATAAACAATACGCATAAGATATACATCAGTACACTCACCTTTTTATCTTTGAACTTACCTGTAAATAAATGAATCAATACATATGAGATAACTCCCATAGAAATACCTTCTGAAATGCTATAGAAAAATGGCATTGCAGCGATACAGATATAGCATGGAATTGCTTCCTGCAAATCTGAAAAGTCAATATTTACAACATTTGTCAGCATATAGAATCCAACAACAATCAGTGCCGGTGCTGTTGCAAATGCAGGAATTGCAAGGAAAATCGGTGAGAGGAAGAGTGCCAGACCAAACATAATCGCTGTTGTTAAAGCAGTCAGTCCTGTACGTCCGCCTTCCGCTACTCCAGAAGCACTTTCCACATAGGTTGTAGTCGTTGTTGCACCAAGAACCGCACCAACAGTTGTAGCTGCCGCATCTGCTAAGAGTGCGCCCTTAATGTTTGGCAGTTTCCCGTCTTTATCCAAAAGATTTGCTTTTGAAGAGACGCCAATCAGTGTTCCGATCGTGTCAAACAAGTCTACAAAAAGGAATGCAAACATCACAACAACAAAGTTCAATGACAGCACTCTTGAAAAGTCAAGCTTGAAGAAGATTGGAGCAATGCTCGGAATAGAAAGCCCGTTGCTAAAGTCCGGTAACACGCTGTAGAATCCAAGCTCTGCATCAGGAACATATAAGCCTGCCACCTGACAGATGATTCCAAGAATCCATGTAATGAGAATACCCCAGAGAATATTTCCCTTTACATTCTTTACAACCAGGATTGCTGTAATAATAACACCGATAATCGCTAATAAAACCGTGATTCCAACATTACTAAAACTTGCTGTTACACCGTTTACAGTATTGTATCCATCAATTGAGAATAATTCAACTAATGTCGCTCCACCGATTACAATATGTGCATTCTGAAGTCCGATAAATGCAATAAAAAGTCCGATGCCAACACTTACTGCTGCTTTTAAGTTCATTGGAATCGCGTTAAAGATTGCCTCACGTACATTTGTCACAGATAAAATGATGAAAATGATACCTTCTACAAACACTGCAGTAAGAGCTGTCTGCCAGGTATATCCCATTCCCAATACAACCGTATAAGCAAAATAAGCATTCAGCCCC
This sequence comes from Hespellia sp., assembly GCA_028693555.1. Lineage (GTDB taxonomy): Bacteria > Bacillota > Clostridia > Lachnospirales > Lachnospiraceae > Hespellia. Next base: position 63,283 of record JAQUVD010000005.1, read on the forward strand.
ATGCCCGGTGCCAGTGCAAATGGATAATTTGCAAATAATGCCATGAATAATGTACCAAGAAGTGATGCCAATGCTGTTGCCGTAAATACTGCGCCTGAATCCATGCCTGCCGCAGCCATGATACCAGGGTTAACTGCCAGTATGTAAGCCATTGTCATAAATGTCGTAATACCAGCCATAACTTCTGTCTTTACATCCGTGTTGTGCTCGTTGAGCTTGAAAAATTTTTCTAACATGTTTGCCTCCTATTCTCTCTTTCCATTCATAGTTGCGATTTTGCGTATATCTCCCGCAAAAAAACAAAAAGCGGACATAAAATCCACTCCCCGTTGTAATACACATTCATTCTATCAAAAAGCCGGCAAAATGTAAAGTGTATCTAAATTTTCTAAATATTTTCTAAATTCTGATTGCTTTCTTTTGCCTTGTCCCAGAATACATTCACTTTTTTCTTCACATCCTCTAAGCTGCACACAGAAACATCATGCCATTCTCTCGGAAATATTTTCCGATACTGGTTTTGATAAAACCGTTCATCCAAAAGCAGGATCATTCCCCGATCCTCCTCCGTGCGGATCACTCTCCCCGCCGCCTGCAGTACCTTGTTCATCCCCGGATATAGATAGGAATAATCGAACCCGGGCAGTCCTTTTGCATCAAAGAATTTTTTTAATATTTCTCTTTCACTGCACACCTGCGGCAGACCCGTTCCAATAATCATTACCCCAATCAATTTATCTTCCGCCAGATCAATCCCTTCAGAAAATATACCGCCCATCACACAGAATCCAACAAGACTTCCTTCTCTTTCTTCTTCAAAATTTTCCAGAAAAATTTCTCTCGCTTCTTCATTCATATACTGAGACTGCACAATGCATTCAATTTTGTCTGATGTCTCCTTTTGGAGAAGGTTCCAAAACGGTGTATATACATCTTCCAGAAATCGATAGGATGGTAAGAACACCAGGTAATTTCCATTTTTTTGTTTTACCACCTCGTAGATATAGGAAGCAAACTTCCGGTACATCTGCTCTGAGCGAAGCGTATATTTTGTACTGACATCATTTCCTATCATAAGAAGTCTGTTTTCTGCAAGAAACGGTGACTTTGCATAAATCGCATAGTCCTCGGGTTCTACGCTTAGCAGTGTTTTATAATAATTGATAGGCAGCAGCGTAGCTGAAAAAAACACCGTACTGTTTCCCTGTCCCAAAAATTCCTGTAAATTGATGGAAGGATTGACACAGAATAGCTTCACTTTGAACCTGCCTCCCTGCTCAAGTTCCGTATAAATAACATAATTCTCATCTAACCGCTCATGAATATTCAGAAAACTGCGAATTCCAAAATACAGTGTTAGAATTTCTTCGCGCTTTTTGCTGTCTCTTTCTTCTTCCAGAAATCGCTCCATTTCCGTCATCACATTCATCAGTTTCAAAGCAACATGGGAAACACTGTCAAGCACCTGATAGGTTTCACATTCTCTTTTTAGTGCAAGAAACTGCTTATTGCATTCTTCCAGCCGCTTCGCCAGTCTGGGGTCTGATGCCTTTACAAGCTTCTTTGCCGACAGCAAATCTTCTTTATATAGAGTTGCACTGTACATTTCCCGCCCACGTTCTACGAGATTATGTGCTTCATCAATAAGAAAGAGATACTCTCCCTTCCCGCCTTCCGCAAAAAATCTGCGCAGATGTGCATTCGGATCGAACACATAATTGTAGTCGCAGATTACTGCATCCACCCAGTTAGACACATCCAATGCCATTTCAAACGGACAGACTCGATGAATTTTCGCCTGCTTTTCCAGATTTTCCCGACTCATATCATCCGTTGAACCCAGCATATCAAATACTGCATCATTCACCCTGTCATAATGTCCTTTCGCATACGGACACAGATCAGGATTGCATTCTGCCTCCTCCATGAAACAGATTTTTTCTTTCGCAGTCAGCGTGATGACTTTTATACGGAGTTTCTGCTCTTTTAATGTTGCAAATGCCTGTTCCGCCACTGTTCTGGTAATCGTTTTAGCCGTCAGATAAAAGATCTTCTCTCCCAGTCCTTCGCCCATCGCTTTCACGGTCGGAAATACAGTTGCCATCGTCTTTCCGACACCGGTAGGTGCCTGAATAAACAGTTTTTTCTTTCGAAGAATCGTCTTGTACACAGATGTTACAAGCTCCTTCTGATCAACTCGATATTCGAATGGAAATTCCAGATTTTTAATAGAAGTATTCCTCACATGTTTCCACTCCAGCTCAAACCTCGCCCATTTTTCATATTGACTCACCAAATCCAGAAACCATTCTTCCAGTTCCTCCATTGTATATTCTGAAACAAACCGCCCTAGTTCCTCTGTTTCCATCTGGCAGTATGTTATCTGCACCCGCATGCTTTGCTGCTGCTGTTGCTTTGCATAGATATACGCATAGCACTTTGCTTGTGCCTGATGAAGTGGAACAGGCTCTGTAATCGAATGAAGTTCCTTTAGCACACCTTTGATTTCATCAATTGTAACAACCTCTTCACCATCTATGATTCCATCCGCACGACCCTCTACCTGAATCTGCAGACCGGGATAAGGAATCTGAATCTTAAGCGGGATTTCCGCATGATAATTAGAACCCATCCGTTTTTGAATCTTACGGTGGATTCTACTCCCCATCTGCATTGCATCTTTATCCATTCCTCCGGCAATTCGATTGTCAATATCACCTTCACGCAAAATAAACTCAACCAGATTACGAACTGAAATTTTTATCATTACCTCTTCCTCATTCATACTAGCTATCTTATCACTTCCGCATTTCATGCACAAGATAGAACACCCTGTCATTTTCAAAATAAAGCATTAAAAAAGAAGAGGACAATTCTGCCCTCTCCCTTTCGTTCAAATTCCACTTCATTATGCTACTGCATATTTTCCAAGTATATTCTCGAACTTGTCATTCCTGTCTGCATAAGCGACTGTCAGACAATTCGATAACCCCAGGCTGAACACTCCCAGAATTGATTTTGCGTCGACTACCATACGATTGTAAATAACATCAATATCAAAATCGCATTCTGTTGCGGCTTTTACAAATGTTTTCACGTCCTCTGCTGTCTCAAACTGAATTTTCATTTTGTTTTCCATTATGAACAACTCCTTTCCGGGTAGTAATTGTATCTATTCCACTGCCTTATTCAACATCCCTACAAATTGATAGAAACTTTTCTATCGACTTTATAGTAGATGAATACGAAAACGGTTTCAATAGCAATTTTTCACAAAATATCATTCATACGAAGTCAAAATTCGTCACATTTAGTCAAACACTACCATATCTAGTCACTTTTTTCTTCGTTCTGCATCCTTTTGTATTCAAAAAAACGGGAACAACTCGGTTCCCGTTTTTGGATAATAATTTTATTCTATTCTACTTATTCACACTCACGAATTTTCTTGCGAAGTGGTAATACAAGTGCCGGTGAAACAGATAACTCATCCACTCCCATTGCCATAAATTGCTCTGTAAGTTCGGTATCAGCACCGAGTTCTCCACAGATTCCAATCCATTTTCCTTCTGCATGTGCATTATCAGCCGCCATTTTAATCATACGGAGAATTGCCGGATGATGCGTATCCAGGAATGGCTCCAGCTTTGGATTCTGGCGATCGATTGCCAGCGTATACTGTGTCAGATCATTCGTTCCAACACTGAAGAAATCAACTTCCTTCGCAAGCTCACGACTCATAATTACAGATGCCGGTGTCTCAATCATAATACCAATCTCAATATTCTTACGGTATGGAATGCCTGCTTCATCCAATTCCGCCTTTACTACTTCAATCATCTCTTTGATTTTCTTGACTTCATCAACCGAAATAATCATAGGGAACATAATCGCAATCTGACCATATGCTGACGCACGATACAATGCACGGAGCTGTGTCTTAAATATATCTGTCTGCTGCAGACAGATACGAATTGCACGATATCCAAGTGCCGGATTTTCTTCTTTTGGAAGATTGAAATAATCAACCTGTTTGTCTGCACCAATATCTAATGTACGGATAATGACACGCTTTCCAGCCATATTTTCTGCAACCTGTCTGTACGCCTGGAACTGTGCTTCCTCAGTAGGAAATGTCTCGCTCTCCAAATATAAGAACTCGCTGCGGAACAGCCCAATTCCTCCTGCATCGTTCTTAAGTACAAGACCAACATCTGATACATTACCGATATTCGCATAGACATGAACCTTCTGTCCACTTTTTGTGATATTCTCTTTTCCTTTTAACTCTTCAAGAAGACGCTTCTGTTCGATGTCTTTCTCTCGTTTCTCCTTCATCACAGCAATCGTAGCATCGTCCGGATCAATATAAATCGTCCCCGTAAATCCATCAATCACAGCTTCTTTGCCATCAAACTGTTCACTCAGTTCATTTCCCAGACCGATCACGGCTGGAATGTTCATTGTGCGTGCTAAAATGGCCGTATGTGAACTGGCTGAGCCATACATTGTAGCGAATCCAAGAACCTTCTCCTTATCCAGTTGAACCGTCTCACTCGGTGCAAGATCATCAGCCGCAATAATAACGGGCTCGTCCGTCTTCATGGATGTATTGCTGCCTCCTGATAAAATATTCAGAACTCTCTCCGATACATCCTTTACATCGGCTGCACGTCCCTGCATATATGCATCATCCATAGAAGAAAACATCTGTGCAAAATTGTCCGCAGTTGTAGCAACCGCATATTCTGCATTCACTTCCTGTGTCAGAATGATATTCTCAATTGACTCAATGTAATCTAAATCGTCCAGCATCATCTGATGAATCTCAAAGATTGCTGCATTTGCTTCTCCAACATCAGCGATTGCTTTGTTATACAATTCTTTTAACTGTTCAATTGCGATCTTCTTCGCATCCTGAAAGCGTTCCACTTCCGCTGAAGTATTATCAACATGCTCACGCTTAATCACTTTGTCGTTTCTCTTGTAAAACATAATCTTACCAATCGAAACGCCCCCAAATACACTTTTACCCTTAATTGTAATCATAACTTCTCCTTATAATCCGTTCAAATCATCACTGACAGTTTCTACTGATTATAATTCAGCTTTTAAAAATGCGTCTAATGCTGCAATTGCTGCATCTTCATCAGCACCTTCTGCTGACATCGTGATTTCCATTCCAGTCTTAACTCCAAGACCCATAACCCCAAAGATTCTCTTGGCGTCTACCATCTTTCCATCTTTACCAATTTTGATATCTGAAGCAAATTCTTTTGCTTTGTTTACCAATAAACCTGCTGGTCTTGCGTGGATTCCCTCTGGATCTGTGATTGTGTACTTTAATTCTTTCATAATATGAAGCCTCCTTGAATAAATATATTTACAATGTGATTATTATACACTGAATTCCTTGTTTTTCCTAGTGTTATTCCCAATTTTTTTATGATTGTTTCATATTTATTCGAATTCAGTCATTTTCACTCATATAATACGGTTAAATTGAATCTTTATTTCTAATATGATACACTTACTCGTACAATAATCACATACAAAGGAGTCTTTCATGAGTAAAGATATGACAACAGGTAATTCAACAAGATTGATTCTTCTCTTTGCATTGCCCGTTCTATTTGGAAATCTATTTCAAAACTTATATACCATCATTGACACTGTCATTGTCGGGCAGTATCTTGGCGTAAATGCACTTGCCGCTGTCGGCAGCACAGGTTCCCTGACGTTCATTGTGTTCGGACTCGTAACAGGAATGACCAGTGGTTTTGGAATCATGCTTTCTCAGGCATTCGGTGCAAAGGATGAGCCTATGCTTCGCCACTATACCGCGATGTCTGTTTATCTATGCATTGCATTCTCGATTCTGATGTCAGTCCTTCTATTGTTGACAAACAGTATCGTTCTGCACTTAATGAATACTCCCGATACCATTTATTCTGACACCTACATTTATATTGCTGTAATTTATGCAGGTTTTCCGGTCACTGTCTTCTACAATTTACTTGCTTCCATAGCACGCGCGCTCGGGGACAGCCGGACACCACTCTACTTTTTGATTATTTCTTCTGTTTTAAATGTGATTTTAGATTTTATGTTCGTTGCAGTATTTCCACTCGGTGTTGCCGGTGCTGCTATCGCAACTGTAATTGCGCAAGCCGTGTCCGCCATTCTATGTTTCTTCTATACATGGAAAAAATATCCTTTGATTCATTTTCGTAAAGAGGATGCGCACATGAAACTAACAAGTATAAAAGCATTGCTTGCAATGGGCATTCCGATGGCGCTTCAATTTTCCATCACCGGAATCGGGACCGTCATTGTTCAATCTGCACTAAACCTTTTTGGCTCTGTTTATATTGCTGCTTACTCTTCAGCTATGAAGATTCAGGGATTTGCCGTTCAGTTTTATCCTTCACTTGGAATAGCCATGGCAACCTTTACCGGTCAGAACTTCGGTGCCGGCAAAATGAAACGTATCCGTGAAGGAGTTCGTAACAGTATGATCTGTTCAGCGATTTACAGTATCTTCTTAATGGTTATCGCATATTTCTTTTTTGCACCATTGATTACAATGTTTACAGCCGATCCAACCGGAGAGCTTCAGCAGATTGCTACACAGTTTTATCATGTATCACTTTGGTTTTATCCGATACTCGGTATCATCTTCATCTACCGCAACACCCTGCAGGGAATTGGAAATGGGATCATTCCAATGATTGGCGGCGTAGCGGAGCTTTTGGCACGTGCTCTTGTTATTATTTTTCTGACAGCACCTCTTGGCTTCCTCGGTATTCTGCTCAGCGACCCAATTGCATGGGTCAGTGCATTAATCCCATTGATTCCCTATTATTATTGGTACATGGCAAAGCAGAAAAAACTGGAAAAGCAAGTTTAAAATTAGACGTTTGTACCAATTTCAAAACATTTTGTCCAAAAATTGTGTAATTTTAATAATTCTTTTTTAAATTGATTGACAACCCTTGTGAAATATGCTAATCTAAATAAGGATTCGTTGCAAAAGCAGTGAATCTGACACTTTATTATTTTTTTAATTTTATGGAGGTAACACAATGAGCACAGGTACAGTAAAATGGTTTAACAACCAAAAGGGTTATGGATTTATTTCTGACGCTGAAGGAAAAGATGTATTCGTACACTATTCTGGATTAGCTATGGAAGGATTCAAGTCTTTAGAAGAAGGTCAGGAAGTAGAATTTGAAGTGACTGACGGAGCTAAAGGACCACAGGCTATCAACGTAGTAAAACTTTAATCAGAATTTAATGTACCTTTTAATAGATAAACTTGTTTAGATAATTAAAAGATTTACAGCAAAATGAGATTAAAAAAGAACTTTCACTTCGGTGGAAGTTCTTTTTTTGTAACTAGCTTGCGATTTAGTGTAGAGTTGGAGTCCGTGATTTTGGGTGTGTGTTGCGTTTGCGGGCTGTAATTGGGCGCTAAGAGTTGCTAGAAAAATAAAGAGATGATAGATTGAGTACCGTGATGATACGAGCAAGAATCTGATGATTCTTACTCTATGCATCACTGAACTCATGTATTTGAAATACATGAGTCCCCTCAATCTATTATCTCTTATTTTTCAAACAACTCTAAAGCTTCAATGAATGCCCTAATCCACAACACACACCCAAAATTCACTCACTCCAACTTGCACCAAATAGCATTGTCGCACCAGAAGTAGATTGTGAGCCAATGAAGCTTGTTCGTCACCCCAGTACACTGCTGGCGTCAAGGCCAGCCTAGTTCATTTAAGTTAGTCGAAGAAACTAGATGAGAGCCTGCGTATTGTCATCACGGACATTACACGGTGTGTTAGAGATAAGCAAAAAGAAGATGCAAAATCTATGGACTGAAATTTACTTTCAAGGTAAATTTCAAGTGCTCCTGAGCGTAGTTTTCATCAGAAAACTACACGAATGGGCACGATGTCCATAAATTTTACATCTTCTTTTTGACTTAGCTCTTACATACCGGGTATCGTCCGCGAGGGCAATGCGCAGGCTCACATCGAATGTCTTCCACTAAATCAAATCACAATTTCACATATTAATATTCGACACGTAAGCCTCCGCAGCTTCCCATACATCGAATCCGCTTCCTCTCAAGATGTCCACGACTCTTGCCGGATCATCTGTCTTCAACACGGCGGAAGCATCTGCCCCATTTGCAAATGCATACATATACTCAATATTTACATCGCCTTGTACAATCTGATGCATTGCCTTGCTAAGAGACCCCGTTTCATGCGGAACTCGAAGTGCGACCACATCTGTCAGACTGGATGACATTCCATTTTCCTTTAAGACCGCTCTTCCCTTTGCCGGATCTGAGACAATCATGCGGAGCATGCCATACTCCGCAGTGTCCGCAAGACTGAGTGCCACAATATTGATTTCATTACTGGCAAGTACTGCCAATACCTCATCCATACTTCCGGCACGGTTTTCCAAGAATACTGATAATTGCTGAATTGTAATTCCCATATTCCAAACCTCCTTATACTAATTCACGATTGTCGATGACACGTTTTGCCTTGCCCTCGCTTCGCTCAATTGTCTTTGGTTCTACTAACTTCACGTTCACAGCGATACCAAGGGTCTGTTTTAATACGGCACCGACTTTCGCTTTCAGTGCATCCAGTTTACGAATCTCATCTGAGAATAATTCTTCGTCCACCTCGACCATAACTGTCAGACGATCCATATTATTCGCACGGTCAATAATCATCAGATAATGAGGTGCAACTGCTCCGCCCATGCTAAGAAGGGCTTCTTCCACCTGAGTTGGGAATACATTCACGCCGCGGATCACTTTCATGTCGTCGGTACGTCCCTTAAATTTCGAAATACGCGGTGTTGTTCTTCCACATTCACAAGTCTCATACGTAATACTTGTAAGATCCTTTGTTCTATAACGAAGAAGAGGCATTGCTTCTTTTGAAAGTGTTGTAAATACCAGTTCGCCGAGCTCGCCTTGTGCTGCTTTCTCATCTGTTCCGGGTACAAGTACCTCTGGATAAAAATGATCATGGTTGATATGGAGTCCTGCATGGTGAATACAATCCTGTGCAACACCTGGTCCTGTAATTTCACATAATCCGTAAATATCAAAACAGTTCACGTGAAGCATTTCTTCAATCTTATGACGCATTTCCTCTGTCCAAGGCTCTGCACCGCAGATACCGGCTTTAATTTTCAGTTTATCAATCACGCCGGCTTCCTGCATTGCTTCTGCAAGATGGAGTGCATAAGACGGCGTACATGCAAACGCTGTTGCCCCAAAATCTTCCATACACATCATCTGGCGTTGCGTGTTGCCTGCAGACATCGGGATGGCCATTGCGCCAAGTGCTCTGGCTCCAAAATCTGCTCCAAGTCCCCCAGTGAATAATCCATAGCCATAACATACATGGATGATATCTTCTTTTGTTAGTCCTGCCATTGTCAGACATCTTGCAACACATTCGCCCCAGACTTCTACATCATAATCAGAATAAGACGCGAGTGTTAACTTTCCGGTTGTTCCCGATGTTCCCTGTACACGTGCTACATCTGATTTTGGAATTGCAAGTAATCCAAACGGATAATTTGCTCTCAAATCTTCCTTTGTCGTAAATGGAAGTTTAACAATGTCTTCAATTCCTTTGATATCCCCCGGCTCTACACCAAGCTCTTTCATCTTCTTATTGTAGAAATCAACGTTGTGATACACACGCTCTACTGTTTTCACTAATTTCTGTCCCTGAAGCACCGCCATCTCATCGCGACTCATACATTCTATTTTGGGATCTCTGATTCTTTCAACCCACTTTTCTGGTACCATGACTTTCTCTCCTTCGATTTCTTCTCGCCCGTCATTCCAAGCATCTTAATTACAACTCATATCCTACATTAAATGCTTCTTTATTAAGTTCCACTGTTTTTGGTGGAACCGTCTTTTCGATTACACTGTACCACTGCTCTTTGGTAAATTCCATATGCTGTGCAGCAATTCCCAAAACAATCAAATTAAAAACTCTGGAGTTTCCTAATTTCTTCGCTTCCTCTGTTGCATTTACAGTATAGACTTTATGGTCTTTTGCCAAATTTTCTAAGATATTTTCCGGATACTCGGCCGCGCCGATAACAACAGGCATTGGATCAATACGCCAATCATTCACAACGAGTACGCCGTCTTTTTTGAGAAAATGTGCATAGCGAAGTGCTTCTAACCGTTCAAATGCAATGATGACATCTGCCTGTCCTTCTTCCACAATCGGTTCTGCTACTTTTTCTCCATATCTCACGAAAGTTACGACACTTCCACCGCGCTGAGCCATTCCATGAACTTCAGAAAGCTTCACATCATAACCTGCATCTAATGTCAGTCCTCCTAAAATTCTACTGGTAAGAAGCGTTCCCTGTCCGCCGACGCCGACAATCATAATATTCTTTGTTTCCATTATTTTACACCTCCCACTAACTCAATTGCATCAAACTTACAGAGCGATTCACACAATCCGCAGCCTGTACACATCGTATCATCTATGTGGATTGTTCCATCTGCATTTCTAGTCATTGCAGGACATCCTGGCTTCATACACATGCCACATTTCTTACACTTATCAGAATGAGCCACATAAAGAGGTTTCTTTTCTTTTGTAAGAAGGACACAAGGTGTCTTTGTAATAATGACTGACACTTCGTCTTTTGCAACTTCTTCTTTAATGGTCTTTTCCAGCAGCTCAATATCAAATACATTCACTTCTACAACATTCTTTACACCAAGTGCGCGGCAAAGTACTGGAATATTGACTGCGTTCGTAGGATCTCCCTGCAGAGTCTTTCCGGTTGCCGCATGATCCTGATGACCTGTCATACCTGTGGTAGAATTATCAAGAATCATAACCGTACCGGTCCCCTGATTATAAACCATATTCATAAGAGAGTTCACACCTGTATGTAAGAATGTAGAATCTCCAATCACAGCGACCCAGTTCTTGATATACTCTTTTCCTTTTGCTTTCTCCATACCATGAAGACTGCTGATACTTGCTCCCATACAGATTGTTGTGTCAACTACACTAAGCGGTGCGACTGCACCCAGTGTATAGCATCCGATATCTCCTGCCGCATGAATTTTTAATTTATTCAATACATAAAAAGCACTTCTGTGCGGACATCCCGGACAGAGAATCGGTGGTCTCATCGGTGCTGCCGCCGGTGCTGCCACCTCAAGCTTTTCACCCAAAATTGCCGTGCGCAGCATATTCGCACTATATTCACCCTGTACCGTAAAGATTTCCTTTCCGATGCAAGGAATTCCCCATGCTTTTACTTGTAATTCAATCACAGGATCTAACTCTTCTACAATGTATAATTGATCTACCTTTGCTGCAAATTCTTCAATCATCTTTTTAGGAAGTGGATTCACCATACCAAGTTTTAAGACGGATGCATCTGGAAGTGCTTCTTTGACATAAAGATAAGGGATACCACTTGTGATAACACCAATCTTCGTATCATTGATTTCCACTTTATTGATTGATAAGGTATCTGCGGCTTCTGTGAGCTCCAAATTACGCTTTTCGATTTCCACATGACGAAGCTTTGCATTTCCCGGCATCATGACATTCTTGCGAACATCTTTGACATATTCTTTGTCTTCAATCTCTACGCGGTCTTTTAATTCCACCAATCCCTGTGAGTGCGCGAGTCTTGTCGTTGTACGGAAAATAAACGGTCTGTCGAACTTTTCGCTCAACTCATAAGCAACTTTGATAAAATCTTTTGCTTCTGCACTGTCTGACGGTTCAATGACTGGTACCTGTGCAGCTCTCGCTACCATTCTGGTATCCTGCTCGTTCTGTGAGCTATAAAGTCCCGGGTCATCTGCTACGACCATAACCAGTCCGCCATTCACGCCCATGTAAGATACAGTATAAAGTGGATCAGATGCTACATTTAATCCAACGTGTTTCATACATGCCATTGCACGTACACCAGATACACTTGCTCCGATTGCAACCTCTGTTGCAACCTTTTCATTTGGAGACCACTCACAATATACGGCATCCTTGTACTGCACCATTGCTTCACTGATTTCGGTACTTGGTGTTCCAGGGTATGCTGCGGATACTTTTACGCCCGCCTCATAAGCTCCACGCGCGATTGCTTCATTTCCAAGCATCACAACTCTTTTGTTTGAATCTGACATTTTCATATCTCCTTTACAATGCAAATGTTTTCTATTACCTTTTGTCACTTCCTATTTTAACTCATATTTTGTAATTCTACCAGTCTCTCACCGCAATACATTTCACGCAGCTTCGGTTTTTCGATCTTACCCGTCGCATTTCGCGGCACATCTGCGAAAATAAATTTGTGAGGTCTCTTATATCTCGGAAGCTTCTTACAGAAATCTTCCAAATCCTCTTCCGTGCATATGTACTCTTCTTTAATATCAACAATCGCAACTGCAATCTCACCCAGTCGCTGATCCGGGAAGCCAATGACCGCAACATCCTTGACCGCATCATTGCCTCTCAGGAAATCTTCAATCTGTACCGGATACAGATTCTCACCACCGCTGATGATGACATCCTTCTTACGGTCAACCAGAAAGATGAATCCATCCTCATCCTCTCGCGCCATATCTCCGGAATACAGCCAGCCGTCTTTTAAAACTTCTGCCGTTGCTTTTTTATTCTTGTAATAGCAGCTCATTACACCGGGTCCTTTCAGGCATAGTTCTCCAACATTTCCCCGTTCAACTTCCACACCATCTTCGTCAACAATCTTTGTCTCCCAGCCATAGCCGGCTTTTCCGATTGCTCCAACTTTCTCGATATTCTCGACACCAAGATGAACCGCTCCCGGTCCAATGGATTCGCTGAGACCATAATTGGTATCATACTCATGATTCGGAAAATACTTCTTCCATCGTTTAATCAGACTCGGTGGTACCGGCTGTGCACCGATGTGCATCAGTCTCCATTGATCCAGATCATAGTCTTCCAGCTTTACATCGCCTCGGTCCAGCGCATCTAAAATGTCCTGTGCCCACGGAACCAGCAGCCAGACGATCGTACATTTCTCTTTCGAGACAGCATCCAGTATAATCTCCGGTGACGTACCTTTCAGAAGCACGCCTCGCCCGCCCATTAAAAAGCTTCCAAACCAGTGCATCTTCGCTCCCGTATGGTACAGCGGAGGAATGCACAGGAACACATCCTCTTTGGTCTGATGATGGTGGTTCTGCTCCACCTTACACGCATGCAGAAGGCTCTCGTGATTATGTAGGATTGCTTTCGGAAATCCTGTCGTTCCAGACGAAAAATAAATTGCCGCATTGTCCTCATCCGTTAATTCGGCATCCTGAAACTGTCCGGAACAGTTCATAGTCTGAATATGGTAGCTCTCCGCAAAAGAGGGACAGTTATCCCCAACAAAAAACAAGAGACGATTGCGGGAAATCGTTTCTGCAATCTCCTCCACACGTCCGATAAATTCAGGTCCGAATACTAACACATCTGTATCTGACAAATTCACACAATACTCAATCTCCTCTGATGCATATCTGAAGTTTAAGGGAACTGCAATTGCCCCCATCTTCAGAATTCCGAAATAGATCGGCAGCCACTCCAGACAGTTCATGAGCAGAATTGCAACTTTGTCTCCTTTCTGAACACCTCGGCTCACCAATAGATTCGCGAATCGATTCGCTTTTTCATTGAATACATTCCATGTAATCTCTCTGCGATAGTGTACAAATGGCGTCGGCTGCATCAGGTCGTACTCTTTCCACGTCATTCGCCTATCTTCTGCAAGTTTCGGATTGATCTCGACAAGACAGACATCCTCACCATACTGCTCACAGTTCTTCTTTAATATCTCTGTAATCGGCATCTTGCTTTACCCCTTTAACGCTTTTATTTAGCAAAGTAATTATAGCACGCCGGGCGGCGTGCTACAAGATGTATTTCCTCTGTATAATCAAAATATTTTCTTTTTCTTAAATAATATAATGCACACCACAAGCACCAGCACACTCAGCATAATCACGCCGGGATACCCTCGATTAAGTTCGGGCATATTCTTAAAATTCATCCCATACCAGCTCGTAATCAGGGTTAGTGGAAAGAATATGGTCGATATCACAGTCAGAAACTGCATATTCTGATTCTGCTTCGCGTCAATCTGTGACTGATAGGCGTCCTGCACCTGTTGCAGATACTCCAGCAAATGCACGGTTTTTCCCATTAGGCGATCGGCACGGTCCGTAATCGTTCCAAAATATTTCAACTGTTTCTTTGAAAAGAACAGGTTCTCGTTTTCTTCCAGTTCTTTTCCCATATCCATGATCTCGTCATAATAGCCCCGCAGCATCAGGATTTTCCGTCGAAGCGGCATGATGTTCTCCTGAAAATGCTGTGTCTTTCCATGGAGTACATCTTCTTCCATCTTCATGATCGAACGCTCATATTCGCCCAGCACTTCCAGATCCCGATTCATAAATTCAGAAATGTAATTGTATAGAAATTTTTCTTTCGTTTCCCCCTGGTGCGTCTTTCGACGGCGAATCCTGCGAATTAGACGCTCTGTAAAATCATCATCGTCTACAATCATAATATGTCTGTGGTTAATAAAGAATAAGATTTTATATCGGCTGCCTAAGATATCCAGTAATTTCGGAATACTTAGCGACCCGGCCAGACATTCCTGCTGCGTCTCGATTTTGCAGAATCCCACCTTTGAGAGTTCGATTTCTCCCTCATATCCAATTCCAAGCTGTTCCATCAACTGTTTTGCCCATTTTGAGGACGATACAACAATCGCATCCTTGTTCTCCTCTATCACAGCTTCAATATCGGTGTCTATTAACCGTTCACCAAATTCCAATACCACTTTATCTTCCTCCTGCTATTTCATTCCCGATATATAGCTATTTCCAACCACTTTCTTCGCTTCTTTTTTTAACTTTGCAATTTCTTTTGAAAATGCATCCACACTTTCATAATTATGTTTTTCATTTGTAACTGCGGCCACAGAAAGTGTTGTGATCGGGAATTGATTTTCAAATCCATTGCGATCTTTAGAAATGATAAATCCACGATTCCAATCCATTTTGCTATATAAACTTTGAATCGTCATATCAAAATCGTGGCAGATATCACGATACAATTTTTCCGTATTCCAGTCATGCGTAATCACCACAAAATCATCACCGCCGATATGACCGACAAACCGGTTTTCCCCGCAATGATTCTCCAATACCTTCGCAAGAGACTTAATCATCAGATCTCCATTATTAAAACCATAGGCATCATTATATGCTTTGAAATTATCCATATCAATGTAGATAACCGAATATGGGAGTTCATTGGTAAGCAGCATTTCTATCTTTTCCTGAATTGCCGCATTTCCGGGCAGACCTGTAAGCGGGCTTGCCTCCGTGGCTCTCGCCACCTGTATACTGATTGCGGCTTCCAGCAAATCCTTCACCGTGACCACCCCGCGATATTTTCCCTGAACCGTGATAATCACTGCATCATAAATATCTTCCACCGGTCTGGCCAGAGCCATTTTCGACACCGTTTCAATTGGTGTATGTACATCAACAAACAGAAATTTCTGACGCATGATTTCCTCAACATTTCTCTTCGCATGCAATTCAAATCCAAATCGTCCGCCAAACAACTCCATCACCATTGTTTTTGTCAGATAGCCAACCACATTTTTCTTTCGATCAATCACACAGATTTCCGTAAGGTCTTTGTTCTTTGTGAACCGCTCATACACCTCCAGTGCCGACTGGTCTGTAAATGTAACCTGTCCCTCATGGCAGATTGTTTCGACGACACCAAAAAAGGATGGCTGAAACTTGTATCTTTCATGTTTAAGATGCAGATTTCTTATTTCCAGTTTTTGTTCGGGTTTCAGATCATACATATTCCGGTCCGGTTTCTGTAGATAATACCCCTGTCCGTACTCCACGCCAATTTCAACCAGCTTCTGCAGCTCTTCTTTCGTCTCAATTCCTTCTGCAATCAGCTTAATCTGTTCCGATTCACAAAAAAGAGCAAAACTTTCAACCAGCGACTGCTTTACTCTGTCAGAATCAATATTTCGCACGACCTCCATATCTATCTTCAGATAGTCCGGAGAAAACGCACATACCCTTGCCAACCCCGCATAACCATTTCCAAAATCATCAATTGCAATTTCGAATTTTTGTTTTTTATAATGCTGAATCGTCTTACAGAACGTAGGACAGTCTTCAATCGAACTTCTTTCTGTGATTTCAAAAATAATATCTGACGGTTTCATATTATATTGTTCCAGATACCGCACCGTCGTTCCCGATTGAAATTTCTCATCGTGAATGACATTCGGGTCCACATTCAGAAATAATTTTGCTCCCAGGGGTTTTTGTCCGGCGCACTGCAGCGATCTTTTTCTACAGATAGCCTCCAACTCCCACACCTGATCCAACGCTTCTGAAATATGAAACATCTTTTCCGTGTTAAATTCACATTGGTCCAATTGGATGCGGCTAAGTGCCTCATATCCGACAATTTCCCCATTCACCAACGATACAATTGGCTGATAGACAGGATAAATTAATTCATCTTTAATTATTTGATAAAACTGTTTCTTTTCCTGTGTCGTTACCTTCATTTTCTCTTTCCGCACCTATTGCTATTCTAAAAATGACAATTCCAATTACAAACAAACATCCGATCATTCCAACACCGGCACTTGTACTTCTGGTTATCTGTGACACAACACTTACCATGGTTGTACCTACAAAGGACGCACCCTTGCCGCAGATATCCAGAAGTCCAAAGTATTCCCCTGATTGCTCTGCCGGAATAATCTTAGTAAAATAGGATCTCGATAAGGCCTGAATTCCACCTTGAAACATACCAACTAAAACTGCCAGCACCCAGAACTGCCATTGTGTTTTAAGAAAGACTGCAAATATCGCAATACCAAGATACGCAGCAATACAAATAGTAATCAGGTTCGTTGTTTCATATTTTGCCGATAATCTTCCAAAAATAACAGCAAATGGAAAGGCTACAATCTGTGTTACCAGTAACGCCAAAAGAAGTCCTGTTGTGTCCAGTCCAAGTGATGTTCCATAAGCAGTTGCCATATCGATAATCGTATATACACCGTCAATATAGAAGAAAAATGCCAACAGAAACAGGAAAATCTTCTTTTCCTTCTTCGCATTTGCAAATAGCTTTCCAAGCCTTGCAAAACTTTCTCTGACTACATGCGGTTTCCGTTCTACATAAGATTTCTGCTTGTAATCTTTCAGTAACGGAATTGATAAGGCACCCCACCAGACTGCAACAATTGCGAATGCGATTCCCATTGCAAGTTCCATAGAAATCCCAATTGCATCTGAGCCGAGTACGAGTCCAAGACAGACAACAAAAGGAATGCAACTGCCGATGTACCCCCATGCAAAGCCCTGTGAAGAAACATGGTCCAATCGCTCTTTACTTGTCACATCTCCCAGCATCGAATCATAAAAAATCAGACTTGCCGAAAATCCAATCTTTGCAATGATATAAATAACAAGAAACACAAGCCACTGTTTTGCCATTCCCAACGCCAGACATCCCACTACGCCAACCAACAGCGTCAATGTGAAGATCGGTTTTTTGAAACCCTTAGTATCTGCCATTGTTCCAAATACAGGTCCGATAAACGCAACCATAATCGTTGCGATGGAAGCTGCGTATCCCCAGTAAGCCAGATAATCAACCGACGAAAGACCTGCATTCCCTGCAAGATAATTAAAATAGATAGGCATAATCGTAGAGACCAGTAATACAAATGCCGAGTTGCCAACATCATATAACACCCAGTTTTTCTCAAGGCTTGTCAATTTGAATTTCATAGATGCAGTCCCCTTTTTCTTTTTCTTTTTCTTTTTCTTTTACCAGTTTACTTCCAAATGTATATTGATACGTATAATCTAGCTCCATTTCACCGATCAGATACTTGTGATACTCGCGAATCAATCGCATCGCAAGGTGTATTGCGCCTTCATATAAAAGCATCAGGCGCCGTGTGCTGTCATTGCATTTTTCATTCTTTTTGAAATTCACCATAAGCCCATGCATTTCCTGATAATTTCCTGATATTCTGAGCAGCGCGTGAATGAATCCTCTTTTCGTCTTTGTTGGTGCAAGCAACAGATTGTTGTAGAATTTCATACCCCTTAACGCTTTGTTGACATCGTCCTTTGTCACACCCTGATAAAAGGACTGAATGACATCTGAGATTTCATCTTTTACGACAATGTGATTCGTCAGCCGATGACGAACCGGATCAAATCCATCCATCACCATCAGCTCACGATCAAATTCCACTTCAATCTCGCCATGACTGATTCCACTCTGTTTTATTTTTTCATCTACATATCCATGACAGGTCACATCTAATGCAAAATGACAGATAAATCCGTACACGTAAGCCAGGTATTCCTGACTGCATTCTTTCTCTTTGATCACATCTGCTGCATGTTCAAAAAATTGACACCCGGCCCTCTCGTGCATTCCATATCCAATACTGTTAATCTGATTGGTCTGCAATGGATGATAATAAAACAAAATATCCGGACCATGCAGACCAATATGAAATAAATCCAAATAATTTTTGATGACCGTCTTTTCTTTTCCTGTCATCATTCGTTCTATTTCCTGTCCCATTCTGTAATGTGCATATGTTGATGGCATATCCATTCCTCCTAATGCGAAATATACGCAATTCTTCTGATGCCTCTACTATACTTTGCATTTTTCAAATTTAATGCACACATCTGTAAAATCTATGTAAATTTTCGATTTTATTTCAAAAAAATGGGATTGCTCCATGCTGTCTTTCCGTATTTATCCGTGCACTTTACACGCACATAATCTTCATGCCCTTTGAGTTCATACTGTCCGTGTGTAATCGTCTCTTCTATCGCGTTACAGAGATTCGTAATTCCATCATTCACCAGATTTCCGGCAATAAAATCAATGCGGTGAACCGGACTACAATCAACATATGCAATACCATCGTTGATTCCCCAGTCATAAATTTCAGGACCGGAAGAAGAATAATAGTTCCCCTTTAGCAGATTGGTAATGATCTCATCATGTGTCAGTTTCTCTGCTTTTACCACAACATATCCACCACATGCGTCATCGAAAAGACCTTCATCGTGATTGTCATCCGATGCGAATCCATGAATACACGTTCCTTCCCGAAGCATGACATCCCAATAGGTTTCATCATATCCGGTATTGCTTTCATTTACGGTATTATAATTATAAATTTCAAGTGCAAAGATTCCCTGCGTGTGTATGAATTCCTCCTCTCTGACTCTCGACCAAATTGGATGATTGTAGGTCGTGATACACCCTCTTTTCTGCAGTGAGTCTGACAAATCCTGAGCGACCTGTGCTCCATTTTTCCAGTTTCCATAGAATTTTGGAATCTTGAGTGTCTCACCATGTTCAAACAACGGTTCTGACGCAGCTTTTTGCATGAGTTCTGTCCCTAGAATCCCATGGATATGGTGCACTTTCAATCGATCACTGCTCCCCTTTTCTCTATATAAGACAGCAGATGCCTCCACACCCGGCAACACGATAAAGTCATCCGTGTTAAACTCGGATCTGTAATCCGTATATTTATCATGCTCGCTCAGACATAAAAAGTGATATCCATGTTCTTTGAATCGTTTTACCGACTCCTGTGGTGTAAGCATTCCATCTGAATTCGTCGTATGGCTGTGCAGATTTCCTTTGTACCAGTTTCCTTCTTTTGAGAATCCTCGTATTGTCAAATTCTTCATGTCCATTTTCTCCTTTATGTTACAGTCGTACACAGTTATGATCTGCCAGTGCCATATAAGCCGTCTCTCCCACCTCATACATGGATGCGCTTCTGAAAAGTACATCTGACTGCACTTCAATTCCGTTTACCTGTATCTTGTATCTGAGAACATTTCCTCTTGTTACGCGGTCAAGGATCACACCCTGCATTTTGTAGCTTTCCGCTGATGTAACCGCCTCACGCGAAATGATGACCGTCTCTGGCCGGATTGCAACATCTCCATCCCATTTCTTTCCTGTCAGTTTTTCCATCTGCGCCGGATTCAGAATATTGTAGTTTCCAATAAAACCTGCTGCAAATGGTGTCACTGGTTTTGTGTAAATATCTACCGGATCTCCGGACTGTTCAATCTTTCCGTCATGAAACAGATGAATCACGTCCGACATTACCATCGCCTCATCCTGATCATGTGTTACAAATACAGAAGTCAGGCCCATTTCTTTATGAATCTCGCGAATGCTTGTCTGCAGCGATTTGCGAAGCTTGGCATCGATTGCACTGAGCGGCTCATCTAACAGCAGTACCTTTGGACGCATGACGATTCCCCTCGCAAGCGCAACTCTCTGCTGCTGACCTCCCGAGAGGTTGTTCGGATATTCATTTTCCTTTCCGATCAGTTCTACCATCTCGATGGAGTCTTTGACACGTTTTTCGATTTCATTTGCCGGAAGTTTCTGCAATTTCAGACCAAAAGAAAGATTCTCTTTGACCGTCATATTCGGAAACAGACTGTAATGCTGGAATACCATTCCTATATTACGGTCTTTTGGATCTTTTTCTGTAATATCTTCTCCATCTAAGATGATCTTACCGCCGGATGTTGTCTCCAGCCCTGCCAGACAGCGAAGAAGTGTGCTCTTCCCACATCCGGATGGTCCGAGAAGTGTTACAAAATCTCCCTGCTTAATCTCCAAGTTAATTCCTTTTAGTACATGATTCTTACCATAATATTTATCAATATTTTCAAATCCAATATATGCCATTTTCTTATCCTTTCTTCTTATGAATCTACTTGTCCTTCTTTTTTCCCTGTGTTGACTGAATCATAAATGCAAAGCCGGAAATTAATAATGTTACGATAAATAATATTACAATCACAGCACAGGTTCTCTGTCCGGATTTTTTCATAACGTCATACATATACATCTGTGCTGTCATGAAATGTCCACCTGCCAATGTGTTAATGATTACAAAATCACCAAATACAATTGCCATGGCAAGCATCACCGATACGGTTACTCCACTCATGATGTTTGGAATGACAACTCGAAAGAACGCATATAGCTTGCTTGATCCCAGCATCTGCGCGGCTTCAATTAATCTTCCCGCACCTACACCATTTAAATTATTGCGGATTCCCTGATATACATATGGGAGAATTACAACCATGTACGTAGCCACCAGCATCACCATTCGATTATTCAGTGGTGCAGGAGCGCTCACATAAAGTGAAAGCACGCAGATCGGAAGAATGACGCCCTGAATTGCATAAGGAATCGTACACAGAATCTGCATAAAGCGATCCCATTCCGGATGATACACCACGACCACATACATCGCCAAAAGCACGAATATGGTACAGAGTATAATCGGAATAACAGAAATGATTACGGTTCGTACCACTGCCTGCCAGAATGACGGATCCGCTAATAATGTCGTATAGGCTTTCAATGTAAATGCGGTTGGTACAACATCAATCCATTCTTCAAATAACGAATAGATCAATGTCATTGCCAGCGGCAATAATAAATAGATGATAATCAGCACAATGATTAACTTTGATCCGATATGTTTTTTCTTCTGCATCATCTTTTCCCTCCCTGTTTTGGAGTCACTTTATCCTGAATTGCAATTGCGATAATCATAAAGAACATCATAACAACCGCAATTGCGCTGCCAAATTCCGGTCTCTGCGTGATGTCACCGACAAACTGTTCTGACAGGCGAATCGGGAGCAGGGTCACATTGTTCATCAGCAATGCATAAGCTGACGCGTAAGCAGCAAGTGCATTTGCAAAAAGAACTGAAAATGTTCCCAGAATACTTGGAAGAAGTACCGGAATCCCTACCTTTGTCCAAAATGTAGTTTTATTTCCTCCAAGAAGCGCCACTGCCTCCTTCCATTCTGTTCGAATGGATTCAAACGCCGGGATTAATAGCAGTGTTGCAAGTGGAATCTGAAAGTATACGTAAATTAATAACAATCCCCATATCGAATACAGTGGGAAATTTGCCAGAAACTCAATTCCATAATTCTTACCGATCATTGTCATAACACCGATATTTCCCAGCATAATAATATAGGCAAATGCAAGTGGAACACCGGAAAAATTAGAGACCATATTCAGGATACTCATAAATATCTGTTTGATTTTTCCGCCGCCCTCGTGTACTGCTTTCGCACCTAAAAATGCGATGGTCATTCCGATGATTGATGATAAAACGGAAATCATCAGACTATTTGTAATGGCTCTCCGATAAAGTACTGTTGAAAAAATATAAATAAAATTATCCAGTGTAAATCCGAGACCGCCGCCTTCCGGCATGAATCCTCTTACAATTGTATAAATCACCGGTACAATTTCAAACATCATACATAAAATCAAAAACGGTGCCATGGCAAATAGATATGTTTTCTTTTTTTTCATTCTCTTTTACCTCTCTTCATAAAAGAAGACCGCTGCATATGCAGCAGCCTCCTGCTATTCATTTGTTTCTGTTGTTACTTTGCGTAAGCTACAACCTGTTCCTGCCATAAAGCTCCGATTGTCTTCGCTGTTGTATCCCATGCATCCTGGTCTTCTACCATTCTTGCGTTTTTATACTGGCTGTCATCCAGGAGTTTTGATGCAACATCTTCCGGAAGTTCTACATCACGGACTGGTTTCGCATATCCTTTCGCAAGGTTGATCTGTCCCTCATCACTTAAGATATATTCTCTTGAAATTGCAGCAGCATATGGTCTTGTCGTGTATGAATTGATAATCGTGCAGTATCCACTCTGAATAGATGCCTCAGATGGGATGCATACATCAAAGTCTGCGTCTGCGTTGTTAGTTACAAACTGCTCACGATAACCAAGTGCATTGTAGTCCCAAAGGAAGGCAACTCCAACCTCTCCTTTTTCGATACGCGCCTGTGTGAATTCGCCCAAGTCAAGTCTGCCCTGCTCTGCAATCTTTTTAAAGTACTCTAAGCCGGGTTCAATGTTTTTCTCGTCTCCGCCATAAGCGATTGATGCTGCTAATACTGCATACTGTGCCTGTGTTGCTGCTGCAACATCACCAACTGCTACCATATAGTCCCCATTTAAAATATCATCGAATGATGTCGGTGCTTTATCAACAATCTTATTATTTACGATGATTGCCATCGTTCCATAATATCCAATGATCCAGTCCCCATCATCATCCTTTGCCCAGTCCGGAATGGTATCCCAATTACTGGTCTTGTACTTTAACGTAACTCCTTCGTCCTCTGCTACCGGTCCAAATGCCTGTCCGACATCACCAATGTCTTTTGTAGCATCGGCTCCCTCTGTCTTAAATAAAGAAATCTCTTCTGCTGATGACATATCTGTATCTGTGTGTGCAATTCCATATGTATCTGTGATTTCCTGCCATGTCTCACCCCAGTTTGCCCAGGTATCCGGCATACCTACTGATTCAACTTTTCCTTCCTCTTTTGCTTTCGCAGCAATCTCATCCACGGACATGCTGTTTAAGTCAACCGTTTCTTTTGCATTTGCTTGTGCACTTCCGCAGCCCGCCGCCATAGATGCGACCATTGCTGCAACTAATAATGCGCTGATAATTTTCTTTTTCATAATCTCTCCTCTGTGTTACATACTCTGCTTTTTGATTTTTTATATTTTGTGTGCGCTTTCAAAACTTCGAGCGCTCGCTTAGTATAGCAAATGAAAAACTCTGATTCTAGCAAGAACCGGTTAACTCTTTGTAAAGTTTAGGAAAAGTCGGTAGTTTCATTTTCTATCTGATCAAGCACTTCAATCACCTCGTTTAAATCGGTAATATCGTATGACGCACCCTCCGGTATCACCATCTCCTCTTCGTGGAAATATACGCCAGCCACACCGCTTTGTGCTGCAAATTTCATGTCATTTACAGAGTCTCCCACCATCAGAATAGATTCTTTCGGGATCCCCCACGCTGATACAATCGCTTCCATGCTATCTGCTGCCGGTTTCGGATTTTCAACCAGATCCGCACCGATAATCGTATCAAAAAATTCCAAAACACCCAATTCCTCCATGGAATATCTGGTCTGTTCATAATCGTCAGAGGTCACAATCCCAATTTTTAAGTCTCTGCTTCTTAATTCAGATAACAGTGGCGAAAGATCCGTCATTCCCTGCAGAGTTCCATGCTCTGCATTGCTTGCTAACATATATCTCGAAGTCTCCACAAAATCATCTTTTAGTGTAATGCCCTGTTCCTGCAAAATCAGCTTCCATGCTTTGGTAATATCCAGATTTGTTCCGCTCATTACCAGACCTTCCGGGATTCCGCTGCCGTCCGGGCGCATTCCTGACGCAATAAGCAACTCCTTTGCCGTCTTTTTCCCAAATCCATATTCTGCCTGTAATATGTCAATGGTATGTGAGACCGGGCCAAACCAAAATGATGGCAGATCAATAAGTGTCCCGTCTTTGTCAAATACTACTCCCAATATTTTCATGCTGTTTCTCCTATTTTTTTCTAGTTTTTATGCACGAAGCACGTTCCGATTATAGCAAATGTATTTTGGAGAAACTATCAGATAGAAGTTAAGCCTTTTTTAAATCTTTGTAAACAAAAGGGAAGTGCTCATCTAAACGCACTTCCCACATTTCATTCATTTTATTCTTTTAGATTTCCTTCTTGATATCCCAAATTGCACTTTCATCCATCTCTGGATAAATTTCAAGAATTTCTTCTATTGTATCACCACGATTCAACATTTTTTTGATTACATTTTTTCTTTCCTGAGCAGCACATTCTTTTGTGGCTTCTTTTGCCCTCTTCTCTGCATATTCCTCTACAATATCACACATCTGATTCTCATCCTCCTTCGTCATCTTAAACAGTTTCTTCCTGCTTGAACATTTCGGAAATCTTTTGTTCCGTTTTCTGAATGATTCCCAGTGTCTGTTACATTTGCTGTGATACATGCACTATTGTATCTGGCTCTTTTCACATGATCATCATCGTCTGCCTTCTGCACTTCTGCACTTCTACATTCACCATTCTCTGATCACTTGTAGCACACAAAGCATCCAAAATGACCGACCGTCCCTGCAGATTCTTGATTGAATTCTGTGCTATCGTCTCAACAACTGTCACGTTTTCCATGAGAATTGCACTGAGTATCTCACTGCAAAACGCTTTGTCCTCCGCCATCTTCTGAAACATCACATCATCCATGATGTTCAATTGCCGGACTCTTTTAATCACTTCCGGGTTGTATCCCATCTTTCTACCTCTCTTTCTCTGTACAGGAAAGAGAAGCTTTTCTTTCGTATGTCTCACTTATCTGTTATACGTGTTGCTTATTCTTCCCTGCCTATTCTGTTGTAAGCAAGGAATTCTTTTGCGGAAAGCTCCGCTGGATATCGCTGTGAGCGACATAGATTTGTAAGATATATAGAATCGTTGCTGTTCCTATATAATAGCATATGCCACAGTAGACTTCAAGTACAGCATACTTGAGTGGTTCCGCAGTTTTCCATGTTTTATACCACTTCTATTTTGACTGCTCTATTCATTTGAATCTATCTGATAATACCTTGCAACATTCTGCAAGGTATTATCTAGTGCCTATGTCCCAGATCTACATTATCAACTCTATCACTTCGAGCGGTACCAGTCGATCTGCCGTAAGCAAAGCATCGACCTGCGCGGAAAAACATGCATCCTTTTTCTCAGTGAAACTATCCTCAGAATCTGACACTTTCGTCCTCTGCTTTTTTTCGTCTTCTGTTGTCGCAACAATATGATTATTGGAAATGTAATTTCCACTTCCTGCAACAACGCGTATAATAACCGGTTTCACTCCGGTCGGTTTGAGATATTTGACCGCAATTGTCTCCGATATGTGATTTGCAATAATGGAATTATTGCATCCACTGATCGATAACAGTCCATATGTATCATCTAAGCCATTGTCATATTTCAGCATCGGCGACCACGGCTCATGATCCCGCAGGAAATGATTCGAAGCAATCAGATTTTCTGAACAGTTGCCGGAAAGAATCAGCATTCCCGGATAAAATGAATGGAAACGGTTGCTTGTAATCGAAGAACGCACCACACTGTCGATATGAACACTGCTGCTGCCACGTGGAAATACATTGTTGGTCGCAACTAACAGACCGCCAAAATTTTGCGCAAAAATAGAATATCCTTTATATCCGGCTCCAATCAGATTATCCGTAATCTTAGATGCCTGTCCAGAACCACGCAGTTCGATACAGTTTCCACATTCTGCAATAAAGTTGTCATGAATGGTCATTGCATCGGCATGATAACTGGTAATTCCATGTTCCAAGTAGATAAGTCCCATTTCCGTGATTCGAAAAGAATCCTGTGCGCTCGCAATGTAGATACCGGTTTTCCCATTTACATAGGTATTCTCCGGGTCATCATTTTCTGAACTATCATCCATAAAATGCAATCCATCAATGCAAAAATTTGAAAATTCTACCGAACTGATTCTTGGAGCTCCACTGCGTTCCACATAAAAGGCCGCTCCTGCCGCTTGCTCTTCCGCAGAAGCACTTCCGTCGCTTACTTCCGGTTCTAAATCAACAAGTATACGACTGCCCCCCGGCCAGATTTCATGCCAGTGTGTCAGTTCCTCCTTCGGAGTATTAAATCGAATGCTTGATGATGTGAAGCCATGCCCCGTTCCCATGATTTTCAGGTAACTGATATCAATTCGTACCTGCGTCCGAAGATGATAATCCCCAGATGGAATAAAAATCGCTGCACCCGGTTTTCCTCCCCCGTTTACATCAGCAGTTGTCTGCCTGCTTTTAATATCTACGATGATACTGTTAATTACCTCACCGATATCCTCATAAGGATTACCGACATGCCACTCTGTTACATCATAATAGTTTTTATTCATTATGAAAAATCCTCCTAGCCGCTTCAATCGCTTCTTTTTCCGGCATCACCCTTAATGCCCCACGCTTTGTCGTGATCAGGGACGCTCCAGCGTTTGCAAACGCAAGCATCTCTGAAATGTCTGCTTCTGTCAATTGCTCCAGTCCTTTTTCAAGCACTGTATTTAACATACATCCGGTAAATGTGTCTCCCGCCCCGGTTGTCTCGATTGTATTTTTCTGCAAAAATGGTTGTCCATTTACAATCATATCTTTATAATACGCCCTGCTGCCATCTTTTCCAAGTGTTACACAGATAAGTGGAATTTGATATCTTTCTTTCAAAAGAAGTGCGCCCTTATCATAGTCTGTCTCCCCTGTCATAAATGTCAGTTCGTTATCCGCTATTTTCAATATATCACAGCACTTCATACCGTACTCTATTGCCTTCCTCGCATCTTTCAAATTATTCCATAATAATTCCCGCAGATTCGGGTCAAATGAAATCCATGCACCAACCTCTTTCGCACACGTAATTGCATGCTTCGTTGCCTCCCGAACATCTTCATGCGTAAACGACAATGTTCCAAAATGAAAGATTCGACAGTTACGAATCTTCTCCTCTGCAACCTCTTCTTTCTTCAGCCTCATATCCGCTCCCGGATTACGGTAAAACGAAAAATCCCGATCACCATCTGGATGCGTGTGTACAAATGCAAGCGTTGTGTGCACCTCTTGATCCATTACCAATCCTTCTGCATCAATTCCTACACATTTGATTGTTTCTCGCAGCATCTTACCAAACTGATCCTGCCCGACTTTTCCAATAAATGCTGTCTTCTTCCCCAATTTAGCAAGCATTGCCAACACGTTGCAAGGTGCCCCTCCGGGATTTGCTTCAAGCAATACATTTCCCTGCTCACTGATTCCATTTTCTGTGAAATCGATAAGGAGCTCTCCCAAAGCAGTCACATCATACATCTTTTGCATCCTCTTTTTCCTCCCACTTATTTTTACTTTCGATTTTTACTTTCCGGTTCTACTCAAACTTTCAGTTCATACATTTCTACATCCTTCAAATACACACGTCCTCCATGTGCCCGGATCTTCACCTGATTCTGTGCATTTCCCGCGAAAATGTTATTGGAGTGACAATTCTGATACTGATCGGTAAAGATTTCAAGCGAACTTTGGTCTGATAACACATGAACATCCAATTCTGTTTTATCTTTCAAATTCATGGCACTCCTTGAAATCCCCCTGCTCCAGCCATCCGCTTCATTTCTGTCTACACTCATCTCTGCTCTCTTAAAATTGAACATACAGATCGTCTTTTTATCTTCTCCGCAACGTAAATCAAGTTCTAATTTTTCAGCGTCTGTCTTTTGGAGATCAATCTTTAATTTTAATTCATACGATACTCCATCTCCAATATTCCATGTGGTCTCTTCGTCTGTGACCACAAATATATCCAGCTTCTTTTCATCTTCTCGTATGATTTCTACTTCCGTGATTGGAATGAATTGCAATTTTCCTTCTGCTGTCAAACAAACTTCTCTTGGTATATTAAAGAAGCCACACCAGTCCTCTTTAAATGTCGGGCCCCAGTCTTTCCACAGCGGCATCCATTCCCATTCATTCGACCAGCCAACCATAATACGTCTTCCATCGGGCGTTTCAAAGGATTGTGGTGCATAAAAATCAAATCCCCAATCAATTTCATCGCTGCTGTGATATATAAATTTCCCCGTCTCATAATCAAAATCACCTACAAAATAAACGGAGGTATGTTCTCCCGCCCCCATCGGTGAAAATGTCAGTACATATTTATCACCCAACTGATAAAAATCCGGGCATTCCCACATATATCCCCATTCACCGCGGCTTTCAGCCAGAACATTAAAGAATGTCCAATGGAACAGGTCTTTTGAGCGATAGAGCAGTGCCTGCCCTTTATTGTCACGGCTTGCACCGCATACCATATAAAACATATCTCCATGCTTCCATACCTTTGGATCACGGAACAAATCACCCGGAATCCCTTCCGGAGCCGTGATGACCGGATTACCCTTATATTTTTCAAAATGAATTCCATCTTCACTGTATGCGATACACTGTGTCTGCTTTGATCCATTTCCTTCATTCGTTGTTCCCGTATACATCAAGAACAGTTTCCCGTCATGTTCGATTGCGCTGCCTGAAAAGCAACCGCCACGCTGATAATCATCATAGTTTTCACTTGGCGCCAAAGCCAGCGGTAAATATTCCCAGTGCAGCATGTCATCACTCATTGCGTGTCCCCAATACATATTGTCCCAAAATGCACTGTATGGATTATACTGGAAAAAGAAATGATATTTCCCTCTAAAATAGATCAATCCATTAGGATCATTCATCCATCCTGTCTGCGCCATAAAATGATATCTTTGGCGCATTTTTCCTTTTTTCACAATGTCTTTTTTGCTATCTATCTCACACTGAGCCTTTTCGATATTCTGTTGCATTAATTCTCTAAACATAAGACTCCTCCGTCAGTTATTTTAACCTTTTACAGCTCCTGCTGTCATTCCCTGTACAATATACCGCTGTGCGGCAAGCGAAATAATCATAACAGGAAAACTAAACACAAACGCTCCCGCACACATTGGACCCAAATCCAAATTGTAGGCTGATAAAAATCCTGCTAAGCCGACCGTAAATGTTTTTGCATTCGTACTTGTCAGCAGCAACGCAACAAGGAAATCATTCCATGCTAAAAACAGCGTAAATATAAATGCTGTCGCAAGCCCCGGCGCGCATATCGGCAAAATAATCTTGCGAAATGTCTGGAAACTGGATGCCCCATCTACATACGCCGCCTCATCTAATGTTGTCGGAATTCCTTCATAAAAACTCAGCATCGTCCACATGACAAACGGCATATTAATCGCTGCATATACAATAATCAGTGCCAGTTTTGTATCATACAGTCCAAGATTACAGATCAACTCATAAATCGGTACTACAATACTTGATGTTGGAATCATCTTCAAACACAAAACCAGCACAACTAAGAAGATAGATAACTTCAATCCTGATCTTTGAATCGCATATGCTGCCAGTGCACCAAGTATCAATGCAATCACCGTACTTGTCAGTGCCGTAATCAAACTATTTGTCAGATACTTTCCGGCGTCCATTCTATTAAATAAATCAATAAAACTCTCTATTGAAAATGTCTTTGGAAAAAATGACGGTGGAACTGCAATTACTTCAGCTCCCGGCTTGAATGAACAACATACAACATATATGTACGGAATCAGCCAGCCAATCGTCAGCACAATCGACGCAATAATTCCAACTCGCTTTCCAATTTCTATTTTTTTCTTCACTTTTTTGCCTCCTTACCAGACCATTTGCTTCACTAGGCTTTTTTCTTCGGATTCCATAAACTCTGCATGAATACTAAAGTAAAGATTACGAGTACGGCGATAAATACGACTGCCATCGCACTTGCATATCCCGTGTCGTTATATCTTGTCAGAGTCTTATAGATTATGATGCTTATGGTTTCCGAAGAACTATTTGGACCACCTTCTGTCATTGCCCAGATAATATCGAACGTCCTCGCTGCATCAATAATTCGAACCGATAACGCAGTCAGCAAAACTGGCTTAATACTTGGCAATTTAATATAAAATATTTCCTGAAACAAGCTTGCTCCATCTATCTTTGCAGCTTCAACCATACTGTTATCCAACCCCTGAAGACCGGCAAGTATCATCAACATCATAAATGGTGTCGTAAGCCATATATCCGCAATACAACATGCAAGTAACGACCATTTTGAGTCAGCCAGCCACAAAATATCACTACTGCTTGATAAAATTCCAACTCGTGTTAACAATTCATTTACAATACCAAAGCTTGAACTCATCATTAGTTTCCACGTAAGACCTGCTACCAATGGTGCAATCATAAGTGGTGCCATCATCAATGAACGAATAATTTTACTTCCTCTGTAATTCAGTTCAAAAAATAATGCAAATAATAATCCAATTGCTGTTTCCACAGTCACGGCTACAACAATATAAACAAGAGTATTCTTTAACTGCTTTAAAAATCCACCCGCTGTAAATGCTTTAATATAATTGTCTAATCCAATAAATGTTCGCTCACCGGTCAGCCCCACCTGATTGAAACTATCAATTACCATTGTAAATATAGGATAAATCAGAAATGCGCCCATAAATATTGCGCCCGGCAGGAAGAATAGTAATAATGTCTTTCTTGATATTAACTTCAATTTTTCTACCACCTTTTTTTAACAGAGGGTAATTCCTCTTGTTCTTTGTTAACGCCGGAATACCCTCTATCCAATACTATTTGCCAATTGCTTCAATTTCAGTTTTTGCTGCTTCCAATGTTTCTTTCACATCAGCTCCACCTAATGTGGATTCAACGACACCTACTAATACTTCTTCCACCTGTGACCATGTTGTTACCATTGGTCTAGGCTGTGACTGATCCGCCTCCAATGTAGTAAGAACTGCTGTTGTATGTTCATTGCCTTCTACTTTACCAGCCTCTTCATATACCGATGTTCTACCTGCAATTTTCAGTGTGAGATCCATGTAGTCTGCATTGTGATCATACATAAACTGTGTATATTTCAAAGCCATCTCTTTGTTTGCCGAGTTTTTCATAACGCACTCATACCAAGGACCTGTTGTAGCACCAACACCTGCACTTCCGCCAATCATAGGTGCACATCCAACTTTATCTGCGCCTAATGCTTCAACTGCTGCCGGATACTGGTGACTCCAATTAAGCTGCATTGCAACTTTTTCATTTGTGAATAATTCCTGAGATTCTGTTGCCGCTGTTGCCAATGAATCAGAAGGTGTGTACTTTGCGTTTGCATTTTCAACCATAAAGTTTAATGCATCCACATATGCCTGATCTGTAATGTTTACATCTCCATCTTTATCGTATACAAGACCTTCTGCGCCGGCTTGACAAGCAAGGTCAAGGAATGAGCATACTGCATCAGATCCACTTCCAAATACAGTAGTTCCATACATATCATCTGTTACCATTTCTTTTGCAAGTGCCTGATATTCTTCCCATGTTGTTGGTACTTTCTCTTCCGGAATTAAATCTTTTCTATAAATAAGAACCTTTGCATTTACCCACATTGGATATCCAAGAAGGTTTCCATCAATCGTTCCGCTTTCCTGAAGTGTTGGAAGAAAATCACTTGTATCTGCGTCATTTACTGCTTCAATTGCATCTGCAAATGCTGCTAACCAAACGAAGTCCATACAAGCTACATCATGTGCTGCCTGACCGGCTTTTATTTCTGTAGAAAGCTTGTCATACATGCCTGTATAGGCAACTGCATCAACTATGACTTTACAGCCTGTTTCTTTTTCAAATTCTGCTGCCGTATCGTTTGCTAACGATTCTGCCGGTGAACCACTTTCAACTAACACTGTAATACTGTTTCCATCTGCACCGCCTGTAGAGCCTTCTGCTGATGTACCTTTGCTTCCGCATCCTGCAAGCATTGTTCCTACCATAACTGCTGCTAATAGTACGCTGATCACTTTTCTTTTCATATTGTCCTCCATCTTGACTACGTTACCTTGTTACTTGACGATTCCATCCTTTCGCATGGCCATGCTCAACTTATAACTCGGATTACTTCTTTCAAATATCCGGATTATTTTTATCTGGAACCTATATCATGACCATACGCGCACTGCCTTTGATGATATTTTCTCCCAAATACGTGCTATGGTTCATCATATACTTCATTTTTATGGAACGGGTTCCATGTTGATTAAAAAAATTAGAGTCCTCTCTTTTACCTCCATTGTGGAACGGGTTCCATATTCTTTAAAAAAATAAATCTCTGTTTTTATATTTTTAATTATATCCTTTTCAACACATATGTCAATACATTTTCGTTTTATCATCTTTTTTTGTGCAATATATCAAATTCTGTATGTTCTTTTTTGTGCAACTTCTATTACACAAACAAGAATGAATCTGTGAGAGTGGACTAAATTCTTATAAATATACTCAGGAATATGTCAATGAGCTGAATCGTAAAGATTAGCCCATCGGTAATAATATCTGTAACATAAAAATATCCTTCTCAATATTCACGGTAATTATTCCAT
Organism: Hespellia sp.; assembly: GCA_028693555.1. Classification (GTDB taxonomy): domain Bacteria; phylum Bacillota; class Clostridia; order Lachnospirales; family Lachnospiraceae; genus Hespellia. The sequence goes on from JAQUVD010000005.1 coordinate 96,475, forward strand.
CATATTTTTGTGCTGTATATTGAATACTTTTCATCCCATAACCATGTATTTGCTTATCTTTTTTCGTTGTCAAGGGCAGTCCCTCTACAAATTTCAGATGCTGATTAAAATAATTTTGAATCTGAATTGTTAACAGTTGATCCTGATTAATCATCTTCACGCTAATTATACGCTTCTCTTCATTTTCCAACTTCATCACAGCAGTAATTGCATTATCCAATGCATTACCGAAAATAGAATAGATATCCTCATTCTTCATAAAATCCAACTGAAACCCGTCAGCCATACAAGTCCACTGAATATTGTGCTCCTTGCAAAACATTCCTTTTTCCATCAAAACAATATCCAATGCCTGATTTCCCGTCTTCATTGCTGTATCGTAAATCATGATATCCTGCTCCAGTCCCATTAGAAAATCATCTTTTTCCTTTTCATCTGTTATCTGTCTAAATGAACGGATCTGATACTTCAGATCATGACATTTACGATTAATGTTTCCAATCGTTTCGCTTGTAAATTTATATTGTCGTTTCTGTTGATCCATCATATAATTAATGACCTCCAGTTCATGTTGCAGTATATAATTTTTCTTCTGATTCAACTGAACCCACAAAACATAGAAACAACACAGTGCATCAATAAGGCGGTAAATAATCCTATGCCCTGTTTGCGCAGCAAATAGAGAATAATTGAAATCTTCAAGTATGCTCAGCAGCCAGACCAGCGTAATAATTGTTACAATAGGGAATACGGTATCCCTATGAATAATAGAGTGCTCATCCCCCATCAGCTTTTTTGCAAAAAATAGGTAAAACAAGGTATAAACTATTAAATAAGTTAAAATTGATAGTAGAATTACATCTCCAAATACCATCTTGCCAATCAGATAAAAATCAAATGCAATATGCTGCATGGCGCAGGCACATATGGCACAATATGCCGCATATTTAAGAGAACAATCCGAACCCACATATATAAAAATCAACGGAACTATGAGGAATGCTGCCCAATATAGAAACGTGTAAATCCCCGAACATTTGATTTCTACAGACACATTAATAAGATAGGATAATGCGATGAACAGAATTCCTATTATTCCTATATTCAATAAGAATTTCTCTCTTTTTCGTGCGGGAATCATTAGCAGCAGGCTGGCTGCCAAAAGCTGTACTACATATGCAATTTTCCACCATATATCCAGAATCATACTCTGAAACCTCCCATATAATTTGCCAAAGCCTGTAGAAATTCTTTTTTCCTTGGTCTACTGATTTTCAGCCAGTTCCCGCCAACTAGAACTTCATCCTTGCGGACTGACCTCACATGCTTCAAATTTATCAGATAACAGTTATTGCACCTTTTAAATGACAATCCCTCTAATTTTTCTTCCAGTTCTTTTAGAGATGCCTTTTGCCGAAATATTGCTTCTGCTGTATGGTACGAAATATAATGGTCTTCCACTTCAACATAATACAGTTCTTCACTGACTATTCTGATAATGCTGCCCTCATGATTGAACACCAATGTCTTTACTTTTTTATGTATAACACTTTTAACTACACTCTGCATCTTCAATTGAAATGAATAATAATTAATCGGCTTAAGTATAAAATCCAATGCCCGAACCGCATATCCTTCAATAGCTAGCTGTGCCATATTTGTCACAAAGATTAGAATGACTTGATCATCTTTTTCTCTAATTTTTTTTGCAGTCGTAATTCCGTCCTGCCCCTGCATCTGAATATCCAGACAAATAATATCCATGGAATAGTCATATGCTTCCAGAAGCTCATCACCAGAAACATATGTCTGCACGTCTATCTCTTCCCGCAACGCAGAAGACATCTGAAAAAAATATGTTTCCAGCTGCTCCCTTGCCATCTTCTCATCGTCAACCACTGCTACCTTTATCACAAATCTTTACCTCTTCTTTGAACTATCAGGAAATATAATTTTAAACGCAAAAAAATAAATAACCATAGATACACCACCTGTAATAAATGTCACCAAAATATTGTATACTGCCGGTGTGAAATGTGCCTGAGCAACTGGAAGCCAAAGTCCATTAATTCCGTTACAAAACAATGAAATCAATATCCATGCCACCAAATATCCCAGAATCTGCTTACGAACATCACCATGGCTTTTAAATGTAATGTTCCTCTGAAGCGGAAAGTTAATGCACTGAGCCAAAAACGAACCCAATTCATAACTAATAAAATAGCCTAGCCCTCCGCCAATTACTACTGCTCCGGTTGTGTCTCTTGCAACCTCATAGCCCAAAATATTCCATGTGTAATCAATTCCTGCAAAATGTACTGGTATCTGCGGCCACATAAATTCAGTTGCCGCCAGATTTTCTCCTAGTAAGCAAGGTACAAACGTAAAAAAAAGATATTGAAATATCGTAACACTCATGCTAAACACCCAAAAATAGAAAATTTGATAAATCCATTTTGCAACCTTGGGATATCTCGTCTCAAATCGTTTCCATCTACTCATGATTATACCACCCTTACTTTTTTTTCGACACACCCAAACTTACTTTCTGCATAAATAATACATTGTCCTATTTTTTTTGGCCTTACGACAGCAAGTGATTCGCCGTAATAGGTATCTGCCATATTTTGCAGATATCCTTTTGGATAATAAGGACACGCACTACCAAATCCCAGAATCTCCCCATCTGTAACGCTCAGGTGAATGCCAGCTCTGACAAGCGGCTTTGTGAGCCCAGCTTCATCGGTATATCGAAAACGCACATAGCATAAATCTTCTTCAAGTCTACACGTTGATTGTTCTGGTTCTACCCGCAATACCGTGGCTTCGCTAGCAGAGGTAAGTATACACTCCGCCACAACCTGATTGTCAGCATCATAGCCAATCGCCTTAAGTTCTCCTGCCTGATATCTTGTATTAAAAATGACTTTGCAATCTTTCTTTGTATACTTTATTCCTACATATTTTCCATTTACATAAAGTGAGATATGATGAGCCTTACAGTACACCTCCACTCTGGCTTTCATCCCATCACACCCATTCCATGACCAGCTTGGGATTGCATTCGTCATCTTCCACGCAGATGGCGAATGTTTCTGGTTGGTATACGGTACTGGAACGACCCCGATAGCAATCTTTTTCTGTTCAAACGCAACCTGCGTATAATCCATTTCTGAGAGTGCCCTTCCAGTAAGGTCAATTCTTCCTGACCCAGCCGATACCCAGCCTCTTCCATTGTCAAATCTGGGGGCGTACTCCTGATATTCCCATGCTCCAATGCCTACTTCTCCCAGATAGTCCATACCTGCCCACACAAAGTCTCCGATGATTCGTTTTTCTTTTTTTGCAGATTCCCAAAACTGATACGCATCAAAACAAAAAGTCTCACTCCCCATAATCAGACGCTTAGGATATTTCTTCAAATCATGTTTGTAACGTCGAATCCCATAATTATAACCGGCAATATCCATTTGCTCGAACACATCTTTTGTCTTCAGATCACATGGATATAATGTAGCGCCCAGCTTCATAAACTCCGCCCCTGCCACTCCTGCTAAACGATTATAAAATTCACTCCCAACAGATTTCTTTTTCTTTGCATTCTCGACCGCCTCATCCGCTTTTTTATCACTGTACACGCCGAATCCCATTGAACTTAAAAAGTTAAAGAAAATGTTAATACCGCAGGATACTGGTCTTGTCGGATCCAATTCGTGCAGATAGTCCGTAAATTTCCCACAGAGTTCAATGCCTTTCTTTTGTGCACTCTCCGATACTTCATTACCTGTTGAGTACATAATGACCGATGGATGGTTTTTATCTTTTTGTACCATGTCCATCAAGTCTTTCTTGTAGTTCTTTTCTACAAAAGAAGCATAATCATACTTTGTCTTATGAATATACCAGACATCTACATACTCATCCATCACAAGCATCCCCAACTCATCACATGCCCGCAACAATGCCTTTGAGCATGGATTATGCGCCGACCGAATTGCATTGTATCCATTTTTCTTTAAAATACGCACTTTTCTTCTTTCGGCATAATCATATGCCCGTGCTCCAAGTATCCCATTATCATGATGGATGCAGCACCCCTGTAAAATGGTTCTTTTCCCATTGATGCATAACCCCTCTTCCACCGATAAGGATACCTTACGTATTCCAAATATTTCCTCATCTATATCTTCCCCAAACGAAACTCTGCATCTGTAAAGAGAAGGCTGCTCCGGCTCCCAAAGAGCTGCACCCGGAAGTTCCACTTCTGTTTGCATAGTTCCCTCCGAATGCCGTTCAACAGAAGTAATCACGGTACCTTCTTTGTCTACAATTTCTGCTTTTATCTTCCCTGCTCCATTGGTCTTTACCTCCAGCCAGATTTTGGGAGAGATATAGTCCAATGTACGAATTGAAATACCGTCTGGCTCAATATGCTCTTCTGGCAAAATGCAAAGCCATACCGGACGATAAATACCTGTCCCAGTATACCAGCGACTGTTTGGCTGGTCATGATTCACAACTTCAACCCTGAGTACGTTTTCCTGTCCTTCCTTCAGATACTCATTACACTCCACATAGAATCCAGTATATCCATACTCATGCTGTGCCACGTTTTTCCCATTTATATAAATAGAAGCTCTACGATAAACTCCCTCAAACTCCAACAACACCTTTTGATGCTCATACTCTTGTGGTATTTGGAATCTTTTCTCATATGTATAGTCATTTGCTTCGTACCATCCAGTATTGACACCTGCAGCACTAGTTTCACTTCTTACATCCAACTGCATTGCATCATGGGGTAATGTCACACAAAATCGCTTTGTCTCATATCCGGTTCTATAGCATTCCCAATCATTATTAAACAAAATCCTCTTCATATTTATATCTCCAATGTTGGGAAAAACCCTCACAGAATCCCTGCGAGGACCTTTCCATTATTTTTTCTATAACTCTTTAATTTGTTTCAAAAATGCTGCTATAATAGACGCCAGCACGGATAACAAAATCATGATGCTGATAGATAAGATATTTCCTACCTGACTGGAATCTCCAAACATATTTATTCCCTGAATTGCATCTACAAAGGAACCGACCGAGTTCGTGAGCAGTTTCACCGCACCAATGCTATAACACACAACTGCCAGTATTAAAATATATTCATTCTCTTTTATCATCAGAAACACATCTAGAACAACTCCCAATACAATTGCGGCTATAATGATTACATCCATTCCATGATGGTTTGGAGCCCATATTGTAAAACGAATCAATGACGCCACTGCCAATATCACAGCAATCACTACAAAGTAAAAACCAACCGCTTTTTTCTCCAAAATTGTCTTCATATTACTTTTCCCCCTCTACTTTGATTACTTCTTTCTTTTTTCCCCTGATAAGAAACACAAGAAAGAGGATTTCCAAAATCGCAAATAACGCAATCAATCCATACATCGTAGGCTGCCACCATGGCGTGACTGACACTACAACGGAATCGGCACTGTACCCATTCATAATTGAGCTGTTTGCAATTGTATAAAGGTATCGATGGGCAGTATCTCTGAGCAAACCAAGCATATACCCATCATCATAATCCTTGATTTGTTTTGATAAAGCAGCTGTGCTTGCACCACTAAAGTCCAAACAATACACATTTGTTCCAGCTGAAAATGTAGACAGGAAATGTGATTTAAATGTTGCATCACCTGCAATGGCATCTGTCTCCTCAAACCCACTAAATCCCCATTCGTTGCGTACAATCTGCGTACATAATGCAGCACTTGCTGAACTCCATTTCATTCCCAGTCGGTTAAATGCATGCATCACTACCATGCCACCGCCTTCTGTCAATGATCCTTCACAACCACGCAGTGCTCCTTCTCTGAATGCCTGTTCATTAAAGAACACGCTAATTCCCTCTCGGTTATTTTCCTGATCATTTCCTGCTAAATGTTTGGCTCCCACATGAACACCTTTTGTTTCCACCCCCTGTACTTCTACCTTCTCACATAGATAATTCATATTGGCATCTTCAGAATAATACTCAAAGTTACGTCCACCAAATGGTGTTCTATGAAGATTGGTTCCCGGCATCCATACATACGCCATTCCAAGATAAAGCGCTTCTTCGCCCATCAATTCTCCACGGCGTTCCAGTAAATTTTTATTAAATGTTGCAGCCAGAATATTTTCACAAGGGAAACTGCAATCATCTCTGCCATCACCGTATTTCTCCTCATCAAATGTTCCGCCTACGCCGTCAGGACCGTCTCCCGCCAAAATTGCTGGTTTTCCAACTGTTGAAATCTCTGCCGTACCAAAATTGTCTGCTGGTATAGTTGCCAGTTCATCAATTGTAAACTGGTTCAGATATGTTTCCCACTGTTCATCTTCATAATCCAAACCAATCATTGCAGCTAATGGAATATTCTGATTCTCCCCCTGCGTATAACTATCGGCAGAAACTGCATCTTCTGGCTTCTCATAATAATCCCCATTCAACACCTCTATCATTTCGTCCGTAGCTGCAACCTGAGTAGCACTATCCGGATAAGTTCCTTCCCAGTCATTTCGCGACATGTAGGTAAGAGAATTTTCCACCCAGTAGTTCAGATCACAGTCTGCAAACTGATTAGTCACTTCTTCTCCTGTATATTCAGATGTTGCATAAGTTGTATTGTCAAAGTCCTCATTCCAGCTATACACATTCTCTGTATTTCCTGATACAGCTTTTCCTGATACATCTACCAAATTGCCTGCACCTTTTGCCGCAAGCACATTATTCATTGCATCATGTGCATTTTCAGCAATTGTCAGATAATACTGTCCTCCACTCATTATATAGCTCATTGCTTTTACATAATCATAGCTTGCAAGCAAATACTTATCCCCTGTAATAGTCAGAGTTTCAGATTCTCCCGGCTCCAGCATTTCTGTTTTCTCAAAATCCAATAATTGAATAGAGGATTTCTCTACTGAATTTTCTTTTTCATAATCACCATATGGTGTCTGTGCATATACCTGTACGGTTGATTTTCCTGCAACTTTTCCTGTATTTGTGACAGTTGCCTTTATAGTAATTTCATCCCCGTTGATTTCTACACTGTCCAATTTTTGTTCAAAATTGGTATAAGACAATCCATATCCAAACGGATATTGTACCTCATCTGTATAGTTCCAGCCAGTACCCGTAGAGGAACCAACATTAGAATCTGCGTTTCCTTGTCCCATGACTGTATCTTCATATCTTGTTTCGTAATATTTATAACCAACGTAAATTCCTTCTGCCTGAGCTGTATACCATGAAATATCCTGATCATTTTCTTCTGAGACGTCCAGAACCTCATCTAGATTAGTCCAATTCTGGTTATTGTAACTTCCATTGACTACCGCCGGAGCTGACAATGAGTTAATTGCGTAAGTATCTGTAAGATGTCCGGAAGGATTCGCATCTCCTACAAGTAAGTTTGCCACCCCTTCAAAACCACGCTGTCCCGGAAGTCCAATCCACAGGCAGGCATCTACATTATATTCATCTAACCAGCCAAGTTCCATTGCATTTCCACTATTCACAAGAACTATTGTCTTTTTAAATGCCCCAGAATCTTTAATCATCTGAAGCAGATCCTTTTCTTCCTGATGCAGAGCCAGCTGACTGATTCCTTCAGCCTCATCATCTGTCTGTACTTCTACTCCTTCTCCGCCTTCCCTTGCCAGCATAACAATTGCAACATCATTATAATCATCTGCCCATGATTTTTTGAGTTTATCCGTGTAGAAGGAGATATCCTCTTCTCCCATGGACCATTCTGTTTCTTCCTGTCCAAAGGTGGACGAACCGTTTCCTCTTTTTGTTGTGCTACTAGCGTAGGCCTCATATAGTGTATCATTTACATGTAACCCTGCATTTGTCAATGCTGTATAAAGATCTATGCAATATTCACCTTTATATCCACTTGAGCCTGCCGAAGAATTCTTGTATAATGGCTGTGCCACTGCATGCCCAAATAAAGTTACCTTTGTCTCACTGTCCGATAGCGGTAATGCACTGTCAGCATTCTTCAGCAACACTGCGCCCTCTTCCTCTTCCACGACACTTTCATCATACGTATCCGCAATTAATTTTTGCAGATTTTCGGCACTCAGTTCCCCATATTCACTCTCATAATATGTAGTGTCGTCACTTGCTTCACTTTGGTTCACAACCTTGCTGGTAGAAATACCCAGTGCCTGATTGACCGTCCCAGCATATCCCATCATACAATTGGTTCCCAAAATTGATAAAACCAGCATGAAAGAAGTGACAGATGCAAGACCTGTCCATAACCTTTTTCTTCTCATAACCCTACCTCCATTTGCACTTTTTAACTTTCATGTGTTTATTATAGCTACTGTTTTAACAACTTCAACCACTTGTACTTATCCTGTCATATTTCAGAACGTAATCTGCTATCTTGTATGATTGGTTGATTTATACACAATCTCTGTTGCAATCCTTCCAGTAAAGGAAAAGAATAGCAGACAGTATTTTCGACTGTCTGCTATTTCAAAAAGCTGGTCATTAACCCCAATTTATTACCAAGTTCTAAATTTCAAATAATGATTTTCTTTTACCATCTTTTATAAGCGGTGGCAGTTCAAATAATTGTAGTATTACCTTTTCGAAGTTTAGCCTCCAAGACAACCTGTTTGTTCTCATACTTTTTCCCGTTAATCAAGTTCGTAAGCAGACACACAGATTCTCTTGCAAGTGCTCGAATTGGCTGTACGACAGCAGTTACTTTGGGTTCCACCATCTCAGTTATAAATGTTCCGTCATAGGCTACGAACTTGACATCCCTTGGGACATTCAAATGTCTTCGGATCGTTTCATTCATACATTCTATGGCAAGTCCGTCTACTGCAAAAACACCATCGAATTCTATTCCGTTTGCAAATACATCTTTCACTACGTCTCGGTAATATTCCGTATCAAAGCGATTCCACTCCAGTTCATACGTGTATGTCTCAATCTGATTCTCTTTCATGATTTTCTCAAATTCATAATGTCTCTCGTGATAAGGGGACTCAACTGCAGTGGAGCCTCTGAAATGCAAAATCTTCCTACAGCCATTTTTGATTAGTGTTTCCGCTGCTATACGGCCGCCTTCCTTGTGATTCACGGCAACGACTGGAATATGTTCTCCCAGGTATCGATCCAATGCAACAATTGGTTTTTTGATTTTCTTATATTCTTCCACAGCGAGAGAATGTACGCCCGTAATTACGCCATCTACAATATGACGGTTTAACATATCTAGGTATTCCAGCTCCGCATTCCTAGCTTTTACAGTGTTGCAAAGCATCATCTTAAATCCCGCTTCATATAACTCTGCCTCCACATAATCTACAAATTCAGTAAAAAATGGATTCGAAACATTGGGTACGAGCACAGCAATGATGCCGGTACGCTTATGATAAAGATTTCTGGCGAGTTCATTCGGAGTATAATTCAGTTCCCGCATTGCAATCTCAATTTTTTCTCTTGTCTCCTCCGCCACGTAACCGCTGTTATTCAGCATCCTTGACACCGTGCCCACACCAACACCGGCTCGTTTTGCAACATCCTTAATTCCTGCCACTACAAAATTCCTCCTAAATTAACTTTTCTAAATTCTCAATCGATAGCATTATTTCAGCAAAATCTGCGCTTATCCAATAGTCTAACATCATGTGCTTTATTTTGAAAGACTTTTCCGATGCCTATACTGTAGAAATGCGATTCCGATTCCCCCCGTACATAATCCCCAGTACAGTGCAACCTGCAAATTGATTTTCGCATTTTCTATGTAGTATTCCACCAAGGCTGAGACTGGCAGGGCAATCCACATAAAAACAAGAATTACAATCACCGCCCGGTAAATCCATTTGTTTGAAAATATCCAACCAACATATGGGTCACCCCGAAACCATGATATCTTGGTAAATGATCCAATATCGTCAAACAATTCTTCGATCTCTGCGAAACGCGTTCCACTCTTTTCTTCTTCTTTTACATAATTCAGATAATCATCAATATTCAGGTTCTCTTTCTGTCCGTCTGTCAGTATTTTCTGACAAAGATCAATCGAGCCCTGCAGCATACTTTTCTTTGCCTCTAATTCAGATATTTGCTTATCCAGCATTTCCGAAATATCCATTTCGCGATTTAGAATCTGGCAAATATTCTCAATTGGGAAATCCATTTTCCGATAAAGAATAATTTCTTTTATCCGTTCCACATCCGCTTCTGTATAATCTCGATATTTACTGTCCTGATTTCGTTTTGGTTCAATCAATCCTTTTTTCTCATAGAAACGAATGTTGCTGATACTAAGTTCTGTTCTTTCTGCCACCTCGCCAATTTTCATGTTGTCAAACTCCTTTATTTCATATACGCTGCTGCCATGCTTGTAATTTCTTCCGGATACCCAAAACATTTCAGAAGCGCAATCGCATTTACATTGCCGCCAATCCCTTTATGAATATGATAGTCAAACTGAATCTCCGACTCCATAATCTGACTTTCGAAGTAATAGCTGTCGTACTGTCCACGCATCTTCTCAATCAATTCCGTATCATGTGATGCCACCATGACAAGACTGTTAGTCTTTGAAAAGTATTTCAAAATTGCCTCCGATGCTGCGATTCTTTCCCGTGTATTTGTTCCTTTGAGAATTTCATCAATGATACAAAGAACCGGAATCTTCTGGTCGGACAGATCAATCATACGTCTTAGATACTTAATTTCCCGAATATAATAACTCTCCCCGGAGATCACATCATCGCGAAGTGTCATGGATGTCATCACCGCGAGCGCAGGTATCTGCATCCTGACTGCCGTACAGGTATGAATTGTCTGCGCAAGAATTGTATTCAGCGCAATTGTTTTCATAAACGTCGACTTTCCCGACGCATTTGCTCCTGTAATCAGCGAGTTACTGGTCATCATAAAGTCATTACTGATACAGTTCTCAATCAGCGGATGATAAATCCCTTCTACCTCTATATTCTCTGCAGTAAACTCTGGCTGACAGTACTGCAAAATGCCCGCGCGAAAGGACGCTACCGATATACCGGCATCCATCATTCCAATGATACAGTATAGATTCCAAATTTTATGCTGATTATGTTCTACAATTTTCATCATATGGTTGAACATTGAAATGTCATACAGCGTAATTCCCATCACATATTCCCATATCACGGAATCGGGATTTCCATTCATTGCGCCATATTTTCTTTTCTGGAAATTTCCAATTTTACGGGATAGTCGATTCAGCTCTGCAATCTCCGCTTTGAATTCATTCACGCCAAGAATTTCCGCCTGCTTCTCATCCTTTAAGAATGTGTTGCAAAGTTCAATCACCAGACCAATATCACTTAACGAATGCATGTACACTTCATATTTGCGCTTTGTGAACAAATATACAGAAAAATTTGCAAGGCACATGGCTAATAGCCCCAACACTGCCGCTTCATTTCCTAGGGTTAGAATACTCGCTGCAATAAAGAAGAATAACAACGTCTGCATCACGTGGTAGATTGCTGTGTGCTCCATCTCATAGGATTTGGAATAATTCAAAAATACCGGCAGATAATAGTCTGTGGTCTGCTTTCCAATCCCGCATAATTTCATTTCAATAGACAGTCGTTCTTTGGGATTCTTGGTAAAATAATCCTGCTGCCGCTCAAATTGCCGCCAGTCACGATCCGCATCCAGATCATGTAATCTCTGATAAAGAAACTGCTCACCAATATAACTCTTCGTCTGATTGATCCGATAGAATATCTCATCCATCTCCAAATCATTCCAAGTAATATCGTCGATGTATTTCTCGTTCCCGTGTCCTGATTCATCTGCAAAAATACGAATCTGTTCCATGCGATCCACACAGCGGAAATGATCCGTTGCATCTAATGGGTTACTGCCGAATTTCTCCTTTAATTTATCATACATTTTTTTCTTCCTGCCAAACATACCTGCATTCCTCACTTCCTTCATTTGCAGCCTATTCTAAAGCATGAACCAGGGTGAGAGTCAATAGATAAACCAATACTTTACAAGTTTCCATTCACCAAGCTGATTTTTCACCTGTTTTTCCGCTCTTGTGTAAATTTCATACATCCTGATCTGCTGCTCTTTCTCCTGACTGCGATTGTAAAACAAACTTTCCTGCACCCTTTGATAAATCCAAAGCCATTCTTCATCTGAGATATACCAGATCTTCTTCTGCATAAATGCAAATGCATCTGAACTCAAAATATCTTTCTCCATCTTTTTTTTCATTTCTTTTTCTTCCCTTCCTAGAAAAACTGCAATTCTATAAAGACGCCGATACATATTCTGCATTCCTACGCCCTTCGTTTTGAAAAAGGAACGTTTCATTCTGTTTCTTCTGACTGCTGCCTGCGCAACAGTAGCTATAAGTAAAACAAACAAAATAAGGATAACAACCAGTATACGGAAAACTACATCTGCCACATCATGCTCTGCATTTCCTTTCTTCTCATCGCTTTGCTGTATGCTCACTGCCGGCGGATTGACCTGCTCTTCATTCCCGTTGTACGTCAGCGTGTGTTCTTTTACCACCCACGCCTCTCCGTTATACACTTCACACCATGCATGCGCCATTGCTCCGGTAATTTTGGCCTGCCACGTACCATTGTCCTGCTGCTTAAATTCTGAAGGTTCCACCGCGTACCCTTGTACATATCTGGCAGGATAGCCATAGAGACGGTAGAGTAACACTGCTGTTGTCGCATAGTGGACACAAAACCCTTTTTGATTCTCGAATAAAAAATATTCCGCGAAATCCTGACCTTCCGGTGTAATTCCCGGATTGTAGCTATAGACTGTATTTGCTTCAAATTCGTGACGGATGATGCTTTCTGTTTCATCCAACGAATTTGCAGCCTGTTCATCGTGAAATGCCCGCAAGCGTTCGATGTTATCCGGTAGCATACTGTCTCCGGAAAGCACCTGATCCGAAACCTCCCGTTGCGTCCATGCGCCACCATTATAATCCTCACCATACGTATTTGCCGAATATACTGTTTCCTCCGGCTGATCCGGCAATTCCAGTGTTCCAAGCTCTCCTTCTCGCGGCACAAACGATCCAAGTGATTTTAGATTCTCCATATCCCCATATGCCGCCGACTCTGGCAACTGCTCCTGCTGCTCCTGCTCTTCCTTCTTTGTCTCTTCCTTTTTGGGCTCATCGACTGTTTTTCTTCTCTCTATTGTCCATTTTTTAAGCGGTGCTGCGATTTGATCCTCTGTCATTTTTTTCATACTTGCATAAACAGTCCGGTTCTCATTTTTCAGGACTTCAATCTGTCCGCCGACAAGCACAGACACTGCCATCACAGTGAATAAAACCACAATCGTAATCATTCCTTTTTTGAACGCAGCTCCTCCATAATCACAGCCTGTTAATGCAAAATAGACATCTGCTGCCAGCAGTAGCACACCGCACGACCGAACCGAAGGAAAACACATCTCTATCGCTGCAAGAATAACTGGCGCTGCCAACAATATTCCCGCAAAGAGTCTGCACCTCCCGGCTTTTAATACCACTGCAAGAACCAGCAGGATGGGCGTAAACAGTAAGACCATTGCTGCCGCAAGCATTTTTTCGTCACTGATCCATTCACGAAAGTACAGACTCGATATGACTGCATCTGGGAACTGCGCCACATATGCATTCGCCAAATGATTGATTGCAGATGCAAACAGCATTCGGTTTTTCCAGATTACAAGTCCTGCCAAAATGCCGGCTCCCACCAGCCAAAGTAATTTTCTTTTTCGACTGAGCAATAACGTAACCACAAATGTAACCAGCCAAAGACCGGCAAACAGATATCTTTGATTGATTTGCAGCGACAGAAAGGAGTCTATTGTCATCCACCATGCACACATCACAAACCAAACCATAAAAATCTGTATGACAAAAAGCAGTCTCCGTCCTGTTTTCGTGGACTGGGTAGACCGCTCACGACTCTGTTTTTTCAAATACAGCCGTCCAAAATGATGTCTGCCATTCATCTTCTACACCCCTATAATTGCAACAGCTCCTGCTTTTTTCCGTTTACCAGAATGTTTTCGTTTCCCTTGATTTCAACAATGCTGCTAAATATACTTCCGCGAAACGCATCCGCATAATATTGTTCTGACATCTTTTTATCTCTGCACGGCTCCTGCTGCATCAATCTCTGTATCAGTTCATACACCGCCTCTTCGCTGTCAATCTTCTGCTTTACGACCTGTCTGTTTTTCTCTTCAAACCACGCTGCCATGTGAATGCATCCTTCTTCTGTCAGTGTAATGGACAGCGACGCCACGGTCTCTATCAGTTGTCCGAATTTCATGCCGTCCATTCCAATGTCCGAAAGATCAATCCACAAAAGAACGACACATCCCAAAGGATATCCGTTCTCCTTAATCATCAGCTCATCTTCTTTCGCGCTGAGCTTCCAGTGGATTTTGTGAATGGAATCCTGCTCCTGATATTCCCTGATCTGATAGATTTCAGAGGGGTCCTCACCGCCTTTTTCTGCAGAGAAATCATCCGCATCTGTTAAAAACTCCCGTGTCCGCCTGCTGATTTCCATTGGAATAAGTGAAAATTCCGGCCATATCGCAACCTTTTCGATCTGATGTTGCGGAATTGTTGTCATGAAAATTCCGAGGAAATCATACAGACAAAGCTTTTGAACAGAAATTTCCATGTTGCCGCACTCATCTGAAACAAACTCATATCTGCTGATTGTATCAATCCATTTGCACATGGATTGCCCCGAAAAACTGTTTTTTACCGAAATCCGGATTCGATACCGTGCATTTTGAAAGATAGACTGATTCTTTACCTTCACACCAATACGAATCGGGGTCTTTTTCTCCCCCATAGCCGGAATCTGCACGAGTGAAACTTCCATATTCTTCCTCAGATTTCGAATCGAAAGAAAGGAAAACACAGGATAAATAATTTCTAATGCCAGCAGCCATGATGCACTGCTCTGGTCATAAACAAAAAACCAATAGCAGGTAAGAATCACGACAAACAGATAGCCACATAATCGTTTTATCATCGATTCCTCCTAACGTCGTTTCAAAGTGGGACGCTCCACCTCCTCCAGAATCTCCCAAAGCAGATCTTCTATCCGGATATGACCAACTCTTGCCTTTGTCGTCAAAACGGTCCGGTGCGCGACAACATCTGTAAATATCACGCTTACATCCTCCGGGATCACATAATCCCGCCCATTGATATATGCACAGGCTTTTGCCATCTTGCAGAGTGCGATCGTTCCTCTTGGGCTCATCCCCATCTCGATTTCCTTTTTCTCTCTCGTTGCCTTTGCAAGCTGTGCGATATACAGATACATGCGATCATGCACATAGATTGCTTCTACTTCTTTCTGCATTGTAAGTAAATCTGCAGTCTGGATTACATTTTCAACATGCTCGGTCGACCTTCCAAGCTGGTTTCTCTTTAGGATCTCTATCTCCTCTTTTACCGAAGGGTATCCCATCTTAAGACAAATCATAAAGCGGTCCATCTGAGATTCCGGCAGTAGCTGCGTTCCCGCGCTGCCTGCCGGATTCTGTGTCGCGATAACAATAAACGGTTCTCCCGTCTTTCTTGTTACACCATCCACCGTCACCTGCTTTTCTTCCATTACCTCAAGAAGTGCTGCCTGAGTCTTCGGTGATGTTCGATTAATTTCATCCGCCAACAGCAGGTTGCACATCACGGCTCCCGGCTGATAGACAAACTTTCCAAGCTCTTTCTTATATATTGTGAATCCAGTAAGATCAGACGGAAGAACATCCGGTGTGAATTGCACACGCTTTTCTAAAAGACCAAGCGCCTTTGCAAATGCAACTGCCATTGTGGTCTTTCCAACCCCTGGCATATCCTCTACTAAAATGTGTCCTCCCGCCAGAATCGCCATCATCGTCTTTCGAATCTCCTGCTCTTTTCCGACAATCGCTTTTGTAATTTCTGTGATTACATGCTCCACTTCCATTCTTTGATCCTCCCTTGTATTTCATATTACAAGACAGTTATATTTTATCATGAATGTTTTATAATGTCATTTTATTCTTCTTTTTCCATCAATTCCATTGGCTCGCCTTTCAGTATCCGGTTCACATATTGATGATGCATCACAAATGCGCCCGCTATCACAATCACGCATCCCACAAGAATGCATACACCTTTCACCTCACCGCTTATCTGGCTTGTAAATGCAATTGCCTCTGCCGTGCCACTTGAAAATGTGGTGTCATACATACTCTTACTCTCCACTTTTTTTATCACAGAATCCGTCATCAGAAAGCTCAAAATACCACCTGCTGCCACACCGCCGGCCATAACCAGGTACATCCCCGACAGCATCGACTTTCTACACTTTTTCTTACTCATGCCTAGCGCACGTTCAATAAAGATGCGGTTTCTCTGCCTGACAATCTGAAGATGTCCGAACAGTGCCAAAATAACCAGTGTCGCAATACCGCCGCCCAAAAGCAGGATATAAGACATCATCTCGCGATCCTTGATTGCATTTTGAAAAGCGCTGTATCCGCCATCATAAAATGTAATGTTCAGATTATCTATTCCCTGTTCTTTCCATGCTTTTTCAAATTGGAGAGTCGTACCATTTGGAATCTGAAAAACCGTTGTTCCGATACTCATTGGTCCATCCGTCACAATATTATTCGACCAGTCACCGGTCACCGAACGATATGGAACAATGACTTCATAAGGGGCAAGTCCAAATGCGGAATCCTCCAATGCTTTCATTTCATAGATTCCGACAATCTTATATTCATCATTGTCAAAAACCTGATACGGTTCAAAATTGGCATTTAACATTTCCATATTAAAACTCCCACCGCCATCAACCGAAAAGTTCTGACTCGGTGCCGTCTGATACATCGCATACAACAGTGGTAATGAGATCGTATCCCCCACGTTCAGCTCCATTAATTCTGCAAACTGCGTAGAGATTAAGCAGACATCCGATCCGTTCTTATACTCCTCTTCATTTATATCGTTTCCGGCTTTGACTGCTGCCTTTTTCGTATGAAATGCCATCAATTGATTCGTGCTCTCCACCGGTCTGACCGGAAGCATACTCCACATCGTTTTTGTCATGTCTGATTCACTCTCATACATCCATGCCTTTCCATGTTTTGTCTCATAGAATCCATCCGTCACTTCCTCAAATAAAATTTCTCCTGCCTCTTTTCCAATTGGTTCATCCTCTATCGTATATTGAGACGATCCTATGCTCATCATTTGCATGGGATCTGTTTCCGAATAAAGCAAGCCATTCGCAATCGCTTCACCTACATCCTGTGACGAGCTTATACCGCCTAATTCTACAATGTATGTCTTTCCAGCCTCCATTGTATCTGGGTCTTTATGATAGATATCACCAATATAGATATCGTAGTTCAGTAGTTCTGATTGTCCTGATAATACCTTTGTTACATGAACCTGAATGGAATCCACTGGTTTCGTCTCATTCGCAACCACTTCTGCCACCGTATAAACAGAATGTCCTCCCCCCACTTTATTCCATACTTTCTCATCCAGTCCCGGATACAGAGAAATGAAATATGGTCTTTTTTTTGGTGGAAGCAGATAATCAGCACCCTCAAAATCAAGTACAGAAGCCTTCGTCCATTCCCCATATATTTTCTGTGTATAATAGGCATATCGGTCCTTATTATTATTCCATAATTCTTTCACTTCTACGCTGTCCGGAATCTGTTCCACTGTTCCGATTGTGGTAAAGCTATCCTCGAATTCCACAATATCCCTCTGATTCCACCAGAATAAGAGCAAACCCAAAATAAAGAGTGCCGTTGATACCGCGATTAATAAGAACATTGCCAACGTTCGAATCGGAGTCCGAAACAATTGTTTCATACTATTTCTGAAAATCATAATCAAGCCTCCTTTTCCAGTAGTTTTCCATCTCTCATCTGATACTGAACATCCGCTAACGCTGCGATCTGTTGATTATGCGTAACTAGAATTACCGTATACCCCTCCTGCTCTACCAGTGCTCTGAGAATCCGAATAATGTTGTCTTCGTTCTCGGAATCTAGATTTCCTGTCGGCTCATCTGCCAGCAGAATATCTCCGCCTGCTGCCATCGCTCTCGCAATTGCAACACGCTGCTGCTCACCTCCGCTCATGGTCTTTGGAAAATGCTTTTCAATGCTGTCTGCAAGCCCCACTTTCCTGAGATATTTTTCAGCCTTCTTCCTCGCCTCTGATTTCTTCATCCCATTTAATTCCATCGGGTACATCACATTCTCTAATGCAGTGAGCAGTGGAAATAGCTGAAACGACTGATAGATGACAGCAACTTCTTTTTGCCGGAGCCGGTCCCTGTCCAGCTTTTTCATCTCTTTCTCATTTACATAGATTTCACCTTCCTGTGGCAGATCCAGCCCTGCAAGAAGTGAAAGCAGTGTACTCTTTCCACTTCCGGATTCCCCTGTGACTGCATAGAATTTTCCTTCTTCAAAAGAGACACTGACATCTCTTAGCACCGGTGCCTCCCGATACGAATTACGATAGGCATAGCTTACATTTTCTACTCTGATTTTGCTCATACCATTCACCTTACAACACGATTTTCTCATCGATGCTGCCCCTTTCCGATCATGAATCATGCCCCATTTGGACACTCTTATTAGGAATCATCTGCCCGATTGCAACAAATACACCAACCGCATAGCTTCCCATAAATAACAGAATCATCTGAACAAACAGACTGCTCACCGGCACTCCAGGCAAAAGAACCAAGAGCACTGCTCCTAAAAATCCACATGAAAACAAACTCATCTGCTCCATCATATAACTGCCTGCAATGCTTTTTCGTTTTACACCCAACATCCGCATGATGATGACTTCACTTCTGCGGCTCTGTGTGATCAGATATGCAACAATCACACCAATTAATATAATTAATACCAGTATCAAAAGTAAAAAAGACTGCAGCATATTCTGACTGTGTCGCAGCCTGTCTGCCGTTTCGATAAATTTCTGATCATTCAAAGATACTGCGTTTCCTGCATAATCGGTTTCCAGTTCTGTTTGAATTTCATTGAATCCAATATCCATGAGCTCTTTTTTGAGAGCATTCAGTTCCTTTGGATTTTTAACACAGAAAGATACTGCATTTGCATAGTAACGCTTTTGTTCGTTCTCATACCATTTTTTCACTCCGTTGAGCGGCATGATGATATCAGACAATGCTTCATCCGAGCTCTCATTCGTCATTTGATACGTTCCAACTATCTCCAAATTTGCCGAAAGAAGTGGTAACTGAATCAGAGCTTGTTGTTCCGGGTCCAGCCAGTAGTAATAAGTATCCAGATCAATGGCATCTCCAATTTTCAAGCCTTGGTTTTTTGCAAAATCCTGATTCACCATACAAGTATCAAAGCTTTGTTCAAAGCTTTTAACATTATAAAGATCATTCCATTCGACCTTTACCTTCTCCATCTTTTCATTTAAAAGTGCTTCGTTCATTCCGCTGATCGTGCACGGTTTTTCCGAATCATGTCCCAGCATTGCGGATAAGTTCGCTTTTTCCATGTAATTTGCAATATAAGGAGAGGAAGCAATTGCCTCCAGATAGTTATCCTGAATCAGTATGCCGTCATCTAATGTTCCATTCTGGTTGTAGATGCGCCCCTCAATCAGCGTTCTTTTTGGTAAGATATCCTGTTGCTTTTGTACGTTACGGAGTGAACCTGTGTAAGCCGCCAGCAATAGAATCATAAACAGACTGAACAACACGCTGAGTACGCTTCTCCACTTATGTGCTTTGATATTCTGACCAACTGAATGTAATGTATATAGAAACTGTCTGCGATTTTCCGGCATTGCGATTTCCTTTGAATCTTCCAGCGTTAGAATCACAAGTGTGGACATCTGTCTCTTCTTTCGGTCGGATGTCAGTTTCTTTTTACTGATCTGATACGTAAGATTTTGGTGTTGAACCAGAATCCCCTCTTTTTCTTTTTTCACATCCCAGTCTTCTCCCAAACTGTCATGAATCACCGCCTTCAGACTTTCCGACGTAAGAATCTCTTCATCCGTCACGAACGAATACTGCCTGATTCCTTCCGAAGCCACAAGTTTTTTGTAGTCCTCTCGAAATCCTCCAAAACCACCCTTCGCGTGTTGCTCATACTCCATTCGCCCCAAATACTCTATTGCAGAAATATCTTTTCCTGCCACACATTCCTTTTCCATCTGTTCACAGATTCGAAGTGCTCCCTGCAGTTCCTTCTGCTTATCCGTCAGGCTTTCCTTTTGCGTTCTTAGGACCTCTTCTAAAGAGATCTCCTTGCAAAATATTTTCGAGATATCTTCAATCGGAATGGACAGCATACGAAATAGCTTGATGTACTCCAGTCGGTCTACATCCTCCTGAGAATAATCACGATACGCATTTTCCTCTTTCCGAACGGGGTGAAGCAGCCCCATCTTCTCATAGAAGCGAATATTCTGTCTCGATATTCCGGTCTTTACTTCCACTTGTTTTGTATTCATATTCACGCCTCCTTCCATTTACAATGTAAGGTATCTAGTCACTATACAGTCAAGTATGAATTGAAATTTATCTTACATTCTTGACAGCAAAAAAGGAAATGCGGTAAAATTTCACTACATTTCCTTTCTGAGTTTATTCTTATTTTCCTCTGAGCATCTTCAGAATATTTCCAGGCGATGGCGGATTACCTTTATACATCACAAGCATCGTATACACTTTTCCTGCCAGCCACACAATGACCACCGTGGAAAGTACCAGGATTCCAAGCGAGATACTGCCCTGCAATACAGAAAGATTCCCAAGCAACGCTTCCCCCGGAACTGTCAGGACTGCGGTGAATGGAACATACAGCATCCAGTCAGAGATATTTCCCTCCAACGCACCGCCCAATAATGTTGCCATGAAGCTGATCACCAGTGCCATGGTAAAGACCATGTTGGTCGTGCCCAGATCTTCCTGTTTGGAAGCAAGCGAGCCGCCAAGAGCAGCGAGTGAACAGTATAGCAAAAATCCGGCTAAGAATACAGCCAGTGCAACTAAGATTCCACCGATGCTAAAGATGCCGGAAAACAGGCTGAGTGAGTCGATAAACCGCACCAGTATCATGGTCGTATCCGGATTGATCGCTTTTACACAGGTACACCCAATTGCAAATCCTGCTACAAGACAGATAATCCAAAAGAGCGTCTGCAGCACACCTGTCACGAAGATTGCAAGCATCTTGCCCATGACAAGCGCTGCCGGTTTCACACAGATCAGAAGGTTATCCATCAGCTTGGAGGATTTTTCTAAAAGCACGCTGTTTGCAACATTTTGTCCATAGAACAGAATCATAAAGTATAGCCCCATAATCAGTAAATATGGAAGTAAGAACGATAACACCCGTTTCACAGAAGCAAACTGGTCTCCTGCGCCTGCTTCTTCTTTCAGACTGTACGCCGCTGACTGCACCGGATGAGTAAGGACTTCCTGCTGCGCCGCATCGAGCCCTGCCTTTTGGCTTAAAATGGACTGAAAATGAGCA
>JAQUVD010000041.1 GCA_028693555.1 Hespellia sp.
ATTATACTGTTCATATGTGGCCTCCTTTTGTATGCGGTAATCCCTGTTACCATTAATCTTCAACTATTAATAGTTTACAGGTAAATCCACGAATCTACAACTGTGAGGTCACTTCATATTATCTATAAAGCTCTTGCTTCCTTATATGATTTTCCAATTGCATCTGCTGTGATGATTGCCGCTGCCACTGCTTCTACATCAATTGGGAATGGCATTGAGTAAATAGATTCTTCTGGAATACATGCTTTTTTGGCTACTTCCACCAATTCTTCTGTAATAGTATCCACACCAATATCTGACAAACATACAGGCAATCCAATTTCACACAAAAAGTCTATTACAGTATATAATTCTTCTTCCGGTGCATTTTCTAAAACTAATTGACAAATTGTACCAAATGCCACTTTTTCGCCATGGAAATATTTGTGTGTTCCTTCTAAAATAGTAAGACCATCATGAATGGCGTGTGCGCCTGCAAGTCCACCGCTTTCAAATCCAAGACCTGATAATAAAATGTTTGCTTCCACAATATTTTCTAACGCCTGTGTCACCATGTTGCAATCACATGCTTTTTTTGCTTTTAGTCCATCCGCTAATAATGTTTCATAACATAATTTTGCTAATGCCATAGCTGTAAGCGTTCCTTTCGCCGGTCCGCATAATCCTTCTCTGTATCCACATGGTAAGCCAGCATTTACATTAGAATAAGATGCTGCTGTAGCACGTGTTTCAAAATAAGTAGAAAGTGCATCTCCGATACCTGAAACCAAAAATCTTGTTGGTGCATTTGCAATCACCGTTGTATCAATCATAACAACACTTGGACTTTGTTTAAAATATGCATAATCATCAAATGCGCCATCTGGTGTGTACAATACAGCCGAATGACTTGTAGGTGCATCTGTTGCTGCAATAGTAGGAACAATGATTAATGCCTCACCCTCTGCAACACATTTTGCAGTGTCAATCGCTTTACCACCTCCAAGACCAATTGTACAAGCACAATTATTTGTCTTTGCAACCTCCTGTAGTCTAGCAACCTCTTGTCTAGAACACTCTCCTGTAAAGCCACTCTCAACAAATTTAATGTTATGCTTTTCACAAGTTGCATCCAATTTTTCTTTTACACGGTTTACGTCATCTGGATGTGCAATCAATAACGCTGTTTCTCCAAAGGTTTTCACAAAATATCCTAAATTTAGGATCTCATTTTCACCTTGTACGTATTTGGTTGGACAGATAAATGCTCTTCTCATTTTTAATACCTCCTTAATTGTTTTACCAATCCCTCATTGGACTGACTTCATTATTCCAAAAAGCATATTAACATTCAATAAACTTTTTACACTATAAACAAGATATTTTCATAGCACTTTTTATTAGTCAGTTAAATATTTTATATTATAATTATAATTTTTCAATTGACTCTTGACGAAGGTGCAGGTATACGCTATAATCCGATTTTGAATTTTGAAAAAGGAGAATCATCATGCAAAAAAATACTCTTTTTTTATTAAATAACTCAATTATTAAATTTAGAGGAATTTATTCCATATGGTCTTATGAGTATGAAAGGGAACGAGGGCAAACTAATGGTAGCAGCAGATTTTTTTGGAACGGAGAAGATTAATAAAATATTATGGAAGCTTGCACCACCAATCATGCTGGCACAATTGATACAAGCTTTATATAATATCATAGATAGTTTTTTTGTAGGAAGATATTCAGATTCCAGTCTGACAGCGCTGTCTATTATTTATCCAATACAACTTTTAATGATAGCATTTGCCGTTGGAACTGGCGTGGGAATCAATACTGTAATGGCCGCAAAACTTGGTTTGGGAAAAAGTAAAGAAGCTGATGAATATGCCGGAGTTGGCACGCCATTAGCAATTATTATGTGGTTACTGTTCGCAGTAATCGGTTGGTTTATTTTACCTGCTTATGCAAGAATGTCAACAGGATCTGCGGATGTAATTCGTGATGTTGTGGTGTATGGACGAATTGTTTGTGTGTTTAGTATTGGATTGTTTTTGGAAAGCATATGGACAAAGGTACTTCAATCGAAAGGAGATATGAAAACACCAATGTTTGCACAGATTTTGGGTGCAATCACGAACATTATTTTAGATCCATTGCTTATTTTTGGCATGCTGGGACTTCCGGAAATGGGAATAACCGGAGCAGCGATTGCAACTGTTTGCGGTCAAATAGTAGCGGCATGTATAGTTTTTAAAAAAGGTTTTCGTAGATTACCAAAAAAAGAGGTCTATTCTCATCACGTGACAAGAATCTTTCGTTTGGGTGTACCTAGTATTTTAATGCAGTCTGCATATACGTTTTACATATTAGGTCTTAATCTGATTTTATCAACCTTTTCTGACCAAGCAGTAACAGCACTGGGACTTTATTATAAATGGCAGACTTTCTTTTTTATTCCATTGGGAGCGATGCAAACCTGTATAGTTCCAATAATTAGCTATAATTATGCAACTAGAAATATTGAACGTTGTAAAAAAACATTGACTTCTTCTGTATGTTTTGGCTTTATGCTTATGGCAGTTGGTATGCTGTGTTTTAATCTTTTCCCGTCACAAATGTTGCAAGTGTTTACATCCGATGCATTAGTAATAGAGATTGGAAGTTATGGTTTTCATTTTATTGGAATTAGCTTCCTTCCGATGGTAACTTCTCTGATTTTCCCTGTATTTTTTCAGGCTGTAGGTTACAGTTTGAAGAGTTCATTTTTAACCGTATTTCGCACCGTAATTCTTTTTGTTCCTCTTGGCTATTTGTTTTCGCGTTTTGGACTGAATTGGTTTTGGTTAACGTTTATCGTAACAGAGGTGATTGCCACCACAGCAGGTTGTATATTTTATCGCCAATTTCTTACCGACGAATATTCTAAAGAAAAAATATGATGGTTAAGTTAACAACTGGCGGTATAGTTCTTTCGGATGCATGGCAACATAAAAATGGAATAGCCATTTCCTACAATCGGATTGGCTATTCCATTAATCATAATTTGCAAAATCTGTTTTATGTGTCATTGTCCGGTTTATGAAGACGTCGATAAACTGAAGGGGTTAATTTTTCATATTTTTTAAAGGTTTTAATGAAATAACTCGCACTAGTAAATTCTAACAATTCACTGATTTGTTCAACACTCTTGTTAGAAAGTGTTAGAAATTCTTTTGCCCATCTTATTTTAAGCTTCGTTATATATTCCGTATATCCAATTTTCATTACTCTTTTGAAAATCTTGCTAAAATAACTTGGTGTAACACTACAAATTCGAGCAGCTTCGCCAGAAGAAAGAAACACATTAGGATGATACTTGATATACTCTAAAATAGGGTTGATGACATCTAAATCGGCATCCAGATTATATGATTTATGAGTCAAAACACGTTGGTTAGCTCTTTCTTTTTTACACGTAGAAAGAGCCACATCATTTTCCTCTGTTACAATACCCGATAATCCCACTTTAGAGTTAGAATTCAGGAGGCGGATATTCTTTACAGACTCTTTAACAATATAATCACTTATAGACTTAATGAGATTGGCGTAGCGAACAAAATCCTCATATTTCATAGTAGGAATTTCATTATATGCAGACTGATATGTTGAGCTGTTTAATGCCAAAGTATGTTCAGCAGTAGTAGGTGTTATTTGCTCCAACTTTATCTGAGCAGGGATATCAACCAAGCGAACTTGACCAGCCATAATTGCACCAATATATTTATTATCCACTATGATAGGAATAGCCAGATCAACGAGATCGTAATGGCACAAATATGCATAAGGCGCATTGATACAGGTTGCTTCTAGACCACCACGTGAATCACAACGTTCACAATATTTTCCTAATACAGAGTTTTCTCTTACCATGGAACAAAATCTAGTGCAATTGCTGTGTTTTGTCAATGGAATTCCCTTATAACAAACAGTTATAATCGCAAGATTAGTTGCTGAAGCAAGCGCATCCTGCACCCCTTGAAATGTGTCAAAATCAAAAATGTTCATAATATCTGTAATGGAGCTCATGGGACACCTCTTTTCTATAGTTGTATTTCAAATCAAAATACACCCTTTTGATTCCAACTTCTTTTTAATGATTATAAAAAATTAGAGAGGAATGATTGACATTAAATATAATCTATATTCTTTTACTCTATAACATAGATTATCCCACATGTCAAGCAGAGCCAGTAAAGCCGATAGAATAGTTCCGAAAGAATAGTCATATCATATCGTTGTATTCTGCTGTTTTACAAGACATAATAAACAACTCACATAGGCAGACTCTCTCTCTCACAAAGCGCGCCCCATCCAACATAAGGATTCGACCACTCCTCAACCCCCGGCAGATGCCGCGCCCTGTGTCTTAGATACGCTTTCACCTTCTCCTCATATGCTGCTGTCAAGGTTGGACTAATAATTTTTTCGTTTCAGGAACTCGTTTTCTTTTCATTTTTTATTGACCAATGCCATAATCCCGTGTATATTATAGATAAAGAAACGAAGTTTACTACCGTACAGCTATTGTTTATGCGGCTTGCTCGTTTCTTTTTTTGTTCTTACAAAATCGTATAAATACATATTTACGCTTGACTTTTTAGCTTTTTAGCCTTATTATCGTCGTATAAGAAGTTGGTTTAATGTCGTAAGCATTTATTGCTAAAACGAGTCACCTGCTTCTTATTTTTTGTCCTAAAGCATAAATTCTATGCTAGCTTCTTTTTTCACATGAACAATATCATATAAATACAGTTGCCTGCGTGAATTCTTTCTCACAATTAGCGTTGCTAGGTAAACATTGTAATATATTATTACATTTTCCTGATTCATTACAGGCAGTGCAAATCGTGTTAAGTACCTGTTCCATCCCTGTTTTGCCTTTTTACTATTCTTTTCTTTCAAATTTGCGACTTCCTTCGTCTTCCTAGCTATTTGCACCATATGAGTGATTCCTTGCACAAGATTAGCTTTTGCCTTTGCATTTGGACCTCGTACAGCCATGGTATCTTGTGAATGAATAAATTCATCTGGAAAATCTGATCCGATCCCAAAAAACATTATATTATTGATTACTACGACCTTATGCCCCTTTTTATCGAATCCTACTACAATATTCTCTTTTTCCATTCATTCATCCTTCCTGCATTTTACATTTTTACCAAACACTAACCAATCAATGTACTTCATAAGCATGGGTTACCACGGTGAGATATCACCTGACAGATGATATGTTATAGATACATATCTCTCTATTGGAAATATTAATTCAATAAGATATTGAATTAATGCTTGAGTGAATTGTAACATATAATAAATAGCCATTACAAGACACTCCCATCACTTCATAAACTTTTTAGATTTTTCAAATCGGCAGACTGTCCCTCACGCATAGCGCTCCCCACCCAACATACGGATTGGGATATACGTCAAACCCTGGAAGTTGTCTGGCTCCACGCCGCAAATATGCCTTTACCTTTTCTCCATATGCTACTGTCAAGTATGGACAAACATTCTTTAACATAATTTTTGTGATTGCCAAAAAGCTGACCCGCTCATACGGATGGAAGTCTGCTTCTTTTAATTCATTTATTGCATATTGAAATAATTCTTCATTTCCGCTTGAAATAATGAGTGACGTGGGAATTTTTTCTTATACTCTGCAAAAACTCCATGTCTTGATTCTACTTCGCCCATTTGCGCCCTGATTTCTGCAACCATAGCCAATAAAATTGCAACCTCTGCATATTGTCGTCTATGCTGACCACCAACAATTGCATCTGCTCTGCTGCGAACAATGCTCTCAGCCCATGATATGTATTGTTTCCTTTCAACCTGTTCCATAGGGAAATATTGTTTCCATCTTTGAAAATAATTCCAGAATATACTTGTTTTATACTTTCGACTTTCGTCAATAATCTCATTTTCGAAATTCACAGTATCTGCTGAATCAGTACAATCTTGAAAACCAATTGTATCAGCAATCATAGCTGCCGCTTTTGATGGCAGAGGATTTTCAAATAAATACAGTAAGAACAAACGTATTCCGATTCTAATATAACAATTACTCCACCCTAAAGAACCCTGTGGATTTTTTGATGCCATTTTCACAACACTAAAGTTTCCTGTGTAAAAACTAAGCGTATAGTACGATGTATTTCCAATAATATTCTTACGTAATTCATTATTTGTTATACAGAAGTTTGGTTCCCCTTTAATCCTGGATTTGAGAACTTCTGCTCCTCTGATACCATACTGTTCTGCCATTTCTTTTGTCCCAAACAATCGTAGAAAGTTCTGAACTGTGGACTTTGAGCGAAATCCTTCCCAACAAAATAACATAACTTTGTTTATATGATTGAGGCAAGAAGCTGAACAAGCCGCTTTAAGAGCTATTTCACCACGAATTACCAGACTTGGATCTATCTGCGCGACTGCTTTTTCTCCTATTTTTTCGATCATAGGATAATTGTGCCTTTTGTTATATTCTCCCATTGCTTCAAGATACAACGATGGATGAATTGCATAGTTCTCATCAGCCATCTTCACAAGTCCTTCCAGACCTTCATTATATAGTACTGCTTCTTTTAACAATCTGCTTTCTGTATCTCCATTCTTTGTCTGTAATAATCTAATCCAGTCTCTCCAGAACTGTTCTATTCCAGTCAGATTCTCTCTCCCAACATGAAACATATCTTCTATATGAAGGTTTTTGAATGCATAACATGAAAAATATAAATAGGCATCTTCCGCTCGTTCCTCTGGCTTCTTCACTTGATAATTTGAATATAATGTTAATAGTGCTAGCTGCTTTATATCTTCTCTAATAATTTTTTCTTCTATCAATTTTTCTAAATCTGCAGGTTCGACAAATTCCACATCTGTCATCACTGCCATTTCCCAAAGCCAGTCATAAAGTATGTTTGCTTCCTGATATTTTCTATCGTTTACGCATTCTTTTGCAAATTGAATGATAGATGCTAATTTATTTCCAATACCTTGATTATCATAATAATCCGTAATCAGTTCACTATCCCAATACCCATTTGAATAGTCTTCATACTCATCAGCATCCAGATACAGTTCCCCTTCATCAATTTGATACATCCATTGCTCCAATTGACTCATCTTTTCGTCTACAAGTTCTTGTGACATTCTGGAAATCATAATATCTTCTTTATCATTTGGCATTTGGTGTGTCATTTCTTCAATCATATCTTCCAGCGCGATACTTTGTTCATCTGTCATAGTCTTGGACATTTTCACAATAATATGCTGCAATTTATCTCTGCTCAGTTTTTCTAAAGTCTCTATTCGCATTCGTAAGCTCCTATCTACTAAGTATATATTTTACAGTTTCAATAAGTTCTTCACTAAACCCATCTAGATCATTTAACGTAATTACTTCGTCATTAATCAATTGTATAATATCCCATAACATTGTGGACTTTCGTAATTCTATTAGTACTCCTGGTGTTCTTTTGTCATTCTTAATCTTCTTTTCCATCTCCCAGAACTTTGTTGAAGCTGGAATATCTGATTCTAAAAACTGCACATATTCTTGAATTAGTCTTTCCATATATGCTTCCTGCCATCCCGTAATTCTTTCCCTAAATAACTTCCAATCTTTCTTTGTAGGTTCCATGTTAATATCCTCCACCATGTTTATTGCCAAATAACATTTCTCACGGTTCGTTTCTTATTCTCAGTTTAACACATCTCAGGATTTCGTACTATGACCATCCTCCTCTTTTTCCCTTTTTATTCATCTATTGTTGAAAATCTGGATTATAGATTTCTTCTCTCATTTTTCTGGAATCTCCATTTTGTGCAATTAAATAACAAACATATCTAGTTAAAATATACGTCTTAACATTTCTCGTGATAATTTCCCGAATCCAAGGTACTCTATCAACTGTTCTATCGGCATTATCTGTTTGGATAATAGAACTTTCTCCCCTGTACTTAATTATGAAAAGGACCAGACACATTTTGTATCTGATGCTTTTCATTTACACACGTACTCCTGTAACTAATAAAGATTTCAAGGCATTAGGAATTGTTTCATTTTTTACTAAATCCGTTCTCAAATGATGCTGATATATAACGATTACTGCTAGTTCCATTAATCAGTGTAAAATCAGAAATTATCTTTCCCGATTTATTTGTAAGATCGTTTTGTACATCCGTCAGTGTTGATATCGGAGCGATATACGTGGTAGCAATCAATATTTGATCAGCCTGGAAAAGTACATGACGATTTTCTCTAAAGTAATTATATACTTCTTCTAATGCTTCAAAGTAATCAGCATCTGCTATATCTGTCACATGTTTTTGAATAACCGGTTAAATCTGAAACTAAATTTACGCAATCTTTTTCGGATTATTTTCTTGACTTCAACAGATAATTATTGTAAGGTATTTATAGAAATGGGTTTGTTACCGTATAGTTTATGGCTTAGGCGGGTTGCTCGTTTCTTTTTTTATATTTATAAAGTCATACAGATACAAATTGTCATCCTCTGCGTGACGAATCAGCATTTCCATATGAAAGACATTATATCTTTCAACATTTCCACTATCTGTAAAAACTGGAATTGCAACTCTTGTATCGTATCTGTACCAGCCATATTTGGCATCAATATTATGTTTAGGATTTTTATTGACCTTAAACCTTTTATTTGTTGCCAACTCAATCATTTCCGGAACAGCTTGTGATATATTTGCTTTTGCTTTAGCTGCTCCACCTCTCAATCCTCTGGTATCCTTTGAACCTGCAAATTCATCTGGAAAATCTTTTGCTATGTATACAATATCTTTCGTTTCTGCAACTTCAAAAACCATCCCAATATATTTTTTTACATAAGTCTCAACGTCATTCCAATCCACATTACGTTTTCCTTTAAAAATAATATCGTTGATAAAGATAATTATATTTCCATTGATGTCTGTTCTTTTTCTAAAACTGTCTGTCATTTTTCTTTTGTCTATATCCACAACAATACTACCTCTTTCTAAAGAGATAAAGCGATATTACATTTTCAAACGTTTAAGTAATATCGCTTTTCCCATTTATCTAAATCTTCTATTGATATAATTTATTTTCAAACCTTCTCTAATTCTAATGTAAACTTAATCTATTCAGTACCCCATGACTACTGCTTCCAAAATAATACCTGCTACAAGACTAATTAAAATACCTCCTAAAATTGTACAAATAAATATTCCTATAATTGGGTGCCTAGATTCCCACTTTTTCAATTTTGCAAATAACTTCTGCTCACACATGGATTCCTTTTCCCAGAATTTTAATTTATGCTTTTGTAATGTATTTTTACAATTATAATATACTGCCATTCTTGCTATGAATTTATACTGATTTATTATATTACCTGGAATAGAATCTATCTCGAGTTTAAAATCCATCCGATTTTCTCCTAACTATTTCAGTATTTTTTCTATTTGTTTATCACTTCTCAACAATTCTGCATACTTCCACAATCTTGTAATATCAGTGTCTGTCTGTTTCTTATAATTCTCAATCAGAACATAAAAGGACTCTTCAGAAATATTTTTTTTGAGCCTAATACAATCACACACACTTCGTTCTGCATCATATATCCTATAATTACCTTGCATTGTTTTTATAACAGATACACCCTCTTCAAATAAATGATCTGAAAAAAAATACCTTTTCACTTCAAAATTCATCTGGATCTTATGCCTATCACTTCTTTTGGTTGCAACAGACAACTCTTTGGGTTCATTTGGAATAAGACCATGGAAGTAGCATGCACTCATTCCACAAATAACTGCTCCCGGATTAACCAAACCAACCTCGACTGCTTTATAATCATATGGTTTTTGATACCGCGAATCCACAACCCAGTAATATCCATACGATACTTTTTCCAATCTCCCCTCTTTAACCAAGGCCAAAATCTGTCTATTTGTGTATCCTAATTCTATCAATGCAGCGGTATCTACATATCCATTATTGGAATTTTTTAAGTTATCCAATTTTTTATACGTATTTTCCCTCATCATTTTCTCCCTTTACTATTGCATTTTTTGTTACACACATAATAGCATTTATCATTACACATGTCAATCATCAGAATTATGTAAATGAACGTAAATAAACGTTATTTAAGTAACCGCAGACCATCCAAAGACTCACTTCAAACTGGTATCGAATCCCGCACGCACAGCGCGCCCCATCCAACATAAGGATTCGGCCACACCTCGAACCCCGGCAGATGCCTCGCCCCCCGCCTTAGATATGCCTTCACCTTCTCCCCATACAAAAACGGATCATTCCCCTTCACAATCCCCCACTCCATCATAAGTGCCGCACTTCCCGTTACAAAAGGAGTCGCAAAGGAGGTGCCTGAATACGACTGATAGGTCCCTCCCACCGCAGTCGACACAACATCTACGCCGGGAGCAACCAGATCCGGTTTAATCAGACTTCCCTGCCATCCGCCCGCTATCGCTGTTCCGCGTCCGGAGAAATCTGCATAGCTCATTGTGAGTGAATTATATGCGCCCACAGTTATAACCCGCTGCGCAGTGGAGGGAATCGTGAGTGTCGTTGTACTTGTCGGAAACAGAAACTCTGTTCCTATATTTAACGTACTCTGGCTCGGAAGCCAAAGCTGATATTCTCCCGTCACAAGTTTTTGTGGTGTCAGAACCACCTGCCAAATTCCCGGAGTAATATATGTGCTCACCGGAATCAGGTCGAAATAGACTTCCTGTCTGGTACTGTATGGACTCGGTGTTCCATAATACAAGAGAATCTGCGTGCCTCCCACTGTAAATCTCTGTGGGCCGAGAATTTCCTGTATCGGACCGACTCGCACACCGGACGGAGTGATGATTGAAATTTCCACTTCATCTGCATACGATTTCCACAACTGAATATTCATAGAGGTCTGTCGGTCCTGCACAGCCAGTTCAATGATTTCTTCTTTTCCACTTTGCATTTTTCCCGATGTATGCCCTGCAGATGATGCCTCATTTCCACTCCCAATACAGATAACACATTTCCAGAAATTGGACATATCATCAATGTACCGCTCTAAAAGACTGGTGCCATCATGTGAGCCATACGTATTTCCAAAGCTGATATTTACCGCAATTGGCATCCGCATATCGCTGGCAGTGCGAAGCAGAAAATCGAGCCCCAGCATCAGTTCCGTTGTTCTCGGAAAGTTATCCTGCCTGGGCGATCCCATTTTTACAATTAACAGTGGACTCTTTGTCGCAATCCCCGCATAACGGTTTCCGACACTTCCCGCGCCATTTCCCGCAGCAATCCCCGCAACTGCTGTCCCATGCCCCGAAATGTCCTGACTTGGCACAAGCCGCATTCGTTCCTGCTGCGACTCTGCTGCCAGTGCAGCATCAATTTCCTCCTTCGTATACACGCGCCCTGTCTGATATTCCTCCGATGTGTGTTCTGTTATGGCAGTCTGATCCCACAGCGCCAAAATCCGGCTTGTTCCATCGGGATTACGAAATGCCTTATTTGCATAATCAATCCCACTGTCCAGAATACCCACCAGCACGCCCTCTCCGAATAAGGATAGTGGGCTCCTTTGCAGTGGCAAAATACAGGAGGTCCGTCTTCCATTTTCCACCTCAAAAAATAAGCGCTTAGGCTTTTCCACGTATTCAATCTGTGGAAGAGCGGTAAGCGCTTCAATCTGACTCTCTTTTATTGTTATAATTGCATACTCATTTAGAAGTTCCGTGACAGATGCCCCAAGCTTTCGGGCGGCATCCAACGATCCGGTATATTTCACAATAAGATCCCATTCTCGTTCAATCGGATTGTACCCGACTTCTAATTCCAATGACCTTTCACGTTCTTCCGGCGTTGCGTCAAGCGCCAGATTCAGCAGATTCTCTGCCTTTTGATTCTGCATATACTACTCCGATGGATCTTTCTTATCATTATGAATATGCATTCACTTTCTATTATTTGCAAAAACTTCCTAATTAAACCCGAATAATCTTCTTGCGACAACATATGCCATAGAAGAGACCTTTCGACCGGATTTTCCCGGGAGATTCATCGTCTGACCCAGAATACCATAGCGAATCTTGATATATGTCTTGTAATCCTTCCATTTCAGATATGCCCAAAGTTCCTGTTTCTTTTGGAGATTCTCTGTTTGCTTCGAGCGAATCAGAAGAATCGAAGAAACCGTCATCATAATTGCAAGATAATTCATCATATATTTGCGAAGCTTACGATTCTGAATTTTGCGAAGTTCATACATATTAATCATGGTTCGTGTTACAAAAATCTGCTGATCCACGCGTCCCATCATAACCTTCTCATTCACAGACTGATCTTCACGACCGATATAATACCGATAAAAGTCCGTATCGATATAATACATGGTTCTCACATGCGGCAATGGGTAATAGACATAAATATTGTCTACATAGAACGTATGCTTTGGAAGCCGAAGCTGGCAGAGCCTTAGCATCTCAGTGCGGTAACATACGGAATGCATCAGAATATACTGTCCGACATGGAAAAACTTCACGTCACTCCATGTGAAAATCTTCTCGATTGGAAGCGCATTTCCATAGCGGATGACTTTCTTATGTTCTACGCCTTCTTTTTCATACACATAGTTAGAAAGCACCATATCGACTTCCGTTCCGCTGTCTACAAAACCTTTGATGGTCTCAATAATCTTAACCAGAGAGTCCTGATCCACCCAGTCATCACTGTCTACAACCTTAAAATACTTTCCCGTAGCATGGGCAAGTCCTGTATTTACTGCCTCTCCGTGACCTCCGTTTTCCTGTGTCACAAGTTTTACAATGCTTGGGTATTTCTCCGCAAACTGTCTGCCAATTTCCTCCGTCTTGTCCGACGAACCATCATTGACGATGATAATCTCTACGTCTTCCCCGCCTGCTATAATTGAGTTAATTGCATGTTCCATGTAATCCTGTGAATTATAACACGGAATTGCAAATGTAATATATTTCATGTTTTCGCCTCATCTGTTTGATTTTTGTTTTACGTTGTACCATTATATCGTATTTCCTGCCTTTTTCCAACCTTATTGTTGTAAAATTAGTGTAAAACCTTTATAGTGTTACATAAATAATATAAAATAAGGAGCGATAATTATGAAAAAAAATGTAATAATCGGTCAATCGGGAGGACCCACAGCTGTCATTAATGGAAGTCTGTATGGTGTTGCGTGTGAGGCTCTCAAATCTGCCGATTTTGACCATGTTTATGGTATGGAAAATGGTATTGAAGGTTTTTTGAATGACAAATTTATCGACATGAAGGAATTAAAGGACAACGGAGATTTAGAACTCATCAAAACAACTCCAAGCTCCTATCTGGGTTCCTGTCGCTTTAAATTACCGGAATCACTCTCTGATAAAGTTTACCCGGAACTTTTCGAAAAATTCGCAAAACAAAATATTGGATATTTCTTCTATATCGGTGGCAATGATTCTATGGACACCGTAAGCAAGCTCTCCCGCTATGCTGCGCAGATTGGAAGTGACATTCGAATCCTCGGGCTTCCTAAAACAATTGATAACGATTTGGTTGAGACCGATCATACGCCCGGCTTTGCAAGTGCTGCAAAATATGTTGCCACTACTGTCCGCGAGATTGCGATTGATGCTTCTGTCTACGACAACAAAAAGTCTGTCACAATCGTTGAAATTATGGGACGCCACGCAGGATGGCTTGCTGCATCCAGCGTCCTCGCGCGCAAATTTGAGGGAGATAATCCGGCCCTGATCTATCTTCCGGAAGTTGCCTTTGATCCAGATGCATTTATTAGCAGTGTTGAAACGGCTCTTGAGACAATTCCGAACCTCGTTGTATGTATCTCTGAGGGAATCAATGACGGACAGGGCACTTTTATCTGCGAACTTGCAAGTGATGTCGGCGTAGATACCTTCGGACACAAGATGCTGACCGGTTCTGGTAAATATCTGGAAAATCTGGTAAAAAACCGCATCGGAGTGAAGGTACGTTCCGTAGAACTGAATGTCAGCCAGCGCTGTTCTTCTTCCTGCCTCTCAAAGACAGATTTAGACGAGGCAATTGCTTCCGGTGCATTTGCTGTTCAGTCTGCTCTTGCAGGCAAGACCGGACTGATGGTTGCATTTGACCGCATTTCCAGTCAGCCATACCAGATGGAATGTGCCTTAAAAGATGTCAATATGATCTGCAACAGGGAAAAAACGGTTCCACTTGACTGGATTACAAAAGACGGTTCTGATATCGGTGATGCATTCATAACTTACGCCAGTCCTTTAATCATGGGCGATGTAGCAGTTCCTAAAAAAGATGGTCTGCCACATTTTGCCTACCGCAAATAAAAGTAATCCACAGCAGTCTGTGGGAGTATGAAAAAGCTGTATTCATATTTTGTTCATATATCTTTCAAAATTATTTCATGTTCCACACATTGTTTCTTCATTTCTGATTCGTATACTATATTTATCAGATGAAGAAAAAGACATCTGAACAGAACAAAACAATTTCTAGTAATTTACTATTGGAAATAAAAAACTTTTTCATAATACATGCCAAGTAACGGTTAGTTACTTGGCATCCTCCCTTTTATGGGGAGTTTTTTTATTGTAATGTTTTAGATTCTCATAAATCTGCCAACTGGCACACGCCATGATTCCAATTGCAATCAACAGCATAAGGACAATCTGGTACGACTTTAATTCTTTCTGCTCCTTTACGTCCTGAATCTCGTTCTTATCCTGCCTGGTTGTCTGTTTCACACCTATTTTTTCCAAAACTTTTTTGACCGGTTCCAACACCATACTTTTTATTGTAGGTTCTTCTTTGATTTCAAATGTAATTGTCTGTTGCGTCCTATTTCCTGTCAGGTCACTTGCCGTTACATTTACCTCATACCCTCCGGCTTCCTGCATCGGGAATTGAAAATACCGGCTTGCTGCATTTGTCTTTTGTTTTTCTCCATTAATGACTATTTTCTGAATATAATCGCTGTCCTCTTCTGTTGATATGTTCAGTACAAGCCCCTCCTCATATGTCATCTCATCCTCCACATTACCAAACAGGATTTTTGGTGGAGTATGATCGATTACAAACGCCGCCTGTATCTCATTTTTATTTCCCGCCGCATCGACTGCATCCACTTGAAACATATGAATCCCTTCACTGGAAATGCGCTGCTTAGACTGATATAGGATTCCATCCATTTTCATGTGATATTCGTAGGATGTAAAATCGGACACCATATCACCCGCTCCATAATTCCATTCAAAGTACGGCAGATACGAGCCGCTAAGCTGGTCGACATAACGAATAATCGGACTTGTCTGATCAATTGTCACATGAATCGTCTGTTTGGTTGTATGACCGGCTTGATCGCTCGTTTCCGCTGTCATCGTATAGCTTCCATCTTGATCCAGACGCAGACCCGCAGAATTTTCTCCCGATGTACTCAGCCATTGTGAGAGATCCCGGCTGCTCTCTTTCCCCTCCGTGTCACAAAATTGAATCTGCGCGCTTTGGTACGCAATTCCATTTTCATCTGTCACACGCCCTGTGAGGGATAGCGGTTTTCCACTGATCTGATAATCCGATACGCCTCCCCACACAATTTGAGGTGCCTCGCGATCTATGAATACAGCGTTTGTCATATTTGTCCGGTTTCCTGCCCTGTCTGCAATTTCTGCAAGAATGAAAATTGCACTTCCATTCTCCGAGCTCTCTGTGACTTGAACATTACCCGTATATACTTCGGTATTTTCCGACGCCGACACATTCACATTATCGATCAATGTCCCATTTATAAAGCTTCGAACGTATCCCAGGCCTGACCCCCTGCCCGCGTCAGATGCTTCTATACCAACAGGCACATCCCCGTCATACCATATATCAAAACCATTCGGCGCTGTCATAGAAATCGTAGGTGCCATGGTATCTACCATGAATGTCACCTGTTTTCTTGACTCTGCAATCTCAAGCCCTTCCTCGTCTTCCATCCATATCTCCAACAGTGTGGTCCCTTCCTCAAAGTTGCTCGATGCGATTTCCATTGTTTGATCCACACCTTCCAGACAGCCATTTCCAACTTCAATTCCATCCATTTTTAGCAGATATTTTGTAAAGTTGCGTTCATCCCGGCTTATAATCTTCACTGTCGGTTTCGTACGATAATATCCATTTTCCCCATCCGGACTGTCATATTGCATTTCATATATTTGAGGGACAGGCTCATCGGGCTTCTCCTCCGGTTTCTCATCGGGATGTTCCTCCAGAGTTTCACTGTCCAAAACATCTTCCGTATCTGCATTCTTTGCAAAAATCACCTGCTGAAACGGCAGGATACAGCCCGCTGTGAGTAAACATGCCACGATGACCCCCATCATCCATCTTCTCTTTTGATCCATACTTTTTCTTCCTCCATTTCTATGCCATATTCCAGTTGCAATTTTTTAAACTCCTCTGTGTCCTTCAATTCCGGAAATCCTGCGATCAGCTCCTGCAGCTCCTGATTCTGCTGTTCGGTATCTTCTGTATCAGATTTACAGATAAAGGTAAGATACTGCAGCGCAAGCTTCTGATTCTTTTCACATTTTTTCATTGCCTGCTGATAGGTTGTCCGCGCCGCTTCCTTTTGTCCCAGATTTTCTTCAATCGTTGCTTTTCGCAAATAGCAACGTTCCAACTGCTGTGGATTCTCCTCCAGTTCTGTCACAATACCATAATAGTACAGCGCACTTTCAAATATTTCCTCTCTGTCATAAGCCGTTGCAAGTGTCGCGGCAAGCTCCAGCTCCATATCGCTGCCCTCCTCAATAATCCACTGATTATCCGCTGTCGTATTATTCTGCAAATACACTTGAAGCGCTTCCAATCGATCCTGATTCTTGCTTTCCTCCGAATCTGCAGTCGTATGAACCTGCCGCTCATCTCCCCCACCAGTCTGCTCCTGCACCTCTTTCGTCACAGCTTCTTCTGCCAAAGGTTCCTCTTTCAGATTAACGTTCCAGCTCTGCAAGAACCTGCCACCACCTGCTGCCGCCAAAATGATGCACGCAGCAATCCCGATTGCACCAACTGCTTTTCCATTTTTCTTTTGCTTTTTATACTGTGGAATTTCTTTTTGAATTTTATCCAGATTTTGATAAGATTTTCGGGGATGATTCCCCAGACATTTTTGTATAAAAGAATCGATTTGTTTCTCTTCCCGCCTTGATAAACGAGGCGATATCTTCGATCGGGCAAGCAGGAATTGTATGGTCTTTCCCAGACTGTACAGATCCGTCTCCTCTTTCTTGTGATGCTGAAAATAAGATTCGTTTTTCATAAAATGCTGCCGCATCTCCCGTCTCTGCATATCGCGCATCACAAATGCATTGCTCTGCGCTTCCAGATCCAGCAGATAGAGCTGTCCGTCTGCTGTGACAAGCACACTCTCCGGACTCAAGTACCGATAACACTGATTCTTCTGACATTTATGAAACAGGCAGACCTGTCTCACCAACATATCCATCCATTGATATAAAAGTTCCTTGTCCATTATTCGATTTTCTTTCAGCCATGAAAGTAATAATTCGCCTTTGCGGTAATCCATCGTGATTCTGGTCAGATTCCCCTGATCCATGAATCGAAGCACCTCATAGCCCTTTTGTAACTCCAAGTGCATTCCTCCCATCTAAAAATAAGCGCACAAATACAACTGGTTTCATTTCCTACATCATGTGTGAGTTCTCGGATTGAAATAATCCTAAAATTGAAATCTAAAATCATCAGAACGATGATTTCGAGTAATTAGTATGTTACAACGTTCCTATAAAAAAAGCAAGAGGTTTTTTCAGAAAATATTTATCATCCATCATTGCTTCTAGTCCATAAATTGGTTTTACCTCTTCTTTATCTTGCATGCACTCTATCCTTTTATTGTTTTCATAAATACATTATGATATATTCATAAAAGATAATAAAAAACAGACAGCTTGAGACTGACCTGTCAGCACCGTGACAATATAATAGACTTACTAAGGGAGCCGATGGGGCGCTATGTCTTGCTACCTACTCACAGAGAAAGGGGCTTGATGCTTATGTACGTTACTTTTAATGACTTATTTACATTTGTTATAATGCTTGCAGCAGTCATAACTCTTGTTATTAACTTTAAGCATAAAAAATAACGCCCTCATCTTTGGTCGGATAGGCGTTATTTTTTAACACATATGATACCGAGGTGGCTAGGTCGTAGCTAGCTATCGGCTCTCTTGTTAAATCTATTATAATCAACTCATGACAAAATGTCAAATTTCTTTCCAAATCCATGTACGCGCGGGCTATCATAAAAAAGCCCCAGTTTAGGGGCTTAATCTTTTATTTCATAACATCCGGTTTATACAGATGTCTTGGGATTCCGTCTACCATTACAGGTGATACGTCGCCCTGAATCAGCGGCTTTACGTAACTGATAAATTCATCTGTCACATAAGTGCCCTCTTTGTTCACCCATTCTCTTGGGACAAGCTTCTCATCATTCGCAATCTTGTGAACATCCTTCACTTCAGTTCCGCTCTGATATGGATCATCTGATAATCGCTTGATAACAACCATCTTGCCGGAATCTCCCTCATCTGCAGCCTTCACCGCTGCACCACCAACCTGATATGCTTCCAAAATGTCAACGCGGGATGCGGAATGCGATGCCGAACGCTGCAGCGTGCTGAATTCGATTGCTCTCGTCTTACAACCGATCTCTCCGGCAATAAAGCTCGCAAGATAGGATGCTGTTCCGGATAATTGTTTGTGACCAAATGCATCTACAAAATCAACGCTCTGTCCAAGCTCGCAGACATATTTGCCATCGTCTGTCTTGATTCCCTCTGAGACAGCTACAACAACAGAAGTCTTCTCAGCCAGCAGCTTCTTCACTCTTGCACTGAATTTCTTCAGGTCAAATGGAAGCTCCGGCAGATAGATCAGATCCGGACCTGTACAGTCTTCGCCCTGTGCCAGCGCAGCCGCTCCGGTCAGCCAGCCGGCATTCCGTCCCATAATCTCAACAATAGATACAAGACCATGAGGATACTCCAGACAGAATCCATCACGGATAATCTCTTTGACCGATGTTCCGATGTACTTTGCAGCACTTCCGTAACCAGGTGTGTGATCGGTAAGTGCTAAATCATTATCAATGGTCTTCGGGCATCCGATAAAGCGTGTCGGATGTCCTTTTACGATTGCATAATCCGATAACTTTTTAATCGTGTCCATCGAATCATTGCCACCGATGTAGATGAATGCTTCAATCTCCAGCTTCTCAAGAATCTGGAAAATCTTCTCATACACTGCCTGATCTTCGAAAATCTCCGGCAGCTTGTAGCGGCATGATCCCAAATATGCGGCTGGTGTCCTCTTAAGCAGCTCTGCATCGAGTTCATTTGTAATATGTTCCGATAAATCAATATATCGCTCTTCCATTAAACCCTGGATTCCGTGTAGCATACCGTAAACTTTCTTTGCACCTCTATCCTTTGCTGTGCGGTATACACCTGCAAGGCTAGAGTTGATTGCGGCGGTTGGTCCGCCTGATTGTCCTACAATTACATTTCCTTTCATGCCATTTTTACCTCCGTTATATTGTGTTACCTATAATTCTAGTTGATTTTGGCATATTTGTAAATGACTAATTGTGCAATTTTCTATAAACTTTACTGCTTTTCATAATTTCGTTGTGCAAATTGACCGATTTTATTGTTTTAGATTGGCGATTGAAACAATGCAATTTGTGGAGGAAATGCTGTAAATATCCAAAATAGGATTGTCATAATAATAAAAAACAGGATTCCAGCCATATCATTCCAGCAGCATTTCTCCCTCACAATACAGCAATAGGCAATGTAACAGCTCACAACCACACTCACAAAATAAATTGCAATATTCAAAAAATCAATATTGAATCCCAAAGCGCCACGATACGTATAATACAACGTTACGATTGTAAGCAGCCCTGCCAGACAGCCACACGCATTCGCTCCCCAATAGCACTTCTTTTCTCTGCCCCAGAGAAAGTATGAGACTACGGTCCATAACAATAAGGGGAAAAATAATAATTTCAAATGTTCCCATGTTGACTCATTCACTGCACTAAAATAAGC
The DNA here is from genome assembly GCA_028693555.1 of Hespellia sp. GTDB lineage: Bacteria > Bacillota > Clostridia > Lachnospirales > Lachnospiraceae > Hespellia. Next base: position 20,194 of record JAQUVD010000041.1, read on the forward strand.
TACAATGGGATTATTTCCAGTCCATTCATAGAGAAAATGCCCCAGCGTCCCTAGAATTGATATCAAAACTGCACCAATTATAAAAAGAGATTTCAAATTTTTCTTCATTTGACCGACCTTAGATATTCTTTCCTAACAGTATATGATTGATCCACTGTTCTATACAACAAAAATTCAATTATTTGCAATTTCCGATTGACAAAAAAGAATATCTGTTATAATATATATATTGCTGTGAAACATTTGTTTTACGCATGTGCGTGTAGCTCAGCTGGATAGAGCGTTTGGCTACGGACCAAAAGGCCGGGAGTTCGAATCTTCTCACGCACGTTTTAACAAAAGCCTGTAGACATCAAGTTTACAGGCTTTTCTTTTATTATCGGTACAATATCATTCCACCTTTTTTCTGGTATCCCGTATTCCATAATTCTCTAAGACTCAGCCAGACTGCTTCGCCATAAGTCGCAGCCTTTACGTAGAGCCCGTCGCTGCGTGTCTCATAACCAACAAGCAGAAACCAGTGCCAGTGAAAATCTTTGAGCTTCTGACTTTTGTGGTTGAGAAGTAAATAGGGAACCGGCATTTCGTGGTTCATCTGCTGCTTTACAACCTTTTCCGCATAAAGCACCGCTTCATGTCCTGAGAAGCCCGACATCGTAAGATCCAAGTTGCCCCGATCCAGAAGATAACGGCGCATCCCCTCCATATAGATATCCAGTGTATCGATGCCACCCCATCGCGGTCTGAGATAGGGGCGCATCATCATAGCAAATTCCTCGTATGCTTTTTTATCCAGTTTATTAAGTTCATATGGATACACATTGTTCTTCATCTTTTTCAGTTCAAAATAGAGGCAGCTATCGCAGGCTGTCGCCGCACCGCACCCTCCCAGATGCATCATCGGGTTGTGAAACCAGTCCTGATTTCCACCATATGAATCCCCAATATGAAAATAATCCAATTCTTTTTTTACATTTTCTTTGATCATAACTCTCTCCTGTGCCTAAAACGCAAATTGCTGTTTGTTTATGAAATTTGAATTTTTATTACTCCTTAGTATAACACGCCTGTGCTTAGATTATGGTTTTTATTTACATTTCGAATGGAAAATGGTAACATGAAACAAGATTGTTGGGGAACCATCGGAAATTAACGGAGGATTATTGGTATGAGCATTATTAACATTCCGGACGGATATGCGTCCGCATTAGACATTAAAGAAACACAGATTGCAATCAAACAGGTCAAAGATTTTTTCCAGCGAGAGCTTGCAATTCAATTAAATTTAAAGCGTGTATCCGCTCCGCTTTTTGTGACACCGGAATCGGGACTGAATGACAACTTAAACGGAATCGAACGTCCTGTTTCTTTTGGTATCAAAGAGCAGCGCGGACAGCGTGCTGAGATTGTACAGTCACTCGCAAAGTGGAAACGTGTTGCACTTAAAAATTACGGTTTTGAAGTTGGCGAAGGTCTTTACACGGACATGAGTGCTATCCGCCGCGACGAAGAGACCGATAACATTCATTCGATCTATGTAGATCAATGGGACTGGGAAAAAGTCATCAACCAGAGTGACCGGAACACTGACACACTCATTGAGACTGTGAAGTCTGTATATGAGGCTCTCCGTGTCACAGAGAAATATATGGCAAATAAATATTCTTATATTGATTGTTTTCTTCCCGAAGAGATCACCTTTCTCACTTCTCAGGAATTAGAATATCTGTATCCGGATTTTACAGCAAAAGAGCGTGAATATGCTGCCGCAAAAGAAAACGGTGCTGTCTTCGTGATGCAGATTGGTGGCGTATTAAATTCAGGCGAGCCACATGACGGTCGTGCACCGGACTATGACGACTGGACATTAAACGGCGATATCATCGTATATTATCCGGTTCTTGATATGGCACTTGAATTATCTTCTATGGGAATCCGTGTCGATGAAAAAGCACTTGCAGAGCAGCTTAAGATTACCGGGTGCGAAGAGCGCGCGGCACTTCCATTCCAGAAAGCATTATTAAACGGCGAACTTCCATATACCATCGGTGGCGGTATCGGACAGTCGCGTATCTGCATGTTCTTCCTTCGCAAGGCACATATCGGTGAAGTTCAGTCTTCACTTTGGCCGGAAGACATCTGGGCCGTAGCCAAAGACAAGGGTGTACAATTATTATAAAGGTTTGAGACAAGGGCGATCCCCTTGTCTCAGCTTTTTTACGCTTACATTTCGATAATCCCGGCGTTCTTCTCCTCCAATACGCGGATTGCATGATAGAAGAAGTCAGCCATTGGTGTCTCAATCTCAAGCTTTCTCCCCAGCCTGATAACTGTTCCGGCAAACATCTCTATCTCTGTATTCTTTTTATTCTCCAAATCCTGAAGTGTCGATGGTTTGTTGTGCGGCGGAATTTTTTTGATTGTCTCTTCCTGCAGTTCTATAAACGATTCGTTCAATCCGATATTCTGTGCCTGCGCAAGTGCAACGACTTCACGCATCGCATTTCTTCTCAGGTAATTTGCATGACCGCTGACACGGTATGCTCCAAATGGAATTCCGAGCAGTGCCGAGGTCAAATTCTGTCCCACATTGCACATAAACTTATACCAGATACCAAGTTCCATATCCTCGTCAATCCGATAATTGATCTCACATGCATCAAACACATCGCAGACCATCTGCACGCGTCCCGAAATGCTTTCATTCTTCTTTTCTCCAAAATGTACCTCGCCAAGCGTTGGATCATAATTCGTCTTTCCATCCCGCATGACGATTGAAACCTTCATATATGCATAAAGAACGTGTTCTTCCCCAAAGACTTCACTCAGCTTTTGCTCACTGTCCACGCCGTTTAGCACTGGGAGGATCAGCGTATTTTCCCCCACCTGATTCTTGATGTCTTCCATCGCCTGATCGAGTGCATAGCCTTTCACCGCTACAATAATCAAATCAGCCGGCACATTCTTTTCATCCGGCGTCACGATTGGGAATTTATAATTCGTTTTATTGATTGTAACTCCCTTCGTCTCCAGCTTTTCTTTGCGTTTACCTTCTGCAAGCACACGGAAATCATCGCCGAGATGTTCATACAGCTTTGGTGCAAAAAATGCACCCATTGCACCTAATCCAATTAATGTTACCTTCTCAATCTTCATACCAGTCACTCCTTTTCATTTCAGTAAATAAGACAAAAACCGTCTTCTCTTACAATCTGACAGATACACCTTCGTCTCTCAGATACTTCTTGACCTCTTTGATCTCCAACTCTTTATAATGGAATAAGGATGCCGCCAGCGCTGCATCTGCTTTGCCCTCCGTAAGTGCTTCTTTGAAATGCTCCAATGTTCCCGCTCCGCCAGAAGCAATGACAGGAATGGATACCGCTTCTGCGATGGCTCTGGTCAGCGCAAGATCGTATCCCGCCTTTGTTCCGTCACAATCCATGCTGGTAAGCAGAATCTCCCCCGCACCAAGCGATTCCACCTTCTTCGCCCACTCAACTGCATCTATGCCCACATCAATACGTCCGCCATTTTTATAAATGTTCCATCCGCTTCCATCTTCACGCTTTTTTGCATCAATTGCAACGACAACACACTGACTTCCGAACTTCTCTGCCGCATCGGAAATCAGCTGCGGTGTATTGATGGCTGATGAGTTGATGGAAATCTTATCTGCGCCCTCGCGAAGCAGTGCCTTAAAGTCCTCTACGGTGCGGATTCCACCGCCCACAGTAAATGGGATAAATACGCAGTCCGCTACCTTTCTCACCATATCAACAACTGTTTCCCTCGCATCCGAAGATGCCGTAATATCCAGAAACACCAGCTCGTCCGCACCGGCTTTGTCATATGCCTTCGCAATCTCTACCGGGTCTCCGGCATCCTTTAAATCCACAAAATTTACGCCTTTTACGACACGGCCTTCGTGTACATCCAGGCATGGAATGATTCTTTTCGTAAACATGTCTCTTCCTCCATCTATAGTTCTACAAAATTTTTCAAAATCTGTAATCCCACATCACTGCTCTTCTCCGGATGGAACTGGCATGCGAATACATTCCCCTGTTCCACCGATGCATGAATGTGTGTACTGTACTGTGTGGACGCCTTAACAATTGACTCGTCCGCCGCCTTCAGATAGTAAGAATGGACAAAATATACATAAGCACCTTCACCGATGCCTTTAAAAAGTCTTCCCTCATTCTCTAAATGAAGTGAATTCCAGCCCATATGAGGAATCTTGAGTCCCTCTGCATTCGGAATGCGGAGAATCTCTCCCTTTAACAGTCCAAGTCCCTTCACACCTGGTGCTTCATCACTCGATTCAAACAAAAGCTGCAGTCCCAGACAGATTCCAAGAAACGGAATCCCTTTGTCCGCCACTTCGTGAATCACCTGATCTAACCCATACTGTCTTAATTTCTCCATCGCATCGCCAAACGCACCGACCCCCGGAAGAATCACTTTGTCTGCCTGCAATATGGTATCCCGATCTCTCGTGATAACGACATCCTGTCCCAGAAGAATCAGGGCTTTCTCTACACTTTTAATATTGCCTGCGTCATAATCTATCATTGCAATCATAATAATATGCTCCTTCTACCTTATTTCCTATTAGTTTAGCATAAGATTCTAAAAAAAGAAACGGTGCAGTTTTCACTTCGGAAACCACATCGTCTCTTGATCCATCTTATCTTACTTCGTATCCAATTCAAACCAGAATTCCACGCCATTGTCGAAATTCTTCACACCATACTGCTGATGGAACGATTCCATAATCGCTTTCACAATGGACAGTCCAATTCCATTTCCACCATACTCTCTTGTATGTGCTTTGTCAACCTTATAGAACTTATCCCAGAGCTTTGGAATATCCTCCTCTGGAATTGGCATTCCGCTGTTAAATACGCAGACCCGGACATGATTCTCGCTCTTTTCCAAATGTACTTCAATCCGTTTCTCATTATCCGTATGATGAATTGCATTCGTCAGATAATTCCGAATAACCTGCTCCGTCTTAAACTCATCTGCCCACACGTACGTCGGCTCGCACTCCACAAACGCTGCAGTCGCCTCCGCCTGTTTGATCATAATATCAAGACTCTGAATTACTCCATTAATCAGCGTTGTAATATCAAATCTCGCAAACTGCGTATCATCTTCTCCAAATTCTAACTGATTCAGTGTTAACAGATTCTTTACCATCTGATTCATCTTGCTCGCTTCATCCATAATGACATCGCAGTAAAATTCGCGGCTCTCCGGATCATCATTAACCCCTTCTTTTAATCCTTCTGCATAGCCCTGGATCAGCGCAATCGGCGTCTTCAACTCATGCGATACATTTCCCAGAAACTCCGTCCGCATTGCTTCTAATTTATTCTTCTTTTCAAGATCCTTCTGCAGCTCATGGTTCACACTCTTCAGCTCGGAAATTGCCGTTTCAAGCGATTCCGACATCGAATTGAAATTCGATCCCAAAATGCCGATTTCATCCACCCCGCCACTGGCATACTTCGCTTCAAAATCAAGGCCTGCCATCCGCTGGGACAATGCCACAAGTTCCAGAATTGGTCTTGTAATCTTCTGCGCGAAATACCACACCGCAAGGATACTAAACAAAACCGCCACAGATCCTACATAAATCAAAAATCGGTTGGCAAGTTTGGCACTCTCCTGAATGCTCTCTAACGGGCTTCTCATTACAAAATAATAACCTGAATCGGACATGGTTCCCCACATTTCAATATATTTTGTCTTCGAGCCGGGGTCCATCGTCTCCTGAATCTCATACGCGTCTGTCGATTCCAGTATCTCTGTCTTATCCTGATTCTTGCCATAAATATAGCCAAGAAGCTGCATAAAAAGTTTATTATTATCTTCACGGGCTGTTATAAACGCCGGCGTGATTGCATTATCCTGCGAATCAGTTAATTCCTCTATGCTCACAACAATGGCAGATATATTCGCCTTCTCCGACATGTGACTCAACTGCGCCTGCATATCATCTGTAGATATGTTCTCTTCCTCAATCGCTTTCTCCATGCAGCTGTACATCGCAGTCAGCTCTGTCTGCTTATTTGCAACATAATACTTTTCCAAAAAACTGGAATTCACTATGAAGACACTCACCAATACAAAGAAGATCAATCCAACAAAGACAACAATCATCTGTTTCTTTAGTGAATGTTTCATTATTCTACCTCGAATTTGTAGCCCATACCCCAGATGGTCTTAATATAATCACCCTTGTCTCCGAGCTTACTTCTGAGCTTCTTCACATGTGTGTCAATCGTTCTTGCATCGCCAAAATAATCGTAATTCCATACATTATTCAGAATCTTCTCTCGTGACAATGCAATTCCCTCATTCTCAATAAAATATGTCAGAAGTTCAAACTCTTTAAAACTAAGATCAACGGACTGATCCCCAATCATCACGATATGCGCCGCTTTATCCACTTTGATTCCGCCTGCATCTGTCACATCGCCCGCACTCTTTCCAAGTGTTCTTCGAAGAATTGCTTCCACTCTGGCAACAAGGATCTTCGGGCTAAAGGGTTTCGAGACATACTCATCTACACCGAGTTCAAATCCCTGTAATTCATCGCGTTCTTCTGATCTTGCCGTCAGCATAATAATCGGTACTTTCGATGTCTCCCGAATCTCACGGCAAACCTGCCATCCATCCATCTTCGGCATCATAACATCCAGAATAATCAGTGCAATATCTTTGTCCTCATAAAAACAATCCATCGCCTCCACGCCGTCACCAGCCTCAATTACCTCATACCCTTCACGCGTCAGGAAGTCTTTGACCAGCTTGCGCATTCTGCTCTCATCATCAACCACCAATATTTTTGATTTATCCATCTTCATCCTCGCTTTCCACTTCTTATCTGCAGAATTCGTCTCTGTTCTAAGTTTATGTCGTAATCATATCAGACAATTATGTTGCTTTTGTGAAGAACTGCACTATTCTACGCTCTTGAGCGACTCAACCATATTAATCTTCTTCAGTTTAAAATACATGACCCAGTTCACGAATAATGAAAACGCAATTGTAATCAGTGCGCTGTATACATAACTGCTTAGATTGATCGCGCGTCCGAACATGCAGGAATCAATCTCAACCGTCACAATAATAAAACGATGCAGAATCATTCCCAGTGCCATTCCCACAATCGTTCCGATCAGTGTCAGAACAATATTTTCGCGGAATACATAAGACGATACTTCCTTGTCGTAAAAACCAAGCACCTTCAATGTCGCCAGTTCCCTCTGCCGCTCGGAAATATTGATATTATTCAGATTATAAAGTACCACAAATGCCAACAGACCGGCAGAAAAAATCAAGACTACAATAATGAAATCAAGACTTCCCAGCATATGATCCAGCTGGTCCTGAATATCATTCGTATAGCTGGCACTGAGCGCACCTTTACAAGTTAATGCCTGCTCTCCGATTTCCTCCATGTCCTTCTGATTAAATTCTTTCATCTCAAAATACGCCGCATTATACTGAGGCGCTTTTTGGAATAGTTTCTCATAAAGTACCGGGGACATGTACATGTAATGCTGCAGATAGTTCTCACAAACAGCCGCAATCTTTACCTCAATTTCTCCTAATGTGTCATCCTTGATTGTAACCGTATCTCCCGCCTTCACATCCATCAGCTTCGCAGCCTTCTCTGTCAGGATGACGCCGTCATCACTGAGCCGGTATTGTTCTGTGGAAACACGATCGCGAAATACCAGATATTTACTGAGCCTTGAAATGTCCTTGGGAACATTCAGATATACATCCATCGTCTTATCTGCTCCGGTCACACTGATATTTTCCATTACGAGTTCCATTGAACCACCGACGCGCGAATCCTTCTGCATCGTATCTTTCACGGTATTCAAATCACTTTCGCCCGCGTCTTCTTCCATAATAATCATACCATCGTACAACTGTAGACTATCATACTGAAGCCCAGCAATATTGGAAATAGAATCCTTGATTCCAAATCCTACCAGCATCAGCGCCATCGATCCTCCGATTCCAAATATCGTCATGAAGAATCTTTTTTTATAACGCATCAGATTTCGCACAGTTGCCTTCCATGTAAAGCTCAGATGCCTCCAGATGATTGATATACGTTCCAACAGCACTCGTTTTCCATTCTTCGGTGCCGGCGGTCTCATCAGCTCTGCCGCCTGCGTCAGCAGTTCTTTATAGCAGGCAAATACCGTTGCCCCAATCGTACATGCAAAAGCTGCAATACTTGCCATATATGCATACTGCATCTGGAATGGAACCTGAATCTCGTTCATATGCGGATACATGATTCCGTATGCGTTGATGATGATATAAGGAAGTGCCTTCTCCCCCACAATCACGCCGAGAATACTTCCACCAACAGTCGCCAAAAATGCATATCCCATATATTTGGAAGAAATATCAAGTCCACTATAGCCGAGTGCTTTGAGCGTCCCAATCTGTGTACGCTGTTCCTCTACCATACGTGTCATACTCGTCAGGCTGATCAGTGCTGCCACAAGGAAGAAGAGAACCGGGAAAACCTCGCCAATCGCTTTCATTCGATCTGCATTCTCCCCGAATCCATCATATTCTGTAATATTTCCACGATCATAGATATACCATTTTGCATGTTCGATCTTACTGATTTCATCTTCTGCATCCGAAATCTTCTGCTCACCATCTGAAATCTTCTCATCCGCCTCAGCCTTTGCACTGTCGTATTCTGCCTGCGCATCCGTCAGCTTCTGTTCATTCTCTGCAATCTGGCTCTCTCCGTCGGCAATCTCAGCTTCACCACTCTGAATCTGTACCCAGCCATCGTTAATCTGCGCCTGACCGTTATCGATCTGATTCTGCGCATCATTTAACTGTATCTGCCCTGCCGCGATCTGTGCCTTGCCTTCCTCAATCTGTGCATCCCCCGCCTGAATCTGTGCTGCCATCATCTGAATCGTCTGCTGCGTTGCCGCATCCGTCAGACCACTGGCTATCAGCGCGTTATACTGATCTTTCAAAGCATTTAACTGATCAATCGACGCATTCAATTCATCCGTTTTCGTCTGAAGCTGCACAGATTGATTATTTAACTCAGCCTGATTCTGATCCAGTACATTCTGCTGGGAAATGAGTTCTGCCCGGCTCTCTTCCATTGTTTGTTTTGCATTTGCAAGATCAGTCTTTGCGTTACTCAACTGCTGATTCCCATCATTAATCTTCGCCTGTGCATCATTCAGCTTCGTTTCAGCCTCAGCCTTTGCATCCGAAAGTTCTTTCTTTGCATCATTGAGCTTCTCATTCGCTTCATCGACAATTTCCTTATATCTCGCGTCCTGCCGCTCGCTTTTAATTTTCTTAATATGATCAAGAACCTCACTGACTCTGTCATCATATTTTGAAGAGTATGCCATGAGTTCCTTTGCGCCATCCACAGTCAGGCAGATTTCCGTGTAGAAATCCTGCGAGAACCCGCTCTCTGCAAGATAGGCAAATCCATCCACATTGCCATCGCCAATCGTCGTGCTGCCCCTATAGATGGACAGGTAGGTTGGGCTCGTTCCCGCACCGACAATTGTATAGGTATCCGTTGCAAGCGTATCGGTAATCGCATCCTTGGTCCCGGATGAAAATCTTATCTTATCGCCAACCTGAGATTCTGATTTTGCCAGATAATCTGCATCAATCAGACATTCATCTGATTTCTTCGGAAGACGCCCCTCTGTTACTGTAACCTGATTCAGATCTGATAGCAGCGATTCGAGATGCAGCACATTCTTACTATCCTCATTATCGCAGAGCACATCGGTCATGTGCCCCGGATTGACTACTTCCACACCGTCAATCTTTTTCAGTGCCGAGACATCATCCCCGGTCAGTCCCAGCGTTGAAATCACCTTAATGTCCATCAGATTCTGGGCATCATAATAAGCGTCCCCCGTCACCTTCATATCAGGCTCTGCTGAACGGATTCCCGAAAAGAATGCAACGCCGATTGCTACGATAAAGAAAATCGACATAAATCTTCCCGGGCTCTTTTTAATCTCCATGCGGAAATCTTTTCTTAACGCCTTCTTTTTCATATGCATTACCACTCAATCAAATCAATGGATTCTGGGTTCTCATTCGTCACCATACTGGAAACCTTGCCGTTCTTAATCTTAATCAGTCTGTCCGCCATCGGCGCCAACGCTGAATTATGTGTGATAATAATGACTGTCATTCCACGTGTGCGGCACATATCCTGCAGAAGCTTTAAAATAGATTTACCTGTATTGTAGTCAAGTGCACCCGTCGGCTCATCACACAGAAGCAGTTTCGGATTCTTCGCAAGTGCTCTTGCGATCGAAACTCTCTGCTGCTCTCCGCCGGAGAGCTGTGCCGGGAAATTATCCATCCGATCTTCCAGACCAACCTCTTTCATTACCTCACGCGCATCCAGCGGATCTTTGCAAATCTGCAGTGCCATCTCCACATTCTCAAGTGCCGTCAGATTCGGAATCAGATTATAAAACTGAAAGACAAAACCAATATCATCTCTGCGGTAGGCTGTCAGCTTTGCAGCATTATACTCTGTAATATCTTTTTCATCCACAGTAATCTTCCCTGCTGTTGCTGTATCCATACCGCCCAGAATATTCAGGACGGTTGTCTTTCCAGCACCGCTCGGTCCGACAATTACGACCAACTCGCCCTTTTCAATGTTAAAATCAATACCGTCTACAGCACGAATCTCTACTTCGCCCATCTTATATACTTTTGTAATACCTTGCAATTCCACAAAATTTTTCATCGGCATTCTCCTGTGTACACTTTTTTCTATTATATCATGAATTAAAAAAAGAAGTACCGCCTGGTACTTCTTTTCATTTTAATTTTAGAAATCTGATGTTCACAGACTGCCTTCCGCGTCTGCAAAAAACGAATGGTCTGTCTCATACACATAGCTGTCACCCATTTTGCGGAGCAACACCACCTTCAAATGACCATCCAGATTTTTTTTGTCTAGATGAATGGCTCCCAGCAACTCCTCGATGGGAAGTCCGCAGCGAATTGGCAGATGATAGCTCTCCAGAATTGCACGGATTCGCTCTGCTGTACCTTCCTGCGTCAGCCCTTTCTTCTCCGCGAGCTTACTGATCTGGTACATTCCGATTGCCACTGCCTCACCGTGACTCTCCCGCTCATAGTGGAAATGCTGTTCAATCGTATGTGCCAGTGTATGTCCGAAATTCAAAAGGATACGTCTTCCAAAATCAAACTGATCCTCCTCAACAACAATACGCTTGTAATCCACACATTTGTAGATAATCTCTTCAAGACTTGGCTTTAATCCTTCAAAAGAGCCTGCTGCCAGAAGCGTATCAAATAGCGCTTCATCAAAGATGCAGCCATACTTGATAACCTCGCCCATTCCATCGTTAATAAATTTCTCCGGTAACGTCGCAAGCACAGTCGGATCAATCAGTACCAACTTTGGCTGGTAAAAGGCTCCCACCAAATTCTTTCCCTGTGGAAGATCCACTGCCACTTTCCCACCGACCGAAGAATCCACCTGCGCGAGAAGTGACGTTGGAATCTGAATAAATGGAATTCCACGCAGGTAGGAGGATGCTGCAAATCCCACCAAATCTCCAATCACACCGCCTCCAAGTGCAATGATCAGATCACTCCTTGTAATTTTGGCTTCCAGCATCGCGCTGTAGATTCCCGGAAGCACCTGAAAATTCTTTGACAGTTCTCCATGCGGCACTACGTAATGATGGCACTCATATTCTCCTGCCAGATTGGCTCGCAGCGTCTCCCCATAGATCGGATATACATGATCATCCGAAATAATCATAATACGCCTACCTGTATACACCTTTTCAACATAACTCTTTGCATCCTTTAAAATGCCATTTTCTATATAAATCGGGTAGCTCTTCTCCCCGAGATCCACGGTCATCTCCATGTTTTTGTCCTCCAAAATATATTCAAATCTTGTCGCTTCATTGTTTTAAAGTGTGAAACAATATTTATATTACCTTCGTATCGGAAATTTGTCAATAAATTGATTAAATCAACCTTGACATTTTGTTCTATTTAGCATAGAATAACATCATATCGTCTGTACACCAGCATGAAAGAATGTTTTTCTTTCAACAACTAAGTGATTACTTAGGGCTTGTACTGGTTTCGACAGGGGTTTTGAAGATGGAGAAGCTATCCGTAGGAAGGTGCGTCAAACCGCAACATTAAATTTAAACGCAGACGAAAATTTAGCGTTCGCAGCCTAGTGCTGCGTGTCAGCCTTAATGCACTCACACATTAAGAATCTGGCATCGACTTTGTGAGAAACGACACTGGCAAAGCTTTGAGCTAGCGGGCGTATGATGAAGCTACTAAAGCCATAAGGGTGTTAGTTCCCGTATGGTAGAGGGAATGTCAAATAACTGACTATGATAGTAGAAGTACATGGGATAGGCTTTTGGACGCGGGTTCGATTCCCGCCAGGTCCACTAACAAAATCGAGTAGGAGGGAGTGATTAACTCCCGTCCTCTCACAGCACCGTGCGTACCGTTCGGTACACGGCGCTTTCAATAGTTGACGTGCACGGACTGATATGCTGTGACTAAATCATAAAAGCCAC
>JAQUVD010000042.1 GCA_028693555.1 Hespellia sp.
AAATCAATGAAGATCCCATCGTTTTTCATTGGAAATATAACCTTGATGACATTGATGTTTCGGAAGAAATCATTGTTGATACATTACCTGTTAAAAAGTCGAGTTAATTAAAGGATGGAATACTAGCAGAAGTTAGTGATATACTGATTAGATCACTCGCAAAAGTTGGTATTATTGCTTTAATTGATGAAGCAACTGGATATCAGTTTGAGCGTGACGCAAGAGCGTTACAAGAATTATTTTCACAATATATCGCAGAAGAATTTTTACCCTGGATTAAAACATTTCCAGATGATTTTTATATTCAAATGTTTAGACTAAGAGGGTGGAATTATACTGGAAGATTAAAGACACCATATGCAGGACAAATTACAAATTTTCTTGTGTATAATAGATTACCGGAAGGTATTTTGGAAGAATTAAAGCGTTTGAATCCTGTACTAAATAAAAATGGATATAGAAAATATAGATTGCATCAAGGACTTACAAAGGAAACTGGATATCAGCATCTAACACAACAAATTTCTACTGCAACTACTATGATGAGAGGATTTGACACGTGGGATGAGTTTGAACCAGTATTTAGAAAGTCGTTTTCAGTTCCAGATGACGAGAAAATCTAAGCGGACTAAATTATATTAAAATAGGCTGTTTTGAACCAAAAAATGACAAAGAATGGCTTAAAATGGGCATTTGTTTATGCGGACCATATATAGGAGAGATTATGGAAATAACGAGCATTACACCAGCAATTAGAGTTGTAAAGGAAAGTGGTATGGCAGGATGTGATATGTATATCTCATTCGGTGACAATATCAGAGTAACAGATATTGAAGGTAGAATATTTACCGGAATCTTTTTTTATATGGAACTTGGCAAAAATGAAGAGGAAGATGATGTTATTGTTTTAGGTATAGGAAACGACAATGTGGAAATCCAATGTTCATATATAAAGAACATTGAGGAAGTGTAAATCTGAATATTGTAAGCAGTCAGAAGGCATCGGTGTTCCTAGCATTTAAATAGTCGTGATCAGTAATTTGACCGTGAGATATCTAAATGAAACAGAATAAAACGCAAACAGGCATGTTTGAAAATATATTATATATAGAAGAAAGCCCCCATATTTCAGAGTTGAATAAGACTATTTAAGCATAGGTCGTATCTCTCCAAAACCATTAAGGTAATTATAGACAGTTTCAAGAGTATCATTATCAATTTCATCATATAAAAAAGGCAATTCATATTCATGTTCAAAACCAACAAACCACGCAACACACTCTTTGATGTGTTTTGTGAATCCTTGTCCATCATATATATGGAATGATTTTAAATAGTGTTTCATTACATTTGGTTGTCCACGCTCTATCATAAATGTAACATCAACATTAAAATTATTAACAATTTCGTGCATATTTGGATTTGATTCATCTTTTGATTTTAAAATAATTTGAATGATTTTTTTGAAATTTTTGAATGCTAGATGAATATTTTGTTGATCTATTTTCTTGTAATACTCATCAAACTTATTAAAATCATTTATTGTTTGTAAACTATTATTCTTGATTACTAAGTCATTGTATTTTGCACTAATAGCAAGCAAATCGTTAAGGGCAGTATTATGTTCTGGAACGTCCATTTCTTTTACACCATATATAGGAATATTTATAAGAGCAAATGCAAGTTCCGGATTTTTGTATAATGAATAGTAGAAATTTTGAATGGCTGTAAGTGCAGCTTGTTTCTGGTTTACAGACATACCGAAAACAGCATTACGAACTGAGGGAGTGATTTTTTCTTCCCAGAATTCATCAAGAGTATCCATTAAATCTTCATCATCGTAGTTTTCAGCAAAATCATCTGATATAGTTACTAATTCATACCATTGTTTATAATCTGTTCCAATAGGCTGATTTAAAATGTGTTCTATTTCATTGGTGCTATTATGAGGATCATCCTCGTTATTTACAATCATATAGAGAGAAATCAAATCTTGCTTGGTGATTTTCTTTGTTTTCCCACTTTCTATGTTTTGTAGCCAGAATTTAGAATGACCATTACCAGTGCGTTCAGAGAGCTCATAGCTTGAAAGTCCTCTATTTTTGCGACGCTCGACGATGTCAATCCTTAGTTTATCTGTGATGGTTATTTTATCAGTAGACAATATACTCACCTCAACCCTTTTTTACTTAAAATTATAAAGTTATTCGCAATCAAAGTCAACAAGTATAAAAAATACTTAATATATAGGAATAAGTATAAAAAATACTTGACTCGATATATGTATGGTGGTAAGATAGTCTTACAACATTGATACAAGTTATTACAAAATATATATCAACGCATACATAAACTGTATTGATAGATACAAAAAAGCCAGTACCGCAAATGTAGCCAAACATTCACATAATGATACCAGCTTTTGTGATTCACTCGCCAAAGTGAATCGTATGTAATTAAATAATGTACGACCTAATGAACAGACCATACTATGTACTTAAACCATATATAGTATACATCATTTCGATGTTAATTGTCAAATTCAAGTGACGGTCGTCAAAATTATTCCATTTAAAAATTGAAATAGTCCACATTATGAAGTGGGTGTGTTTTTATACCCAAAATTCGAAAATAAAGAGAGAAATAAGAAGTAAATAAAATGATAATTTGCTTGCAAATATTTTGCAAAAATTACGAAATCATTCGGAGAAGTATATTGTACAGATAGTTTGAAAACGAGTTGAGAGTACATCGGAGCTTTATCGGTCGCCACCGTATGAAAATCAACAAGATTTCTTCTATATATGTCACTCTATAACACACATCGCATTACAAGGAGGATAAATGCATGGGAAACACAGAAAAAATTGAATATGGTAGTTGTCGGCACTGGGATACAACAAGAGGTTACGGATTTATTCGTACAGATGATGGAAGAGACTTCTTTGCTCATTGGTCAGATCTGATGATGGAAGGATTCAGATGTCTTCATATTGGAGATAAGGTGAGTTTTACTTCTGTTCCAGTAGATGGTAAACCTGATAAAGCAACAAACGTAACGATAACAGAATAAGAAAAGTGAGGGGAAACTATGAATAGACCAGCAAAATTGACAGGTGTTGAATTAAAGGCAGTATTAGAACAAGTTGTAGGAGGTATTTATCTGAAAAGGAGTTTTGACTTTGTGACGAATATCTTTACAAAGTTCCATGTAACAGATAAGGGATTGGAATTAATGTTTGATGATTATATAAAGATTTCTATTCCGATTGCAGATGATGACGAATTTATCAATTATGCGGTTGCGTGTATCAATGAAGACGAAGAATGGGAAGATAACGCATATTTTTCTCATAATGTAGAAGTTCAGGGTTACGACCTCCTCTTCAATATTAAAGATATTCCAACAGAACTTACGATTCCACAGTTAAAAGCATTGATTAATGAAGAACATGGAAGATATTCAGTTGACAGCCAGGATGGTAATTCAGTGTCAATGAATCTGATTAATGCAAATATCAGTATTGATGATAATGAAATCTGTTTTTACCCATTGGGTCAGAACGTAAATATTCAGATGGAGGACATTGAACAGATTGTGAACGAATCAGAAGAAATGGGAAATATCCATCTCAGAATCGAATTAAACAATGGAATGTCAGATCTAGAGATTGAGCCATCGTATGGAGAAAGAGGACTCATGCAACACAGTTATAGAGAAGTTAAATAAAAAGCTGCTATCTCATGTAGAGACAACAGCGCACACCAATAATATAGAAGAAACTGGTGCAATATAAATCTTTGGTCGGATTAATTGTACCAAGTTCTTTCATTAAACGCAAGAAAGAATGAGGTTAAATATGAGTAATACAGTAATGGATATGCGAGAGTACAATGCGGAATACATGAAAAGTGGTGCTCTTGTATGGAAGAAAATAGGTGGAGCTACTGGTAAAAAAGGAAAAAGGAAGAAGAAAACATTTCCTAAGATTCGTATTGAAAAAATGCGTATTCCAGATGGTTTGAAGGTTGATAAAGGAGTGTTGGATGCATCACGTGAACAGTACAAAAAATCTCATGAGATGATTCCCGTCTACCTTGATATTGATTTTAAGTTGATATCTGGATATGAGCAGTGTGTTCTTGCGGAAGAACTTGGAATGACTGAAATCCCGTTTCAGTATAGAACATTGAGGAAGATGAACAGAAAAGAAAGAAGTAATTTCGCTCATCACGCAAGTGAGGTAAAGGTTGGAAATAAAAAATATAAATTGGTCAAAGAGGACGGAACTTCACAATTTGTAAGCGCACATCAAAAGAAGCGGTTTGGTCAGTGCAAATCAAAATGTAGTAAATACGATGGATTGAAATTGTGTTATGTCGGAGACCACAAAGTGAGAATTCTTGATGATTCTGGACATGAGATTGTCAGTCCTAAAACTTGTAATTCGATGAATGAATTCCTGGATTCACGTGTTTTTATTAATGGCAAGTTTGTAAAAAAGAGTAAGGTCAAAGAGTAGAAAGAGAAAGACAAATCACAGGGTGTCTGAAATATGACACCTAATAATGGCAGAGATGCCTATATTTTTTGGTTATTAAATCCAAGAATATCACAAATTATAGGTGCTTTGTCTTATTAAATACAAAGAAAGGGGTAGGAATGTGGAATTAAATAGATGTGCATATGTCATTTTAGGAATACTTAGATCAAAAGGTGCAACTGATAAAGTGCATGGTTTGACTATCATGGAAATATCAAGTATGGAAAGGGTAAGTAAGCCTAACACAATCCATAAGAAGGTAAAGGAATTACAAAAATTAGGGTATGTAGAAGAAGGAATCAAAGCAGGAAAAGGAAAGACTTACATTCTGACTGACCGAGGACTGAAACTATTACCAGAAAAGAGAGGGAATGAAAATGTATAGAAAAGAGTATGCGAATTTTTACGGATTTTTAGGAATTGGTCAGTTTGGAAATAATGCAACAAGAAAATTTGAAGAGGCGGGATATCCGTGTGTCATTGCAAACAGTTCAGTAGAAGATTTATCCACTATAAAGAATGCAAAAAATAAATTGCACTTCAAGAACGGAAGTGGCTGCCACAAGAATCGGAAGAAATCAAAAGCATTATTAAAGGAAAATCTAGAAGTGCTCATTGATGAAGTAAGGTCGAAAATGCCAGCAATTACAACATTATTTATTTTTGCATCATCTGCTGGTGGGACAGGATCTGGTATGTTGGCGGCTGTTGCGAAAATCTTAAGCAAAACTTTGGAAATCAACATTTGTATAGTGACAGTTCTTCCAAGTAAGTCAGAGAATTTCCAATCATATGCAAATACAATTGAACTATTCCAAGAAATAGAGAAGCTTGATTGCATTGGAGCTACATTCATCTTGGACAATTCAAAGCATAGAGATAAGTTGAAGATAAACGATATTTTCTTTACACATTTAGATGCACTGTTAGCAAATGAAAACGGCAGTGACTATGGATGTCTTGATAGAAGTGAAATAGACCAACTGTTAAGAACTTCTGGTATGGCTTTAATTTCAAAACTTGGAAAGGACAATTCAGATAAGATTATTTCATCACTGACAGATGGGAATATTTACGCACCAATTGAGCAGAACAAGGTTGTTAAATATATCGGACTTATGAGTTGTAATGTTCAAGTTGAAATGGATGAAATATATTCACAGTTTGGAATGCCAATTGATTCCTATATTGGTACTCAGTCACCAGCTAATGTATGCGCTATTATGGGGTTAACATTGCCAAGAACACGCTTGAATGAAATTAAAATGATGGCACAGACCAACGTAGAAATTATAAAAAAGAATATGGAATCTGCAAATGAAAGTTTGTTTGAGGATTCTGTTGATTTTATCGGAGCCTTCGATTCAGTTCCACAAAAGAAGGTGGAAACAAAAGTTTCCAGCTTAGATATTCTAGGAGAATTTTTATAATAAACGTAAGAATATCAAAATATATGCAAAGATAATCAAAGAATGAGAGAAATAAATATTGGGAGAGTAAAAGAATAAGCTGACCAAATACAAAGAAAGAATGAGGTAGAAATTATGAGTAACAAAGAAATGGCAAGAGAAATTTTGAAAAAAGGTGTTTTGAGCATGTCAAAAGAAAGATTGATTCAGATGAGTCATTACGGACTCCCTGGCAGTGTTGTTTTGAAAAATCCAGACGGCGTTATATCAGCACTGAAATATCAGAGAATTACTTTTGAAGATGATGCAAATACAATTGCATTTGTTGATGTGGATGGGCTTTCGCAAATTTTCTTCAATATTAACACTGTGACCGACATTTACGGTAAAGAGAGTGAAGATAAGCCGGATTATCTACATATCTTCATCAGAATCGGAGAAAGTGAAGTTATTGTAAGTTTTCAGTATTAAAAACAAAGTCACAATGAGAGGAGTTAAGACATGAAAGTAAAGGATCTAGTTATCGGTAGTATTTATTATGTTACAAACAACTACAATTGTAAGCAATGTTTTAAGGTGGAACTAGTTGAAATTATTAATGATACAACGGTTAGTGTTGTTGGTCTTACAAGAAGTAAAAAGACAAAGAAAGAGCCAACACCATTTAGAATCAATATTGCAAAATTACATGTAGATGCGAGTAAGGCAGTTCATGGTTATAGACAACATCATAAGCAAAAATGAAGATTCAAACGGAGAAGTATGAGGTAGGGAATCGTCATAGGTTGCCCACCTCATAAAAGAATTGGAGGTATTAGTTACGGAAAATAAAAAAGGCAGTTACACAGTTAATGTTTTAAGAGAAGAATTATATCGGATAAACGGTTTTGATAAGTCAATAGACCACACCATTGATTTAGATGATATAGAACTTATCCATGAAACAGAAATGCATATAAGCACGGATGATAGTGAGAAGGATTTTTCATCAAAAAAGGAAAGTGATCATGTTAGTACATTTGCACCAATTAGTAAAGAATATTATATGTTGCTTCAATCCATATCAGAAATTGCTCAGTCGATTAGTATATTTAGTGGGTATGATATTACGGTTTCTAATGTACGAAAAGAAGAACTTGATAAATGTATTGGTCACCTTTATAAGAAGTATATTGAAAAAATGCCGATAATATTAGATAGAATTCTTGCAGTTACAATAAAGTCATTTTTTACTGTCACATTACAATATCAAGATTTAGAATTAAATTTGAATGTACTGATAAAACTATTTGAAATCGCATTAGACTGTATAAATCAACCTGCGCAAACGAATAGGACATCGTGTGTCGGCACAGAATCAGAAGTTAATATATGCAACATTGAAATAGGTCAAGTATATAAAAACTATGCGGATATCTGTGATGCTCTAGGTGAACCAGAATGTGGAGGAAACTCCAAAAAAGGACAACTGAATAGATGGAAGAGATATTTTAAATTTGAGAAAAAAGGATACAAGTTTATTGTTCTGGATATATATGACGAACCATTACCTAAAAATGATGGAAGAAAGAATCGAAACATTTACGTACGATATATTGAACTAATCTTATTAAGCGTTTTGTCTCAGCAAAAAGACAAGAAATACGTTCTTTATATTACAAAAAATCAATTATGGAGGCTTCTCGGTATGATAAACGATAACTACAAAAACATACCTTTAGATGCTCTTAATGAAGAGATACCAGAATTTAAGATTTCTACGTTTGAGATTAACAAATTTTATCAGAGATGTAATCAAAAACTAACAGAAATACTTGATTCATCGCTAAGGAGTCTCGAAGATAGATGCCTGATTAGGTTTGAGAAACAGACGATAATTGTATATAAGCTTTCAAATGGTAAATTGAAATATATAGAGGCATCAGACGCTCAAAAGAAATCGTTACTCAAAGCCGAATATCGAGTCTTGAAAGACATGAAAATAGACTCAAAAAATCTGGTTTATATAAAATTTAAAGAAAAGGAATTTTATCAGAGACTTAGTTCGTATTTAGATGATTGGTTTGGATGGGATTATACATATAATCGAATTAAGATTATTTATAATAAGTCCGATGTAATTGAAGCAATAGAGAGAGAACGTATAGAGTTAGCGCAAATGTGTGTGAATGAGAAAGTTGTTAATGCACTAAATATTAATGCGGAGAACATGGTGGCGAATCGATTGTTGAAATCTAATAAAGAATGGGAAGAGAAGATCTTAGCTAAGTATAGTGATATACCTATAGAATTTGCACCGACAAAAGAAGATTTGAAAATTTTTGATTATCCGCCATTGTTTGTAGAAATACAAAGAAAATTGGCAGATAAATTGATTGCAATCAAAAAGAATGAATTAACAGATGTTTTTGCCGATGTGAATAAAACTGATATGGAAGAAATGGATAAGTTATTTAAACTTTGACCATTTACATCTACTATATAGAACCCTTTATATAAGATGAATATGTTCAAACTTTTAAAAAGATTTTAAATATTGATGATTTGAGGACGCTGAAAGCGGACACAAGAGTGTTATTTCCGCTTTTTGGAAATGACGCTCTCTACTACTACAAGAGATATTTTGGGGTCGTATTCACAATTATGATATATATACCTTATGTGTGGATTCGCCCCCACGACTATAAAACAGAATGAATTAGTTGGTGCTTGCCCCACCTAAGGGCAAAGCAGCAACGGACTAAAGAGATAGATAACGAACAACTAAGCTCTACGAGGTTAGCCACCCTCCGCTTTCAGCGTAGTGTGCATTTTCCCATTTGTTCCGCTTTGCTACACAATCTACACAAACAGGAAAAATTTATTATTAATCAGATTGGAGAAAAGAATATGAAAAATAAACCAGTAAAATTTGAGAAAAGAATCTTCCATAAAGAAAAAGTATATCTGAAATTATCAGATGTAGTAAAGGCATTAGGATATTCCAGTAAACAAAAATTCATAGATGAACATGATAAGGATGTTGTGTCTCTATCTGGTATCGGTCAGTGTGTGGCAGAGACTACCTTCAATGATTTGTTATCGAATGATCCTGTTGCATTCTCTAACCAAGGACAATTAGAGGTAACAAAGGTTGAGACATTGAGAAGTAAGATTGATTCTGTTATTGGATTTCAGCCATTAAAGTTCATGTTATTTGGAAATTATCTTACTATGATGGCAGCAATGACAGGATGTAAATCAGAAGAGGAATATATTATTACACATGAGATTCCAAAAGAGAAACGTAAGGCATTGGAAGAATTGATTCGTGATAATGATAGCAACCCCAATTACACAAAGATGATTGAGTATATCAATGACAAGGAAAGATTTGACCTGGAACATATCAGAAGTTTCAATCTGGATGTGCAGTATTTAAGTTCTATTGATTGTACTGGTAAAACAGATTTAGATGTATTCGTCTGTGGTCACGGAGTATTCTGTCATATCACTGATTTTGGAGACTACGAATTATGGAATGATATGTACAGGGATGATAAAGGAGACATTATTCTTCCGTGGTGCAATTATGATTTACAAAATTCAGAGGAAGTATTAGTGAATCTGTCTCAGACTAATATAGATAGAGATTTCAGTAAATATAATGCTGTGGACAATATGATTTGGTGTATTGAGAATTTGGCGGTCACTGGTCTGGAAGATTATGAATATGCAGTGTTTGATTATGATAATGATGCTGGAATTCGATTCTCTATGTCAGCGGAATTGTTGGTGAAACTGATTAAGCCTGATACAATCAGTACAATTTATACGGATACAATTTTGGATATTGTAACGGAGAAGTATATTACAGAGGTTGATGCGGATACGGTATTAGTTGAGTAGTGAAATGCGATTGAGTTTAGCATTTCTGAAAAATAATAAGTGAATGTGGGGATTGCTACCAGTTCCCCACAGGAAACCGAAAATAATTATGATAGTGAGGATATAAACGTATATGGCATATTTGAAATTTGAACAGTTTTGCATTGATAAGGAATTTGAGGAACTATTACCAGTATTAACACCTGATGAATTTAATAATCTGGAACAGAGTATCATAAAAAGTGGACTGTTAGACCCTATAAAGGTATGGCAAGACCCTGAAACAGATAAATGGTTAATCATAGACGGACACAACCGTTACAACGTGATAAAGAAGAATAAGTTGAAATTCGATTTTTGGAATGGATATAAAATCATTGATGAATCAGACGGTGTAGTTACAAGAGAAGATGTTAAAAGGTGGATGTTAGAGCAACAGTTAGGACGTAGAAATCTGACAGAGGTTGAAAGATATGAGATAGTCCAGAAATTCAAGTCAGTAGTCCAGGAACAAGCTAAATCGAACCAATCTTCGGGCGGTAAAGGTTTGTCAAATTTGTCAAAGGTTAATACCAGAAAAGAAATGGCAAAACAGGTCGGTGTATCTGAAGGTACATATGGCAAATTGGACAAGGTTATGCAATCTGATAATGAGAAAGTGAAAACGCAGCTTAGAGAGAAAAAGATTTCGGTTGATAAGGCATATAAGGAAATTAAGAAGCCAGAACCGATTACTCCTATGAAACGTATTGAAAAATACGATAATCGCATGAATGAAATTGATAGGGAAATTGCAAAATTAAGAAATGAAAGAAATGAATTATCTAATAAGAGAAGTATAGTATTTATCACTTCTGATATTGAATGTGAATTAAAGTATAAAGTTCGTAAAGGGGAAGAAAACAGTATATTACACAGAACGTATGTGTTTTATATTGAATCGGATGGACGTATAGAAGTAATTCAAGAAATGCCTCTATATGATGAAATCCCAAATGATGTGTATGTTAGCACAGTACACGAAAAATACAGAAATGATTTTCTTATGTTATACAAAAGAGCATATACAGAAGAAGTTGAGTATCAGAAAAAAATAGAGGAACGTTGGGAAAAAGCATTTGATAATAAAACTGGATTAAAACAATGCAATGTGGATGATAAGGATTTTTATAAGAAATGTTTCCGCATATTAGCAAAGAATTTTCATCCTGATAGTGATAATGGAAATATTGAGGATATGCAGAATTTGAACGAATTGAAAAAAGTATGGAATGTATAAGGAGAACTATTTATTGAGAGAAAATATAACGAAAATCAAATATCTATTGGGACTAGACAAGCTATATCAGGTCACAGACATATCATTTACGAATTTGTCCGTAGAAGCAATGGAAACAAGTCTATCAATTGCAGAGGTTCCACCAGATGAAATATTTGATATTAGAACGCTGTCAGATTTCAGAATCAAACTGAAGAATCTTGGCGGGAAGGTCATAGACTTCAAAGATTGGAAGAATCAGCATGTAAAGATAGAAAATATGGGATGAAATATTGTTGATATGAAACAAGTATTTTATCTTAAAAAATAGGTCATGAAGTACATTAAGAGAGGAATGGTGATTGATATAGGAAACAGTAGTGCAGATAATAAGTTGTATGAGATTGTACGTGTGGATTTAAAAGAAATGTGTGCGGTAAAAGAGAACGAGAGAGAACGTGTCTTTAGTTTGACAAAAAAAGAAGTCAGCAAGGCAAAAATTCTTACAAAGGAAAACGAGGTAATCCGAATTGTCTCTGCGTTCAATCCATTAAACAAAGAGGTTGATAAAGAAGATAGTTCAAAGTATCCATATGTGAGAGATTTGGTTGTCTTGAAAATTGGTAAATCGTATAAGCAATATTATAATGCTCTGTGTGAAGGAAGAGATGAAGAAGACAAAGGTTCCTTTAAAATTAAAACGGTAAATATTACAGTGAATGATAATGGAGATAGTACGATTACTGAGATTGGAGCAACTAAATACAAGAGACTTCTATGTGGTAGTTCATCTGTTAGAAATGCCAAAGAACTTTATATCCGAGAGGAATTGTACGATAAGACAATGGAAGTATTGTTGACTGGAATTAAAAAAGATGCGCTATTCCCAGAAGATAAATTTGCTAAGTATTCTACATATTTAGGTTTGGCTGGCTCAGATAGTATTCCGGTATCAATGCCAAATATCTGCGTTGTAAAAGATTACAAGAAAATGATTACTGATATATTTCACATTGTAAAGGAAGTATCAAAAGGGAAATTTGATGTTGAATTTGCAAAATGTGATGAAGAGGAGATCAATGCATTTGACGGTGCAGGATTAGTATCATATGAGAAGGCAAAGCAATGGGCGGAAGAGTTAGGATTGAATTATGTACCATCATCGTTTCAGTTTAGGCTGCTTAACGGTGGTAAAGGTAATGTGTATACTTTCCCATTAACAGAATTTATTCAGGAATACAAAGATAAATATCCGGAGTTGAAACAGATTTTTGTTACTGATGCATGGCTAAATAACGTTGATATAGAAAGTCCAAATTATAAAATTGATGTATTTCTTACAGAAAGTCAGTTTAAGTTCAAGAATATGTATAGTAGTTTCGATGAATGGCGCGATGCATTTGAAACAGATGTGGATTACGCTAGTGTTGATGCTCTTAAGTATTCTTATCATAGGACTTTCAACATAAACAATTATTCAAAGAGTGTGGATGAGTTATCTGATTGGGTTGTGACAGCTTATCAATGTTTGCAGACACTGCAATTCGAAGCGGAGGAAACACCACTACTTTGCGAAGAAACTTTCAGGAGACTTAAGGCTGCCCATGAAGATATTGACGAATTTATGAAGTATCGTGGCATTGTCATGGATTCAGAGTCAGCGGAAGCGAATATTGACAATGAAGTGAGAACACAGTTTGATGGTGTACCGCCATACTATAAGGCGTTGGCATTAGATGATACATTGCGATATGATCCATATATCCGAAAGAAAATCAAAGATGATTTAAAGAGTTTTATACATCGGTGCTATTGTGGGAAACTGTTTCAGAAAGGTAATTATCAGACAGCAATTCCAGACTTGTTAGGTCTTGCGCAGCACATATTTGGTATGGAAGTTGTAGGTACACTGAAAGCAGGGCAAATTTATTCAAACTATTGGAATACGAAGAGGGTTACTAATGTTTCTATATGGAGAAATCCACATATTGCATGCGAATGGTTTAATGCAGAAATTGTAAATAATGATGATACAGAGAAATGGTTTAAATATCAGGATACAGGAATTGTTACAGATATTTACAGCAGCCTTGCATTGCGTCTTGGAACCATGGACTTTGATGGGGACACAGTAGCAACAGTTGATTCGAATGTTATATACAATGCTGTGGAAAGAGCAAATCCACATACAATTAAGTATATTCCACTCTTATGCGATAGCAAAAAGGAGATTAAGCAGTTACCAATTAGCGATACGGAAAAGATAATGCTGACCAATAAACTTGGATTTCAGAACAATATTGGTGAGGTAACAAACAAAGTAACTGTGCTGTTATCGCTGAATCAGACAGATACCATTAAGAAGTACGTAATGATTATGTCTGTTGTGAATCAGTTAATTATTGACTTTGTAAAGACCGGCATCAAAGTTCCGATTCCAATTGATATAGCTAATGAAGTGAAGAAACATAAAAAGCCTTCGTTCTTGCAATTCAAAGATCACAATTGGATACATGATTCAAACGTAGACGCTCTAGGTGAATGTTTTGATTTGAGCGAGGAAGAGATAAAGAAACAAAAGAAATACGAGTTAACAAACGGCACAGTTGATAAAGTATATCTTTACTTGAAACAACTAGTCTGTGATATCGAAGCTAAGTTTTGGGATGACGTAACAAACGGATATGAGCGGTGTCAATTCTATAAATTACTCCAGGGAAACCAGTATGTTTATAATACCACATATCCAAAGGTAAAAGAGAAGATGGCTGAATTACAGAAACAGCATGAAATAATCTGCAACAAGAAATACAATGATGAACACACATATGGAAGCATGGATGATAGCGGATATCGCTTTTTGAGGTTCTATAGTTTCTGCGAATTAGAATTGCTGAAAGTTTGCAAGGATAGAGCCAAATTGCTGAATTACATGATATACATTTATTGGTTTGATGATGAGTTTGTGAAATTGGATAAATCAATTCTTTGGAATGTGTTTGGGAAAGACATTATTAAGCTGTATCTGCATAAAGAAATTTGTACAGATGAAAAGATTCTTAAAACGCTAGATAAAAAACATGCCAGAGTTTTAAGAAAAGTAACATCAGGTCTTGATAATGCATCAATAGTGGAAATTAAAGACATGAGCAATGATGCTGTTTTCATCACAGATGCAGAAGTCCACGAAATAAAGTCCAGCTTGCCGAATGATTATGTGTCACAAAGATTGCTCTTTGTATTATTGGTGCTATATAAGAAAATCCAGATTGACACAACTTCAAAAAGAGAGCGAAAATTACCAATAACAAGAAGCAAAAAAAGAATGGTCACATTTAATAAATTATCGAAATTATCAGATATTTATTATCATCAGGTTGAACCTCGGTTAAAGAAATTAAAGAACCAAGAATTGATAGCGGTAGATATGAAGAACATTGAAAAGCCGAAAATCACTCCGTTAATCGGATATGATTTAGCTGCAAAAGAAGGCTGTAGGATAGCTGATATTAACGAGTGCCAAGCCCATGCTAGAGCCATATTTCAAACCTCGAACGTTTTTGAATAATTACTATTTTAGTGCTGGAAACCCTTGTAAATAGGGCGTTTCAGCACCCTTTGGAAAAGTGTAAAACATAATATAGAAGAGAGAATAGAATCTTCATAAACGTATGATAGAAAGGATTAATATGCAGGATGATTTAAGAGAAAAAGCAGTTGTGTATCTTTACAAAAATGAAATCAAAAAAGGTCAGTTATCTGAATATCTAGGCATTTCGCCTCAATATCTTTCCGATTGGTTACACAAAAGAGTAGAATTTGATGACAGTAAAATAAATCAAATCAATGAGTTTATAGAGAAATAATAAATTCTATAAAATATAGAACAAGTATAACTTTGGTATATCCAATGTTCTGCAGTCAACAGGACGTTGTTTATATAAATGTAGCATTATGTAAGAGGTTGCATATTGTTACGAAACAGGACATGCGGTGAACGACAACACTGTATGTCCTGACACACGAAAATGAATATCGAATATGATTTTATACATAGATGTTATTTGAGCAATTACTTTAAGGTAGTTGCTTTTTTATTTGCAAACAATTATGACAATTCAAGAAAGGAATCAAAGCAATATGTTAAATGAAATAACCAGAGCATTTCTCAAAGAGAATGGTATCTCAATCAGACACTTTAGTAAGTGTACCGACATAGAGTATTCGACTTGTAGCAGATGGCTAAGTGGGTCAAGGAACATTAACGAAGAACAGGAAAACAGAGTATGTGAGTATTTAAGTAAGTATGCAATGATCTCAGTTGGCAATTGCAAAGAGTAAGGGGGCATAAATGAGCGACGAATTTAAGGCAAGAGTGCAAGTAGAACTAGATGAGGGGTCGGTAAAACAAGCTGAAAGTCAAATTAAAAATCTAGGAAAAAATGCAAAGACAAAAGTAGATGTTGAAATAGATTCTAAATCTGTAAAGAACGGTAAAAAAGTTGGAGAAGATATTGCAAACCAAGTGAAGAGTGGCGTGAGTTCTTCGAAAATTGGTGAGGAGATCAATAATCAAGTCTCTAAAGGTACAAGCGGTTTATCCAATCTAAATACTTCGGCAAATACAACAAAGGGAATTTTCGGTAATCTTGGAGCTAGTATCAAGTCCGCATTCGCAAACTATACTGGTGTGGGTGCAATCACAGCTGGTCTTTATGAATTGAAGCAAGTGGCATCTGAAGCTAAAGAGGCTATTGAAGATATCAATGAAGCTACGGTTGCATTGCAGATGGCTACAAATCAATCATATAGTGAAGTTAGTAAAATGGTTGGCACATACAACAAGATGGGACAGAATCTCGGAGCGACCACTACAGAGGTTACAGACAGTGCGGATGCATGGTTGAGACAGGGAAAATCTATGTCTGAGACCAATACATTGATAAAAGACTCTATGGTACTGAGTAAGGTTGCATCTATCGACAGTGCCGATAGTACGCAATACCTAACAAGTGCAATGAAGGGTTACAAGGTTGCAACAGAAGATACATTAAAGATTGTAGATAAATTAACAAGCGTTGATTTGGTGTCCGCGACCGATGCGGGTGGACTTGCAGAAGGAATGAGCCGAACCGCTAACTCTGCTGATCTTGCTGGCGTATCAATGGATAAATTGCTAGGCTATTTAGCGACAGTAGGTGAAACAACACAAAAGTCCATGTCCTCTGTTGGTGAATCGTTTAAGAGTATTTTTGCAAGAATGTCAGATATTAAAGCCGGCAAATTATCTAGCATTGGTGATGATGGCACGGTTGAAGATATTTCTAATGTAGATGTTGTGTTAAGTGCACTTGGAATAAAACTGAGAGATTCTAACCAAGAGTTTCGTAATTTTGGTGATGTATTAGATGAGGTTGGCGGTAAATGGTCAGGCTTTTCAAGTCTGCAACAAGCATCGATAAGTAAGTCGTTTGCCGGTACTCGTCAAGCTGAGAATTTTAAGGTGCTCATGAGTAACTATAGTAGTGCAGCATCTTACGCAGAGACAGCGGCAAATAGCGAAGGACAAGCATTAGAGAAATTCAATTATTATGCCGATAGCATTGAAGCAAAGAAGAAAAGTCTGCAAGCCAGTTTTGAATCATTGGCTACAAACACTTTCTCTAGTGATGCTTACGGAAATATCCTTGATACAACAAAAGCTATTATTGATTTTACGGATAAAACAGGATTACTAAAAACCGCTTTAGGTGGATTAGCTGTAGCTGGTGCGGTTAAAGGTTTTAGCATGATACAAACCGGAATTATGCAAGCAGCAACACAAATGACTAATTTCAGTAATGCGCTTAATATTGTGAAAAAGGGTAGTATTGGTTTTGATGAATTTGAAAAACTTCAATCAATGACTGGTAATTTGTCTAAAAGTCAGATGTCCCTAGTTTTGTCATCTGCAAGTTTGAGCAATGAGCAAAAGATAGCTATGATGACGGCTCGTGGAATGAGTGAAGCAGAAGCGGAGGTTGCGCTTTCTACAATGACTGCAAATGGTGCGACTGCAACACTGTCAGGAACGTTAAAAGGACTTTATGCGACACTTTCACCGGTGTTGCCGTTACTTGTTGCGATAGGGGCTACAGTTGGTATTGTTAAGGGTTTCGAGAAATTAGATGAAGCATATAACCTTACATACAAAACTTCTCTTAAACACACAGAAGATTCTATATCCAATATACAAGATTTGAAATCTGAAATAGATTCACTTACCTCTAAATCAGATGAATACAAGCAGTCGCTTATTTCAATCGGAGAAGGTTATAATATTGATTTGAGTAGTGTCGATAGTATAGATGACATGATTACTCAAATTAATGCAATCGATGGCATCAAATTAGTTGATCAAGTAGAGGTTGATAAAATAAGTTCTGCAAATGAATCACTGGAGCGCACTCTCGAAATCAAAAATCAACTCTATACTGATGCACAGAAGGAAGCTGCGGATCTTGCAAAGAACACATTAGAAAAGACAATAAAGTCTGGTGCATTTGAATCTGACGCAAAGTTGCGAGACAAGTATGATGATAAATATAATATGGCATCAGAGAGTAATTATGATAACGGGAATCTTATTAAAGCTACTCAAAATAATGTAAAAGCCATAGACGAGTACAAGGCACATATAGAGGAGTTAGAAGCACAAAAAGCAAAAGCTGTAAAAACAGAGAGTGAAACATCTGACTCAAGTGTATCACCATCTTTATTGTCGTGGATTCAAAACAAAAATAAAGATTCCGATAAAATTTCAAAAGAGATATCTGATTATGAGTCATCAATTAAATCAATTCAGAAAGACATTACCGGAAATGAGACAGAGTTAAATACAATGCTACAAGCACTCTCAGTCGATGGAGAGGGAACAGAAGCATTATCTGGGTATGAAAACGAATTTAAGTCTGTTAAAAGTGCGTTGAATGATATTGCATCGATGGATTTAACACCAGCGCAAAAACAGCTAAACTCTATAGAATCATTTTTTGATGGGTCAAAGGTTAAAAATAAGGTTAAAGATATACTAACGGAATCAGCTAAGTCAGGAAAAGAAGTCTCTGATATTGCAAATGACATGAAAAATTTAGGCATCACGTCCGCGGACTTCGATGGAACAAATCTTGAAATAGTTGCAAAATATTTTAAAGATATTGCAAAAGAAGCAGAATCAGCAGCGCATGCAACCAATAAAGTAGACGGTTCCATAGAAGGTGTTGGAACAGCTCTCGATTCAGTTAATAGTGGTGATAATTTTGTTGATATGAAAGATTACCTTGATAAAGCTGATAAATGGTTGGCGCAAGGATTAACTGGAACAGATGACTTTAAAACCATAGAGAAAATGATCACTCAAGGCACTGGGAAGTCATATCAAGAAGCTAGAGAATCTCTACAGAGATATTTTACTACGGATCAGAATGAAGAGAGTGAGTTTTATGGAGAACTAACACGAGATGGCGTCCAAAACTTTGCGGACGATTTTCAAAATCTAGGTGCACAATTCAAAACGACTGCTGAAGCTGCAAAAGCAATGGGTGTTAGCACCGAAGTTTTTGAAGCTTGTATGGGTAGAATTTCTGATTACAATGGTGATGAAGGATTTGAAGGCGTGAAAAACACCTTTAATGAAATGGTTAAATCTTCAGATGAATTGGCTAAGGGACAGTCTGCGCTTGAGGGATTAAAAAGCATATCTGAATCATTGGGTGATGGCAATAAGTTTGAAAATAGCATATCAAAATGGGATAGTGCGTTGGCAGGGTATGAAGATGACATATCATCTCTTGATCCAACGGTTATCGCAAAAATTGAATTTGAATATGACCTTGCACAGCTACAACAAGAAATAAATGAGGCACAAGAAAATTGGAGTCATGGAGATCATTCGTCAGCATCTGGTGCTTCAATGAATACTGCGAAAACAGTGTATCGTGAAGAACGAGAGAAACAGACAGGATATAACGAGTCAACAGATGAGGCATACGCTAAAAGCTATGCACGCATTGAAGAACTGCAAAAGCAATTCAATTCTGATCAAACTGATGCCGCTAGAGAGGCAACACAGGAACAAATCTCTGCAGTGACTGATTTGCAGAATGCCTTTCAAGATGCATTCGCCAATGGCAAAACAGCAAATTGGAATGAGTTTTTAAATTCTGATTCGATTAGAGCGACAATAGATGATATCGGCGATGAACTCGGTATGACAAAAGATGAATTAGAAGCTGCATTTGGATTCGAAATACCAGATAAAGAAGTTGAAGTCAAAGCCGATACATCTGATGCCGAAGAAAAAGTTCATCATCTAACATCCGAAGAATTTGCAACACAAATATCCTTACTTCTTGGAGATGATGAGGCAACTCCATATATTGAGATGTTTAATGCAATGTCTCTTGATCCTAAATTCTGTGAATTATCAGCGGAAGACCAAGCAACGGCAGTTTATAATGCAGTTAACGATTTATCACTTGATGATAAACAAGCAATATTAAATGCTAGTGATAATGCAAGTGGAATAATCAACGGAGTAATCTCTAACCTTGATGTTGTAGGGCAAGGTGCAAACGGTAATGTTACTGCATCTGACAATGCAACTGGAACAATATGGTCAGTAAGCGGTGAATTATCTGCGCTTGACGGTAAGACGGCAACAACATATGTTAATACAGTTCATACAAGTTCATCAGGCGAGACACATGGTGGTGGAGGAGGAAGTTTTGCGACTGGTACAATGCTGTCTCCGGCTCGTGTTTCCGGTACTGCTTACAATGTATTAAACTACAAGAGCGCATATGCTGACGGGAAAGTTGCACTAGATAAGAATGAAACAGCTCTTGTAAATGAATTAGGAACAGAGTCTATTATCAGAAATGGTAAGTGGATGCTGATTCAAGGTGGAATGCAACAGAAAGCTCTTAAAAAGGGTGACATCATTCTTAATGCATTACAGACAAAATCATTGTTGCAAACTGGTAAGGCTGGTGGTCATGCTAGAGCATATGCAAATGGAACATTATCTAATTCTTATGCAGCCGGTGGAATTGTAGGAAACATTTCTGCAATCAACGCACCAAACAAAGAGTCAGACAATGATTCATTCTCTGAAATCTTCGACCACGTAGAAATTCTTCTCGACAGAATGGAAAGGTCTCTAAGCAAACTTACAGATTCAATTGAGACATATTCAGATAATCTTTTAAAGCAGAATTCAGTCGCACAGGACGCAATCAATCAGACTAGAAATAGTTTAGCTACTTTGCAGAATGCTCGTGACACGTATATGGCACAGGCTGACGCGGTTGGACTTGAAGATAATTGGAAGAATGTTGTTAAAAGTGGCGAACTTCGTATATCAGAGATTACGGATGAAGGACTGAAACAACGGCTTGATGATTACCGAAAATATTTTGAATTGTCACAAGACTGCGAAGATAAAATTCTTGATGCTCAAAAAGACCTTCTCGATTTAGCGCAACAAAAGCTTGATAATATTGAAAAATACTATCAGAACCGTTATGAGTTCAATGATGATTTTGGATACAAAGCAAATATTGATGAATTGAAGAAAGCTCTTGATGAATATCGGACAGAGTTATCAAATCAGATGGATGCTGGAATCATCAAGCAGTACTCTAATGAGTGGTTTGAAGCCATGAAGTCCATATCGCAACAGACTCAGACTATCCTTGAAGAAACATGGAATCAGTTACAGTATGTTGTTGACGGCTTAGACAGAGTTAGTTCAAAACTTGATAATATAAATTCTTTAGAGGAATCAAAAGGTAATACTCTTTCAGAGGAAGACTATCAAAAGCAAATTGACACGAATAACAAGTCGATTGAGGCACAATACGCACTTAGAGCAAAATACTTAGAACAGATGAATGTTTACGATGTAGGTTCATCTCAGTATGAGGATTTAGCCGATAAGATTTCAAAATGCGATGATGAGATTTTCGGATTACGAGAAGATAACGAAAAACTGAAAGATTCTATCTGGGATGTTAGACTTACAAAGCCACTTGAAAAATTAAAGGATGCTTACTCACAGGTTATTGATGAAGCTGATCAATTCAGAGGTTTAATCGACAAAGACTCCATGGTCGCCAAAGACGGTTCATTAACATCTAACGGTCTTGCTAATATCGCCATGATTATGCAAGGAATGAATGCTTCCAAGCAGATTGTTGCTACATATACCGAAGCATTGAAAAAACTTGGTGAAGCTTTGGATAATGGCACGATATCTCAATCAGAGTACGATGAACAGCAGAAAGATATTCTTGATACAATCAATGATTCTGCTGGCGCTACGGTAGATTATAAGAATGAACTGATCGACATCTACAAAGAGATGGCGAAAAGCGAGGTCGATTCGCAGAATAAGCGCATTAATAAGATGAAAGAATACATGGGAACTGAAAAAGAAGCCTATGAGTATTCCGAAAAAATCAGAAAGCAAAGCAAGTCTGCTAATCAGCTTAAAAGTCAAATTGCAGCGTTGCAAGGCGTGACGAATCAATCTGCTGCGAAAGAACTTAAGCGTTTGCAACAAGAGTTGTCAGACCAAGAGAAGGAAATCACAGACACAAAAAAAGACCACGAATATACACTTCGTGTTGACGGTCTTGACAGTATCAGTGATTCTCTATCTGAAACACTCGACAACACTCTGGACGAAATTACTTATAACGCTGAAAAGCAAGAGGAAATCGTTAAGGAGATGCTTGGTAATGTTCTGAATAACTACAAAGATGTTTACGGTAAGATTAATGGTATCATCAACAATACTGGATTCCAATTTGGAGATGATAACAAAAATAATATCTCAAACATCGGAACGTCAGAAGGTGCGAATAATCAGTTTGATTCTGCTATAACGGCACAGCCTGATGTAAAACCTGATGACACTATCACAGATGTAGACACAGGTAATATCAACGATAACACAACTATTGATGATATCGTGTCTGATATTTCCAAACCAATCGACACTGAAAACCGTAAGGTTGCTGAACTCACATTGAGTAAGTCATCTATGTCTATACAAGAGGGTGGAGCTGGCTCATTGACGGTTGGCATAAGACCTACAGACGCAAAGAATAAGACAGTAATTTGGACATCTTCAAATCCTTCTGTTGCAACAATATCCAGTGGAAGTGTAAAAGCACTTAAACCGGGTTCTACTACTATTACTGTTTCATCAACAGACGGAAGTGGATTATCCGCAACGTGTACCGTATCAGTAACCGAAAAACCGAAACCTGCACCACCTGCTCCTAGTAGTGGTGGTGATGGAAGACCGTATGTAGGTGATATCTGTACTCTCAATGGCAGTTACTATTATGATTCGTGGGGGACATCTCCTGCCGGAAGTCTGTATAGTGGTGTTCCTGGTGGAGTTATCATTGATGGATATTCTGGTTCAGAATATGGTGGACAGTCTAGATTCCACGGAGGCTACGGAGTACATATTGGAAGTGCTGACGGAATATATAGAGATTTAGGTTGGGTTTCACTCAATCAACTTTCAGGATATGCTACAGGTACTAGAAATGCTACTGCCGGACTTCATCGTGTAGACGAGTTAGGAAACGAGTTAAAGATTAAGTCAATTGATCAAAACGGTAAGAAATATACGATGCTTGAAGATGGTGACGGTGTTCTCAAGGCAAGTATGACGAGTAAGTTGTTTGACTTTGCTGAAAACCCTACTGACTTCATTGCAAAGCATATGAGCATTCCAAGTGTTGAAATTCCTTCAGTACCTGATATTACTAATAGAAGTGGCGAGCCTATTGTTAATAACTACCACTATGACTCGTTGTTGACAGTTAACGGTGATATTGACAAAGAAGTATTTCCAGGAATGAAAAAAGTTTTGGAAGAATCTTGGCAGTACAATGCAAAAAAACTTCTAAAAAGTAAAAACAGATAACAACAAACTTTAGGAAGGGTGGTCTTCATAAGCCACTCTTCTATATACTCGGATGCAACAAAGGCTGATATATTAAAGGTAGAGTAGATAAGCATAGATAAGATGAAAATGTGCAAATTGGCGGTGGAGAAATCCATCGCCTTTTATAATATTATCGTAATAGGACAACATGCAATTGTCATAACAATAGAAAAAAAGGACTGGTAAGTTATTGGAAAAAGAGCAAAAAGAAATCAAAGTAAACGTGGTTTATGGAGATAAAAAACTTGTAGATTGTATGAAAACAATAATTGAAAATAGAAAAAAGAAATAGAAAATTGCACCTACATACCGTATAATTATTTATTAGTATATGATGTATAGGGCTATAATACGATTGGAGAAATATTTATGAATAAAAATCGTGCGGTATTATACCTTAGATTATCAAAAGAAGATATAAATAAGCTAAGCGAAGGAGATGATAGTGCAAGTATAAAAAACCAAAGATTACTTTTACAGGAATATGCACTAGAACATGATTTTAAAGTGATAGAGGTATATTCGGATGACGATGAAAGTGGTTTATATGATGATAGAGCAGGATTTGAGAAACTTATTGAGGATTCTAAATTAGGTAAGTTTGATATTGTTATTGCAAAAAGTCAATCAAGATTTTCAAGAAACATGGAACATATCGAAAAGTATTTACATCATGATTTTGTGCTAATGGATATCCGTTTTATCGGTGTTGCAGACAACGCTGATACAAGTAACGCTGGTAATAAAAAATCGAGACAAATTTATTCACTTGTTAACGAATGGTATTGTGAAGACTTGTCTTCCAATATTAAGAGTGTTTTTAAAGCTAAAATGCATGATGGACAATTTCTTGGTTCTAGTGCTCCCTATGGTTACTTAAAAGATCCAAGTAATCACAATCACCTAGTAATAGATGAATATGCGGCAAGTGTTGTGAAAAGGATATTTACTCTTTACCTAGATGGAAATGGAAAGGGAAAGATAGCGTCCATTATATCAGAGGATGGGATACTAATTCCTACCCTATATAAACAACGAATTTTAAAGTCGACATATCAAAATGGAAAATTGCTAAACGAAACGAAAGTTTGGTCATATCAGACGATTCACTCAATACTAAATAATGAGACATATATTGGAAATCTTGTTCAGAATAGGGCAAATAAAGTGTCATTTAAAGACAGAAAGGTAAAGTCATTGCCAAAAGAAAAGTGGGTTATTGTTCCTAATACCCATGAACCAATTATTGACGTACAAACTTGGAATTTGGTTCAGGAGATGCAGAAAAGAAAAATAAAAGGAACGCTGTCTTTTTCTCCCAATGGAATATTTTCTGGTATGATGTTTTGCGCAGACTGTAAAAAATCAATGGGGAGAAGTTATGCAAGAAGAGGAAATCGTGAGTTCATTGGATATATTTGCAGTACATATAAGACTCAAGGGAAAAGATTCTGTTTGAGCCATGCAATAAAAAATGATAAGCTTGAAAATGCTGTTTTGCAATCGATCAAAGCTGAAGCACATAAAATACTAAGTGAAGAGGATATTGACCAATTATCACGATATGATGTGGAGAAGCACGGTAAAGTTGAGATTACTGTTCAAGTTAAGCAACTCGAAAGTGAAATCGCTAAAATAGCTGTTTATAAGAAGAAAGCATTTGAAAGCATGGTTGAAGGTGTTATTAGTAGAGAAGAGTTCGAAAATTATACAAAAGAGTATGATGATAATATAAGCATATTGGAACTTCAAATTAACAATCTTAAGGAATACTCAAATGTTCAAAGTCATGTGATGGAGCAATATGATGAATGGGTTTCTGCTTTCAAGCATTATATAGACATAGATAAATTAGATAGGGATGTTGTGCTCCATTTAATAAATCGGATTGAAGTGGATGACGATGGTTCTATTACAATATATTACAAATTCAGTAATCCATATGAAACAGTAAACTAGTGTCTACTATATGTATATGACGCCTGTGTGGCTATGGCGGAATACATATGGGGCAGTGAAGAGGAATTCGTAAATCACATGAATCAGAGGGCAGAAGAGCTGAGAATGATGAATACTCATTTTGTGAACTGTAACGGGCTCGACGCCGATGGTCATCTTACAACCGCAGGAGATATTGCACGGATGTCACGTGAACTGATCACGAAGTATCCGCAGGTACACAATTATTCCATGATCTGGATGGAAAATATCACGCATACAACAAGCAAGGGGACTTCTGAATTTGGTCTGTCAAACACAAATAAGCTAGTGAAACAGTATCAATACACAACCGGTCTAAAGACGGGGTCTACGAGTCTTGCCAAATTCTGTATTTCTGCAACTGCAAAGAAGGATGAAGTGGAATTAATTGCCGTGATTATGGCGGCACCGGACCCTAAGACCCGGTTTGGGGATGCAACGAAGCTCTTGAATTATGGATTTGGAAAATGTCAGCTCTATCGGGATGATCACCCGGAAAAATTAGATCCGGTACCGGTCTACGGCGGTCTGGAAGAAAATGTGAAATGCAGGTATAAGAGCACATTTTCCTATCTGAGTACAACCGGAGAGAATTTGAACGACATTTCCAAGAAGGTTGTGTATCGGAAAAATATTTCCGCACCAGTCAAAAAAGGCGATGTTGTAGGCACGGCGTTTTATCAAATTGGAAACAAAGATATTGGAAATGTAGAGATTCTTGCGGAAGAAGGCGTGGAAAAAGCAGGAATTCTGGACTATTTTCTCGATATGGCGAGGGCATGGTGCTTTTGAAATGAAAACACGTAAATCGTTGGAGTTCACATTTTGTGAAAGTCGTGTTATGATAAAAAAGTATTATTATTTCAGGATTAAGAAGGAATGACAAATGTGGATATTAATTGGAGTCATCATAGCGATTGTTCTTATTTTCATTGGATTGGAAATTTGGCGGGAACTGCATATGTTCCAGGTGAGCCATTTTCTGGTTGCATCAAATAAATTAAAAAGCTGGCAGAAAGAAAAAAGGATTGTACTGCTTGCGGATTTGCATAACAAAGTATATGGAAATCAAAATGACATCCTGTTACAGGCAATCAAAGAGGAACATCCGGATTTGATTCTGATCGCAGGAGATATGCTGGTCGGGAAACCGGGATGTTCGCCGCAGGTGGCAGTCGATTTTGTAACAAAGCTGCCGGATATCTGTCCTGTCTATTACGGAAATGGGAATCA
This sequence comes from Hespellia sp., assembly GCA_028693555.1. GTDB lineage: Bacteria > Bacillota > Clostridia > Lachnospirales > Lachnospiraceae > Hespellia. The sequence continues at coordinate 26,299 of JAQUVD010000042.1, forward strand.
TGAGCAGCGGATGAAGGAAAAACCGGAAAAATACGGAGACGTGTATGCAGTATATAAAAAAGAACTGGTCAAAAGCGGAGTTCATCTGTTGGAGAATACAACGGAGTCTGTGAATCTGGATGGGGTACAGCTTGAGATTCGAAGTATCGAACTTCCGATGCACTATTATGAAAAATTTCAGAAGCATGTACTTTCACTTTCTGAAGTGACAAAATGTATTGGCTTGCCGGATGCTTCAAAGTATCAGATTGTTATTTCGCACAATCCGGCATTTTTGGAGGTAATAAAAAAGTGGGGGGCAGATTTGATTGTGTCCGGACATTTGCATGGTGGAATCATCCGAATTCCCGGTCTTGGAGGATTGATTACGCCTCAGGCAAAGCTATTTCCTGAAAATTCAGGTGGAATTACAATTGCAAGCGATGCGCGTTATGTAGTGAGTCGGGGACTTGGAACGCATACAGTCAACATAAGACTTTTCAACAAAGCAGAAGTCGTGACCATACATTTGCGGGAATCATGGGAAGGCCATGAAATGGGCAGGAGAGACAATTAATTCTTGTGAATTGGTCTGATTTCCTATATAATAGATAAGATTCATGAAATGAAGGAACAGACGGGAAACGAAAAATGGGTATATCAGTAAAACTACAGGTGTTTGAAGGTCCATTGGATCTTTTACTCCACTTGATCGATAAAAATAAAATAGATATTTATGATATTCCAATCGTAGAGATTACGAATCAGTATATGGAATATATTCGTGCGATGGAGAAGGAAGATCTCAATGTCATGAGTGAATTCCTGCTTATGGCAGCAACACTTCTGGATATTAAGTGTAAGATGCTTCTGCCAAAAGAAGTGAATGAAGAGGGCGAGGAAGAAGATCCGAGAGCAGAACTTGTGGAGCAGCTCCTGCAGTATAAGATGTATAAATATATGGCGTATGAGCTGAAGGATCGCCAGCTTGATGGTGAACGGATGCTATTTAAATCGGCGACACTTCCCAAAGAGGTGCTGGAATATTGTGAACCGGTGGATATGGATGTGCTGCTCGGTGATCTGACACTTTCGAAATTGAATGCGATATTTGAAGATGTCATGAGACGTCAGGAAGATAAAGTGGATCGTGTGCGAAGTAAATTCGGCAGGATTGAGAAGGAAGAAGTTACGCTGCCGGAGAAGATGGATTATGTGGAACAATATGCAGAAAGTCACAAACAGTTTAGTTTCCGACAGCTTCTTCAAGAACAGAAATCAAAACTGCATGTCATTGTAACATTTCTTGCGGTTTTGGAGATGATGAAGACCGGGATTCTTCAGATCGAACAGGAAGATACATTTGGTGAAATTTTAATTACATCTATGGTTGCGTAGATTCAAATGAAGTAACGTGAGATTATGGGAAATAGAGAAAATGGGGAATGAGATGGAAATTGAAAAACTGGAAGGACTGATCGAAGCCATTCTTTTCACAATGGGTGATTCAGTTGAGCTTGAAAAGATTGCACTTGCCATTGCGCATGATGAAGAGACAACGAAGAAGATGCTGCATCATATGATGGATCGATATAATGCGGATGAGACACGAGGCATCAGTATTATCGAACTGGAAAATTCATATCAGATGTGCACGAAGAAAGATGCCTATGAATGTCTGATTCGCGTGGCAAAGCAGCCAAGGCGTTTCGTGCTGACTGATGTTCTTCTGGAGACGCTCTCGATTGTAGCGTATAAGCAGCCGGTAACGAAGCTGGAGATTGAGAAAATCCGCGGGGTCAAGTCGGATCATGCGGTAAATAAGCTTGTGGAGTATGAGCTGGTTGAGGAAGTGGGGAGAATGGATGCACCGGGACGTCCGATTTTGTTCGGAACAACGGAAGAGTTCCTGCGAAGATTCGGTGTCCAGTCTCTGGAAGAACTTCCGAGCATTAATCAGGAACAGATTGAGGAATTCGCTGCAGAAGCAGAGGATGAAGCACAGATGAAATTAGATATATAATCTGGTGGTAGTGAGGATTCTTGATTGAGACGATGGATTTTATGTGCACTCGTGTTAGCAATACTGGGAACGAATTTTACATATGCAGACGCAAAAGAGAATGATGAACTGCAACTATACGCCAAGGCGGCTGTCCTTTTGGACGCCGATTCGGGGCGTATTTTATTTGCCAAAAATGGACAGGAAATTATGCCGATGGCGAGTACGACCAAGATTATGACCTGTATACTGGCACTGGAATATGCAAAATTTGACGATGTCATTACTTTTTCAAAAAATGCCGCTGCGCAGCCTAAGGTACATCTCGGGGCGACGGAAGGGGAGCGGTTTTTACTGAGAGATCTTTTGTATTCCCTGATGCTGGAATCGCATAATGATACGGCAGTAGCAGTAGCAGAAGGAATCAGTGGGTCGGTTCAGGGCTTCACGGAGCTGATGAATGCAAAAGCGGCAAGTATCGGCTGTGAAGATACACATTTTGTGACTCCAAATGGACTGGATGCTTCTGATCTTGGCGGCATTCATGCAACGACGGCGGTGGATTTGGCAAGAATCATGAAGTACTGCATCTATGATTCTGATAAGAAAACCGAGTTTCTGCAGATTACAAGGGAGTCTTCTTATACATTTTCAAATATCGAGGGGACAAGGCAGTATTCCTGCCAGAATCATAATGCTTTTCTTCAGATGATGCCGGGAGCTTTATCAGGAAAGACAGGATTTACTGCAGATGCAGGCTATTGTTATGTGGGAGCACTCAAAGACGATGATCGAACCTTTGTTGTTGCGCTGCTGGCGTGTGGATGGCCAAATCACAAAGGTTATAAATGGTCTGATACACAGAAACTGATGCAGTATGGGATGGAAAATTATGAGTATGCGGATATTTTGCCGCGTGATTTGCCACAGATTCAGATTGGGAACGGAATTCCGACTGGAAGCAACCTAAACGAGACGGCAGCCGTAAAGCTGAAATACGAAAAGGAGCTGTCTGACATACGCGTGCTGAAAAACAAAGATGAACAGATTGTGTGTGATGTTAAGATGAATGCTGACATTTGCGCCCCGCTTGAGAAGGGGGAAGAAGTTGGCAGTGTTTTATATCGGATTGGATCTTATGAGATTGCAAAGACAAAGATTTTAACACAAAGTGCGGTTCCGAGATGGAATTATGTATGGACGCTCCAGTATATATGTGAATCATACATGAAAATGTTAAATAATATCAACTAAAATGATTAAAAACGTCACTGTTCATTTCTGTAATCGTGTGATAGTATGAGTGCATCACAAAAAAAGACAAGGAAATTGATGAAAAACATGAATTTGTTCAATTTCGAATATAGAAGGAGACTGATTATGGAAAACTATAAGAATTACAAAAGACTGTATTACATGCCGCCGGTCGAGTGCTACGACTGGGTAAAGAAAGATTACGTGGATCATGCACCTATCTGGTGCAGTGTCGATTTGCGAGACGGCAATCAGGCATTGATTGAACCGATGAGTCTTGACGAAAAAGTTGAATTTTTTAAGATGCTGGTTGATATTGGATTTAAAGAAATTGAAGTTGGATTCCCCGCAGCATCAGAGACGGAATATCAGTTCTGCCGCACGATTATTGAGCAGAACATGATTCCGGAGGATGTGACGATTCAGGTTCTGACGCAGGCGAGAGAGCACATTATTAAAAAGACCTTTGAAGCGGTTCAGGGTGCGCCTCACGCAGTGATTCATCTGTATAATTCGACCTCGCTTGCACAGCGGGAACAGGTGTTTAAAAAATCAAAAGAAGAAGTGAAGAAGATCGCGGTTGATGGTGCGGAACTGTTGAATACGCTGGCATCTGAAACGGATGGCAATTTTACATTTGAGTATAGTCCGGAGAGTTTTCCAGGAACGGAAGTGGAGTATGCGTTGGAAGTGTGTAATGCAGTCTTGGATATCTGGAAACCTTCTGAAGAGAGAAAAGCAATTATCAATCTTCCGACAACGGTTGAGAACGCGATGCCGCATGTATTTGCAAGTCAGGTAGAATACATGAGCAAGAATCTGCTTTATCGAGACAATGTCATTCTTTCACTTCATCCACATAATGACCGTGGCTGTGGTGTCAGCGATGCAGAGCTTGGAATTCTGGCTGGTGCGGACCGTATTGAAGGGACATTGTTTGGCAATGGTGAGCGAACAGGAAATGTAGATATTATCACCCTTGCGATGAATATGTTCTCACACGGTGTAAATCCGGAGCTTGATTTTTCGAATGTTGTTGATATCTGTGAAGTGTATGAACGCCTGACACGTATGCATGTATATGAACGCCAGCCGTATGCAGGAGCGTTGGTATTCTCAGCGTTTTCCGGTTCACATCAGGATGCAATTGCCAAAGGAATGGCATGGAGAGAAGCGGGAAATTGCGACAAATGGGAGGTGCCTTATCTTCCAATCGATACGAAGGATGTTGGACGAAGATACGAATCTGATGTAATCCGTATTAACAGCCAGTCAGGAAAAGGCGGGGTGAGCTATATCCTGAAACAGAACTTTGGAATCGGACTTCCTGAAAAATTAAAAGAAGAAGTCGGATATCTGGTCAAAGATGTATCAGATAAAGCACATAAAGAGCTGACACCGGATTGGATCTATCATATTTTTGAAGACAATTACATTCTTACAAGACCGGTCTTTCATTTGGATGAATGCCACTTCAAGCAGGAAGACGGAATCCTGGCAGAAGCAACGATTCACCATGCGGGCGAGAACCGTGTAATCACAGCAAATGGAAATGGACGTCTGGACGCAGTCAGCAATGCAATCAAGCATTACTTCGGAATCAGTTATGAGGTTTCGACATATGAGGAGCATTCCCTGACACGAGGATCTTCCTCAAAAGCGGTTGCATATGTGGGAATCACATGCCATAAAAAGAAGTACTGGGGCGTTGGAATTGATGCTGATATTATCAAAGCAAGTATTGCGGCACTGACGGTTGCGGTTAATAAAATTGAAGAAATCAAAGATGCGAATGTATGTAAAGATGCCAGACTGATTGAAATTACGAATTACATTCAGTCCAATTATGCAGATGTAACACTGGATGATCTGGCTGAAAAGTTCTTCCTTTCCAAACCTTATCTTTCAAAGTACATCAAAGAAAAGTCCGGCATGACATTTGGTGATACGTTAAAGATGGTTCGAATGAAAAAAGCAAGGGCGATGCTCAAGGGGAGCAATATGACCGTTGAGAATATCGCGGAATCTGTGGGGTATCAGAACGTGGAACATTTCAATCGTCTGTTCAAAAAAGCATATCATATGACACCGGTGCAATATCGAAATCAGAAATAAAAAAGAATACTTCAGGAGGGGGAATACTAGAAATAGTTTCCCCCTCTTTCGAAGCTGTTTTATGGCAGATATATGAAAGCTGTAAGTGTGAAAAAAAGTGTGAAAAAAAGTGTGAAAAAAAGTGTGAAAAAAATGTCAAAAGATTTTCGTTTTTCATTGCTATTTGAAGAGAAATAGACTATACTAAAATAGGCAAAAATTTGGTAATACTTTTTAAAAATATAGAAATATGGAGGGCTAGAATATGAGCTACAATGCAACAGGAAACTCAGCAAGCACAAGAATTGCCGCTATGCTT
>JAQUVD010000072.1 GCA_028693555.1 Hespellia sp.
AGTGGCTTTTATGATTTAGTCACAGCATATCAGTCCGTGCACGTCAACTATTGAAAGCGCCGTGTACCGAACGGTACGCACGGTGCTGTGAGAGGACGGGAGTTAATCACTCCCTCCTACTCGATTTAATGAACTATTGGAGGAAACTTATGAATTCAGTCTACCAAGACATTTTCAAAGCTATCCACGAGGGAAAGTGGCTTAGCATTGAATATAAGAATAAGAGTGAGCAGATAACAAAATACTGGATTGGTATCAAGAACCTCAATGTTCGAAACAAGACATTGGCTGTTGAAGGAATGCATTTGGCGGAACATACCATCCAGAAGTTTGATTATATTTATATAGATTCGATCATTTCATCAAGCGTAGTAGAGGGGACCTACTATGAGGTGAACCAAAATCTCGTTGAAGATATTTATCTGAATCCACATAAGTATACAAGCCTATTTGAAAATGTAGCTAATTTGAAAATACTGAATTACTTGGAAGATTGTAACCGTATGGATACGACACCGTATAGATCGGATTTTGAATTGGTGCGTTATCTTGATAGTGTATTATTACAAACAGATTCGTATGATTTGAGTGCGGAGCAATTCAACAAGATTGTATCTAATTTCCAATACAAAGCGACAAATGGAAAGAGTAATTATGAGCAAAGAATACAACAATTAGGAATGAATGTTCTGAGTATTTATACACCAAAAGGATGGTATGTGCTTGCATTTAGAAAACTGGAATTTGATGTGAAGAATCGATGCCTTACGATGGATTCGGAGATTACAGTGTGTACAGAGTTTGTTATTGACGGAGCAAAAGAATCGATTCGAAAATTTCTGGATGCGAATGAGTACGAATTGCTTGAAAATTTTGAGACAAATCAAGAAGCAATAAAAGATTGTATTCAAAAGCATCTTGAGACGAAAAGTTATGTGGATGATATGCCGTACATCATTGGAATTGCTATGGATTTGACGATTGATTTACATAAGGAATATACAGCGATTATTAACATGTATGGACGTGAGAATGTGCCTATTCCAATCAAAGGATTTTTTGGAGAATTACTAGCCAGACCTATTCGTACAAAAGCGTACCCACTATGCTTGGTCAACAGAAAAGTCAATCTTGATCAATTACTAGCAATTAATAATGCAATGAAATATCCACTTGCATATATTCAAGGTCCTCCAGGAACTGGGAAAACAAATACAATTATCAATACCATAAGCACTGCATTTTTTAACGAAAAAACAGTGCTGTTTTCGTCGTACAATAATCATCCGATTGATGCAGTTTTTGACAAACTTACAAAAATGACGTATAGAGGAAGAAGGATTCCATTTCCAATTATTAGGGTTGGAAATCAGGAGAAAGTAAAAGAAGCGATACAATGCTTAAAGGCAATTTATAAGAGCACGAAGTCTATACAAATATTTGATAAGACGTTGGATAAAAAGAAGGATGACCGAACGGAAAGAGCCAAAAGATTATCAGATATGCTAAAGCAGTATGAAGAAGTACTAGACTTAAAAGAAAGAAATGAAACATTAACTCGAATGTTAGATTATAATGATGGTCATATGCGGTCCGTTCAGATGTTACCATTTCAGGCCGACTTATCAGGTCAAGCTGAAAAAGTTGCAGAAAGAATTAAATCCGAAGATACGATTCAAGAGACGGATGCATTGAATCTTTTGACGGAAGATGAGGATGAGTTACAGAAATATTTATTCTATACTTCTGCAAAATATATCAAGCGAATTGATGAACCAAAAAATGAAGATTTAAGACTCATAATAGAAATGGGAGATATAGACAAAGGTGCTGAAGAATTCAGTAAGTATCTTTCAAAACCAGAGAATCTTAAAAAATTTCTTAGAATATTTCCAATGGTTGTTACTACCTGCATCTCAGCACATAAACTAGGAAAACCGGAATGTTACTTTGATATGGTTGTCATGGACGAGGCTAGTCAATGCAATACAGCAATTTCACTGGTACCGATTATTCGTGGGCAGAGTTTAATGCTTGTAGGGGATCCGCAGCAGTTAAATCCTGTTATCTTATTGAACGCAGCGGTCAATGAAAAACTAAAAAAGAAATATAAGATTACAAAGGAATATGATTATTGTACCAACTCTATTTACAAGACTTATCTGGCATGTGATTCCGTAAGTGATGAAGTTCTACTGCGATATCATTATCGTTGTAATAAGAAGATTATTGAGTTCAATAACAGAAAGTTCTATAACTCTAAATTAAATATCAGATCCACATCAAAGGAAGCGGAGCCACTGCTATATTTAGATGTGAGTGGAAGCACGACAGGATATAAAAATACTGCGCCTTATGAGGTGGAGCAGATTGTAGAATATGCGAAAGTAAATAAGGAGAAATCCATCGGTGTTATTACGCCGTTTGTAAATCAGAAAAAAGAGATAGAAATGCAGTTGAAAAAGAATAATCTAAGTAATGTTACCTGTGGAACAGTACATGCATTCCAGGGAGATGAAAAGGATGTAGTGCTATTTTCAACGGCAATTACAGATAAAACCAATCGTGGAACCTACGAGTGGTTGAAAAATAACAAAGAGTTAATCAATGTTGCTACTTCCAGAGCCAAGGACAAGTTAATCGTTTTATCTAACTTAAAAGAATTGGAACGATTACATTTAAATAATGACGATGACGATTTGTATGAATTAGTGCAGTATGTCAGACAGAATGGACAATCACATGTCACAGCAAATGAAACAAATTCGAGAGCGTTAGGTGTTAAACCATTCAGTACTCAGACGGAAGAAGCGTTTTTGTTGAATCTGAATCATGCAATGGAGAATATCTGGCTTTCACAAAATAGATTTGTTGTGGAAAAAGAAGTTGGAATCGCACATGTATTTCAAGAAAATCTGAATTATAGTGATTTGTTTTATTCTGGCAGATTTGACTTTGTAGTTTATGAAAAACATCGAGATGCAAAAATACCAGTGCTGGCAATTGAGCTGGATGGGAAGGAACATTTTTCTGATGAGGTTGTGAAGAACCGGGATCGGAAGAAAGAACAGATATGCCAGGAACATAATTTTCAATTGATTAGGATCGAGAATTCGTATGCAAGGAGATATAATCATATAAAGGATATCTTGATGACATATTTCAGTAGGGCAAGGTAAGACAAGCTTCGTTCGCGAGATTTACAAGATATATTATGGATACACAATGTTTAATTATTGACAGGAAGGTATCCAAATGGATAAGAATACTTTATCACACACCACTTGGGAGTGCAAATACCACATTGTATTTGCACCGAAATATAGGAGACAAGTGATTTATGGGGCGATAAAAGCAGATGTTGCAAATATATTAAGCACATTATGTAAAAGAAAAGGCGTGGAAATAATTGAAGCAGAATGTTGTGTGGATCACATACACATGTTGGTAAGAATACCACCAAGTATAAGTGTATCAACTTTCATGGGATATTTAAAAGGAAAGAGTTCACTTATGATTTTCGATAGACATGCAAATTTGAAATATAAGTATGGAAACAGAAAATTTTGGTGCAGAGACTACTATGTAGATACGTGTGGAAAGAATGCGAAGAAAATACAAGAGTATATTAAAAATCAGCTCATGGATGATCAAGCATACGACCAATTAAGTTTAAAAGAATACATAGACCCGTTCACGGGTGAGCCAGTAAACAAAGGCAAAAAAATAAGTCCTTGTAAGGACTAAGCCAGAGAATAAGGTGCGGTTGGGGCTTTTATTCTCGTAGGGCCTTTGAGGCCCAAGCCGGCAATAGTCCCTTACAGGGACAGAACAAACCACCAGCTAAGCTGGTGGTAGTGATTAGCGTCCATTTAACTGTTCTTGTTCAATAAAAGCATCTAAAGAGATTCCGTAGTCTTCACATCCAAATGGGAACATTTCAAATGATAGTTCTTTCGCTTACTAATAAAAATATCACGGTAGAAAGAAGAGATAATTGGTGCTAGATATGGACATTGGGGGTGAGAAAGGTATTCGAAAATAACACTTTTGCAGCAGATATTAAATGGGTACTGATTTTGCTTAAACAGTTAGACGAAGAATTGTCGCAAGAAACAACAAACTTGATGAAGCAAATCATATTGGATAGTATTATTGCTCAATCTGATAATGGTCAAATATATAAAATTGCTGATTTCTCTCGCATGTATCTTGAAACTAATTCAAATCTCGCCAATATTGTCTTTACGACGATATTGAAACTGGCAGAAGATGAGATGAACCATCAAAAGTTTAATGCAAATTATCTGAAAAGTAAGTCGAAGAATGAGGAATTTGTGTTTATTCCAAACATGAAAAAGCATCTTAGAGGTATTGACCATCATTTTAATGCAAGTAATGATGAACAAGGATATGAAAGTAAAAAGGAAAAGATAATTCAAGATTATCTATTTGATGAAATGCCAGCTGTTTTTTCGGAGTTTAATTTGGATAACTATGATATTCAGATGCTTTGTGCTGTATCGAATAGTGGGTTGTCATTAGCTAATAACCAGTTATATATGGTTATTAGGAAAATTATTATAGGTATGATAGGTATTGCGGAACAAGCAGATCACGAGAATAATGTATTTCATATTATTGGAACTTTTGCTGAGCATGATGTGATTAGATTATTACAAAGAGAAATTGGTAAGAATAAAGAAGCTTGTGAAAAGGCATTTGAAATACTATTTGATGATATTGACTTTAGCAAAATTAAAAGGGATATTGTTGATTTTTATTTAGACGTCTTTAGTATGTTTATTTCATATTACTTTGATGCGTACCAGACGAAAGAACAAAGGACAGACTTAGAAGAAAAAATCAACGGTCTTGAGAAAAGAATAAATACTATAGATAATTCTTATGTCAGAACAGAACTAACACAAGCAGCAGCCTTGATTGATACAAAGTTTTATGCTGATTGGAGCAAGTGTGTGACATCATATTCAGAAAAGGATAAGAGGTTTCTGAATCAACAATATGCGAAGTATGGACATTATCATTTAGAACATTTTCTTTATACATTGTATCAAATGCATATCAGGGAATTGCTACCAGAAATCCTTCTGTCAGTTGAAAAAGTATTCACGAATAGTAAAACAGAAGATAAAAATCTGTTTTCTACTGTAATCTCAAAGCAACAGTGGATTGTCAATATAATAATATTGGATGCTTATCTTTACAATAGTGATAGAATTAAAGAGGACGAAGAATTGTCTAATGCGTATATTCATATCTTAGAGCTGATGATTGAACTTAACAATGAAAAGGCAGCAGTACTGCTGGATGAATTTCTGATTCATTAAGACTATATCGTATCGGTCGACATTTTCTTGGAAGGTGTGGATGTGCTTTGTATCTTCGATAACAATAGTCTGGGATCGTATTATAAGTTTTTGGTGAAGTACGAGAAGGAATATACGATTCGATTGTCAGAGGACGAAGAGAAAGTAATCGAATTCATTTCCAAAAAGCTTGCGAGTGGAAAGCGAATTCATGAGTTAGAGCTACTGAATCGAATGATGACATATCAGCATGCCCTGATGGGGATTTTGCGGAAATCACTTCAGGAGAAGTATCATATTTCTATGAATGAGGATTGTTCGGAAAATGTGGTGAACATCATGACGAACGAATTTCCTTCTGGTTCAGGGAAGAAGACTTATGAGCAGTGTGTATTTTTGCATGAAGAGGGTGCGGATTATAGAGTATCTACAAGTTTTCAGACGATGCTTAAGGATCCGGAGTTTTATCAGATTGTGAAAGAACTGGTGGAATTCGGCATTTCCAGATATAAGCTGAATTTCAGTGAGCATTATCAGGATACGAATCTTGTACTGTATCAGAAGTATACCTATGAGGATGTTTGCCGGCTGCTGAATTGGCAGAACAATGAGGTGCCGCTGAATATTGGTGGGTATAAGTACGATAAGAAGACGAAGACATTTCCGGTGTTTATCAATTATGATAAGACGGAGGATATCAGTGATACTACGAAGTACGAGGACCATTTCACAAGCGCAGGGATGCTGGTCGCCATTTCCAAAAGCGGGCGGAGTCTGCAGTCGGAGGATGTGCAGAATTTCCTGAAGGCGCGGGAGCGTGGAATTGATGTACAACTGTTCGTGCGGAAGAATAAGGATGATAAGATCTCGAAGGAGTTCTATTATCTGGGCCGGATGTATGCGTCGGGGAATGCGAAGGAGTTCACGATGGCGAATACGGAGAAGTCGGCGGTGGAGATTGAGTGGGTGCTTGAGACGCCGGTGCGAGAAGATGTGTATGAGTATATTGTGGGGTGAGTTGGGGACGTAGTATAGTTCAAAAGTACTACGTTGCAAATTCCGCTTAAACTGAACGCGCATTCCGCTATCAGCTGAACATTGATTCCGTTCATTTCTGAACACGTTTCCGGTTCAGACTGAACAATAATTACACAAAGTGTTATAGTCATTTCGTAGT
>JAQUVD010000073.1 GCA_028693555.1 Hespellia sp.
CCTCGCATCCAGCTTCCTTCAGATTCCATCTCGCGATGGACACCCTTGCCTTCGGCTATATCCTTCCCACTACCGGGCGGATTCCGGACTTGCACCGGTTAGAAACGTGCGCCGCCAGGCGCACATGGCTAATAAAAACAGGGAAATGCTTAACAATCAAGCATTCCCCTGTTTTTTATTTCAATGGCTTAATCTTCAACCGGTTAATCCGTTTATAAAGCAGCGTTGACAGTACCACCGATGCAATCTCAGCAATCGGGATTGCCCACCATACCATATGCAGCCCAAATGTCACGGCAAATATATAAGCAACCGGTAAGATCACAAAAAGCTGTCTTGCAACTGATACGATCAGACTATACATACCATCTCCGAGTGCCTGGAATACGGAGCCTAAGATAATACAGTATCCGGCAAACATAAAGCTGATGCTGATGATCCGAAGTGCCGGTATTCCAATCTCCAACATATGATCCGATGCATCGAATAAGCGAAGCAGTTCGCCCGGTATCAGTTGGAAAATCACAAGTCCAACCAGCATAATTCCAACCGCAATTGCGACACTCAGCTTAATCGTATCCGTAATTCTCTTCTTATGTCCTGCACCATAATTGTAAGCAACAATCGGAATCATACCGTTGTTCAACCCGAACACCGGCATGAATACGAAACTCTGCAATTTAAAGTAAACACCAAATACGGCGGTCGCTGTTGACGAGAACATCAACAGAATCTTATTCATTCCCAATACCATCACGGAACCGATCGACTGCATAATAATGGATGGTACACCAATTGCATAGATTTGTGCGATGATAGATTTGTCCGGCTTAAATCCACGCATGCGGATATCTAATTCCTTATTCTTCGCGTGGTTAAAATAAAACGACATCGAAAGTGCAACCAACTGTCCAATAATTGTCGCAATCGCCGCACCCGCGACCTCCAGTCTCGGCATACCAAATAATCCAAAGATCAGGATTGGATCCAGAATAATATTGATAATGGCTCCCGTTCCCTGCGTAATCATGTTATAGATCGTTTTTCCTGTCGACTGCATCAACCGTTCAAACGTAACCTGTAAAAAGATACCCACTGAAAAAATGGATATAATCTGCATATAGCTTGTTCCATAATTTACGATGGTCTGATTATCCGTCTGAAACACAAAGAAAATGTGTGCCAGGCTCCCTCCCAGGATAGCAAATACGATGGAACTTATCACGCCAAGAAAGATACCGTTTCTCGCCACCTTGTTCGCGGTCTCAAATTCCTTCATTCCCAGATATCGGGATACCAACGCATTGATTCCGACTCCGGTTCCGGCTGAAATCGCAATCATCAGATTCTGAATCGGAAATGCAAGCGATACCGCCGTAAGTGCATCCTCGCTGATCTGGGCTACAAACACACTATCCACCACATTATAAAGTGCCTGCACCAGCATAGATATCATCATCGGCAGTGACATTGATATTAATAATTTTGGAATGGGCAGAACTCCCATTTTGTTTTCCTGTACTTTTGTTTCTTCCATATATTTCTCCTCTAAATGCATAATAAATCAGACATGTTTTCCAAACATGTCTGAATATAACTAATCAATTATAACATCAATCAAATGATATCTCAACGAATTTCCAATATTTCATTTTTGTAACATTGCCATTTTCCTGATATGATATAATACATACATATTATCATGATAACTTTGGAGGCGAATCCCTGTGAAGACAATTTTAATCGTAGAAGATGACAATACCATATGCGATGAGCTGAGTGCGCTGCTGCGAAATGCAGGCTATGCCCCGCTTGTCCTCTCCTCTTTCAAACACGCCAAAGAGGAAATCCTCTCAAGCAGTCCCAACTTAATTTTGCTTGATATCAACATCCCCTATCTAAACGGAGAGCTTCTTCTGAAAGAGCTGCGCCAGACCTGTGATATTCCGGTCATTATGGTAACCAGCCGCAACACAGCCGTTGACGAAGTCCTTTCCATGAGCTATGGGGCAGATGACTATATCACCAAGCCGTACCATCCAACGATTCTGCTCCTGCGTATCGCCGCCGTATTAAAGCGCTACGAGCAGCGCAGTGATATCGTCACTTATCACGATATTTCCATCCTTCCGCAAAAAGGCATTTTGAAAAAAGAAGATACAGAACTTCTGCTCACCAAAAATGAAATGATTATTTTCATGTATCTTCTCCAAAATCAGAATCGTATTGTATCACGCGACGAACTCATGACAGATTTGTGGAACAATCACGAATATATCAATGACAACGCTCTCACAGTCAACATCAGCCGCCTGCGTGGCAAGCTGAAAGAAATCGGCTGTGCAGATGCAATTGAAACAAGGAAAGGACTCGGGTATTTCTTATTATGAAATTCAGAACATATCTGCTGGATAAATTGTATGCCATTCTTTTATTTTTTTTCGTGCACTTCGTTTTACTCCTGATGCTGCTCGCATTCAAATCTGATCCGGCACTCATATACGCCTCTACGCTCCTATTATATATTGCCTTTCTTTTGGCACTTCTCATTGATTTTTTTCGCCGGAAATGGTTTTATGACGAAATGCTTCGCAGTCTTTCACAGCTCGATCAGAAATATCTGCTTGTGGAAATGCTAAAAAATCCCAGCTTTTACGATGGACAGCTTCTCTATCAGGTCTTATGTGATACGAATAAATCTATGACCGAAAATGTCAGGAATTATGAGTACAGCATCAACGATTTCAAGGAGTATGTCGAAATGTGGATTCATGAAGTGAAAATTCCGATTTCCAGCCTGCTCCTCATGGTTCATAATCATCCAAATCAATTCGATGCGAAAGTCATTCATCAGATCAAACGAGTAGATAATTACATGGAACAGATTCTTTATTACGTGCGAAGTGAAAATGCTGAGAAAGACTACCATATCTCTAAAGTCAGCCTTAACACAGTCGTTGGGGCTGTTGCCCTCAACAATAAAGATGACCTTTTGGAAAATAACATTGCATTACACGTTACCGGAACCGACACCACCGTTCTGACCGATTCCAAATGGCTTACCTTCATTTTGAACCAGATTTTCAACAACAGTATCAAATACAAAAAAGAGCGCGATGCCGCGATTTTCATTTCCACTGAAGAAACAGAGAAAACCATTCTGCTCTCAATTTCCGACAATGGAATCGGCATTCCGTCAGCCGATCTTCCAAAAGTTTTCCAGAAATCATTTACCGGGTATAACGGACGTATCAAGTCCAAATCTACCGGCATGGGACTATACATTGCCAAAAATCTCTGCGAAAAACTCGGACACCATATCGAGGCACAGTCGGAGGAGGGCTTGTACACGGACATCCGGATTACCTTCCTCAAAAACGACTTTTACGAGGTTTTAAAGTAATGTGTCGTTTTTGTAATATTGTGTAATGTTTATCAAACGACAACCAATTCTGATTCGTTTAAGATGAGTCCATGAAAGGAGAGTGAAAACTCATGGAAAACATTTTAAAAATTGAAAAAATCGAAAAATATTATGGAAGTAAATCCAGCCTGACCAAGGCACTCAGCAGCATCTCTTTCGAGGTTGAAAAGGGAGAATTTGTCGCAATTATGGGGGCGAGTGGTTCTGGAAAGACGACACTGCTAAACTGCATTTCCACGATTGACCGAGTCACAGCAGGGCACATCTACGTGGCAGGGGAAGATATCACAGCATTGAAAGGGAACAAGCTGAATCGCTTTCGCCGCGAAGAACTTGGATTTATCTTTCAGGATTTTAACCTGCTTGACACACTGACAGCCTATGAAAATATTGCACTGGCATTGTCCATCCAGAATGTGAATGTATATAAAATCGATCAGCGCATCCAGAAAGTCGCGAAGGAACTTGACATCTTGGATGTTCTTTGCAAATATCCTTATCAGATGAGTGGCGGCCAGAAGCAGCGCGTAGCTTCTGCCAGAGCCATCGTTACCGATCCAAAGCTGATTCTTGCAGATGAGCCGACGGGCGCTTTGGATTCGAAATCCGCGAAAATGCTTCTCGAACGCTTCTTATATCTAAACCGGGAGCTTGCAGCTACGATCTTAATGGTAACCCACGACGCCTTTACAGCGAGCTACGCTACCAGAGTCATCTTTATCAAGGACGGTAAGCTTTTTAACGAAATCCATAAAGGAGATTCCTCACGAAAAGCGTTCTTTGACCAGATTATTGAAATCGTGACATTGTTAGGCGGTGATTTAAATGATGCTCTTTAAATTATCTTTAAAAAATATTAAAAAAAGCTTTCGGGATTATGCAATCTATTTCTTTACATTAATTCTCGGTGTATCAATTTTCTATGTCTTTAACGCGATTGAAAGTCAGACCATTATGATGGATATCTCCAGTTCCACTTATAGACTCATTGAACTGATGCTCCAGATGATGGACGGTGTGAGTGTATTTGTCTCACTGATTCTTGGATTTCTGATTATCTATGCATCGCAGTTTTTAATGAAAAGACGAAATAAGGAATTTGGTATTTACCTGACACTCGGGATGAGCAAACGGAAGATCTCTACGATTTTGTTTTTCGAAACACTATGCATCGGTATTCTCTCACTTGCTGCCGGTCTTGCTCTTGGAGCCGGACTTTCCCAACTGATGAGTCTTCTTGTTGCAAATATGTTCGAGGCAGACCTGACAAAATTCCAGTTCATTTTTTCCGGCAAAGCATGTGTGAAGACACTCATTTACTTCAGTATCATGTATCTGCTTGTAATGGTTTTTAATACAATCAACGTAAACCGCTGCAAGCTGATTGACCTTCTATATGCCAGCCGCAAGTCAGAGACGGTAAAGATGAAAAATCCAATCCTCTGCATCATTGTATTTCTATTGTCTGCCTGCGCTCTCGGATATGCCTATTATCAGGTGAGCGGCGGTGTAGAGAAAATGTCAGACACGAGCTTGATTCTCATTATAATTGCAATCGGGATTGTTTCCACTTTTTTCCTGTTCTGGTCGTTATCCGGTCTGTTACTGAAGATCTTTATGAGCATGAAGCGCACGTATTATAAAGGGCTAAATAGTTTTACATTGAGACAGGTCAGCAGTAAGATTAATACAACTGTATTTTCTATGACCATCATCTGCCTCATGCTATTCGTGACCATCTGTGTGCTGTCCTCTGCACTTTCTATTAAGAATTCTATGACAGCGAACCTGACAGAACTTGCCCCTGTTGATGTAGAATTAACAAAGGACCTTGATTTGGGAGCGGGGGAATATACCGATGCACAGATTGCTGACTCTAAGATTTCCACCAAAGAGACCATGCAGCAGCTCGGTTTCGACACCGACAAATATCTGACGGATACCCTTGACTTTAACATCTATTCTTCCGATGAGATTCTGACGCGCGACACACTGGGAGGCTATTATGAAACCGCCCTGGAGAAATATCCGACGCTCCTGTATGATTCGCCGGAGCTTTTAGTAAAACAGAGTGATTACAACAAAATCGCAAAGCTATTTCATCAGAAGGCAGTCTCTTTAAAAGAGAATCAATATGCGATTATCGCTGACTATGAAGAATGGGTTATAATGCGTGATCAGGGACTTGAGACATCACCTGCACTCACACTGTCCGGCAAAACATATACGCCTGCCTATGATAAATGTATCTCTGGGTTTATTGAGATTTCTGCCAATCACATCAACTTCGGTTTTGTGGTATTACCTGACGATGCAGTCAACGAGAGTATGCGCATGCGAAATGTCATTCTTGGCAATTATAAGGCAACGACAAAGGAAGGCAAACAGGAAACGGAAGATGCTCTTCTTGCTGTGGATGATTCGCCTTACGCCGCTAATACGACGGTCGACGCAATGACAAAGCTTGCTCTGTATGAATCAAGCATCGGTCTTGGTGCACTGATTACCTTCATCGGTCTGTATCTTGGAATCATTTTCCTTATTTCCAGTGCTGCACTCCTTGCCCTGAAAGAATTGTCAGAGAGCAGCGATAACCGGGAACGCTTCCAGATGCTCCGCCGTCTTGGCACAGATGAAAAGATGCTGGACCGTGCACTGTTTCGACAAATTGGGATTTTTTTCCTATTCCCGCTTTTGATTGCTGTGATTCACTCCATTTTCGGTATCCGGTTCTGTAATTATATTCTGGAATCATTTGGAAATAGCCAGTTGCTGGTGTCCATCATCATAACGTCTATCTTTTTAATTGTAATATATGGCGGATACTTTATCCTTACGTATCTGTGCAGTCGAAATATGATGCGCGACTAATCGAGTAGGAGGGAGTGATTAACTCCCGTCCTCTCACAGCACCGTGCGTACCGTTCGGTACACGGCGCTTTCAATAGTTGACGTGCACGGACTGATATGCTGTGACTAAATCATAAAAGCCACT
>JAQUVD010000074.1 GCA_028693555.1 Hespellia sp.
TATCCTAAAATGGAGTATGCTTTTTGACTGTGTAAATAGTGTATTAAGTGAAAAAGAATGGAATATAGGTACAGGTTACACAGTTGATGCTTAGAACTGTGTAAGACGTAGGAAGAAATAGGTATCTGGCAAAGAAAAATGAAATCTTAGCCAGTTTTTTATATCAATGAATGTATTCAAGTAGAGATGATAGGATTGTTTTACCAGAAAAGTGTATAGTATTCGATTAAGGAGCAAGAGTCATTCTATTTAAGGGTATTGCCTATTATGCTGAATGAAGGTAAAATGAGTTAATAAAATAGAGTGGAGGTTCTATAACTATGAATATTCCAGAACCAAAGAGTCATTTAGATGTTGCGATCAATCAACATTTAGTTCCCCAGTGTTATATGCGGGAATGGAGTTATAATGGAGGTAATTCTGTTTGGATTTATAATAAGAAAGAATTATTTAACGAAACAAAACCAGAAAACTCAGATTGGAGTATAACATCAAAGTCAACAAAGAAAATTAATGCTATAGATTATTTCCATGATTTAAAAGCTGGAAGTAACTATTTGCCCGATGATGCTTTAGAAGAAATTTTTGGATTTCTGAGTGCTTTTACTATTAATCTGGATGGAGAAAAACTTGAAACACTAACAGATTTGAACAGAAACTATCATCGACATGAAGAATGGCATATAGTAGATTCAACAGGAAACTCTATTTCAGATGTAGATAAGGCAAAAATTGAAGCATATTTGAATGAAAGCAGATATGTTTATATTGAAACGGAATGGAATAAAGCATACGAAAATAATTGGAGAAGTTATATTACAGGGATAGAGGAAAAAGTCCGCAAACTTAAAGAATCAGTACCACCAGAGGAAAAAGAAGCACAACCAGCTTATGGAATCACAAAGTATGATCTTGATTTGATTTTCAAATATTTGCTGATATACGATTGGAGAAGTTTTGAAGGAAATGATGAATTTAACAAAGCAATAGAATGTGTCAGGAACATTATTCCAGAGATTATGAATTTAGATATTTCAGAAGAAGATAGAACACACCAAGAGGATACAACAGTTATTGATGCGTTTGCCCATGATTTGAGATTGAAATATTTTATTCAATTTTTGAAAGATGATACAGGAATATTAAGAACTTGTATTGATCAATACGAAAAGAACTTACAGATTTGTTTTCTCTTGACAGATAAAGAACATCCATTTATCACATCTAATACGCCTGCATTTGTATTTGTACGAGAGGATGGATATAAGGAGCATATACTGGTTGCACGTCCTACAATGATAGTCAGTTTAGGGAGAGGGGAGAAAAATCACTTTATTGTATCAAATTTGTTACCAGAACAAGTTGAAATATATAATAGAGGAATTGCAAAACATGGACATTTGTTGATTGTGCCAGAGGAAAATTATGATATCGCAACCTTATTTGCTGAAAAGGTATGATGAATTTTAGATATGGGAAATAAATACAATTAATACAAAGAGGCAGAGTCTTGATAATAAAGAGATTCTGTCTCTTTGTTTATATTACACAGCCTATAGCCCCTTTCTTTGGTACATTCTGTGAATAGCATTTATCCCAGCTCATGGTATAGTGTGTACCTGAGCGAGATGAAGGGGATGAGCAGAAAAATAGAAGTTTCCAAAATGGCTGGACTAAACGGGGATAACGGTTTTGGCTGTGTATAGTTAAAAAGAATGGAATATAGGTACAGCATACACAAGAGATAGCGAAATGTGTGTATGAAGTAGGTAGGAAGAATGCGTATCTGGTTGAGAGTAAAAGAACTCTTAGACCAGTTTTTTTATATGCAAAATTAAACGTGAGTAGGAGGGATACATATGAGAGAAGAGTCATACGAAGTGAAATGTCCCAGACACATTGTGTTTGGTGACCCGCTGTACTTTGAGGAGTTCAAAGGGAAGCGGTTAAAGGAGCTGGTAGTGGATTTTAAGCCGCCCCAATATTTTAAAACAGGAGTAATTTTGAAGGAAGAGGAGGTACCAGAATGCCCGGGATTTACGCTTCGCACCATGAGCATTTATCTGGCGCCAAAAGAAACATTAGGCACGTATCTGGCAGGAAAGATGTATGAAGGTCAACAGATTCAGCAGAAAGAAATCGGTGTTGACAGTGCCTGCTATATCATCAGCGTTGATGGAAGGGCAGAAGATATTAAAACTGGCGGTGATGGATATTGGGGTGACATGCAAACGCTTTACCATCAGCATGATCAGCGGAAAGTGAAGGATGCGGTGATTCTAACTGTTGTCATACCGGATTTCGTAGATTTTAAGGACATGCAGCAATGGGTAAATTATTTTTTTGAGGATGTACAGTTGCTGAAAGAAAACAAAAAGGAGCCGAAAAAGGATGTGCCGGAAAGGTAAAGCAATACACAATCCGGTTATATCCAATCAAATGGACTTTTTAGAAAGAGAGGTTTTATATGAGTAGGAAAATAGAGGAAATAAACAAAGAGACTTTTTGGCAGCTCATCGAGGAGGCGAAAATGCAGTGTGGGAAAGATCTGAATGCTTCTCTTTGGTGGATAAAAAAAGGATTGTTGAGAATGCCCCCAGAACATTCCTTACAATTTCATAGGTTTCTGCACGCATATTATGAAGCAGCCAATCGATATGGTCTTTGGACCGTAGCGGAACTGATGAAAAAAGAGGGCTGCACATATGAAGGATTTATTGATTTCAAATCATGGCTTGTGGGGCAAGGGAAAGAAGTTTACATGGCAGCGTTGGCGAATCCAGATTCACTTGCAGCGGTGGAGAAATACGAGAACTGTGAGTTTGAGTTGCTTAGTTATGTCGGAAACGAGATCTATACGGAACAGACCGGACGAAGTGCCTATGATGATTGCACGCAGGAAATGAACCAAGAGATGCTGCAGGAGGTATCGAGAGATATTATATATCATCCGATGATTGATTATCCATTGGAAGTGTCCGATGCGCTTGTGGTATATCCCAAGATTGGTGCCCAATTTATGAAAGAGTACCCTTTCCTAAATCCGAAAAGTTATTCTATATGGAATATCCCATTCCCCCAAATAAAAGAGCAGGTGAAACAAGGGGCTATTGAGGCGAAGAAATACATAAGAAGCAAACAAAAAAAGGCTAAAATACGAAAGAAAGAGGAACAGTCCAGATAGTGTTCAGAAACAAAAAGACCATATCCGGCTGGGATAGAAAGCAAGTGTTCCTATACCTGCCAGACATTAATCGGTGTTGTCATCAATCAAATCCTCGTAAGAGATACCGAAGACTTCTGTCAGTGCTTTTAATTCGATATCAGTGACATAGCGTTTATTCGTCTCGATTCTGGTAATGACATTCTTATCCATATCATAGCCAGCAAGCTGGAGTCGTTGTGCCAGATCTCGCTGGGAGAGATTATGTTTTTGGCGGAGTTCGATCAGCCGGGTGCTGATCAGGTTCTTTTCACCGGAATGACTGCGTGGTTTTGGCATATCCTGTCCTTTCCTGCAAAAAAGTGTCGAAATATTTGTCTCACTTTTTGCACCTTATAGATTGATTTTACTTGTTAAAAAGGGTACAATCGGTTGTAAAAGTGAGACAAAGCACAAAAGGAGAAAAAGATTGGATTGGAACAGTGATGAATTCAAACAATATTTGTATGATGCAATAACAGGCAATTTGACTCAGACGGAAGAACTGGCTTTGGCACAGGAAGAAATCAAGAATGAGTTTGCATCAGGAGCATTATGTAACAGATTATATCAGGAAGTATATCAGTCAAATCAGAATCTGTGTGAAAGGTTGGGCACAGATGAGGATAAAGATGTAGAGTTGATCATTTCAAACTTATTTCAGATTGCAGAATATTTGTCTAAAAGGATGTATGATTACGGTGCTGCATTTTCAAATGCATTAGAAAAATAGGAAGAAAGAGTCAGAAGTGGAAAACAGAGATATGGATAGAATAGAGGGACATCTGTAAAACTGCTTACAGGAGTCCCTCAAAGAAAGCATTGATATCTGTATGAAAGATTTTTGAAAGAGCAACCAGTTCACTGACTTTGATATTCATACGGTTGGTCTCTAATTTGGCATAAGTGCTTTTGGACATGAGAATACCCATCAGTTCTAACTTTGCAATGACCTGTTCCTGTGTAAGTTTATTTTGATAGCGCAAGCGTTGGATATTATTGCCGATATCCATATCGGGACGAATCTTTTGCATGGCATACTCCTTTCAATGTAATGTTTCGCAATAAAGAAACTTTTATGTTGATTTTACTAGGAATAATTCTTATAATGTTTCGTAATAGCGAAACATTGCGGAGGAATAAGGATATGAAGCATAAGGACAGAGAAAAAGAGCGTTTTTTAATGCTGTGCGGTCAGAAAGACAGAGCGTTGATACTGAGGGAAGAAAAATTGAAGTTTCGTGATTTTGACAGGCTTACTTACCTGACGGATTACTTGGGATTTCAGGATTTCAATCTGGAATTCTGGTTTGAACGTGCAATGGAATTTAAGGAAGAATTTGAACGAATAGAAAAATATATCATGGAAGCGGATGTTTTCTATTGTGAGGAAATCATAGAAGATGCGTTGGAAATGAATCGGTTATGGATCAAAGATTTTTACGAGGCAGCACCAAATGAAGAAGCGAGAAGGATCGTTGCAAAACTCATTGATAAGCAGGATACGGGAATGATTATGGAGATAACAGGGCAGGCAGATACACTTTGAGGTGTACTGCCTGTTTTTCTTTGAAAGAGGGGTGATTACAATACGACAACCATCAAGAACGAAAAGACCATATCCGGCTGGGGAAAAAAGCAAGTGTTCCTGTGCCTGCCATTGGCAGGCTTCCACATCTTACTCAACTCTCCCAAACACCTCCCTGTTTGAGTTCTCACTTTACAACTAAATATTAGAAAGGACGTGATTTTATCGTTATAGGAATCGATCATGGCTACTATGCCATCAAGGGGGCCCATATCAGTTTCCCCACAGGTTTGACCGCTTATGACTATGAGCCATACACCATGCAGAATGTTCTGCAATATAAAGGAAGATATTTTGTCTGCGGCAGTGGTCGGCAGACCCTTTTAAAGGACAAGACATCAAATGACAACTACTATCTGCTGACAATGGCAGCGATTGCAAAAGAACTGAGTGTTCGAAAAGCACCAAAAAAGTGCAGCATTATTCTGGCGGCTGGAATCCCCCTCGCCAGTTTTGGCAGGGAGAAAAAGCCATTCCGGGAGTATCTGTTCCGCAAGGAGCAGCCATTGTGCTTTAAATATGAAAATGAGAGCTATGAAGTGCAGATACAGGATGTAAGACTGTTTCCGCAAGGGTATTCTGCTCTGGCTCTCCATCCGGAGTGGATCAATTCAGAACCATCCATTCTGCTCATCGACATCGGAGGCTGGACGGTGGACCTGATGCGACTGGACAATGCTGTTCCAAACGCATCCACCTGTCGGAGTCTGGAGCTTGGTGTCATCCGCTGTATTGATGAGATTATGGAGCAGGTAAGAAGAAACACAGGACTCTCCGTAACCGAAATACAGGTGGAACGTGTTCTAAACGGAAGTGCCTGCAGTATGGGAGAGGATGTGCGGAAACTTATCCAGAAATATGGGCGTATTTATACGGAACGCATCCTGTCTGCCATAGCAGAATCCGGGTTTGACTTAAAGGCAGTGCCGGCCATCATCATGGGTGGAGGCGCAGCCATCCTGAAACGCCACGTGAGGCCGCAGGATGGGCTGTGTCGGCAGATTTACCTCACAGACATCCATGCCAACGCCTCTGGCTATGAGCGGATTGTAGGGCAGATGTCGGCCACACCATGAGCCGCCCGGTCTTTTCCTTTCGCCCGAATCTGGACAATGGGGACCACAGGAAAGCGTGGGGGATTCTGCAGCGTGTTCCAGAAGGACAAAAGAACCATTTTCTGGTGCAGGCAATCTTAAAGGAAGGGAATGAGGAAACACTGGAGGCGATTATCCGCAGAACTGTGCGGGAAGAGCTAAAAGGTGTCAAAACGGAACAGATAGAAGCCAACGAAACTAGAGATATTCCAGATCAGATGCTGGATTTTCTGTCTCAGATGGACGACTGAGCAGGGGAAAGGAGGTGGTGCTTACCGAAAGCTTTGGGCAGATATATACATTGTTGCATATGCTAGGTTTTAAGACCTGTCATACATCAATATTTGTTGGGTAATGTGAATAGCATTCTCTGCGACTTTGGAGTATGTTGTGTATAGCAAAACGAAAGGAGAACCCCATATGGCAGAGATGAAAAACATATGCGGAAAGATTCCTCTGGAGCTGCATGAGAAGGTGCGGGAGGAAATCGAACTGACAGAGAG
>JAQUVD010000075.1 GCA_028693555.1 Hespellia sp.
TGTGAACCCTCACATGACTGAAGTCACGTGCTTCCTGTTTCGGCGTAAATCGCCACAATAAATGCTGGTCTTATGCTTACTCCACAGGCGTAGATTATACTGTTTGGACAGTTCCTGCCCTACAGTTTTTTGTTTCCTTTATAGGTAATATTTTTTATTATGCTGCCATTTGACAGTACATCTCATACCCTTTGTTTCTAATGTTGATTGCCGCGTTTAAGTCTCGATCCAGGTTCATTCCACACTCACAGATATATCGTCTCTGTTCCAATGATATTTCCTTCACGCTCCCACATCGGCTGCAAGTTTTGGATGATGGATACCATTTATCAACAACCATCAGCTGTTTTCCGCGATCTGCAAGTTTATACGCCAGCATGGATGTGAACATCCCATACCCATTATCTAATGTAGCCTTTCCATTCCTAAAGCCTTGATTAGACATACTGCGCATATTCAGATCTTCGATGCACACCATATCATACCGATTGGCTATCTCGGTTGACTGCTTATGCAGGAAGTCCTTTCTCTGGTTTGCTGATTTCCGATGGATTTTGGCTATCTTATGTTTCTGTTTCTCATAATTCTTAGAACCGATGACTTTGTGCTTCTGTTTCCACTGGGCTTTTGCTAACTTTTTCTGATTCATACGGTAAAAATGCGGCATATGCGCACACTTTCCTTCTGAATCCATATAAAGACCATCCGACTTATAATCAAGTCCTAACACCTTGTTATAACATACTCCTATTGGAATTATCTCTGCTTCATAAGCATACAGAACTGACACATAGAAACTGCCATCACGTTCCATCACAATTGTTGCCTGCTTGATGTTCCATAAGGTGTCTGCCTTTCGGTGAATAACAGCCCGCACTTTTCCCAACTTTGGGAGCTGAATCATATCTTCGAATATCTTAATGTTTCCGTTTGTAAAATTCGTTGTATAAGATGTCCGGCTGCGATGCCTGCTCTTAAATCTTGGATAACCTCCCTGTTTTTTGAAGAACCTTTGATATCCTGCATCCAGCGCATAGATTGCATTCGTCAACGCAAATTTATCCACTTCCCTTAACCATGGATAATCCTTTTTCAGTATACGATTGCAATCGTTATTGCAATCCGTTCGGCTCAGATGCTTCTGCCCTTTTTCATATCGCTCTTTCTGCCGGGAAAGATAATGATTATACACAAAACGACAACAGCCAAATGTATTCCATAACTTCTGTTCCTGTTCCTTTGTCGGATAAATACGATACAAAAATGCTCTGTTCACAGACCTCACTCCTACTTCTTTTTCTGACTCTCAATGTAATGCTTCACCTGCTCAAAACTACGGTCACTTACCGTGACGGCACAGTAACTCGGATTCCAGAGATGTCCGCCCCACAAACTTGATTTCAGTTCCGGGTGATCAAGAAAAAGTCTTCTTGCCAAATTTCCTTTCATGATCTTGATCATATCTGAAATCAAAAACTGTGGTCTACAATCTAGTAAAAGATGGATATGATCCGGCATGACCTCCATTGCCACTATCCGAAATGCATACTGCTCTGCAATAAGCTGAAGCAAGTCTTTACATTCCTGTGCTATTCCATCTTTAAGAATTTGTTTACGATATTTTGTACACCAGACAATATGGTATTGTAAGAAGTAGACATACCCACGACCATACGTAAGTTTTGAAATATTGTTTAAATCAAATGCTTTTTCCATATACATATAATACCATATGTAAAGATATAAATCAAGACGTTTTCGAATGTACGTTCTGCCTTGCGTTGCATAAAATAGTTCAAAATCAGTTCGTGAAAGATCGTGAATGAACAGCAATTCGAAGACAGATAAAGTAAAATGAATAGAATTCTCAAGTACCGAAAGGCACCTAATTATTTTATGCTGACTAACTCACAACTAAAGTAACGAGAA
This sequence comes from Hespellia sp., assembly GCA_028693555.1. GTDB lineage: Bacteria > Bacillota > Clostridia > Lachnospirales > Lachnospiraceae > Hespellia. The sequence goes on from JAQUVD010000075.1 coordinate 1,930, forward strand.
TGCGTCAGCATTGTTTTCAATATTATACAAACACTTTATGATACGGTACTGTTTGTGGAAATTATTGCAATCTGAATCCTCAAAAAAAATTGAATAACGCAATGCTCTCCTCAATGCTCTCCTCAATGCTCTCCTGACCCACTTGTATTTTTGTAAGTGGGTAATTATTTATTTCTAAATGTATGAAATAGTTGATTTGCAGTTTAGAATAGATTATACTTTTTTCAAAGGACAGACAGAGGGGGACTGACAGGGATAGACTTAATTATGCTTTGTTCGGAATAGGGGATATTGATTATGACAGAAAAAAATTTAGCGGGAAGTATCACCGCGAAGAGACAACAGAATATGAAATTGTTTCAAGCCATAACATTGACTATATTAACACTTGTTTGGATTGTGTTTGGTTTTGCGCTTTATCGTGGCAATAGTACATATATTTCAAGATATGCACTTTTAATATTGCCGTTATCGCTAATGAATTTGAAGATTATGTTTACAAGAGAAAAGGCACAAAATACAGTGTTAAACATTTTAGCAAAGTTGGACGGAGTATTGCTTTTTGTCTGGGCAATCGTTACGATTGTTTCGGTTATCATGCACTAGAAATAAAATATCATAAAAAACGTGATTACAGTCCCGATGTGGATTTGTAATCACGTTTTTTGATACTCTTATCCTTTGATATGCTTCTTGATTGCCTGAAAACTTTTTTTGCTGATATCATGTTCAATCCGGCAGGCGTCTTCCGATGCAGTCTTCTCATCGACACCGAGACGTATCAGCCAATCCGTTAAGAGAGTATGCCTCTCATAAATCATCCTGGCAATGGATTTCCCGTCTTTGGTCAATGTAATGAATCCGGCATCACTGACTTCGATCTGATGATTTTCACGCAGATGTTTCATCGCGACACTGACACTTGCTTTCGAAAAATTCATTTCATTTGCAATATCGATGGAGCGGACAACCGGTAATCGGGAGCTGAGCACCAGGATCGTTTCTAGATAGTTTTCTGTAGATTCGTTGGAAGTTGCTTTCATTATGATTGTCTCCTTTTCTTCTATAAATAAGCATCACAGATTAAAATATGGTGCTTGTCGTTCACTGAAAAAACATAAGTTAGTTACAAATAACTTAGAGCAAGCATAACATAATTAAGAAAGAAGTGCAATAGATGATCACAAATTAATGATAATAATTATCATTAATTTGCACATGCATATCTCAGCGGTAAACATACACGAAAATAAGTTAAAAAATTCTAATCAAGGTTATTGACAAATTAAAATGGTAAGTATATACTAACCATGTAATAAGATAAATGAAAATTATTATCAGGTTCGAGAGAAAGCAGGTGGGTTATGATGCCTTTAACAATGGCTTCGGCCGGAGAGACGAACATGATTCGTAAGGTCGGCGGGAGAGAGGAAACAAAGAAATTCTTAGAAACACTTGGATTTGTCGTAGGCGGCGAGGTATCTGTAGTTAATACGATAAATGGGAATCTCATTGTGAATGTAAAAGATTCACGAGTTGCAATCAGTAAAGAGATGGCAAATAAAATTATGATTTAGCGGGAGGAATGAAGATGAAGACATTAAAAGATATCTCGGTAGGCAGCACAGTTGCGGTGAAGAAATTGCACGGCGAAGGTGCAGTTAAGAGAAGAATCATGGACATGGGAATTACGAAAGGAACAGATGTGTTTATTCGCAAGGTGGCTCCACTTGGTGATCCGGTTGAGATTACGGTAAGAGGGTATGAATTATCTCTTCGAAAAGCAGATGCACAGATGATCGAGGTAATGTAAGAGAACGGAAGTAAGACAGCAATGCAGAGGAAGCTCTGCAATATTTTTTGGAATGAGGTTAGCTTGGTCTAATCATAATAAGGAGGAAATAACATGTCAATCAAAATTGCACTTGCCGGAAATCCAAACTGCGGTAAGACAACATTATTTAATGCTTTGACGGGTTCAAATCAATTCGTTGGAAACTGGCCGGGCGTTACAGTTGAAAAAAAGGAAGGAAAGCTAAAGGAACATAAGGATGTCATTATCACAGACCTTCCGGGTATCTATTCATTATCCCCATATACTTTAGAGGAAGTTGTTGCCAGAAATTATCTGATCAGTGAGAGACCAGATGCGATTCTGAACATTATCGATGGAACGAACCTGGAGAGAAACTTATATCTCACAACACAGCTTGTAGAACTTGGAATTCCGGTTATTGCGGCTGTGAACATGATGGATATTGTAAAGAAAAACGGCGATAAAGTAAACACAGCAAACCTTGCAAAAGAGCTCGGTTGCCAGGTGGTTGAAATTTCCGCACTAAAAGGAACCGGAATCAAAGAAGCAGCTGAAAAGGCGGTGAAGGTTGCGCAGGCCGGAAAAGATATGATTCCGCAGCACAAGTTTGAAGGCTGTGTGGAACATGCACTGGCACATATCGAAGAAGCAATGCTTCATGATCTTCCGGAAGAGCAGCAGCGCTGGTACGCAATCAAGATTTTTGAGCGTGATGCAAAAGTAATGGAACAATTAAAGCCGTCGGCAGATGTGATGGCTCATATCGAAAAAGATATCAAAGCATGTGAAGAGGAAATGGATGATGATGCGGAAAGTATTATCACAAATGAGAGATACATATACATTGGAACAATCATCAGAGACTGTTGCACCAAGAAGAATAGAGGCGGTCTGACAACCTCAGATAAGATTGACCGTATTGTGACAAACAGATGGCTTGCACTTCCAATCTTCGCTGTGATTATGTGGATTGTGTATGCAGTATCGGTTACCACAGTGGGTGCTTTTTTAACAGACTGGACAAATGACACCTTGTTTGGCGCGTGGATCATACCGGGTGCTCAGGCAGCACTGGATTCTATCGGATGTGCAGCGTGGTTATCAGGACTTCTTGTTGATGGTATCATCAGTGGAGTCGGCGCAGTTCTCGGATTCGTACCGCAGATGCTGGTATTGTTTATGTTCCTTGCGTTCTTAGAGTCTTGTGGATATATGGCACGTATTGCATTTATCATGGACCGAATTTTCCGGAAATTCGGCTTATCCGGAAAATCATTTATTCCAATGTTAATCGGAACTGGTTGTGGTGTGCCGGGAGTCATGGCTTCCCGTACCATTGAAAATGATCGTGACCGTAAGATGACAATCATGACAACGACATTTATTCCCTGCGGAGCAAAGCTGCCGATTATCGCATTGATTGCAGGCGCATTGTTTAACGGAGCTTCGTGGGTTGCACCGAGCGCATATTTCGTGGGAATTGCAGCAATCGTTTGCTCAGGAATTATTTTAAAGAAAACAAAGATGTTTGCAGGAGATCCGGCACCGTTCGTAATTGAATTGCCTGCATACCATATGCCTACCGTTGGCAATGTACTTCGAAGCATGTGGGAGAGAGGCTGGTCATTTATCAAAAAAGCTGGTACAATTATCTTATTATCAACTATCGTAATCTGGTTTGCACAGAGCTTCGGCTTTGCGGATGGTGGTTTCGGTATGGTTGATGACATGAATGACAGCTTACTTGCAGCAGTCGGCAGCGGAGTAGCATTTATCTTCACACCTCTCGGATGGGGAAATTGGAGATCCGCAGTTGCAGCCATTACAGGATTAGTAGCAAAAGAAAATGTAGTAGCAACATTTGGACAATTATATGGATTTGCAGAAGTTGCAGAAAATGGAACAGAAGTATGGGGATCACTTGCAGGAAGCATGACAGCAGTCGCAGCATATTCCTTCCTTGTATTTAACCTGTTATGTGCACCTTGTTTTGCGGCGATGGGAGCAATCAAACGTGAGATGAACAATGCAAAATGGTTCTGGTTTGCAATTGGATATCAGACCGGACTTGCGTATCTCGTTTCCTTGTGCGTATACCAGATTGGCACATTTGTAACAACAGGTACGTTTGGAATCGGAATGATTGCTGCAATCATCATTGTGATTGGATTCATCTATATGCTGTTTAGACCGTATAAAGAGAGCAACACACTCAGTGTGAGCAGTGTTGGCGTGGCGGGAGCCAGATAGGAGGTTTTTATGGGAACAATTATTGTAGGTGTGATCATACTTGCGGGAATCGGACTTGCGATTCGAAGTATGGTAAAAGATAAAAAAGCAGGAAAGTCACTACAATGTGGTGGTGACTGCAAACATTGTGGCGGAGGCTGCCACTAATTAACACAAGGGAAACGGTTCCATCAGACATTGGAGCCGTTTCCTTTTGCTGTGTGCCAAGCATGGCACTAATCTAGTCAGTGAAAGTCTGACCACGGGTATTTACCGCCAAGTGTAGTGAACCACAAGTTGGTGCCAGTAATGGCATGGATGGAGGAAGTGGTGTAGCGA
>JAQUVD010000076.1 GCA_028693555.1 Hespellia sp.
CTGGAATGCTACTAGAAAGAGTAAAAACCATACGAAAATTGTAACATTTTAAATAATGAAAGTACCAGGAACCGCCATTTAGCGGCATTCATTTTGCTGTGGCACTTTCCTCGGGACGAGTTTGAGTAGTATATCGTCATAATTGAAGCCAGTGTTTATGCGGGTTCCAAACAAATTTGTTTAAGTTGTGGCAACACTATGGCAACATTTGGCAACTATTCTTAGAATAATTTATTTCTTAGCATATAAAAAACCTTACTGATTTTCAGAATAACAACTGAAAATTGGTAAGGTTTTTTTGCGTCTATTAGTCTTTTTTAAATCTCTTTTTATCTTTTTTTAGAAATGCTTCTACCAGATAATCACTTAAATCTTGTGAAGGAACCTTTGCCATAATCTGCGAAGTATCCTTAGAAGGATATTGATATCTCCAATCATCATATTCTTCTAGCGTGATTTCACCGCTTTCAAGTTTGGCAGCTTCAACCTGCCAAGCATGGAACATATCAAACAGATTGGCGTATTCACTGGTATTGGATTTGTCTAAGCGTAAGCAAAGTTCTCCATCTATCTCACCGATTTTCAGACCGTACATGTCTTCTAATGCAAAGAAAGTGTGCATTAAACCAACATAACTATCTATGTCAGGAACAGTAAGTGCACGGCTATTTACATCGAAAATAGTAGCCATTTTCTTAATGAGATCATCTTTGGGAACTCTTGCCTCTGATTCGTATTGTGCCATACGTACATCAGATGTTTTACCAAGGAATCCAAGTAACTCACCAAGTTTCTTTTGTGTTAAACCGAGTTTGTTACGGAAATACTTGATTCTTTGCCCTGTTGCCATAATGTAGCCTCCTATAATACTAAACATATTTGCTTTGCTCAGATTAAGTATAGCACAGGTAAAAGAGGTAGACAAGAAAAACTTAAACAAAAAGAGTTAATATTCTGTTGACTTAACGCGAAATGTTTAGTATTATGATGAAGAACAGAACTAAACAAATTTGTTTAACGTTTGTGAAAGGAGGGAAAGAGATGGAGAAATTAACAATGAACGCAGAGGAAGTTATGGAAGCGTTAGGCTGTTCTCAGAACTATGCATACACGCTAATTCGTAAACTGAATGCGGAAATGGAAAAAGAAGGTTATATGGTCTTCAGAGGACATGTGAACCGAGAGTTCTTTCTGAAGAAGATGAAGTACAAAGCAGATTAGGAGGAGAAGTATTATGGCAATTTACAAAGACATCAGAAACGGAAATGTAACTTGGAGAGTGGTATTCCGTTTCACAGACTACAAAGGGGATCATAAGCAATCCCAAAAGAGAGGATTCCTGACAAAGCGAGATGCGATGGAATGGGAAAGAGAAAACTTTTTAAAATCAAATGCAAAACTGGATATGACATTCAAGAGTTTTTTCGAGCAGTATAAGAAGGATATGCAGCCCAGATTAAAAGAAAATACCTGGGATACAAAGGAGCATATGGTAAGAACTAAGATTATGCCATTTTTTGCAAAACGTAAGATGAATGAGATTGAAGCGAAAGATGTAAGGGATTGGCAGAATGACTTAATGCAGATGGAATCGCAAAGAGGAAAGAAACTAGCAGGTGGGTATCTCAAATCGATTCACGCACAGCTTAGTGCTATTTTTAATCACGCAATGAGCTACTATCACCTTCCAAGTAATCCTGCAAAATTAGCGGGGACTATGGGCGTGGAAGGCCAATCCGAAATGAAGTTCTGGACAAAGGAAGAGTATCTGAAATTTGCAGATGCAATGATGGACAAGCCTCGTTCCTACTATGCATTTGAAATGCTTTATTGGAGCGGTATTAGACTTGGAGAGCTATTAGCATTAACTCCTGCAGATTTTGACTTTAAAAAGTGCACAGTGAGAATCAGCAAGTCTTATCAGCGAAATAAAGGAAGAGACTTGATCACAACGCCGAAGACACCAAAGAGTAATCGTATTGTAGTGTTACCAAAGTTCTTATGTGATGAAATCCAAGAATATGTTAGGCTACTTTATCACATTGAGGATGATGTTCGAATGTTCCAAGTATCGAAATCATATCTCCATCACGAAATGGACAGAGGAGCAAAAGAAGCAGGTGTTGAGAGAATCCGTGTGCATGATTTAAGACACTCACACGTGTCACTGCTCATTCATATGGGATATACCGCATTAGCCATTGGAAATCGTGTGGGGCACGAAGCCGAAAAGATAACGTATCGATATGCACATCTATTTCCAACAGTACAAACGGATATGGCAAATCAATTGGATATCGAACGAATGGGAAAGGAGGAAGAGATAGATGGATAGAGTATTAGATCAAAAAGGAAGATGGAGAAACCACAAAGTGGGATTTCGAATGTCTGATGAAGAAGCAGAAATGCTGAACAAGTGTGTAAGCCTTTCAGGACTTCGTAAGCAAGATTATATTATGAGGAAGTTGACCAATCGAGAGGTTGTTGTACAAGGTAATCCAAGAGTATATAAAGCACTTAGAAATGAGATGGCTGAAATTAAAAAAGAACTACAAAGAATTGAAAAAGCGAGTGAAGTAAGTGAGGACTTCTTAGAAGTTTTGAAATTAGTAACAATCACATTGAATGGACTAAAGGAGGAAACAAATGATGACAAATAAAAAAGGGACTGCCCCTAATACATCTGTTGGAGCAGATGAAGGACAGTCTCAAAATAAAATTCACACAGAAATTATAACAGATTTTCCACAGCAAAACAATCTGGAAACCGTGGAAGACTTGCAAAAAAGGCAAGTCTCTACACCAGTTGTTAAGGGTGAACTGGATGTAATATCGATGGATGAACTATATGACACAGCATATCCACCCAAAATCCCAATCGTGGACGGAATGATATATTGCGGAACTTATCTCTTTGTGGGAGCACCAAAAGTTGGAAAATCCTTCTTTATGGCACAGCTAGGTTATCACGTTAGTACAGGACAACCATTTCTTGGTTTCCCAGTGCAACAAGGAACAGTTCTATACCTTGCCTTGGAAGATGATTTTTCGAGATTACAGAAGAGATTGTCTCGTATGTTTGGAACGGAAAGCACAGAGAATTTCTTCTTTGCTACGAAAGCAAAAACGCTCAATGAAGGTTTAGATGAACAGCTCAATCAATTTGTTAAAGAACACAAAGATGCAAGACTTATTATCATCGATACACTGCAGAAAGTGAAAGAGGTTGGCGGAGATAAATTCAGTTATGCAAATGACTATGAAATTGTAACAAAGCTGAAGAGATTTAGTGATGAACACGGAATATGTCTCCTTGTAGTTCACCACACCAGAAAAATGGAATCCACAGATAGTTTTGATATGATTTCGGGAAGTAATGGTTTGCTCGGTGCAGCGGATGGTGCGTTCGTAATGCTGAAAGAAAAACGGACAGAAAATAAGGCGATATTAGAAGTGGCTGGACGAGACCAACAAGATATGAGATTTCAGTTGAACTTTGACCGAGAACGATGCCTATGGGAATTGATGAAAGCGGAAACAGAATTGTGGAAAGAACCAGTTGATAATGTTCTGGAAGCCATTGCAAAAATTGTTACAGAAGAATCTCCAGAGTGGAGTGGAACGGCTTCTGAACTACTTGAACATTTGCCAGATGTGGAGATGAAGCCAAATACCCTAACGAGAAAGCTGAATATCAACACAGAGAGGTTGCTACTAGACTATAAAATCCACTATGAAAGCCGTAGAGATCATAACGGCAGAAGGATATATCTGAAACTGAAAATAGAATAAGCGTGACGATATGTGACGGTTGTGACGGTATTTTCTATAACGGTGTCGCTATATGAAATATCGTCACTATCGTCACGACCGTCACGGAAAGGATAAAAAATGAAATATATACAGATATCAGAAGAACTCTTTTCAGCACTAATTAAGTATCATTTGTTGGAGATCCAAGAGATGCTTCCAGAGATCGAAAAAGGATTGATGGATAAGATGGATAGGATTGTGATGAGAGAACTATATACGCAATCCAAAACAGCTTTGTCAGAAGAAGAAAAAGAGAAAGCAAGACAAGAATATTTAGACAAAAAAGGAATCCCAGAAAGTTATAGATGGTGACTTCTTTTTGAGTGATATAGGACGGGAGCGTGGCACGCTCTCGTATATGGTAAACAACAAGAAAGATGCCTGAACGTCGCATCACATATTTATAGGTGGATTAATGCCAGTAAGCCCTCGGCGTATGAGAGCGAAATACACCCATCGCACAAACTGCGTTTGTTCTCCTGGTATTTCGCCCTGCTGGGAGCTGATGCCGGGAACGGCATAGAGTTCGTAAACGGACGCCCGAAAGCGTCCACTCACAATAAAATATTAGGAAGGAGCGGTGCTTATTGCAGAGAAATTCGTTTGTGAAAATGACAAAACTGCCTGATGTAAAAGGCAGAATATATTATATTTCCAGTCATGCAAGACAAGAAAATTTGTATGCTGTTTATGAGACAACAGAGCGAAAATTTTGGTCGGAATTAGCAAAGTGTAACCAAGAGGAATTTGCTAAAAGTGGCACGGATGGAAAGTGTATTGAAGCCAGAGAATTGATCATAGCATTGCCAGAGGAACTGGTTGAATATGACCCTAATGCATTACTAAAACTTTTTACAGAACATTTCAAACAGAATTATGGGACAGAATGTATTGCTGCATTGCATCACAATAAAAGGAAAACCAATTATCATATCCATCTTATCCTATCAGAGCGTAAGCTATTGGATGAAGCAATTGAAAAGGTTGCAACAAGAAATATGTTCTATGATGAGGCAGGAAAACACGTTAGAACTAAGAAGGAAATCCTAGATGAAAATGGACAGATTCGTGAAGGCTGCAAGGTGGTTTTGAAGGGACAAGTATATGAACGAAAGCAGTTTACAATTAAGGATAGCAGATTCAAAAGAGAAGACTTTTTAGATGAGGTCAAACGTTCATATACCGATTTGATTAACTTATATGTAAAAGATGAAAATGATCACCTCAAAGTGTTTGAACGTGGTGGTGTGTATCTCCCAATGAAAAAGATTGGGAAGAACAACCCAAAAGCAGAATTGATTAAAGCTGACAATGAGGTAAGAACTAGGTGGAATATGACCGTAGATAATGCATTGGTCAATGGAGTGTCCGAGAAGCAAGTTATGGCAGTGAAACGTACACAGATTTCCGAAAAGGCGAAGGAATCTTTCAAGCAGAATGGAAGAAATCCCGCACTCTTTTCTAGAGTAATAGAACTTGCGATTACAACATTGGAACTCTTTATCCGTAATGTGATTGATAAGGTAAAGCACAAAGAGACACCAATGCCTCAAGAGCCAGTGAAGATTCCAGAAGTGAAGCCAGCAGTAGAGAAACACGTTCCAGAACGTCCGAAGATGTCAAAACTTGCATCGGAGTATGAGAAGTTGGCTCACCTTCATTGGGAGCTAAAAGGGCAAACAGCATTGGTAAATTCAAAGAAGGACAGTATCGAAGAACTGAAACGAGAACTAACTAACACCAAAGGATTGTTCAAAGGCAAAGAACGTAAAGCAATTCAAGAGCGAATTGAATTGTATAAAGAAGACCTCGTTAGCCTAGAGAAAGGAATCCCTGCCATTGTAAAGAAACATCAATTCAAGAGCGTAAAGGAATTTATGGCGAAATTAAGTGCATCGGAAAAGGCATACAAGGAGTATCGAGTAGCTCTTCAGGAATATGAAAAAGAGACTGGAAGTAAGCCAGAACTGCAACAAAAGAAGGAAAGTATTACTGGAAAGCTGGAACGTATTAAGCAAGAGAATAAAAGGCGAGAAATCCAAAGACAGAGACCTCGGAAGAAGTCATGGGATAGAGATGAAAGGTAAATGTATATGTGGCGATCTGCTGAATGGTGGATTGCCACTATTACGTTGAGGAAATCAGTAATGTGTGATATTCTTAGTATAGAATTTAAATTATAAGAAATCGACAAATCGGAATCTGCAGTGGGGAATCAAATAGCATATTGGTTCTCTTCTTTTTTAATAAAAGCATTGACATCTATCTATGTATGATGTATAAATATATACATAGACAGATATCTATGTAAGGAGGACGATATGAACACGATAGATGTAGCACTAATTTGTAAGGCACTTGGAGACAGTAACCGATTACAGATTGTTCAAATGCTTTCTGATGGAGAAAAATGTGGTTGTAAGCTGCTAGAAGCATTTGATATTAC
>JAQUVD010000043.1 GCA_028693555.1 Hespellia sp.
CGGCGGGGCTTATTTCAGTACCTCTATTCACAATACTGTCTTTTCATTTTTTTCAAAAATAGGACAGATTGGTACTTTAGAAGAAGTTATCTCTTTTGAAATTACATTTTGCGGAAACTCAAGTATTTATGATTTGTTTTGGAATAAAAAAAAGATGTAACAGCGATTTGCTGTTACACCTTTTTGACACTATACTATTTCGCAATGCTTTCGCCATTCGTAGCGATCACCTGCTGATACCAGTCGAATGACTTCTTTTTACTTCTTTTTAAACTTCCGTTTCCTTCGTCATCCTGATCAACGTAGATCATTCCATAACGTTTCTTCATCTCACCGGTTCCAAAGGAAATGACATCGATGCAGCCCCAGATTGTATATCCAAGTACATCCACTCCGTCAAGCTCAATTGCCTTTTTCATCTGTCTGATATGCTTCTCGAGATAATTGATTCGATAGGTGTCGTCAATACTTCCGTCCTCTTCGACCTTATCATAGGCACCGAATCCATTTTCTACAATAAAGATCGGCTTCTGATAACGCTCGTATAAGACATTCAGACTATAGCGAAGCCCTACTGCGTCAATCTGCCAGCCCCAGTCAGAGATTTCAATAAACTCATTGCGGACAGTTCCAGGAAATCCCGATTCCAAAATATCCGGTGCACTCTCATCAGCAATGACGGTGCTGGACATATAGTAACTGATTCCGATATAATCCACAGTGCCTTCCAATAATATCTTCTCATCTTCCGGCTCCATGTGAATCTCGATGCCTTTATTCTTCCAATTGGTCTTTGCATAAGATGGATATGCACCTCTGACATGTACATCTGTAAAAAGGAAACGATCCCGCATAACCTCTTCGCAGCGCATCACATCGTCCGGATTACAGGTTGCCGGATAAACCGGAACCATAGCAAGCATACATCCGATCTGGAAATTCGGATTGATCTCATGTCCCGCTTTCACCACCAATGCACTCGCAACCATCTCATGATGAATTGCCTGATATACCGTCTGCTCACGGTTCTCGCCTTCTTCAAAAATAATTCCTGAATTACTGAAGGCAAAGATTTCATTTTTCATATTGGTCTGGTTATTAATCTCGTTAAATGTCATCCAATATTTTACTTTATCTTTGTAATGCTCCATCACTGCCACTGCATATTTCACAAAGCAGTCAATGACCTTTCGGCTTCGAAAACCACCGTATTTTTTTACAAGATGATATGGCATTTCGAAATGGGATAATGTTACAACTGGTTCCATTCCATTTTGTATCATCTCGTCAAACAGATCGTCATAAAACTTCAGACCTGCCTGGTTCGGTTCTGTTTCCTCCCCTGTCGGGAAAATTCTTGTCCACGCAATTGATGTGCGGAAACATTTGAATCCCATCTCAGCAAACAGCGCGATATCTTCCTTGTATGTGTGATAAAAATCAATTCCTCGATGGTTTGGATAATTTTCTCCGTCCAACACTCCATCTGTGATTTTACGTTTCACACCATGAGCGCCGGCAGTCATAACGTCTGCCGCACTCACTCCTTTTCCGTCTATATTCCAAGCGCCTTCTAGCTGATGTGCTGCGACAGCACCTCCCCACAGAAAATTCTGTGATAAACTCATGTTGTCACCTCTATTATTCTTTATGCATTTACTTTCTTATATAATTGAATCATCTCTTCTGCCAAAACTTTAAATACTTCCGTACTCATCATCTGATCTTCTGCATGTGCAAGAATCAGTGACATCTGTACCGGCTCTCCTGCAGCTTCTTTCTGAATCATATCCGTATGTGGCGCATGTCCTTCACTTAAAATCTTATCGCCTTCTGCAATCAGATTCTCTGCCTCTTCATAGTTTCCTTCTTTGGCACACTGAATTGCTCCAATATAGTTCGATTTTGCTGTACCTGCAGCAGTAATTAATTGAAAACAGATTAATTCTAATTCTTCCATATGTATTATCCTCTCAAAATGATCGATTCCCGGTTTCTATTATTTTTCTGCTGTAAGTGCATCCTGCTCCTGTTTCACACATCTTTTGTCTACCGCTTTGATAAATGGCAGGTATACGAAGAATGAAAGCACAAGAATTACAAGCTGAAGCAATGCAGTTCTCCAACCTCCAACAAGGAAGCCTGAGATAATCGGTGGTGTTGTCCAAGGAACAATGACACCGCCATATAATGGACAAAGTCCGGTATATAGTGCGAAGTACTCAATAATTCCTGAAATCATAGGCATTGCAATAAATGGTACGATTAACATTGGATTCAGTACAATTGGTGTACCGAACAATACTGGCTCATTTACATTAAAGAAAGATGGCAGGAAACCAAGTTTTCCGATTTCTTTCATCTGTTTTGATTTTGCAAAGAATACCATGAACATTACCAGTCCGATTGTAACTCCGGAACCTGTGACTGTCATAAACTGATCTAAGAACTGTTTTGTAACGATATGTCCGCCATTTGCAACTGTAAGCTTCATTCCTGCATCTAAGATAGCCTGATTGTCAGCAGAGTTTGCAAGAAGCAGAGGTCCCATAATTCCATCACCGATCAATGTAGATCCGTGGATACCGAAGAACCAGAAGAATGGAATTACGAATCCCATTGCAAGTACGCCGCCAAATGAATCTGTAAGTCCCTGAAGAGGAATCTGAAGAATCTTGTAGATCCACTCAATTGGTGTTGTTCCAAGTACAAGCTGGAAGAAAGCAAAGATTGCAGTTGCTCCTGCGATGATAACTGCTCCAGGAATTAATGCAACGAATGCATTCATAACACCCTCTGGCACTCCGTCTGGCATCTTAATTGTAATATTCTTCTTCATGAAAATGCTGTAAACCCATCCAGCTAACAGACCACTGATGATGGCTGCGATCATTCCCTGACCACCTGTCCATGTCTTCATGATAACACCGATGCTTGATCCATCTTCGCCCAGAACAGAACCTGGCTGGAGGATCAGATAAGAACAAAGAGCAATCACACCTGCTGGAAGACCGTTATATCCTTCATTCTTTACATATGTATATCCTATACCGATAGCTGCAATTACCGCGATAATTGAAAATGTACTGTTCGTTGCCTGATTTAAGATTGCTGTAACTCCCGCCTTCTCCATTGCTGCTGTAAATGCTGGAATTGGGAAGTTGGCAACTAACAAAAATACGGCTCCAATCATCATCATTGGCATTGCATATAATAAACCATTCTTGAGTGCCTGCATTGCTTTTGTATTTACAAATTTCATAATGCCAGGTACTATCTTTTCATTTAAAAAATCTTTCATTTTTTGCCCCCACTTTTTATTTGCCTGCTAAATTTTTCGCAAACTCTAATACTTTTTCTCCGTTACACATTCCATAATCCACCATTGGAATTACATCCATTGGTACGTTCTCTGCTGCGCAGATCTCACCCATTTTTCCCTTCATGTATCCAACCTGTGGTCCAAGTAACGCACAGTCAACACCATCCAGGCGATCGGCTAATTCGTTTGCCGGATATGCCGCGATATCGACTTCAATCCCCTGCTTTGCAGCAGCGTCTCTCATCTTGTTGACAAGAAGACTTGTTGACATACCCTGATTGCAAAATAATCTGATTACTAACATTTTTCTTCATTCCTTTCTTGTTTGAATTCATTCGAATGTATTTTACGTTTTGAGTATAGCACTTTTTACGCTCCTGTCAATATATTCATTCGAATGAATTTACTTTTTGTCTACTTTCTACATTTTTCCATCTCATTTTTTGTCTATTATTACAATAAAATCGCAAGAAAAAGCAGGGAATAAAAACATTCCCTACTTCATCATTGGTATAGCAGATAATTGGTGCCATCGTCTTATCTATAGCAAATTTCTTTTTATACGCACTTATTTACAAATCCTTTTGCTTCTACTATTTTCCGTTCTGCTTCATCACGGGATACCCCTGTTAATAACATCACAATTGCTGTCTTTATCGATTTTCCTGCGTCTTGTAAAGCTAAAACTGCTTGTTTTTCAGAACACTGCGTCGTTTCCATAACAATTCTTTTTGCACGTTCCTCCAACTTATGATTCGTTGCTTTCATGTCTACCATATAGTTGTTATATACTTTTCCAACACCAACCATCGCCGAAGTTGAAATCATATTTAAAATCAATTTTTGGCAAGTTCCTGCTTTTAATCTAGTTGATCCGGTCAATATTTCCGGTCCTGCATCTACTTCTATTGCGATATCGGCATATTGTGAAAGAACTGCATGATGATTACAGGCAAGACTCATACATCCCGCACCTCTTTTTCGAGCTTCCTTTAATGCACCTATACAATATGGTGTCCGTCCAGATGCAGCAACAGCCAGAATCACATCATCCTTTTTCAATCCAATTTCTGCTAAATCTCTTTCTGCCAGTCTTTCTGAATCCTCCGCGCCTTCAGCCGCTGTTGAAAATGCACTTTTCCCTCCTGCCATAATCGCAATCACTTCATCTGTTGTAGAAAACGTCGGAACACATTCTACCGCATCCATAACGCCCATTCTCCCGCTCGTACCAGCACCTGCATATATCAGTCTTCCTCCATTTTCCAAAACATGAATAACCTTTTGAACTGCCAGTTCGATCGTCGGAATGGCCTCTCGCACTGTTCGAATAACCTTCTCGTCCTCCTCATTCATCAGAATCAGTAAGTCACGAATCTTCATTGTGTCCAAACTCTTTGACCTTGGATTTTCCACTTCTGTACTCAACACTTCCCATTGTTCTTTTCCCATTTCGTACCCCTCTCTGGCTTTAGCTATCCTTATCCTGCCCTTTTGGTATATATGTTTTTTTCACCTGCATAGCTGTCTCTTCAAAATGCTGGTTTAAATAAGCAGTGTATAAAATGTCTACAACATTTAACTGAGAAATTCTCGATGACATTGCTCCACTTCGTATCAGGACCTCAGAAGCCGCCACATATAATTTGTAATCTGCAATACGTGCAAGTTTTGAATCAGCAAATCTCGTAACGGCAATTACAGACGCTCCTTTTTCCTTTGCCATTTCAGCACATCGAATCATCTCCTCCGTCAGTCCAGAGTAACTGATTATAATTGCTACGTCTTTCGAGCTCAGATTCTTCGCATGAAGAAATTGCACATGGCAATCATCATGAACAAAACATATTTTACCTATTCTTAAAAATTTCATATAAGCATCCTGCGCTACAAGAAGCGAAGATCCAATACCAAAAAAACAGATATTTCTACACTCCCCCAATAAATCGACACATTGCTTTACTACCTCTTCGTCTAACAATTTTCTAGTCTTTTCTAAAGAAACAATATTTTTATATGTTACTTTTGCAATTAGATTTTCCAGTTTATCATCCTTTTGTATATCCTGATTTTTTGCATTGTCGCTTTCCTCTCGAATGCTCATTTCTGCAATCAATACTTTTTGAAATTCCTTGTATCCAGAAAATCCCATTTTCTTACATAATCTCACAATCGTTGACGCTGATGAAAATGAAGCTTCAGCCAATTGATGTATACTATAAGCTGATGACTCTTTTGGATGTTCCTGAATAAATCGAACAACCAGCCGTTCTGCTCCACTTACTTTTGCTTCATATTCCTGAAATCTGACAAGTACGCTCTTCATATGTTTTTACTCTTCCTCCGGATCACTGAATCCCAACAGCATGCAAAACAGAAAGCCTGCAGCATAAGAAATTGCAACACCAATCAGATATTTAATCGGACTCGTTGTAATCAAAGATAACTGCAATCCCGACAATTCTGGTATCTTTGCGGCAACATGCATAATTGCCATTGCACTTCCACCTACCGCGCCTCCCAGACATGATGCGATAAACGGCTTTCCTAATGGTATTGTAACCCCCCACATCAATGGTTCGCCTATTCCCAGCATTCCAACCGGCAGTGCGTTCCTACATACCTTTTTTATCCGTTTATTCTTTGTTTTTAAGAATACATAAAATGCTGCTCCTACTTGTCCCGCGCCTGCCATACAGGTGACTGGCAAGAGATACGTAACTCCAAAGTCACTGATGAGCTGTGCATTTACTGCAATCAATCCATGATGCATTCCCGTCATGACAAGAGGTAGATACACCAGTGTAGCCAGTCCCGCTAAAGCAGGTACATTATAGATAATATACTGAACAAAATTTCCAACTGCATCCGAAACGAATCCTGCAACTGGCTGAAATACAATCAGTCCCACAAATGTCATAATAAAAATTGTAATCAGCGGTGTCAAGAATGTATCCAATATTTCCGGCATCTTTTTCCGAATCACTCGTTCAAGCTTTGCGCCAACTGCGGCAACAATCAAAACCGAAATCACACCACCACGACCAGCCGTGCACTCAATACCAAAAATGTGGATTCCGGTAATCTCCGCTGTGTTTAGAATTGATGCAAGTACAGCACCCAAGATCGGTGAGCCCCCAAATTCTTTTGCTGTATTGTATCCTACAATGATTGGAAGAATTGTAAATACCGAGTACGCGATCGCTGATAATATCTTTCCAAAATCTGCTTCTTTTAAACCCGGAAAAAATACATATCCCGCTTCATAAATGGCTACCATTAGTCCGCACGCAATAAATGCTGGTAAAATGGGAATAAAAACATGCGCTATTTTTTTCAGAATTCTTTTAAACGGAGTGTTATTCTTTTCTTGATTTTCTTGTTTGAGAATTGCAGCTTCATCCACCTCATTGTTTTTTATTCCTGTAAGCTCAGAAATGTCCATTGCAATTTTGCTGCTCTTTCCGGGTCCCACCACTAGTTGAACATTATTTCCCTGTACGTTTATACCCAAAATGCTTTCTTCCTTTTTCAGCTTCTCCAGCTCGCATTTTTCAATATTTTTCACCTGAATACGCACACGTGTCATACAATTTTCTATGGATAATAAATTCTCTTTCATACCTAACATTTGAACAATTCTCGTTGCGATTTCCTGTTTTCCCATAATCGTTCCTCCTTGTACTTACCTGATTTTTTCTCTCACTGCCTTCAGATACATTTTTCATAAGATAAAAAATTACGAAACACTTGTAAGCCATGTCGTTCATAATATCTTTTCCCGAGCTCATCCGTTGTAATAAAATACATTCTATATATCCCTTTTTTACACATTTCATAACATTGAATATCCAAAAGTATACTGCCAATCCCTGCATTTCTTGCTGATTCAGCTACTCCTATCGGTCCAAATCGCATTGGATTCCCGTCAATAGCTCTCATGCAAAACCCACAAATTTTATTGTTATTATCCAGTACCAATAAAATTACATCTTCCGCAACTTCCTTTTGCATGGCAAGCAATGCATTTCTTTTCCATCCTCCTCCAAATTCACATTTTAAAAACTCTAATAATTCAAGTGCATACACATACTGAAATCCAATAAACTTGTATCCTTTCTTTTCCGCTTCTTTTTGTTTCTGCAATGTATCCTTTGGAATCTGATAGCCATGCAGATTCTTTCCCATCGAGTAATGTTCTTCTTTTGAAACGTATCCATGTTTTTCGAAAAAACCGACAGCCGCCGAATAATTTTCCGCATCGATTCCCGGGAAAAAATAATTAGGAGAATATGAACCAAGTATAATATTTTTGCTTCCAGCTTTTTTTAAAGCCTTTTCACAATTTTCAAGTAATTTACTTCCAATACCACGGTGCTGATATTCGCATTCAACAAACAAAACATTAATCCACCCTCGCTCCGGTTCTAATCCACGTTCCAAATATGGAAATTTTCGTCTTGTCCCATAAATAAATCCCACGATTCTTCCCTCTGCAACTGCAACCCAGCTCAGATTTACATCAAAGTTCTCATCTAATATTGCCTGTCTGCGAAACTTCCTTGTATCAATGGGATCAAATATACATGTACGATTCCATAAATCAACTACCTGCTTTTCATCATCTTGTGTGTAGTGACGCATCTCCATCCTCCCACACCTCTCTTTCTTTTATTCTCGGTCGACCTTAATAAACTCATAATAACATCCAAAATATTATTGTCAACAAATCACATTTTTTATGAAATTTTGTTTCATGCTTTGGATGAATTATTCTTTTTTATTGATTATGCTGACATTTTACATCACATATTTCAGAATCATCAAACGTAAATATACCACAACATAAACAAAAAAATTCCGAGTTCACCTACACTCGGAATTTATCTATATTCTAAAACAAAATTTTTCTGTCTCCTATCTCATTTCTGCAAGCTCAAAGAACCTTGCAATTTTGTAATTATAAAATACAACCGAAGCATTAAACATCTTTCCATTTGACAAATAGGCATCATCTTCAATAATGAGCGCTGGATCACCTGTTGCAAGTCCCAAAAGCTCCGCTGTTTCCTGTGTCAGCTTGTCGCACCTGAGGATCTTGTCCGCAAAACCAATGCTTAACTTCAGATCATTCTTGATATACCCGAAGAGCGAACCTTCTGCAATCTTTTTGTCAATGACATGGACGATTTTCTGATTGTAGTACGTATACTCAACCGACAGCGGTTCGCCGTCAACACTTCTAGCTCGAATGATATAATAAACCGGTGTTCCCAGCTTACATTTCATACGCTTCGCAACCTTCTCCGTCGCCGGTATCTTCTCTAGATGAACTACCTTTGTCTTCACGGTATGTCCGGCGAGTTCTTCCGTCACGCCCCGTGTATTACGAAGACTCAGACAGCCTTCTCGTTTACTGTCTCTGATGTACATTCCGCTCCCCTGAACCGGATATACCAATCCAAATTCCACGAGAATGCTAATTGCATTCCGTACGCAGTATTTGCTGACCCCATACTGCTCCACCAGATTCTCCTCAGTCGGAAGCTTTTCGGTATCCCGGTAAAGTCCTTCCTCTATGTTCTTTTTAATCTTATTTGCCAATTCCTGATATTTCATCGGTGCCACCTCCGTATTTCCACTCATTGCCTCTATTATATATATCCGACATATGCGTGTCAAATGGAACCGATTAATATACTTTCTCCTTTTTCACCGCTAGTACTTTTACAGGCAATGTGCTACACTAAAAATATATAGATAAAAGTCAGAAGGAGGTTATTATCATGGGAAAATTATTAGAAGGCAAGGTTGCCATCATTACCGGTGGCGGCAAAGCAATGACAAAAGCTGGTGACATTGGCGCCATCGGCTATGGTATCGCAACCGCTTATGCAAAAGAGGGTGCGAACCTCGTAATTACCGGACGTAATGTCAAAAAACTTGAGGACGCCAAAGAAGAATTAGAGCGTCTTTACGGAATCAAAGTGCTTCCTGTTCAAGCCGATATCAGTGCAGGCGGAGACAATGAAGCCAATGCAAAAGCTGTGATTGCAAAGACAATTGAGACCTTCGGCAAGATTGATATTCTTGTAAACAATGCGCAGGCTTCTGCATCCGGTGTCACTTTGGCTGACCACACAATGGAGCAGTTTAACCTCGCTGTATATTCCGGACTGTATTCTGCATTCCTTTACATGCGTGAATGCTATCCATATTTGAAAGAAACACAGGGATCTGTTATTAATTTTGCATCGGGTGCCGGTCTGTTCGGCAACTTCGGTCAGTGTTCCTATGCTGCTGCCAAAGAGGGAATCCGCGGACTTTCCCGCGTAGCCGCAACAGAATGGGGCAAGGATAATATCAATGTCAATATCGTATGCCCTCTCGCTTATACAGCTCAGCTCGAGATGTGGAAAGAGTACCAGCCGGAGGCATATGAACGTAATATCCACGGGATTCCTATGGGACGTTTTGGTGATCCTGAAAAGGATATCGGACGTGTATGTGTTCAGCTCGCAACACCGGACTTCAAATATATGTCTGGTGAGACGATTGAACTGCAGGGCGGTTCCGGACAACGTCCATAGCACTTATTTTTGCAGCTTCACAAAGAGAAAGCCCTCGTATGCCACAACTGCCCAGAACAGTGTTGGTATACGAGGGCTTTCTCTTACATAGGTGTCCCGACTTCAATCAAATTTCCATCCGGATCATAAAACCTTACGACCCATTGTCCCCACGAATGCTGCATCAGCTCATTCACATAAACAATCGGCATCTCATAGCCTTCCAGCTTCTTCACAAAGCCTTCCATGTCCTTTTCTTCAAAATACAATTCCGAAGCATTGTTTTGATCTATTACATCTCGTTGGATAAAAGACTGCCAGATCTTCTTATCCTGAAGAGCAAGCCCCTCTGTTAAGATTACATTTCCATCATTGTCTAAAATCACATCCAGTCCGAATAAATCTTTATAGAATTTTTTCGAACGTTCCACGTCTTCCACCACGATTAGTACATTTTTTAGTCTCATAGACCTTACCTCATCTGATTATCTATTTCGGAGCTGCATCAATGTCCTCTGTGTTTTTCCTTTTTCTTTTGCTGTTTCAATTCAAACCGTCTCTCTGCCTCCGCCTCTTTTTGCTCCCGGCTCCGAAGCTTGCGGTTTGATTTGAATTCTTCCTGTTGTAGTTTGAGTGCCTGTTGCGATTTCGTGCCAATTCCGGTTACCTGAAGCTGTTTTTTCACATCACGCTGTATTCTCTTTGGATTCTTCTTTCGCTCATTCACCGCAGTTGCCACAGCCGGACTGTAGCACAAATCGTAATCGTGTTGCAAAACAAACGCAAGAATTTCATAGTCTTTCGGTTCTGCACCAAATGTCACCTTTGCCACAGATAGCCGTCCATCCTCGACCTTTTCAAAAACTCCAATCCAAAATGGTTCTTCGAATAACACAATAAGGCTGCTTGTTACTTTGTTCATAATAATCCCTCCTTGATATGATTGTTACGAACAAAGAATGGACAACCCGGAGGGGCAGGTTACTTACCCTATCTTATAATAGGACGGCCGGGCTACCTACCGGCTCTGGTACATTTGCAAAAATGTACGTTGCGTTTTTATCTCTGTCTTTTATTTCTCTATACTATATATTTTTGTAAAATATCTTTCTTCCCGATATAGACTGCATTTCCATCAATCATCATCGGACGTTTCACCAGCATCCCGTCTGTCGCAAGAAGTCTTAGCTGCGCTTCTTCCGTCATGTCCGGCAGCTTATCCTTTAGCTGCATCGACTTGTAGATCAGCCCTGACGTATTAAAGAACTTTTTAAGAGGCAGTCCGCTTGCCTGATACCATTTCTTCAATTCTTCATAGTCCGGATTCTCTTCTTTGATATCTCTGCTTTCATACCTGACACCGGCATTGTCCAGTTCCTGTATGGTTGCTTTGCAGGTAGAACATTTTGAGTAACATAATAATATCATATTGTAACACCTCCTTTTTCTATATTCTTTTGGACGGCATGACGTGACAAAGAATCTTACCTTTACGCTTCCTCCGTCATCAATTCCCCAAATTCTTTCTTCTCAAATTCCTGAATAGAGATACTCTTCTTATTCGGATTTGCATACACAAAGGTCTTGTCTACGTTTTCAAGGTAATTCTGAATCTTATCATTCGTCGCACTGATGATTGCCTGAAAGCCAAGACCACGAATCAGCGCGATACAGCTGGCTACCTTTTCCGCGTCCATCTTGGAAAATGCCTCGTCTAAGATAACCAGACGGATCGATGGATAACGCTGCAGTTTTGCCGGCATTCCAACCTTATACGCCTGCGCGAAACTCGCAAGAAGTGCGACATATAAAGGATTCTGTCCCTCACCGCCGGAATTTTTCTTAATCATCTTGCTCAGACCGATCGTCAGCTTCTCTTCTCCCTGAATGATCTGTTCCATATCGAATGACAGATAAGTGCGGTAATCTGCGTATTTATCCATGTTGCGCTTTGCCTCTTCCAGTTCTTCCGGAGTTGCATTATCCGGTGGAATAAAGATATTAATGAGATCGTTCATAAGCTCCCCATACTGATCTTCATGTTCCATCGAGAAAATGTCCATCTGCTGATCCATGTTGTTGGTTAGGCTCGACGGATCAATTTCCAGTGAATCATCCATGAACATTCTGTAATACTCGCCGTCCGGACCTTTATTCTTCGTGATACGGAACTGGTATTTATCCTTACCAAAATCCAGCTTGTTGATAATACGGTTTAATTCATCGCGGCGCTGATATGCCTCTTTGATGGCACTTCGAATCTTAAAGATAAAGTCATCTTTGAAATGTTCCACTGCCGCTTTTGCCTGCTCTTTTGCTTCTTCCTTGAATTTCTCAAGCTCCTCACACTGCATCTCATTTAACAGCGCATCATAATCCGTGTTCTCCTTTGTGCTGGCTGAGAAGTTACGGTTTGGATACTTCGTCAGATATTGCGTCCGGATATCAATCAGGCGGTTGTGTGCATGTTCTAATTCGTCCTGCACTGCGCTCTGTCTGCGAGCTGTCATGTTCTTCATAGAGTCGATGGTCTTGTCCTTCTTCTCCTCTAAAAACGTATGAAAACTTTGCTCGAATTCCGGATCCTGTGCAAACTCGCGGTTCATCTGCACAAGTTCTTCATTATCAATCAGAATCTGATCCTGATATCGGTTCGTATCCCGCTCTTTATCATGGATATCATTGATCAGCTTATCCCATTCCTCTCCGACCGCCTTTTCCTGCTCTATAATGCGCGCTTCTTCCTCTTTCAGGACGGATACAGACTCTTCCTTCAGCTGTTCCATCTGCTTTCGCAGGGTATCTTTCTCACGCTGCTTTGTGGAAATATCTTTCATATCCTTTAACATTTCCAGATAGTCTTCGACCGGCAGCGCAAGCTGCTGCATATTGGATACAATTTTCAACTGATTGATTTCATCCTCTAACGGAAGTAGGCGATTCTGCTTCTCTTTGCGCTCTTCATCAAGACGTTTGATCCTCTGGCGAAGTGACGACTCGCCAATATATGCATGAACGGTATAGTTATCCGGATTCATACGGCGCAATTGGAAGTTTTGATACAAAAGGCAGTCTTTCGTAACCGCCACGCGGAATCTGCGCAGCTCCTGCACATTTTCACACTTGATCACTTTTCCAAGCAGGAAATTCACAAAGCTCTGTGCATAAGTCTCTTTTGCGGTCACTTCCTCAGCCAATGCATTTGGTTTTAATTCCCATTCCTTTTTCGATACGCGCAGTGTATCTACAATCGACACCCGCCAGAAACGTTTCTTGTCCATTTCCTCATAGATTTCAAATGCGTATTTGACGTATTTGGGTTCCACGATGAGCGCCAGCTTATTCCAGCCAAGATACCCCTCGACTGCATTGTGCCACTCCTCGTTCTTTACATCAAGAAGATCTGCCAGAATATGAACGTTGACAAACTTTCCACAGCGTTCACGCAGCTTGTTGCGGAGTTCATAACGGGCTTCTTCCAGTATTTTCGGATACCCCTTCTCCCCGCCGCGCAGAACTTTCAAGTCTTCTGTAATCTTGTTTAGTTCCTCACGCATTTCCTTTAATTCACGTTTACCGGAGGTCAGGTCATCTTTGACTTCATCTAGAATTTCCTCCAGATCCCTTTTCAGACGGGCAAGCTCGCCCTCGGAAATGTTTCCCTTTTGGAACTTTTCGATATCCCACAATGTCTGGTTTGGTGTGAGCTCCTGTTCCTTCCACTGACCGATTGCCTGCGCGATCTGCTGCCACTTGCCTCTGCTTTTTTCCAGACGCTCCAGCATTTCAGTTGCAGCCGCAAGCTTCGTCTCCAGCTGGTCATAGCCACTGTTATTAATCTTCTGGCGAATTGCAAGATGCATCTCGGCAATTTCGTTTTTGCGAAGTTCCAGCTCTGCCTTGAGCTTCTCCTGAAGACTGCGCTCCTGTTCTGCCTGCGCAATCTTTTCCTGAAATTCCTTCAGATTCTGCTCCAGCTCTTTCATTTCCAGGCGTTTCATACGGTACGCCAACTGATCCATCTGATTCTGTTTTTCTTCAAAGTTCTCATACGTCGCGTGAATATCCTCCAGCTCACGGATTTCCGTCAACGTGTCCTCAATCTTCTTGCGCATACGGCCGTACTGCATGACGCTTTCCTGCATATCCTCGATGTGAATATCCTGTTCCATGCAAATGTATTCTTTTACAAAGTCCTCTAATTTGATATTCATGCGAAATGGAATCGCACGTTTGAACAGGCGCGGGAATTTTTCCATGTCCAGTCCGCCCAGATAAATATCATATAGATTTCTTCGAAAATGTTCATTGTTCGAAGTGTAAAAGCACTCCTCTTTTGAACAATTTCTCTGAAGGTATTCCTTCACCTCCGTGGTTGCCATACACCGGTCCGAGTAGCGGTAAAGCTTATCCATGAGAGGACCCTTATGCCAGAAAAACATACGGTTTATTTCATTCGTCGCGGTTGTTACATCGAAGACGATACCGACGCAGTCCTGCTCCCGTGTTTTCATGTTCATCATCTCAATTACGATGGTCGTGGAAAAATTCTTGTTTCTCAGGTATTCAACATCGTTATTCTCTCCAATGCTGACCATTCCGCGCAGGTACTCAATCAGGTTTCGATCTGAATCGTCTGCTGCTGCCTTGTTAAAAAAACCACGTCCATCGGTATTTGCATAAAGCACAATCTGCAGCGCATCAATGACGGTCGATTTTCCACTTCCGGAATGCCCCGTAAAGAAGTTGATATTCTCATTTAAGGACAATACTTTATGGTCAATATAATGCCAGTTATTCAGACAAATCTTCGTCAGCGCCTTGTAGCTCTGTTTCTTCTCTTCCATCCGTATCCTCCTCTCTCACTGATTCGTCCAGTATTTCCTCGATCAAAGCAGTGTCTTCTTCATCGCCCTCATCCTGAAAGCTCTCCAGCAGCTTTGTCGCATCTGCACTGAGCAGCACCGCGTGAATACTCGGATAGACAACCATTCTTGTATTCTCATTGATTTCTTCTAAGACATCCAGTGGTTCAATCATCTGATATTTTTTCAGCAGTGCAATGGTCTTGCGGATCTCCGTGATGGAAGAAAGTCCTTTCAGCACACGAAGGTCTCCCGCTTTTCCACTGATTTCGCCAAGCGTTACGATAACATTAACACTTGTGGACGCCCTCGCCATCTTCTCATCGTAAAGCAGCTTTAAAATCAGCAGATAGATGGTCGCAAGTTTCGGCAGCTTCTCGCCAAGCACACTCTCTCCCTGTATATAGATGATTCCCATCTGGGTATTATCCATCAGACGAATCCCTGCAATCTTGAAATATTCCCGTAAAAATTCCAGATGCTTATTACAGATTCGATACTCCTTATGAAATGTCATACGTCCCGAACGTTTGTCATATTTCCGTTCAAGAACGTAGGTCTGCTTTAGCAGAATTCCAATCACATGCTCAATCTGTTCTTGTTCTTCCTGCGTCAACTGATCATAGTACTCTATCATATAGTTCCTCCACTTTTTCCGGTTGCTACGAACACAAATCCCGGATAACTGTATTTTCCATTTTCAATCACTTCCACATCGCCCGGAAGTGTCTTGAATTTGCTGCCTCTGCGAATGCTGTAATCATACGCCAGAATCAGTTTTTCAAAGGTCTCATCGTCACTGATTTCCAGGTCTTGTGCCCTTAAGACTCCCTCCTGCATTCTCTCCTGCACGAATTCTTCAATCTGCTTCCTGCTGTAGCGGTTGTGAAGCCTGTTCATCTTTAGAACGTCTTCTCGTGAGAGCTCCGGCATCTTCTCATCCGGCTGCATCTCACTGACAAAATTCTTACGCCGTCTTCGCGTATACAGAGAATTCTCTGCCAGAATTTCCACCGTTGAACAGTTCATCTTCTCACTGATTGCGGTGAGATGTTCCTCACCCTTCTTAGGATCAGCAATCGCGGACAGGAGCTGTGCTACCAGCCCCTGCATGTCCCGTTCATCACTCAGGAGATAGTTCAGTCTCGTTACCGTTGCACGGATATATTTGCTGTGCTCCCGGTCCATATTGGCAATGCGCTGCTCGATGTCATCAAATCCCCGCTCAATCAGATCCAGAATCTCGTAGATTTCCATCGTCTGCTCATCCTCACGCAATTGCCTGATACACTGCTTGATGTCATTTTTATAGATATAAAAGTTATCGCTTGTCTTTAAAATGTGATACTTTTTCTTTACAACTTCCTCGACATAACCTTCTAGATGCTCGGAAAGCACATCTCCATAATATTGGGAATCCAACAGCTTTCCGAAGAACTTATCCATATTGTGCAGCATGTCCTGCAGCGCTTTATTGAGTTTTCTCGTATTGACCAGTGCCGTTTTGAGCATACTGACATTTGCTTTTGCATCATTTCGAAACGAGAACAGTGTTGCATAGACATTCTGAATATAGACTTCTGTGTCTTCGAGCTGCTCATTGACCAGACGGTCAAAAGCATCGATAAAGACAGCCGTATAATCCGGGATTACGATATTGACCGTCATCGTATTATAATCATCCAGTTTCTTCAGCCACTGTGTGCGCACCAGCCAGTTTAAAATCCGGTTCGCCGGTGTCTCAAGCACATCAAGATCACTTTCCAGTTCTTCCTTTTCCAGCGTGATTCTCTGCTTTGTATAGAGATCGCTCAGAACCTGCAGACAGACATCCCGGCTCAGAAAATAGTTGTTATATTCATATTCCTCACTGATACACAGCAGGGCTTCGATATACGTGTCACGGTTCCCGGAGCGGAACAGACTCCAGAACGATGACGGTATGTCATATTGATATTGCATAGTTTTTCCTTTCTTACCAGCACATGGAATCTTCGAAATCTTCCAGTGAAGGATCCAACGGTTCTTCCCGCAGAACCGTCCTCATATAACGGTTGACTTCGGTGCGCATTTCTTTTCTGGACGCACCTTCCGGCTGCATCAGATTATGTGTAACCCAGATCAGATGGATGCCTCGTTTTCTCGCCTCTTCTTCAAATAATCCATGGTAACCGGACATGGCCTTGCAGCCCATGTGGGAATACATAATGACCATGTCTGCGTGGAAATATTCGCAGTAGCGCCACAATGCTTCTACGCCCGTCTCGTACCCGCCATTTGAGCGGTTTCTCATAATCATATTTTCATAGAGATAAGCAAGGTCCAGTATCGCCTGTTCCTTATCCTCCGTGTGAATCATTCTGGTTGACACTAAGCTTAACATGTCACACAGTGGCACGATGCCCCAGCAATTCTGCAGCCATACCGGAAGTGCTGTATAATATGCAGCCTGTACACCCCAGGTGATTGCGCGGTGACGCGGCTCTGTCACGGTCAGCTCTTTTCTGTTATAGGCATCCCGCGCCATCTTCGACAGTTTCTGATCCGTGCTTAAAAATTCCTCATTACGTCCGCCTGCCGCCTGGTAGACTCCGTAGCGGTAAAGCGCGAGATTTACACCGATCATCTGTGGATAATCCGTCGTGGAAATGTCGAACCAATCCAGCATATGCTCAGTCTCTTTATTAAATCGCTTCATACAGGAGAAGAAATAATCCCAGTCGAACTGTTCTCCCGTCTGCTCCTCGATAAAATGAATCGCATTCTTAATCTCATCGGCAGCGTATTCCTGCACACTTTCCTGACGGTGACGGATGGGAACTGCCAGCTGGAAGGACGGAATATCGCGAAACAGGTTCTGAACGCCATTTCCCATTGCACTCCCATCGCAGGTCGTGTTGCACTGCACGGCGCATTTTCCAACCTTTGGGAAATCATTTGCAATGACAACGCCAAGCTCCGCTGCCGGCATCGGACACACATCGCTCGGAATCCCGTATGCTTCACATACATCCAGATAATGTGATACGCCCTTTTGTGCCATCATCGCACTAGTGTAAATAGACGGCACTTCCACGGACAGCCAGGTCAGGTTCGGGAATCCGCCCATAATCTCACTCATCATATTTTCATCAAATAAGACAATTTTCTCATTCAGTTCTGTGTCATTTCCAATCTCCGGATCTGCCTTGAAAATGGTGGTTACCATATCACACATGTCCCTGACAATCAGACCGAGTCCTGTATGCGCCATACGAAGCTGCGTTCCACGCATCCCTTCTGTGTGCCGATCGAAAAAGTCCGGAACAGCCAGATAATTCATCATCCACCGATAGCGAAAGAATCCCTTGATATTATTTGGCTTCGATGTGAATTGGATTAACGTCTTCCAAATCTTAAGCCATTCTGTATAATCATACCACGTATCTTTGACGCCGCGCCACTCACGGTGTTTCCTTGCGACACCGCCACCATACAATTTTCCAAGTAATACGCTCCCTAAATTCTTACTCATCAGCCACGCCGCCTTTCCTATCCTCATTCTGTAATTTCTTCATCTCAATGCTTTCAACAAATGCCTGCGTCCTTGTTCGAAGCTGCCCTGAACCGCCAACCACATATGGACGGTCAACCGAAAGCACAGGATATCCATATTGTTCGCGCATGATGTGTGCTGCACTGGCTCTCTCATACCCCCAGTAATCGCAGAACTTCATCTGCTGGTAAATGAGACCGTCCGCCTTATATTCTTTCGCGAGCTGATCGACATATTCTTTGCGTTCTGTGATCTTGTCCGTATTCATGAATCTCGGGCATTGTCCACTTGTCATATAAAACCGACAGATCTGCAGGAGTGCATCTTCTGTATCATTCATTGGAATTTCTTCTCTTCCGGGAAATGATCCGAAACAGAAGCGGTCCGCGACAACCATCGCACCAGATTCTTCGATCAGTTTGATTAAGTCCAGGTCATCCACTTCCGAACCAATCAGCACTACCCTTGCACGGAATGGATTGTTCGGTTCTGCTTTTCTCGTCTTTAATTCTTCGGCCGTTTCTCTCAGCTTGTCTATCAGCAGATACTGTGGACACGCATAGCTTGCCAGACAGAACACCGCAAATTCATAGCCCGTGATTCTCGGGTTGTGCTCTTTCCGGTAGGAACCGATCTCATTTAGCAGACGACAGATTTCATTGTGATGCCGTACTGCTTCACGCAGCGCCTCCTCGGTAATATCAACATCATATGTATCATGCAGCGGCTCAAGTAAGTGCGCCTTCATCTGGCGCACATAATGCTTGAGTGCCGTCTCATCACATTTCATCGGAACATCCGCATATTCCACAAAAAATTTATCTTTTGTACAGAGCTGCAGTTTTTCAATATTTTCGACGCAACGGTTCATCTGCGAACAGGCATCCGGCGCAAGTATACAATCCAGAAAATTGTACCCGCCTTCTAATGCACGCTCTAACAGTGCACGGCAGCATTCGCACAAGAGACTCGTCATATAGTAAGTCCCCATATCAATAGATCCTGTTCGAGGAGCACGCAGTCTGACAGAAAAACATCCCGGAAGGTTTAAAAGTGGTTCCGGAATCTGGGAACAGACGCTTCCAATTGCAATCTTCCCCTCTTCTGTTGCCTGTCTTACCAGGTCATTATTCGCCTCCTGCAGCATATTTTCAAAGTAATACAAATGCTTTAAATCCTTCACGCTAGATCCTCCTTCATGTTTTCACGCTGACTCAGTCAGCATTCTATTGCCACTGTGGCATTAATTCGTCTTTCGGTCAATAAATTTCGGTGTCACCTTCGAATACACAATCTTCTGGGCTGAATACAGGCTATAATAGCCGGACAGAACATAACTAATTGCGACAACCGAACAGAAATACGGCATCCCGTCAAAGCCAAATAACTCAAATGCAATCAACAGGGAACTAATCGGACTGTTTGTCACTGCACAGAACACGCCGACCATTCCACACGCAGCGCAAATGTCAACCGGCAGACCAATCAAAACTGACATCGCGGAGCCTAATGTCGCTCCAATAAAGAGACTCGGTACAATCTCACCGCCCTTAAAACCTGCACATAATGTGATGCAGGTGAACAGCATCTTCAAAAGAAACACCTGAAGTCCAAGTGGAACATCAAAGCTGGAATGGATCATCTCCGTTCCCAGTCCGAGATAGTCCTGATTTCCAACCAGTGCGGTCAGAACAATCACTGCAACGCCGCCTGTTGCAACGCGAAGATAGCGATTCTCAATATATTTTTTATAAATCTTTTCTGTATAATGAAGTGCGATGCAGAACATCGATCCCGCCAATGCACACGCCACCGCCAGAAGCAGCATCTTTAACGAGGCTGATGAATAGAATTCCGGGACATCCGTCACCGGGTATGGAATCTGAATCGTTCGTATGGAAAAGAATACCGCAATTCTCTGCGCCATGAACGAGGCAAATACGCACGGAACTAATGCCGCATAATACATGACACCGATACTGATCACCTCCATCGGAAATAGTGCCGCCGCCATCGGCGTTCCAAACAATGCTGAGAATGCCGCACTCATGCTCGCCAGTATCAGAATCTTCTTGTCATCTTCATTCAGCTTTAATACGTCTGCGATGTACGCCCCCACACTTCCGCCGAATTGAAGTGCTGCGCCCTCACGTCCGGAAGAACCTCCAAAGAAATGCGTGATGACTGTTGATATCAAAATTAAAGGTGTGATTCGAAGAGGAATCTCCTCGCCCGACCGCACAGAATGAATCATTAGATTCGTACCCGCATTCTTTTCCTCTCGCAGAAGCTGATACATCCCGACAATCAGAAGTCCGCCAATCGGCAATCCCAAAATCACCATTGGATGTCCGATGCGAAACGCTGTCACCCATGTGATGCATTTTGCAAATCCACTGGCGATTGTTCCAATAATAGCTCCTGTCACACTTGAGAGAAGAATCCATTTGATCAGTGAAAAAAACAGCCGTTCCTGTTCTTTTGCTCTGATTTTTACTCGTTCTTTTATATGTTTATAATCCATTACACTCTACCTTGTCAATCATTCTTTTTTCTCTGCACACATTCTGTCATCCTCTGATTTCAAAACATACCTTTTTAATTATACTACAAAATCCGACATTTTTGTATCTATTGAAAAACATGTTCCTTTCTACTTGCCATGAACTTGGCTTTCAGATAGAATGTATTTGGTTTGTTATTAATTTAACATAAGATAAAAAAAGGAGAACTTTATGGAAAATCAATTCAACACCCCAATCGAGGTCATTAATATCAGTTTGAATTCTTGTGAGAATAAAACAAAACTGCCGCTTGGAAAAATGGTACTTCTCGGAATCATGGCTGGCATGTTCATTGCATTCGGAGCTGCAACTAGCAGTACTGCCGCTCATGCCATAACCAATGTCGGTCTTGCAAGACTTGTTGCGGGTGTCATCTTCCCCATCGGACTTATGCTCATCGTATTCTTAGGTGGCGAATTATTCACCGGAAACTGTCTGATCATCTTAGACGTTCTCGACAAGCGTGTCACCTGGCTGAGTCTTTTTCGCGATCTTGTCATCGTATATTTTACGAACCTGATTGGTTCACTGCTCATTGTATTTTTAATTTACTATAGCGGGAATCTCACGTATTCCGATGGTCTTCTCGGCGCCTACACCATCAAAACAGCCGTTTGTAAGATTGCCTTATCACCAGTGCAGACTATAACATCTGGAATCCTGTGTAACATCCTCGTCTGCCTTGCAATTCTCATGGCTGCTTCTGCCAAAGACATCGCAGGAAAGGTATGGGCTATCTTCTTCCCAATCTGTGCTTTTGTCGTTGGTGGATTCGAACATTGCGTTGCAAATATGTATTATATTCCTGCCGGAATCTTAGCCGCCATGAATCCGGCTTATGTAGCAAAAGCCCAGGAAGCATACGGACTGACCAACGCGCAGATTGAAAGTCTGAATGTAATAAGCAGCTTACATAGCTTCATTCCTGTAACAATCGGCAATATGATTGGAGGAATGCTGATTGTGGGCGTACCACTGTACTTGATTTATAAGAAACACTGGGATTAAAATTCTTGTTTGTCTACTAGGATGAAGTCCATCTGTGCGTGCGGAGAATGATGCCGCCCCGGGCGATCATGAAAGTCTAGAGTTGCTAAATAAAAACAAGCGTGAATAATGGAGTACCGTGATGAGACATGCAAGAATCTGATGATTCTTACACTTCGCATCACTGACACTTCGTACCTGATGTACGAAGTGTCCCTCCATTATTCGCGCTTGTTTTTATTAAGCAACTCTACAACTTCCGTGAAATGCCCGGTGGACACCATTCTCCGCACGCACAGATTCCTTCAAGACAGACGACAACACATGAATGTTCAAGGCTATTAGAGAAGGACAGCATCTAAACTTAAAACAGCCCACCGACAATCTGCACCACAAATGCAATTACCCATGCGATGACGCACTGCCCTGCTGCAACACTGATTGCCCAGCCGACGCCCAGTTCACGCTTTACAGATGTAATGGCGGCTACGCAAGGGGTATAGAGCAGACAGAATACAAGCAGACTTGCTGCTGCCAACGGTGTCAGTACTTCAAGCAATACACCTGTTGATCCAAATAAAATGGATAAGGTTGACACGACACTTTCCTTGGCAAGAAATCCCGTGATCAGCGCGGTGGAAATTCTCCAGTCACCGAACCCAAGTGGTTTGAAGATTGGAGCAATCCAGCCTGCTATCCCGGCTAACATGCTCGTCTGAGAATCTGTTACAACATTCAGGTGAAGATCAAATGTCTGCAGGAACCAGATAATGATGGTTGCGACAAAGATCACTGTAAATGCTCTCTGCAGGAAGTCTTTCGCCTTCTCCCATAATAGCTGGGCAACATTTTTGGCTCCCGGCATACGGTAATTCGGAAGCTCCATCACAAATGGAACTGCTTCGCCTTTGAATAATGTTTCCTTTAACAATAATGCAAACAGAACACCTAACACCATACCAAGCACATAGAGACCAATCATTACAAGGGCACCATAGCGTGGGAAGAATGCAGCTGTAAAAAATGCATAAATCGGCAGTTTTGCAGAACAGCTCATAAACGGTGTTAAGAGAATCGTCATTTTACGATCCCGCTCCGATGGCAAGGTCCGCGTTGCCATAACGCCGGGAACGGTACAGCCAAATCCAACCAGCATCGGCACAATACTTCTGCCGGATAATCCGATCTTACGCAATAATTTATCCATAACAAATGCAACTCTGGCAATGTAACCGCTGTCTTCCATCAATGACAGGAAAAAGAACAGGGTTACGATAATCGGCAGAAAACTCAGTATACTCCCGACTCCGTTAAAAATTCCATCTATCACGAGTGAATGCAGTACCTTATTGACATGCGCCGCTGTCATCGCCGCATCTACGACATTTCCGAGAGAGGTAATACCCAAATCGAGCAGCTTCTGCAGGAATGCACCAATCACGTTGAATGTCAGCCAGAATACGATTCCCATGATTCCAATAAATGCTGGAATTGCAGTGTATTTTCCAGTCAGGATCCGGTCAATCTTTGCGCTTCTTGCATGTTCTTTACTCTCGCCCGGTTTAATTACCGTTGCATCACAAACTTCCTCAATAAAGGAAAAACGCATATTGGCAATTGCCGCAGAACGGTCAAGCTTTCCTTCCGCTTCCATCTGACAGATGATATGCTCAACCAGCTCTTCTTCGTTCTGATCAAGCTTGAGTCTTTCCTCTACCCGCTTATCGCCTTCTGCCAGCTTACTTGCAGCAAAGCGCACAGGAATCCCCGCATCATTCGCATGATCTTCAATCAAATGCATCATTGCATGCAGACATCTATGTACCGCTCCGCCGTTCTTATCCTCTTTGCAGAAATCCTGTCTGCCCGGACGCTCCTGATATTTTGCCACATGTATTGCATGACTGATCAGCTCGTCAATTCCTTCATTCTTGGCCGCTGAAATTGGCACAACAGGAATTCCCAGCATCTCCTCCATCTCGTTGACAAGAATAGAGCCACCATTTTCATGCACCTCGTCCATCATGTTAAGTGCCAGTACCATCGGTACATCCAGCTCAAGAAGCTGCATGGTCAGATAGAGATTTCTCTCAATATTCGAGGCATCTACGATATTAATAATTCCCTTCGGATGCTCATTTAACACAAACGATCTTGTCACAATCTCTTCGCTCGAATAGGGTGACATCGAGTAAATTCCAGGCAGATCTGTAATCAGCGTGTTGCTGTGCCCTTTGATTACGCCATCTTTGCGATCCACGGTTACCCCCGGGAAATTACCGACATGCTGATTCGAGCCTGTTAGTTGATTAAACAGCGTTGTCTTACCACAGTTCTGATTACCGGCTAACGCAAATGTAAGCACCTCACCTTCCGGCACCGGGTGCTCATCTGCTTTCACATGGTACTTTCCACCTTCACCTAAACCCGGATGTTGGCTTGCATCCTTCTTTTTCTTAGAAAGCTCCTGCTCCCTGACTTCGGGTTCTCGCACATCCTGAATTTCAATCTCCTCGGCATCGGCAACACGAAGAGTAAGTTCATAACCATGTATCATGAATTCCATCGGATCGCCCATCGGTGCAAATTTCACCAGTGTAATCTGCGCTTTCGGAATCACACCCATATCAAGGAAATGCTGTCTGAGTGCACCCTCACCACCAACACGAACAATGGTTGCCGTTTTTCCAATTGGTAATTCTTTTAATGTCATTCCGTTTCCTCCAATGCAGTTGCATTGTCACGAAATGTAATCTCACCTGTCACAGCATCCATTGCATCTACAATCGCAAGTGACTCTAAATGATATCCAAGATTGCGGATCATTCTTCCACCCAGCTGATATCCCTTTTCAATCGCGATTCCGATTCCTTCAATTGACGCTCCTGCTGATTCTACTATCTGAATCAGTCCCTGCAGCGCACATCCGTTTGCAAGGAAATCATCAATAATCAGAACGTGGTCTTCTTCTGTCAGAAACTTTTTCGACACAATCACCTGATTCTTACATTTATGCGTAAATGATTCCACTTCGGCAATATGCATCTCACCATCTAAGTTAAGGCTCTGTGTCTTCTTTGCAAATACAACCGGAACACCAAAATGTCTCGCTACGATACATGCGATTCCGATACCGGAAGACTCAATTGTAAGAATCTTATTGACGTTCGCATCCGCAAAACGTTTCTTAAATTCTTCTCCCATCTGCTCAAATAACTGGATATCCATCTGATGATTCAAAAAACTATCCACCTTTAAGATATTTCCTTCTTTGACATTTCCATCCCGAATAATTCTTTCCTCTAAAAAGTTCATAACCTGCCTCCGATGTGCTTATTTATAAATTTTATCATTCCTGTTTTTTATCATATCATAGGGTAATGACCCAAAACAACCCAAACCTTACGATTCACATAAAAAGAATTCTAATTCGTCCAGCATTTCCGTTACCGTTTTTCCTGTTGCCGGATGGCGCATATAAGGGGCGATTTCTTTGAGCGGTTCGAGCACGAACTTTCTCTTGTGCATTTCCACATGCGGAATACAGAGCGCCTCTGACTGATAAAATATATCATCATAGAAAATAATATCCAGATCCAGTGTCCGCGGTCCCCAGTGAACGACACGCTCTCTTCCGGCAGATTGTTCTATCTTATGCAGTTCTTCTAATAGTTCTTCCGGCGTCAAAAGCGTCCGAAGTTCCAGACATCCATTTAAAAAATCATCCTGTTCCACCATACCATATGGTGGCGTAACAAGAAATGAGGAAACCTTTGTTATCTCGCATCCCGAAATTTGCCCCAGTGCTCTGACCGCATCATCGAGGTATGCCTTTTCATTTCCCATGTTCGAGCCCAATGCGATATACGCTGTATGCCATGCTCTCTCAATCTGCACAGCAACCGTATCAAGTGGCAGTCCTACCGGCGCCCACGGTTTCTTCACTTCGATCTGTACCTTTTCTAAATGTGGTGTGTGAAGTAATAGCTCCTCAGCGAGACTTTCTGCAACACGCTCCAATAGCTGGTAGGTGTGCCCCTGCATATAATTGTAAATAAACTTACTGACTTCTCCATAGTGAATGGATGCCGTCAGATCGTCCGTTTTTCCAGCCTTTCTTGTGTCCGTATATAGGATTGCAGATATGAGAAATTTCTGTCCCAGTACATTTTCCTCCGGAAAGACGCCATGCTTTGCAAATACCTGTAAATTTTCTATTTTAATCTTATCCATTTGATTCTCCCAAAGCTTCCCTTACTTTATTGTCAGATCATGTTCTCTGATAATTGCTTCTGCCATCTGAATCGCGCGCTTATTGCCAGGCACATCATGTACTCTCACAAATGCGCATCCGCTCATGACCGCCATTGTTGTTGTCACCTGTGTTCCCTCTTCCCGCTGGTCAGCCGGCACGTCCAGGGTCAGACCAATGACAGATTTGCGGGATGTCCCAAGCAGTACCGGATAGGATAATTTCCGAAAATCCGCAAGCTTCTGGATCACTTCCAGATTCATCTCATACGTCTTTGCAAACCCGACTCCCGGATCCAGTATGATCTTATCATCTGCAATTCCCGCATGTTTTGCAATCTCAATGCTTTCCTGAAGGTCGCTCATCATCTCCTTCATAAAGTCCTGATAGTCTATATGATCTCGGTTATGCATCAGACAACACGCCAGCTCGCGCTTTGCAATGACCGCTGCCATCTTCTCATCATACTTTAAGCCCCAGATATCGTTAATCAGGTCCGCGCCTGCCTGCGCTGCCGCCTCTGCGACGCCACTCTTATATGTATCGATTGACACGGGTACATCAAATGACCGTTTTAGCTTCTCAATCACCGGTGCAACTCGCGAAATCTCCTCTTCATCCGATATTTTCACATATCCCGGTCTTGTCGACTCTCCGCCGACATCAATAATGTCCACTCCCGCATCAACCATCTCCTGCGCGTGACGCATCGACCGTTCCAGGCTGTCATACCTTCCTCCATCTGAAAATGAATCCGGTGTCACATTCAGGATTCCCATCACGTAGGTTTTCTTGTCTGTTGCAAAATCTCTCCCGCCAATTATCATATCGTAATCTCCATATTCTTCTGTATTGTACTCCAATTACACTGTTTCTCTGCACCACATGCAAAACAGTTTCTCGACATTTTATCACTTTTGTACAAGAGTTCTGCAAGCGGCTTCCTGCCTTTGCTTTTTCTCCGGTGCAAACGAATCGCATCCAGAATCATCGCTTTCTCCATTTCCGAAAAGGCGAGCCCTTCCGGCAGTTCCCTCATAATCTCCCCCGCAGTCTCTGCGCTCGCAATCTCATGCGGCGTCCCATCTATATACTGTCTGTCTTTTCCAATATCATGCAGTAGTGCCGCCGCATATATGACTTCCTTTCTGATGCCCAGCCCCTGCTCCAGATTCTGAATATGAGCAATACGCGCCACATCCAGAAAATGTGTCATATCATGTCTGCAAAAGACTCTGTTCTCTTCCAATGTCTGCAGCCTGTGATAGTGTTCTACATACTTTGGATTATTTCGAATTGCTTCTATCTGCTTCATCCGGCGCGCTCCTTACTTTACCATCTGGAAAAATAAATTCGTAAGTTCCGGATTTTCTTCAAACATTCCCCGTTTCACGATGGTGACAGTCCGACTTCCCGGTTTCTTAATTCCGCGCATCGTCATACACATATGCTCCGCTTCAATCATCACCATGACCCCCTTCGGGCATAGTGATTCCATCATAGCATCTGCGATCTGAGCTGTGAGTTGTTCCTGAAGCTGCAGGCGCTTTGCAAATACCTCTACGGTTCTTGCCAATTTGCTCAATCCCGCAACTTTTCCATCCGGAATATACGCGATATGTGCCTTCCCATAAAATGGCAGCA
This sequence comes from Hespellia sp., assembly GCA_028693555.1. Classification (GTDB taxonomy): domain Bacteria; phylum Bacillota; class Clostridia; order Lachnospirales; family Lachnospiraceae; genus Hespellia. The sequence goes on from JAQUVD010000043.1 coordinate 27,739, forward strand.
GGTGATGTTCACACATAGAATAAAATGTAATATCCTTTTCCACAACCATCTCATTGTTCTCCACATGAAATGTCTTCTGAAAATGAACCTGTGCATCTTCCTCCATTCCACCAAAGATTTCCTCATACATCCGTGCAATTCGTTCCGGTGTCTCGATCAGCCCTTCCCGATTTACATCTTCTCCGATTCCTTCCAGCAAAAGCCTTACTCCCTGCTGAATTTTCTCCTGATCTATCATATCTGTCCCCTCACATTTCCTTTGAATTATACGCAATGACTCTGCCCAGGTAAGAGAGTGATCCAAACGCAAGAATCACATCTTCTGTCCGTGCATGTTCAAGTGCCGCATCCACTGCTTCTTCTATATTTCCAATTGCTTCTACATGACTGCAATAACGTGTCAACGAAACTGCCATTTCTTCTGCCGGCAGCGACCTTTCCTCATCCGGCAGATTTACTGTATAGATTTGGTCTGCAAGCGGCGCCATGAGCTGTGCAATCTTATCATACTCTTTATCCCGAAACACGCCCATGATAAAGATTCTTCTTTTATTCGGAAGCAAGTGTTCTACTGTCTCTTTCAATCGAACGGCGGCATCTTCATTGTGTGCCCCATCAACAAAGAAAAGCGGTGCTCTTCGAATGCAGGTAAAGCGCCCGATCCACTGTGTCTTTTCTAATCCGTTTGCCACTGCTTCTGCTGGAATGTGATATCCACGCCTTCTCAGTGCACCGATCACTTCATATGCAGTCAATGCATTTTCCATCTGATATGTACCTGCCATATGAATCATAAACGTCTCATTATGATAGGTAAATGTCTGACCTTCCCATGACTCTTTTGTCCGCTTCGCCTGATCCGGATGCATAACGGTGACGGGACAGTCCAGTTGCTTTGCTTTTTGCAGAAGCACTGCAAGTACTTCCGTCTTTTGAGCTGTCGTAACCACGTCACATCCCGGCTTTATAATGCCTGCTTTATTCTCCGCGATTTCTGTCAGTGTATCTCCCAGAAATCCCATATGATCCCTGCTTATGGATGCAAATGCTGCCACCTCTGTACGCGTCACAATATTCGTGGCATCCAGTGAACCACCAAGTCCCGTCTCTAACACGACAAAATCACATTTCTTTTTTTTGAAATACAAAAAAGCTATCGCTGTCTCGACTTCAAACACAGTAGGACTCCCTTGTCCCTTTGTCTCCATCTTCGCAATAGCCTGCCTTACCTCTTCTACTAATCCAGTGAATTCCTCTTCCGGTATCCACTGCCCATCTATCTGAATTCGTTCCAGATAAGAGATTACCGTGGGTGAGACATATCTTCCGATTCTGTATCCCGCTTCACTTAAAATTGTAGAAGTGTATGCAAGCACAGATCCTTTGCCATTCGTTCCTGCTATATGGATGAATCGCAGGTCCTCCTGCGGATTCCCCAGCTCCATGAGCAGTGCCCGAATGGTATCCAAGCCAAGTACACTTCCGTATTTCGACACCTCGTCCAAATATACCCTTGCTTCCTTATATGTCATTTTCAAGTATCCCTTCTGAATATTCTGCATTGCCTCTTTAAGCACTTGCAGAATGTATCCCATAAAAAAAGAGAAGTATTTTTAATTTTACTTCTCTTTCATAATTAAAAATCGTCCATATTATAACACTAACTGGAGTTTGGTGCAACTGCGCTCCGTCATGAATTTACTTCCTCGAGTCTTTGAATCTCGTCTGCAGATAGACCTGTCACTTCAGAAATTGTTGAAATTGATACCCCTTTTTTGCGTAATTTCACTGCGATATCGATACGTTCGTCCTTACGTCCTTCCTCACGCCCTTCCTCTCTTGCGTTTTCCTTGACATTATCCAGATGTTTTTTCTCATCATACTCCGTAAGAATCAACTGCCTCACCTCATTTCGATTTTTCAAAAGGAAATCTTTTAACACATCGTGTTCGATACAATATTCGCTTGCTGCATCCACAGCATCTTCCAACTCATAGCCGTTGCGCTGAAAACAGCGAATCTGCTCAATGAATGTTGCATATTCTCCCAATAATTTGCACTGGTTCATCATCTTATGATTATGCCCCAGATTAATGTTTAGCATAATCGCAGTAAATTCCATGCATCCACCCGGAACTTCGAACGCATCCGACAACTTAAGTTCTACTCTGTCTTCCATTGTATCTGTTCCGTTATAGAATACAACATACTTCGGTGTAGGAATCTTGACTAGTTTTTCGCCGTAAATATCCACCTGATTAACCGCTAAAAATCCCTGTAACAATCCTGCGAAATATAACAATCCACGAAGCGGTCGAGTAGGATAATGCCTCACAACACTACCCCCTCACAGAACCGTGCGTGCACAATTCATGCACACGGCTCATCTCAACAAGATTAAGCAATTTCATATATATTTATATAGATCCTCGGTTTTGCCAATGGGAAAGCCTTAAGCATTTCTTCGTACTGCACATAGTTATAACTTCTTTTCTGGCTTCTACGGTTCAACCATT
>JAQUVD010000044.1 GCA_028693555.1 Hespellia sp.
TTTGATAGCTTAATTTTACATCAAAAAGGAATTAGATTCCTTATATTTGGGGCATTTTTTGAAAGTTGTTTATAAAGACATGGTTTAATTCAGGTCTATGTGGATAAAACTGCGGAAACTCAAGCATAAATAGGGTTGCAACCTAAAATAAATACGATATAATAGAAAGATAAGAAAAAGACGGATACAAAAAGGTATCGGAGGATTAGAATGGCAGAACAAAAGATGACGCAGGAAGAATATGCACATATGCTTGAAGTAGAGCATATGGAAAAAATATTGATCGAAATGCAGCTGTCCATGAATACGGCTATCGATGCGGCAAATATCTTCTATTTTGAATATTACCCGGAGGAGAATTATGCGTTAGAATTTAATGGCAGAGAATCCTTATCGCTGGATGAAAGAATGGACAACTATCCGGACAGCTGGTTTGAAAAAGAGATTACACATCCTGAGGATGTACCGATTTTAAGAGAAGCATTTGATAAAATGAAAAATGGCTCAAAGAAAGAACAATGCCTGGTAAGGAACAAACTAGACGGCAAATATTTATGGCATCATTATACGTTTACGTCTGTCTACAATTTGGAAGGTGTTCGTACGAAAGTGGTTTGTACAGCGCAGGATGAGACGGAAAATATTGAGGCCAAGGGTGTGAATGCACAGTATAGACAGCTCTACCAACGCTCACCGGGCTGGATATTTATGTGCAGGAATGATGAGCGTTGGACCTTGACGGAGACGAACCCCAGAATTGTTGAGTTTACAGGATATACAGAGGCTGAATTTGCTGTTGAGAAAAACAATTCCATTGCAGCAATTATTCCTGAAGAATACCGAAAAAATATTCGGAGAAGAATTGAAGAGCTGGCTGGGCAGGAATACGGCGCAAAAACAACCTATGATATGCCGTTTTTTCACAGGGACGGAACGCAGCGCTGGGCGTCTGTGAATTTATACTGGGAAGAGACGAAAGGGATGAGCCCGCTGCATGTATTTTGCTCTGATATCACCGATTTTATGGAAGAGCGTAAGCAGATCGAAGCGGAACGCAGATATCAGGATAAGGTGGAAGATCCGAAGCTTCTTATGAAGTCACGGTGTAATATTACAACAGATGAAGTGGAACTTCTATACACTGCACAAGACCTTCACAAGGCATTTACAGATGAGAAAAGCTTTTTAGCAGGAATCTCACAGTTGAAAGCAAATGTCTATTCCAAAGAAGATGAAGCTGTCCTGACGGATGCATTTTCCAAGAGGAAGCTGGAAGACGCACAGAAGAAAAATAAAGAATATGAATTCCAGTACCGACGCATTGACCGTTATCATAGAGCAAGCTGGGTGCAGGGTAAGGTCAGAGTCATGCTCGAACCAAAGACGAGAAACTTGATCGCGTTTATCTATTTAAGAGACATCAATGAAGAGTTCAAGATGACGCGTTTAGTGAACCGCGTGGTGGAAGTGGATTATGAGACGCTTGCACTGATCTATCTGAACACGGGAGAATTGGAAATTATTCGAAAGGGCGAAGAAAATCCGGCAGAGAATTTTCATTCGTATGAGGAAGCAATTCATGACTTCATGATTGCCTATTTTCCAAAAGAAAGTCGGGCTGAGATGGCGAGGCTGTTTGAAATTACGAAAATCCAAAAAGAATTGGAGACAAATGGCAGCTATGAGGTTTCATCCCGTGTAGAGATTCAGGGTGTTTCCGGATATAAGAAATGGAAGTTCTCGTATTACAACGAAGAAAAGAGTGCAATTATGTTCTTCCGATCGGACATCACGGAAGTTGTTCGTGAGCAGGAGCTGCAGCGCGAGAATCTTAGAAACGCACTGCTTCAGGCAGAGTATGCGAACACTGCAAAAACACAGTTCCTATCCCGCATGAGCCATGAAATACGCACGCCGATGAATGCGATTATAGGAATGAACACACTTGCAACGCAGGTGCTTGATAAGCCACACGAGATTGCAGACTGTCTGTCAAAAATCAATCTGTCAGCCAGATATCTTTTAGCATTGATCAATGATATTCTCGATATGAACCGAATTGAGAGCGGGAAAGCAAAGATCAAGCATGAGAAATTTGCAATTGAGGATTTACTGAACAGTATCAATGGTATCTTTTATGAGCAGGCAGAAATGAATGGGATTGAATATGAGTGTGTTTTCTCGACATATTTATATGATAATTACATCGGCGATATGATGAAGCTCCAGCAGATTCTGGTGAACCTGCTTGGAAATGCGGTGAAATTCACACCTGCAGGCGGGAAGATACAACTGATTATTAATCAGGAGAAAGTAAAGAATGGAAAGGCCTATCTGTGTTTTTCTGTGAATGATACCGGTTCGGGAATGAGCAGGGAGTTTCAGGAGAAAATGTTCGATCCATTTGAGCAGGAAGACCGTTCGCTGACAACGCCGTATAAGGGGACCGGACTTGGACTTGCGATTGCAAAAAACCTTGTAACAATGATGGGTGGAATTCTTAGTGTCAATAGCATCGAAGGCGTGGGAACGGAATTCACGGTCCGCATTCCACTGGATGTTGATGAATCTGTCAAACAGTATCAGCAGATGAATTTACAGTTCAAGTTCGATCAATTAGAAGTCCTGATTGTAGATGATGATATCATTATCTGTCAGAGCACAGAACAGCTCCTTAAGGATATGGGGATGCATCCGGATTGGGCTGTCAGCGGCGAACTTGCACTTGGTAAGATTCAGGATAGACGAAAGAAGGAAGAAGACTACGATGTGATTCTTCTTGACTGGAAGATGCCGGACATGAATGGAGTTGAGACAGCCAGAGAGATCCGAAAGATCGTTGGAGAAGATGTGACGATCATTGTAATGACTGCATACGACTGGATTGAGATTGAAGAAGAGGCGAGAAAAGCAGGGGTAAATCATTTTGTGAAGAAACCGTTGTTTCGTTCCAGTGTGATTTCTGTGCTGCAGCATGTTTACCATGATGAGGAAGAAGCAAGAATCAAAAAAGAGAGAGCGAATAAAGTATATGATTTTACCGGAAAGAAAATCTTGCTGGTAGAAGATCACATCCTGAATATTGAAGTTGCAAAACGCCTGTTGGAATCAAAGAATGCAGAGGTCACTGTTGCGAAAAACGGGCTGCATGCGATTGAGCAGATGTCAGAAAATCCAGATGAATACTTTGATGCTGTGCTCATGGATATTCGCATGCCGGTCATGGATGGACTGACTGCAACGAAAGCAATCCGGCAACTGCGCAAGGGATACGCAAGCAGGGTTCCGATTATTGCGATGAGTGCAAATGCATTTGAAGAAGATATTGAAAAATCAAGAGAGGCAGGCATGAACGAACATCTCTCAAAACCAATAGAACCGGCAGTTCTGTTCGAAGCGCTGGAAGAGTGGATATAAAAAAGTTCTTGCATCGTTTGGAAATGTATGATATTCTGTTTGAGGTCAAAAAAATATAGAAACTAAATGAAAATGGTAGTGAGATTAATTCTTTTAATCGCAACGAAAGTTACGAATAAAAGGGTTGGTCTCACTTTTTTTGCGCATATCGGAGTATATGTACAAAAGAGAAGGAAAAGGAGAATAGAATTATGCCAAAGAACAGATTACAGGAAACCGTTTTTACAATTTTGATGGTCTTCGTTATGGTTTATGCGATGATTATCTACAACATTACATTGGAAAGAGGAGCGCTTACAAATGATACATTCCTCATTGCATTTCACGAAATTATTTTTATGGGACCGATTGCATTTATAATCGACACATTACTTGTCGGGGGAGTGGCAAAGGGGATGACATTTCGCATTTTCAACCCGGCGGAGGATAAGCCGATTTTTATCATCTTATCAATCTCATTTTTTTCAGTTCTGTTCATGTGCCCGCTGATGAGTCTTGCTGCAACCGTGCTGATTAAGAGAGCATTTGATGCACAGTTTATCTGTACCTGGATTTACACAACAATCAAGAACTTCCCGATGGCGTTTTTCTGGCAGATGTGTTTTGCCGGACCGGTTGTTCGATTTATTTTTGGAAAGATTTTTTCTTGATTTCACTACCCTTTTATTCTATACTGAAAATATGAAATGGATTTCATATGTGGAATCGAAGGGGGCATTCATATGACAATTAATGAGATTGCAAAACTGGCAGACGTGTCGCGGGCGACAGTTTCCCGTTATTTAAACAACGGATATATTAGTGAAGAAAAGGCGGACCGGGTAAAGAAAGTGATTGCACAGACCGGGTATGTGCCGTCCACGCAGGCGCAGCAGCTCCGCACGAAGAAGACGAAGCTGATAGGTGTTATATTACCGAAGATTAATTCTGAGAGTATCAGTAGAATCGTGGCAGGAATCAGTCTGATTTTGTCGGAGCACGGGTATCATCTGCTGCTTGCAAATACAGATAATGATGAAAAGAAGGAACTGGAATATCTCCAGTTATTTCAGGATAACCGTGTAGACGGGATCATTCTGGTCGGAACGATTTTTACAAAGGAACATAAGAAATTAATGAAAGAGCTTCCGATTCCGGTGGTGGTCCTGGGACAGCATGTAGATGGTTATTCTTCGATTTACCATGATGATTTTGGCGCGGCAGAAGCGGTTACGGATTTGATGATTGCGGCAGGCGGGAAGCATTTTGGACTGATTGGTGCAACGATCCGTGATGTGGCAGTTGGACAGGAACGCAGAGATGGGTGTCTGACGCGGCTGAAGCAGGCAGGAATTTCGATTGACGCATCTGCGGTCAGAGAGGCAGCGTTTTCGTCAGAATCGGGTTATGCGATGACGAAAGAGCTGATGATGACGCATCCTCAGATTGATTCACTATTCTGTGCGACAGATTCGATGGCAATTGGCGCGATTGAATATTTAAAAGAAAGCGGAAAAAGGATTCCACAGGATGTGCAATTGATTGGATTTGGCGATTCGAAAATGGGGAAGGTCGTGGAACCGAAGCTGACGACCGTACATTTATCGTATAAGACCAGTGGAGAAGAGGCTGCAAAAATCATATTAGAATTATTAAGTCAGAGGTCTGAGACAGTACGGGAAATCAAATTGGGGTATCGGATAGTGGAAGGAAAATCGCTTCGTTCTCTTTAGTATAAATGCACAAAACGGAATTCCCATTTTTGTTGATTATCCCAACTTTACAAATTCTTTGAAAAGTTTTATGATGTAGTCAAGAAGTGAGAACGATTTCACAACAGGAAATAGCTAGGATGATAGAACATTTTAGCTATTTTTAAAAGGAAAATATGAGAACGATTTCACAATGACACTCGTTTAAAAGGGAAAGAGAAGGAGATTCAGTATGGATTACAGAAAAACAGCGACCGGCATTCTTACATGCATCGGAGGAAAGGACAATATCGTATCGGCAGCACATTGTGCTACACGCTTACGCCTTGTCATTGCTGATAACGGCAAGTGTAACAAAGAAAAATTGGAAAATGTAGATGGAGTAAAAGGCGTATTTGAGGCATCCGGACAATTACAGATTATTTTAGGAACCGGAGTTGTCAATAAAGTATATGATGAATTTATTGACCTGTCGGGCGTAGCCTCAGCATCCAAAGAAGATGTAAAGGCGGCTGCAGCGCAAAAGGGCAATATCTTCCAACGATTTATCAAGACACTTGGTGACATTTTCGTGCCAATCATTCCGGCAATCGTTGCATCCGGATTCCTGATGGGAATTATGGAGTCCCTAAACTTTATGATCGGTGCTGGATATCTGAATCTTGATCCGGACAATGCACTTTTCTTTTTAGCAAATTTATTTTCCAATACGGCATATGTGTTCCTGCCGGTGCTCATTGGTTTTTCAGCGGCAAAGGTATTTGGTGGGAATCCATATCTCGGCGCGGTTATCGGTATGATAATGGTTCATCCGAACCTTCAGAATGCATGGGGGAAAACTGCGGGAATAGACAGTTACCTGAATGTATTTGGACTTTACAAAGTACCGCTCCTCGGATATCAGGGACATGTCATATCCGTTATCGTTGCAGTATTTATTATGGCAGCCATTGAGAAGAGGCTTCACAAACGTGTGCCGGCAATGTTTGATTTATTTGTCACACCGTTGGTATCGGTGTTCGTAACAGGATTTTTAACAATGACAGTCGTAGGACCTGTCTTTAACTTTGTGGAATCAAGTATTATCAACGGCGTGCAGGCGTTAATCGCAATCCCATTTGGTATCGGCTCGCTCGTGATGGGAGCACTCTATGCACCGACGGTGGTTACCGGCATCCATCATATGTATTCGATCATTGACCTTGGACAGATTCAGGAATTTGGAGTTACCTACTGGCTTCCACTTGCATCCGCAGCGAATATTGCGCAGGGTGCTGCAGCACTAGCGGTTGCACTTAAGACAAAAGATACGAAACTGAAGGCGATGGCACTTCCCTCTTCCTTGTCTGCCTTTATGGGAATCACAGAACCGGCAATATTTGGCGTCAACCTTCGCTTCTTCCGCCCATTTGTATGTGCCTGTATTGGCGGTGGAGTTGGAGCGATGTTCGCATCCATTACAGGATTGGGCGCGACAGGAACAGGTGTTACAGGTATCTTTGGAATTCTACTCTGTTTAAATGCGCCGGTGAAATATGCTTTGATGTTCGTCATTGCAGCAGCAGTATCGTTCATCCTTACCTGGATGTTTGGCTATAAGAATGTAGAAGCGGCAGAGGATGTGAATGCGGCAGAGAATGTGGACATCACAGTCTGCGCACCAGTGACAGGGAAAATTGTTTCCTTAAAAGACACAGGGGATGAAACCTTCAGTGCGGAAATTCTGGGGAAGGGATTTGCGATTGAACCGTCCGAAGGAAAAGCAGTCGCACCGTGTGCAGGTACCGTGTCTGCGTTGATGGGGCATGCAATCGGTCTGACCTGCGATAACGGTGTAGAGCTGCTGATTCATATCGGAGTTGACACGGTAAAGCTGGAAGGAAAACATTACACCGCGAAGGTAGAAGAAGGGCAGCATGTAAGTGCCGGAGAGGTATTGATGGAATTTGATATTGCTGCAATTAACGAAGACGGATATCGCACCGTAACGCCAGTGATTGTCACAAATACAGAGGCGTATTCAGACATTACAGGCGAGGCGGGGGATGTAAAGGCAATGGAAACTCTAATGACAATTCACAGATAAGGATGGACGCGTATGAATTCATTGAATCAGGACTTATGTCAGATTGTTAGCCGCGTGGAAGTGGCAGATATTCCGAAGGCAAATCAGGACCCATATCGTATGCGGTTTCATTTGATGCCTCCGACCGGATGGATGAACGATCCGAATGGACTGTGCTGGTATCAGGGAAACTATCACGTATATTTCCAATATAGACCGTTTCAGGCAGATGGCAGCGGAGCTGTATTCTGGGGACACTACACCAGTCCGGATCTTTTGAATTGGACACAGCAGCCAGTATTCTTAACACCGAGCGAGACTTGGAATCTGCATGGCGTATATTCCGGCTCTGCACTTCCGACCGACGATGGGTTGTATCTATATTATACCGGAAATGTAAAACATCCGGGCAATCATGACTATATCCATACCGGGCGCGGTCATAATACAGGACTCGCAATCACACAGGACGGCATCAAAGTGGATTCCAATCAGCTTTTGCTTCAGAACAAAGATTATCCGGCTGATCTGACCTGCCATGTGCGTGACCCAAAAGTATGGGAACAGGACGGCAGATACTATATGGTATTGGGTGCGCGAACCAAGGATGACCGCGGCGAGATTCTGGTATATGAATCCGCAGACAAATTGAAATGGACTCATATTAACACGATTACGACACCGCAGGTCTTTGGCTATATGTGGGAATGTCCGGATTTATTCGTGCTGGATGGACAATGTATTGTTTCCATGTCTCCACAGGGCGTAACGCAGAGCGGCAATCATTATCAGAACATCTATTCCTGTGGATACTTCCCACTTTATGGCGATTTCAGAGGAGCGTATACGCTCGGTGAATTCAGGGAATCTGATTTGGGATTTGATTATTATGCACCGCAGAGTTTTGAAGCACCAGATGGACGCCGTATTGTCATTGGCTGGATGGGAATGCCGGATGCAGATTATACGAATCCGACGGTCGAGCGCGGATGGCAGCATGGTATGAGCGTGCCACGTGAATTGCGTTGGAATGGTGAGCAGATCATCACAGTTCCGGTAAGAGAATTAGAAAAGCTGCGCGGTGAAAGAAAAGAACTTACTTTTGCAGGGAAAATAAGCTGTGAGAGGAAGGAAGGTGCGGACATCTGTATTACAAATGAGTCAGATTCTCTGGAAATTATGCTGGGAGATGACGCAGAAATTGTGTACCGCTGCGGGCTCCTCACCTTAAAACATACAGGAATAAATGCCTGCGGTCGAACAAAGCGTGTGGCAGAAGTGGAAAAACTTCGCAAGCTTCGCATTTTGATAGATACTTCTTCACTGGAGCTTTTTATCAATGACGGCGAGCAGGTAATGACATCGCGGTGGTATCCGGAACATGCAGATACAATTGAGCTAAGCGGACAGGGAGCTGTAACAATATATGATATGAAAGCACTGGAAATAACGTATTTGATATGATAAAATAAAATGTATCACTAAAATCGCTAGGAGGAATCACCTTGAAGAATACTGATGTAACAGCGTTAGGAGAATTACTGATTGATTTCACAGAGAATGGACTGAGCGAACAGGGAAATCTGATGTTTGAAGCAAATCCGGGCGGGGCACCCTGTAATGTGCTGGCTATGTTGACAAAGCTTGGACATAAGACCGCATTTATCGGAAAAGTCGGAAAGGATCATCTGGGCAATACATTAAAGAGTAAGGTCGCAGGACTTGGAATTGCTACATCAAGCCTGCATCAGGATGAAGCAGTACATACGACGCTGGCATTTGTTCACACATTTCCGGATGGAGATCGTGATTTCTCTTTCTACAGGAATCCGGGTGCCGACATGATGCTGACAGAGGCGGAAGTCGATGCAGAACGAATCCGGGATTCGAAGATCTTTCATTTCGGGACACTTTCTATGACACATGAAGGTGTGAGAAAAGCTACAATCAAGGCAGTTGATATTGCAAAAGAGTCAGGGTGCATGATTTCCTTTGATCCAAATGTCCGTGAGCCATTGTGGGCGGATATGAATGAGTGCCGCAAATGGATGGAATATGGCATGTCGAAATGTGATATTCTCAAAATCTCGGACAATGAGATTCAGTGGTTTACAGGCGAGAAAGATTTCACCGAGGGCGTCAGCAAGATAAAAGCGCAGTACAATATTCCTTTGATCCTGGTGTCTATGGGAAAAGAAGGAAGCCGTGCATATTATGGCGATCAGATGGTTGAGGTGGCTTCTATTATTCAGGAAAAGACGATTGAGACAACCGGAGCAGGCGACACGTTTGGTGCCTGTGTGCTTCACTATGTGCTTCAAAACGGGCTGGAAGATCTGACTGCAGAGGGATTAAAAGAGATGCTGCTCTTTGCAAATGCAGCGGCGTCCATTGTAACGACCAGAAAAGGCGCGCTTTGTGTGATGCCTTCGAAGGAAGAAGTGGATGCGTTAGTGAGGAAAGTAAAGTAACTAAGAGTTATGACAGCGGTGAAAAGGAGGTTCACATACAATGAAATTATCGGAGATTATGAAGGAAAGAACTGCATTTTCTTTTGAGGTATTTCAGCCAAAGACAGATAAGGGAATGTCGAAACTTCCAGATACTCTTGGTCATTTGTGTAAATGGAAACCAGACTATATTTCATGTACGTATGGTGCGGCGGGGTCTGGTGCCAGAAAGAATCTGGATGTCTGCAAATTAATACAGAATGCGGGCACGATACCAGTAACACATTTTACAATTATCGGGAATACGCGTGAAACAATCAAAGAACAGATTCAGGATTATCTGGACAATGGTGTGAATCACATGTTAGCACTCCGTGGGGACCTTCCGTTTGGATGTATAGGGACCGGCGGAGATTTTGAGTATGCGACAGACCTAGTCGCATTTGTGCGCAAAGAGTTCGGCGATCAGATGGAGATTGCGGTTGCCGGTTCGCCGGAAGGTCATATTGCCTGCAAGAGTCCGGAAGCTGATATTGCCGTGCTGAAGCAGAAACAGGACAACGGTGCAGATTATATTATGACACAGCTCTGCTGGGATATGGAGAAGTTTGCATACTGGCTGGATGCGATTCGTAAGGCAGGAATCACGATGCCTGTGGATGTGGGAATCATGCCGGTCTTAGATCAGGCGGCAACAATCAATATGGCTTTGTCACGAAATGGCTGTGCGATGCCACAGGAATTGACGAGAATAATTTCTGAGAACTGGATTTTCCCGAATCCATTTGTGAAAGATCCATTTGATACGGATGTGGAAGGAAAGAAAGCCAGATTCAAGGAAGCCGGGATTGAATATACAATGAAACAGATTGCCCGGTACCGCGCATTAGGTGTGGAAGGCATTCACATGTATGCACTGAATAAATATGAAGATGTATCTGCGATCATTGCGCGGTCTGGAATGCGTACAATCGTATAACCAACTATGTGACAAGCATATCAAAGGAGATGAATATTATGGAATTTAAGACAGATATTGAGATTGCTCAGGAGACAGAGATGCTGCCAATTACGGAGATTGCGAAAGAAGCAGGAATCGATGATAAGTATCTGGAGCAGTATGGCAAGTACAAAGCAAAGATTGACTATAATATGTTAAAAGACAGGGAGGACAAAAAAGACGGGAAGCTGATTCTTGTTACGGCAATCTCGCCAACACCTGCAGGAGAAGGAAAGACAACGACAACAGTAGGTCTTGCAGATGGCATGAAAAGAATGGGAAAGAACGTTATGGTTGCCCTTCGTGAACCATCTTTGGGTCCTGTATTTGGTATCAAAGGCGGGGCAGCAGGCGGCGGATATGCCCAGGTAGTTCCGATGGAGGATATCAACCTTCACTTTACCGGAGATTTCCACGCAATTGGTGCGGCGAATAACTTATTAGCAGCAATGCTTGATAATCATATTCATCAGGGAAATGCATTACAAATCGATGCGCGCAGTATTACATGGCGCCGCTGTGTTGATATGAACGATCGCCAGCTTCGCAATGTTGTAGATGGTCTTGGCGGCAGAATCAATGGTGTTCCGCGTGAAGATGGATATGATATTACGGTGGCATCTGAGGTTATGGCAGTATTATGTCTGGCATCAGATATCACAGATTTAAAGAACCGTCTGGGACGCATCATCGTAGCGTATAACTTTGAGAAAGAGCCTGTTACAGCGGCTGATTTAAAAGCACAGGGAGCGATGGCGGCTCTTTTAAAAGATGCTTTAAAACCAAATCTTGTGCAGACATTAGAGCATACACCGGCATTGATTCACGGTGGTCCATTTGCTAATATTGCTCATGGATGTAACTCTGTGACAGCGACAAAGCTTGCAATGAAGCTTGGTGATTATGCGATTACGGAGGCAGGCTTCGGTGCAGACCTTGGCGCGGAGAAATTCCTTGACATCAAGTGCCGTATGGCAGGGCTGACACCTTCTGCGGTTGTCATGGTAGCAACGGTTCGTGCGTTAAAGCACCACGGTGGAGTTGCAAAAGCGGATCTGAATAATGAGAATTTGGAAGCACTGGAAAAAGGACTTCCAAACTTATTGCAGCATGTGAACAATATCATTCACGTATATCAATTACCTTGTGTTGTTGCAATCAATGCATTTCCAACAGACACCAAGGCGGAGCTGGATCTTGTAGAAGCGAAATGCAAAGAACTCGGCGTTCATGTCGCACTGTCTGAAGTATGGGCAAAGGGCGGAGAAGGAGGCATTGCTCTTGCAGAGGAGGTATGCCGTCTGGTAGAACAGCCAAATGACTTTACAATGAGCTATGACCTTGATATGAGCATTGAAGAGAAGCTGGATGCCATCGTGAAGAAGGTATATCACGGCGATGGAGTCGTATTGACGCCCGGTGCTAAGAAACAGGCAGCCAGACTTACAGAATTGGGATTCGATAAAGTTCCGATCTGTGTGGCAAAGACACAGTATTCTTTCTCAGATGATCAGAAAGCACTCGGAGCACCGGAAGGGTTCACAGTTACTGTTCGCAATCTCAAGATTTCGGCAGGCGCAGGATTCATTGTTGCACTGACGGGTGATATCATGACCATGCCGGGACTTCCAAAAGCGCCGGCGGCAGAGAGAATTGACGTAGATGAAAATGGAGTCATTACAGGGTTATTCTAATAGGAGACAAGATGGAAGATTTTTCGAAGAAGTCGTGTGAAGAATTTGTAGAAGTGCTTGCGTCGAAAGCACCGGTACCGGGCGGTGGAGGTGCATCTGCGCTCGTGGGAGCAATCGGTGTAGCACTTGCAAATATGGTAGGAAACCTTACAGTTGGCAAGAAGAAATATGCGGATGTCGAGGATGAGATGAAGCGTCTGATGGAACAGTGTCAAACATTGGAGAAGGAACTACTCCAACTGATTGCGCGGGATGCAAAAGTCTTTGAACCTCTTTCGAAAGCATATGGAATGCCACGTGAGACGGAAGAAGAAAAAGCAAAAAAAGCAGAGGTTATGGCAATTGTATTAAAGGACGCATGCAGTGTTCCGTATGAGATTATGGAAAAATGCTGTGAGGCAATTGATCTGATGGATGATTTTGCAAAAAAAGGAAGCCGTCTGGCAGTAAGCGATGCTGGATGCGGTGCAATCTGCTGCAGTGCGGCTCTTCAGGCTGCAAGTCTGAATGTATTGATCAATACAAAGGCAATGCAGGACAGAGCATATGCAGAGGCAGTCAATCAGAAAGCACATGCAATGCTTTCTGAATACACAAAGAAAGCGAATGAAGTATATCAGTATGTAGCAGAACAGTTTTAGAAATGTGACGGAAGTGAGGACACCATATGGCAACCGTATTAAAAGGTGCTGAAGTAACGGCAGCGTTGAATGCGAATCTAAAAACAGAAGTAGAGATATTGAAGCAAAGGGGAATCCATCCGACACTTGGAATTATCCGAGTGGGGGAGAGACCGGATGATCTATCTTATGAAAAGGGTGCCTGCAAGAGAGCAGAGACCATTGGCGTTGCGGTGAAGAAGATACTTCTTCCTGAAGATGCATCGCAGGAGGAACTTCTTGAGGTAGTGGAACGTGTGAATCAGGATGATCAGATTCATGGGGTACTTCTATTTAGACCGCTTCCCAAACAGATGGATGACGAGATCATACGTGCGGCATTGTCGCCGGAGAAGGATATCGATGGAATAACAGACGGTTCATTGATGGGCGTATTTGCAGATACACAGAAAGGGTTTCCACCCTGCACTGCAGAGGCATGTATTCAGATTCTCAATCATTTTGGAATCGATCCGAAGGGAAAGAAAGCAGTTGTATTAGGTCGCAGCCTTGTGATTGGCAAACCGGTAGCTATGATGCTTTTGAAGAAAAATGCAACGGTCACAATCTGTCATACAAGAACTGCAGAGATACCTGCAGAATGCCGGGAGGCAGATATTCTGATTGCAGCAGCCGGAAGAGCCGGAGTCATCAGTTCGGAATTCGTAAAACCGGGACAGGTCATCATTGATGTCGGTATCAACTTTGTGGATGGTAAATTAAAAGGTGACGTAGATTTTGACGTTGTAGAGCCAATCGTGGAAGCAGTAACACCGGTTCCGGGCGGCGTTGGCACTGTTACGACAAGCGTTTTGATCGGTCATGTGATTGAAGCGGCAAAAAGAACAATATAGATAGAAAAACGAGACAAAAGGAAAACTCCTGCATATCATATAAATAAGAGGTATGTGCAGGAGTTTTTATGTACAAAAAATCAATTACTTCGAAATGGAAAGTTCCCATTGGAGCATTTCTTATCATGATTCTGTTGGCGGCATCGCTGCAGTATTGTTCAGGTCTGGTATCTGCGAGTAACTCAGTCAACGGAAGAGAACTGCCAATCTATTGCGTAGAGACGAAGGAAAAGAAAGTTGCACTGAGCTTTGATGCAGCGTGGGGGAATGAAGATACGACAAGAATTCTGGACATTCTGGCAAAGCATAACGTGCATGTGACATTCTTTATGACGGGGGGCTGGGTGGAAAGTTTTCCGGAAGATGTCAAGGCAATTCAGGCAGCAGGACACGACCTTGGAAATCACAGTGAGAATCATAAGAATATGAGTCAATTATCTACAGAGGAACAGAAGTCAGAACTTATGACGGTACATAACAAGGTCAAGGAACTGACAGGAGTAGAGATGAATCTCTTTCGTCCGCCATATGGAGATTACTCGGATTCTGTAATCCAGACAGCAGAAAGCTGCGGATATAAGACGATTCAGTGGTCTGTAGATTCTCTTGACTGGAAGGATTATGGAACCAATGAGATTGTCAGGACCGTATTAGATCACAAGGCTTTGACAAACGGTGCAATCATTCTCTGCCATAACGGTGCAAAATACACAGCAGATGCGCTGGATGCAATATTAAATGGTCTGAAAGAAAAAGGATATCAGGTCGTACCGGTATCAGAGTTGATTCTGAGAGAAAATTATCATATGGATGTAACCGGAAAACAGATCCCGGATAAAAACTAGGAGATGCCGTCAGGCATCTCCTAAATATTGTTCTAATGTGTGATACAATTTCTGTGGCTCAATTGGTTTTGCCAGATGAGCATTCATTCCTGCTTTGTGGCAGGAGTCAATATCTTCCGAAAATGCGTTGGCTGTCATGGCAATAATTGGAATGGAAGCAGCATCCGCACGTGTCAGTGCACGAATCTGCGTGGTAGCAGTAAGTCCATCCATAACAGGCATTCTAATATCCATCAGGATTGCATCAAAGGCGTGAAGATCTGAAGCAGCAAATGCTTCCAGTCCGGCCTGTCCGTTTTCTGCATTTGTTAAGATCATACCTTTCTTTTCCAATAATTTACAAATAATCTGTCTGTTGAGTGGGTGATCTTCACAGACTAAAATGTGTTTGCCGCGCAGATTCACCTCAGCGAATGAAGCATCTGCGGTGGTATCAGAAGAGATACTTTCTTCTTCATATAATACCGGAATATCACAGATTTCAAATGGAATCGTTATTACAAAAACAGTTCCGCTTCCTTTGAGGCTTTCACATTGGATACTGCCATCCATTAACTCGACTAATTTCTTGGCGATGCTAAGGCCGAGACCTGTTCCTTCTTTTTCATGGGCTTCCTGTTCAAACGGCACATAGAGTTTTTGAATGAAATCGTCACTGATTCCGACTCCATTATCCCGGACCGTAATTCTGCAGAGAATCTGATTGCTGTGCTTATCTTCCTTTTCCAACAAGACCTGGAAATGGATCGTCCCATAATCAGGAGTAAATTTAACCGCATTCGACAGCAGATTTAATGTAATCTGATTGAGATGCTGTTCATCCGCGAGAATATATAAATTCTGGCTGTCATCAATGTCTTTGATAAAAGATATTTGTTTTTTCTGTGCAAGCTTATCAATAATTGGTACAACCGTTGTCCATATACGGCTGACAGGGATTGGTTCACATATTAAATCTGTTTTTTGATTCTCAATCTTTGT
The DNA here is from genome assembly GCA_028693555.1 of Hespellia sp. Taxonomy (GTDB): domain Bacteria; phylum Bacillota; class Clostridia; order Lachnospirales; family Lachnospiraceae; genus Hespellia. The sequence goes on from JAQUVD010000044.1 coordinate 15,657, forward strand.
CATATCCAGCACTTCATTGATCAGACCAAGAAGATAACCGCCAGAATCATGGATTTTGTCGAGATAATTATCTTTTGTATCCTCGTCTGCATCCTCTAGAAGTTCGGGAGAGGAAAAACTGATAATCGCATTCATTGGAGTTCGCATATCATGGCTCATGCGAGAAAAGAATTCTGCTCTCGCGGTGTCCTTGCTGACATTGTAGTTGAGTGTCTCAATCGACTCGACCAGTTGATCGATTTCTGTAATGCCGAGTCGACCAAGATCAAATCCTTCTTCCGGCGTCATATTTCCGACGCGTGTGGAGAGTGCTGTAATTGGCTTGGCAATATTTCGGCTGACAATTAATATACAAACAATACCAAGGATTAAAGATAATAAGGCAACAAACAGCAGCACATATTTGATGTGATCAATATAAGCGAACATGACATCTGCTTTTTCTAAGGCAATTAAGACAAGTTGTTTATCTTCGAAGGGATTGTTATTGTTATAAATATTGAGCGTGCTTTTAGAACCGTACAGCAGAGTCTTGTCACGTCCTGTTATGTTGAAACCATTTGTTTTATTTGTATCAGCAGTTGAAATGGTCGAAGTACTGTCAAAACTGCGATTATAGAGGATGCCATTGTATACGATCGGAGTACAATCCGTATCGCTGGCATTTTGTGTTGCAAGGATATAACAGCTGCTATCTGCATCACTGATTTCATTTTTCGGAAGCATGGAAGCAAGGTATTTTGTGGAAAGTTCTATCCCCAGTATTGCATAAGGTTCATTATCTTCAGATAAGAGAGGAATAGAATAGGAGACAACGGCCTGATCAGTGTCGCTGAATCGATGCGGTGCTGAAAAGTAAGCCAGATCATCCCCGGAACTGCTGAGATTTTCATATGCAGCTCTCAATGGTTTAAAATAATAGTCTCCGTTCTCTTCGGATGAGAAATTGTACTGCGCTTCCCACCAGGAGTCAAGAGAACAGCCGGCTGTCTCAATCATAGAAGAAGGCGCCCGTTCTAGCAGTAAATCTTCCGTATTGGTATAAGTACTCTTTTGATCCATATCACGGATGCAGAGTCCGTATTTATTTACATTGTCAGATTCAAGAGCTGCAGATTTTGTGTTTTGATCGTTGAGAATCAAAAATACACCGTTTACTTCGTTTTGACGCAGTGTGGAAATCAGAATATCTTTACAATCATTTAAAAACAGGATCTGCTTCTGAGAATCTGTAACAAATGGGGTGTTCCCATAATTTGCTTCGTACTTGGCATAAAGCTGGTTGATATAATTTGTGGATACATCAAATTTCGTCCATGTATCAGTGAATGTATTTTCAAATTCATTTTTTCGATTTTGCAATCGTTCGTTTAGAATATCGGCTGAATTTTGGCTTAAGAAGTCTTCTACACCCCCATAGACTGCTGCAAAATAAAAGATTCCTGCCTGCAAAATCATTACAAGAATGAAAGGAACAAAAAGAGCTCGGAATATAGATTTTCCTTTTATTACTTGTTGGTGGTTACGAGTACGACTCATGCTTGGGATCCTCTTCTTTCATTCATTTTCAATGCTACTGCTTCAGTGTCACATTTACATCTTCACATAGTTTTTCAAACCAACTGTCAAAATATTCCTCTGTTGAGAATTGTGCAACAGCATCTTTGCGGCTCATACCGGCAGCAATGGAATCTGTGACTGTGTTGCGGTCTGCATCAGCGGTGTCTTGAAGCGCTGACTGCAATAAGGAGCGTACATCTTTGCTTCCATAGAATGGCTTAGTTGCATAAGCCGTATCATTATTGAAACCATCTGCGCTGATTAAAAGTGCATCGAGGATATTCTGCCCCGTCGTAGATGCAGTATTGCCATCGTAAGCTTTCGTAATGGAATCGGCACGATTCGACTCCGTTGTAACAGGAGAATAGCCGGATTTTAATGCAAAATCAAGATTACGTTCGGGCTCTGTTGCCCATTTTAAAAACAGAGCAGCACCATCCTGCTGCGCTTCGGTTGACTTTAAAAGACAATAGCTTGCACCTTGCTGAACAACAGCATGCTCCTTGGCGTTGGCAAACGAAAGTTCTTCTGTCTCATACATCTGAATGTCGTGTGTAGCATCATTGGCATCCGTTACCGTGGCTGGGAGAAAGGTAACACCAGATGAAGATGACGTAAGTGCCAGAATCTTACCTGTCTTTGCATCTTCGGAGCTGTAGTTCGCATAGTGACCAAAATATCCATTAATGTATGGAATATAGTAATTATCCCAAAGTGTTTTAAAGGTATCACGGTCCATATCAACTGTAACTTGTCCGTCTTCGACCTTAAACAGTTCATGTCCCAGTTCATAGCTCCCGAGATAGATATAGTTGGCGATTGCATCACGACCGTACAAAGCTTTTCCGTCATCAGGAATATCTGATGTCTGCGCATCCGTCCACTCGTAGTAGCGCTCAGCAGCCGCAGTCAGATCTTCTTTGGTTTTTAGGCTGGTAATTGAGATACCTGTATCATCTGCAAATGCCTTCCAGTCAGTCTGATTGGCAGCAAAAATCTCGCTTGATTTCAGCAGAGGGAAAAGCAGCAGGTCATTGTCCTCGTTGAATCGACCCTCTTCAACAAATCCCGGAACGTACGCGGATAATTCATCTTCTGTAAAGTAATCATCAAACGAAACCAGTGCATCTTCCTTGTCTAAAATATAAGCTGTTTCAGAATAAACAGAGGCAAGTGTTGGTGTATCCTCAGAACCTGCTTTTTCGTCGACCGATTCAAGGAGTGAATCGGCAAGTGTATCGACATTTCCAAGGCTGACACTGGTAACAGTGACTCCCTTTTCTGTGCCGACCGTGGAATTGAATTCTTCGACTAATTGCTCAAAAAAAGCAAGCTGATCGCCATTATAATAGTTCCAAATTGTGACCGTGACCGGATTGTCAGGATCAAGTGAAGCTGCTGTGGACTCACTCTTCTTTGCGGTGCATCCGTAGATCGAGCAGGTTAAAATGGCGGTCATTGCCAAAGCTGTTATTTTTTTCCATAAATGTGTTTGTTTTTTCATGAATTTCCCCCTATGAGCAATGTATATGCTCATGAAATTGTACATTGTTAATTTAGAATATTAAGCTCATTATAAAGGATACAAATCATAATTACAATTAGTTTCAGAAAGTGATGATTGTTCTTGGATAGGGGCAATTCTATATAGTTGAGTATTTTTATCAAAAAGAAAGAAATTCCACGACAAAACATTGCAATTAGCACTGACTAACTCTATAATTAATTTGCGACCATTAACAGAACAATGGTCGCAAAATAGAATCAATGATCATATGATCAGGAAGGAGTTATGAAGTGGAGAAGAAAACGAAGAGAAAAGAAGGTATCCCAAGGCTCTTTGAATTAGCCGAGGCTAAGAAAAGGAAACTTACACTTGCGTGCATCCTTGCAGTGATATCCTCCGGAGCGCGTATTGTTTCATTCTTTACGATTTACGGAGCAGTAAGGGAGGTACTGCAATTCTATACACAGCCACAGAACATGAACCTGCAGCAGATCTATCATTATGTCATGATTACGCTGATTGGTGTTCTGGTTTATGGACTCTGCGCATATGCATCCTCGTCAATGGCGCATGTGGCGGCCTATGATATTTTGTATGAACTGAGAATAAAACTGATGGATAAGATGTCAAGAATATCGGCAGGGTATTTTACAAGTGTCACCCAGGGGAGCATTAAAAAAGTAATGTCAGATGATGTGGAGGAGATTGAAGCGTTTATCGCGCACAATTTGTGTGACCTCGCTGCGGCAATCGCAACACCACTGTTCACACTGCTATATCTGTTTGGACTTGACTGGCGGCTGGCTCTTGTGACACTGTTTCCTATCATCATTTCGATTATGCTGCTGGGCTCCTGTTTAAAGCAGAAGGATAAGGCTGCCTTGCAGGTGGAAATGCATGATGCCATGGAAAAGATGACGGGAACCATCGTGGAGTACATTCACGGAATGCCGGTGGTAAAAGTATTCAACCGGTCCTTAAGTGCATTTCGCAGATATGAGGAAGATCTGAATGGATTTGTGGATGTGGTGGGGCGGACTGCAAATGCCAATGCTGCACCTATGGGACTGTATTATGCATTCTTTGGAGCACAGCTTTTGTTTCTGCTTCCGGCATCTATTTTCATCATAGGAACAGCATCAAGTTATGTGGATTACCTTCCGATTGTCCTGCTTTTCCTATTGGTGGGACCGGGGCTTAAGGAACCATTGGAAAATATGATGCAGATGGCCATTCAGTCCAATCGGATTGCGGAAAGCGTAAAAAGAATTGATCATATCCTGTATGAACCGGAAATCCAGTCAACAGGAAAGCAGATACCGGACAGCTATGAGGTAGAGTTTGATCATGTGTCATTTTGTTATGGAAATGAAGTGAATGCAATCGAGGACGTCTCACTTAAAGCAGGGCAGGGAACCATCAATGGAATCGTCGGTCCATCCGGTAGCGGCAAATCGACGCTGGTTCAACTGCTTCTGCGATTCTATGAAAATCAGAGTGGCTGTATTCGAATTGGTGGAGTGGACATCAAAGATATTCCAATAGAAAAACTCATGGATATGGTCTCCTATGTTTTTCAGGATACGATACTGTTTCATGAAACCATCGAAAATAATATCCGAATGGGAAATGCGAAGGCTTCGATGGCAGAGGTGGAAGAGGCAGCAAAAAATGCCGGGATTGATGATGTGATCCGGAACCTGCCGGAAGGATATCAGACCGTCGTGGGGGACAATCACGTTTATCTGTCCGGCGGGGAGAAGCAGAGAATCGCCATTGCACGGGGATTTCTGAAGGATTCGGACATCGTGATTCTCGATGAAGCAACTGCCTATGCGGACGCTGAAAATGAGGCGAAAATCCAGCGTGCCTTTGCAGCTCTCTCCAAAAATAAGACCGTGTTCATTATTGCGCATCGGTTAAAGACAATCGAAAATGCAGACAATATTTTTGTGATGGAAAAAGGAAAGCTGCTGGCCGCAGGGACGCACTGTAAATTGATGCAGACATGCGACTTATATCAGAACATGGTGACTGCAAACGAAAGACGGGATGCGTGGACCATAAAACATGAAAAGGAGGCGATGTAGATGACGGCAATCAAAGAATGGTTTTCCATGTTGTCATTTGGCAATACAAAACGATACCGGAACATTACATTATGGTTTTTATTTGACAGTATCGTAGCAACGATTCCATATGGAATTGCAGTGATGGCAATTTACTACCTGTTGGTTCCAATCGGCGCAGGAAATATTCAGATGCAGACGAAACCGCTGTGGATACTTGTGGGAATTTTATTGATACAGTTTATTTCCTATTTCTTTATCCGTAAAAAATCATACATAGACAGCTGTGTCGGCATGTCTGAAACAATGAAGAGGTCCAGAATTGATATGGGAGAACACTTAAGAATCCTTCCTATGGGATTTTTTGACAAACGGGATGCCGGGGATTTATCTACCGTATTACTGCGGGATTATACCACGGTGGAAAATCTGGCAGAACAGTTCGCTCCGCAGATGACGGTCACAATCGGCAGACTGCTGCTGTCAGCGGTCATGCTTGGAGTCTTTGATATCCGGATGACGCTGGCCATGTTCATTGTGATTCCGCTGGCACTGCCATTTGCATGGATGAGTTATCGGCGAATGAAAGATTCCAGTCAGGAACTTTCCCAGGCACAACAAAGTGTATCGTCTAATATTTTAGAGTATGTGGAGGGAATACAGACGCTAAAGGCTTATAATATGGCAGGAGAGCATTTTACTGCATTAAAGGAGTCCTTTGAAAAGCAGAGAAAATCTTCTATTGCAATCGAGACGAGGGCGGCATCACCCATCAGTGTGGTTGGGAGAATCATCCTGAATCTGGGGATTGCGTTGGTCATGCTACTTGGTGGAATTCTGATGACAAAGGGAAGTCTTCATCCATTTTACTATATTGCTTTTATGGTGATGACACTCAGTGTTTATGAACCGGTTTCCATGCTGTTTGTATTTATCGCGGATTTCTCAAGAAGCAAACGCTCTGGGGATCGGATTCGGGAGATTTTTGATGAAAAGCCACTTCCAGAACCGACAGATATGATAAAACGAACAGCGGACACGGACAGTACGATTACTCTGGAGCATGTAAGCTTTGCCTATGGGGATGTGGATGTGATTCAGGATCTTACCATCCAATTTCCGGAGAAACAGGTGACTGCACTGGTAGGCCCGTCCGGAAGCGGAAAATCCACCATCACCAAACTGATTGCCAGATTCTGGGATGCAGATAAGGGCAGAGTGCTGATCGGAGGTGTTCCGGTTACCCATATGAAAATCGATGAGGTCCTTGCAAAAGTTGCAATCGTATTTCAGGATGTCTATCTGTTTCATGATACGATTGAGGCTAATATCCGCATGGGAAAATCCAATGCCACCAGAGAGGAAGTCATTGACGCAGCAAAAAAAGCAGCCTGCCATGATTTTATTTTGTCTCTGCCGCAGGGGTATGATACAATGGTGGGAGAGGGCGGATCTACGCTGTCCGGAGGAGAAAAACAGAGAATATCCATTGCCAGGGCACTTTTAAAGGACGCACCTATTGTGTTGTTAGATGAGGCAACTGCTGCATTGGATTCCGAAAATGAGGTCCTGATACAGCGTGCCATTTCCAGTTTGGTAGAGGAAAAGACAGTCGTTGTGGTTGCACACCGCCTGCAGTCGATCTGTAATGCAGATCAGATTGTGGTGCTGGATCAGGGAAGAATCATAGAACATGGCAGTCATAAGGAACTGCTTAAAGCCGCCGGGATGTATGCACATCTCTGGGAGGAGCAAAGTCACGCAGGTAATTGGAGGATATAGATGCCGATACGGGTTTTTGACGAAGAAGAAAAACAGAATATCAAAGCGAAAATGATAGAGGCAGGGCTGACACTGATCAAAGAATATGGACTGACCCATACCTCGGTTGTGAAAATCACGCAGGCAGCGGGGATCGGGAAGAGCACATTTTATAACTTCTTCCCATCCAAGGAAGTATTTGTGATCGAGTTGATTCAATATGAAAGAGCAAAACTGATGAATTATTTTGATCAGTTGTTAGATGGCAGAGATAAGATGACGAAGCAGGAGGCAAAAATGTTTCTAAAGAAAATCATCTTCCACCAGGACAGTGTCTACCAATATCTGACAGAAGAGGATATGGAGACGCTTTATCCGGCCATGCAGGAGCATGGAATGATTGAAGATGATCTAAATTCAGATATGCCTGAGTTCTTGTTCTCGCATTTTGAGGAAATCAATCCTGATGCGGATAAAAAGATTTTTGTGAATTTCTTAAGAATCATGGCTCTTGCGGTATCGCAGAAGGAGGCCCTGCACGAAGATGTTTTGGATGATACGCTGGAGATGATCTACGAGAGGATGTTTCAGTATATATTTATTTCCTAGGAAGTAGACGCCATCACACGATTTTTGCTGTGAAGCATTTCACATAAAAAGGAATAAATAGAAGATAATAAGTAATACAAGTGCTTGGTAAAATGACGAAGTACTTGTATTATTTTTTTAATATTAAGAAGTAAATGTTATTGGCTTTTGGAAGAAGTCAGGACACGAAATATGATTATGTGATATAATGGGTTAGAAGATACTAACCCACAAACATAATAAAGAGAGGATTACCAATGGATTTTTTGAAATTAGAGAGAAATATCTTTGATACGATTAAGGAAGAACAGATAAAGTTAGGATATCGAAAGGAAACAATCCAGTTGTATTATCCATTGTCCTCGCTTAACAGTTTTTTAGGAACCAGTTTGGATGAATCACAGATATATCCTATTCTAAAACAGTTCTGTTCTTTGGAAGAGGAGAAGCTTGGAAAGATTGCGATATCAAATAAGGGGGAACGCTTCTGCTTTCGATTTCCCCCAAAAGCATCAGAATATATTTATATGAATACACCGAAAGACGGCTTTCTGTATGACTTCATTCATACAATTTCCCAACATAATATCACGATGGAAGAGGTGATTGCACAATTTAAAAAATATTCTGATATTGTCCATGTGGAAAAAACATCACATGGAGAATTCGATTATTTGATTTATTTTGAAGATGGAATACCAGATGAATATAGATACTGCTTCACAGACGAAGGAAGTCATATCAATTATCATCGGTTTACAATTGATGACTATCGTGAACTGGGATTGGAAGAGGCAGCAATGAACATACAAAAGCCACTTGCGGTCATTGGCACAAACTCATGGGGAAGCAAAATTTATGGGAAGCTATTAAGGGGAAGCAGCATAGACGAAGTTACAATAAAGGAAAGTGTGAAAACAGCGAGGGAAAAGAAACTGTTGTTTTTTGATCTGGCACGGGACTATGGCTTTGGAAAAGCACAGAAAATGATGGGAGAGTTTGGAACACAGGATATTGTCATATCTTCTAAGTTTACACCATTCAAAAAATATCATTCAGGGCAAGTAAGAAAATCCCTTGAAAGAGATCTCGTGGATTTTAAAAGAACATATGTGGATATCTACTGGCTGCATTTACCGAAAGATATTGAAGAAAATCTAATGGAAATGATTCGGCTTTACCGCGAAGGAAAAATTCATAATATAGGTATTTCTAATTTTTCACTGGAAGAATGCAAAAGAGCAAAGGAAATATTGGAAAACGAAAATGTACCTCTTTACGGGGTCCAAAATCATTATAGTTTACTGAATCGTGATTGGGAAGAGAGAGGAGTTGTGAGCTGGTGCAAAGAGAATGGAATCTCTTTTTGGGCATGGGCCGTTCTGGAGGAGGGCATGCTGGCTGATCCGAGAGTGAAAACACCTAAATCAATCATGAAACTGTTGTTCCAAAATAAGAAAAGAAAGCTTCATAGTCTTTATGTCCTCATGAACAGAATTGGAAAACGACATGCAATAACAATACCACAGGTTGCTATAGCATATTGCAGCAACAAGGGGATTGTACCAGTTTGTGGATGTCGCACACCATATCAGGTGGAGCAGCTGTTTGAAGCAGTTAATGTAAAACTGTCTGAAAAGGAAATTCAGATACTTGAGCAGGCAGCGGATGCATCAAATGTCAGAATAATAGATGCAGATAATTTTTGATTTATGGAATATAGGAGAATAGCATGTATTGTTGTTTGTGCTTCTCACCGATTTATTCTAACCATTCTAACCAGACAGGCTGACAAGAATGGTTAGAATGGTTAGAATGTGGCTCAAAAAGAGTTCGCAAAATACAATGTGAAGTTCGGTCAGGCCCAAATGAAAACGCTGGACATTGGACAGACAACAAGTGGACGGCTGATTAAACAAATGATAGGAAATGGACAGATTGTCCAGGAGGGCAAGGGAAAGAACACCCATTACTGCCTTCCCGAATAAAAGGAATGCCCCGAAGTTTTCTCATTCAGCGTTTTACTTTTTGTGTGTGCTGGTTCCCATTCTCCGGAAAACTGAAACTATCATACAAAGAGACAGAATCAAAACCAATAAATCCGTAAGTACAGGCGCAAAGAATACGCCGTTTATCGCCGTGTCTGCTGGATACAGTTTGGGCAGAAGAAAGATGAGAGGGATAAAAAAGGCAATCTGGCGGAGTATTGTCAATAAAGCTGCTTTGCCGCCCTGACCCAGTGACTGGAATAATGTTATGGTCATAATCATAAGGCCCAGTGTAATGTAGCTGGAGAAAAATATCCGAAGGTTGCTTACACCGGCGTTTACAAGGGCGGGATTATCTGCTATCAGCATAGATAACATAGCTTTTGGTGCCAACATGACAGGCAAATAAAAGATTAGGGATAAGGCTGTCGCACCGGTAACGAACACGCGCATCAAAGTCTTTACACGACTGTAGTCTTTTGCCCCGTAATTGGTACCGGCTGCCGGCTGAAATCCCTGGCTCATGCCCCATAAAGGGATGAAGGCAAATGCCTGAAGACTCAGGGACGCACTTAGGATTGTCTGCCACTCAGTGCCGCCATATTTTTGTGCGGCACTGTACATAACAGTCTGCTGAACAAGCTGCATTACCTGCATCAGCATTGCGGATACACCCACGCCCAATACTTCCGGCAAAAGTTCCCGGTCAAGTTTTAGACGATTAATCCGGACATTCTGGCTTTTTTTGGTGAAATACCATATGGTGACGCATGCCTGAATGAATTGAGAAAGTATTGTAGCATAAGCAGCACCGTCTACTGTTTTCAGGAGCCATAGGAAAAGGGGATCGAGAATAATATTTAATATTGCACCAAGTCCCATGATCATCATAGCTTTTTTCAGCAGACCTTCACCACGCATGACCATATTGGCTGACTGGGCAAAGTTTACGAAGAGGGAACCGATAAAGATAATGCGCAGGTAGCGCACACCAAGTTCCATGATTTCACCTTTTGTACCAGCCAGAGTTAGAAGCTGTCTGGTAAAAATCATCCCAAATACGGTCACTGCCAGCGACAGGACAATAATGCATACGGACAGGTTTCCCATGATACGGTCAATGGTATCCCGGTCATTTTTGCCGACGGCTCGTGAGAGGACAGACGCAGATCCGACACCAATCAAAGTGGATATACCACTATTGATTAGGGTAAAAGGGTAAGAAACTTTTACCGCGGTCATAGCTTCAGATCCAATCATATTCCCAACGTAAACAGCATCCATAAAGTTATACAGTCCAATGACTACCATTCCAATGATGGCAGGCAGGCATAGAGACACCATCAATCGCCACGGATTTTCGGTTAGCAACCGTGTTCTTGTGTCTTGAGTAGCCATAACAACAAACCTCCTTTCGGTTAGCAAAAACTAACCATGCGTTAAAAAAATATAGTTTTAAGGTAACGGTGTAAAAAGATCTTTCCAGCCGCAGCGGAAAAAGCGTTTGAGCTGGAGAAGATATGTTTTTGCTTCTTCGCGATCCATGTTGCGGACCACAATTTCAAACACACCTGTCCAGTAAGCAGTGGCAAGTGTCTGTAAAAGACTCAGTGACAGACGACCAGATTCAAGAGCGTCGTTGTGAATCGCCTGAATATAAAGTTGTGTCTGTGTGGCTTCGAGTTCTGCAATGCGGTGAATAAAATTACTGAAGGCTGAACTTTCTGCCTTCGTGGATAAAAGCTTGAAGGCTTCGAAATGGTCGAAAATGCTGTCAAGAATCCGGTTCATCATCCCCATTTTGTAGCTGATCATATCATCAAAGGGCATTTCACTGTTATTTTTGTTGAATGTTTCAATTTCTTCTTCACACATTTCCAGGAAGTCATCGCAGGCTCCATCAACAATGGCGGAAAAAAGACCGGCCTTATCTCCAAACCGCACATAGATTGAGCTGGTACTGGTATTTGCAGCTTCGGAAATTCTACGCAGAGATGCGTCCGCGTAACCTTTTTCAAAAAATTCTTTTGCAGCACAGCGCAGAAGTTGCTCAGTCACACCTTCAATTTGATTTGCCATTTTTACATGCCTCCAATTTGTAACAATGTTATATAACACTGTTACAAATTATAAATCTGCATATATGATATGTCAAGAGATCTTTGAGAAATATAGCTGATAAAAATTCCCGGAAAGAAGATATTCGGCGTCAAGAAGTCAGGTGATTTAAAAACAGGGGAGGAGAGAGGCTGCATATTCACCCTTTTACTGATCCAGAAAAGAAAACTCACTTGATTCCATGTACTTTTCTGTATTCTCTCGGTCCGATCCCGTATGCATTTTTAAACAGTTTTGCAAAGTGCCCGGAGTTGTGATATCCCACTTTTGCTGCGACTCCCGAAATTCTATAGTCGGAATTTTTTAATAGCAGCAGTGCTTGATTGAGCCGCATTTCTTTTAAAAATTCATAGGGTGTTGTACCAAAATGTTTGCGAAAAGCCAACTGGTATCGGGCAGGACTCATATTCGCTATTTTTGCAAGTTCTTCGCCTGATGGGTACGCCGCCAGGTCGTTTTTCATAACGGTGACAGTTTTCTTTAAATTGCGAATATCCTTATAGTCCAGGGTTACAGAGATGTGTTTTTGTTCCTGTTCAATACCTTTTACGACAAGAGAAAGCAATTCCAGAACCTTACCTTCCAAATACATTCTTAATATTTGCCCCTCTGCCTGACAATCACGAATCTGTTGAAAGATAAAGTTTAATTCAGGCTGGTTAGGGTTTCTCAAAATATAGTCTTTGGCAGATTTGGTTTGTTCATAATCTTTTCCATAATGTAGACGGAAAAATGTATCAAAATATTTTCGAGTCAATATAATTTTTGCAAATCGAACTGGTTTTCCTTTTTCACAATATACATAGGTCTTTTTCTGCGTATTCACATAACAGTAGATACCTTTACTGATCTGCTGCGTTTTACGACCACCTACTTTAAATAAACTGCTGTCTGTTTCAAACTGGCTAATTTCAAGATAGTCCTCTGAAATTTCAGCGACTTTTTCAAAGGCGTTTTTCGGTGTAAAAGCTGCAACCAGAATGAAAAGCAAATCATCTTCAAAACGAAAAATCTGAAAGGAACCACTGCCATAAGCAGAAAGCATACGATATACAAGAGTCCCATCTTTTGATAATTCCTGTACTTTTACGAAATGCATTGCCTCTGGTAATTCCAGAAGGTAATCAGTTACTGACAATTCCATATCTTCCTCCTTCTTTCTTTCCTAATATAGCATCTTTTATCTCAAAATAAGGTCACAATCCAATTTTATTCTATCACAATTTTATAAAATATTAAGTATAAATACTGATAATTCCCCATAAAACCAATGGATTTCGGGGCTGCTCAAAACGGAGCCAACGATGAGGCGTACCTCTTGCACTTTTAATTATATGCGAGTAAAGTACGATGTGTCAAGGTTAGCGTCATCTAACCAATAAAAACTAAGAAGGAGTATAAAAAATGAAACCAAATCGAGTACAACTTATGAGTGAGGGAGATGTATCAAAATCCCTGTTTAAGCTGGGCATTCCCATGGTCGTAAGCATGTTGGTGACCGCACTTTATAACGTGGTGGACACCTATTTTGTGGGAAGCCTTGGAACGCAGCAGGTAGCTGCCGTTTCCGTAGCATTTCCTATTTCTTTGATTTTCTCTGGTATTGGGCTTACCTTTGGTGTCGGTGCAGGTTCCTACATTTCCCGGCTGCTTGGTAAAAAGGAGACGGAAAAGGCACACCGGGTCGCATCAACGGCAATGTTCACAAGTGTTATTGCCGCAGTCGTTATTGCTGTTCTTGTTTTTGCAGCATTGACGCCGGTACTTCGTTTTATGGGTGCCACCGAAACCATCATGCCTTTTGCTAAGAAATATGCTACGGTGTTTGTTATCAGCACTATATTCAGTGCAATCAATGTAACCGCAGGAAATCTGGCCGTTTCACAAGGAGCATCCAATATCTCTCTGACGGCCATGATGACTGGTGCGATTTTGAACATGATCCTTGATCCTATTTTTATCTATGGTCTTAATCTTGGTGTACAGGGAGCCGCGATTGCTACGCTTATTGCACAGATTGTTACCTCTGCTATTTATGTTAGATTTTTTGCAGGTGGAAAAACACTTGTTAAAATCGGACTTTCCTATTTCAAACCAACCGGAGAAATTTACGGCGAGATTATTAAAATTGGTATTTCCACTTTGCTTTTACAACTGCTTCAATCTTTGTCTATGAGCCTGATCTCCAATGCTGCCAGCATGTATGGAGACGAGGCCGTGGCCGCAATGGGAATTGTTTTGCGCATTGTGACCATCGGAGCCAATGTTGTGATTGGATACATGAAGGGCTTTCAGCCTATGGCGGGCTACAACTACGGTGCTAAAAATTACTCCCGTTTGCAGGAGGCAATCAAGAGCTGCATGAAGTGGACCACAGGATTTGGCGTTATCTTTACCATCCTGATTTTCCTTTTTGCTTCTCCACTTCTGTCTCTGTTCAGCAAGGATGCCCAGGTACTTGCGATTGCGGTTCCAGCTCTGCGTGCTAACACGATTATGTTCTTCACCTTTGGTCTGCAGTACACCTATTCCACGCTGTATCTGGCAATGGGCAAGGCACTGGTGGGCGGTATCTTAAATATCTGCCGTCAGGGTATCATGTTTGTCCCGGTAATTCTACTGCTCCCTATGGCACTTGGCATGAATGGGGTTATGTGTTCCCAGGCAGTGGCCGATGTTCTGACTTCTCTTGTCACAATTTGTTTTGCAGTCAGAATCCATCGCCAGCTGAAACAGGCATTATTACAGGTTAATCCATCTAGCATTTTATAAACAGAAAACAGGAGGATATTTCAATGAAAAAAACAAGATTTTTATCTATAATTATGAGCTTAGTCCTTGCGTGTGGTCTTTTATCTGCCTGCGCAACTACGACTAACACACAGGCACCCAGCAGCGCA
>JAQUVD010000006.1:0-69508 GCA_028693555.1 Hespellia sp.
ACGAAAGACAAAAAATGGAAGCGGTATTATATGCGCTTGCGAGTAAATTCCTAGATAGGCAGGAGTTAAGCGAAGTGAAGGAGGTAATAAGAATGACGGAATTAGGAAGGATGCTGAAAGAGGAAGGAAAAGCAGAGGGGAAAGTAGAGGGAAAAGCACTGGATGTATTGGAACTTCTTGAGGAGTACGGCAAGATCCCGGGTAATCTGCAGGAACTTATTATGTCTCAGAAAGACAGTGCAATCTTAAGTAAATGGCTTAAACTTGCAGCGAAGGTTGAGAGTATTGAGGAGTTTACCCGTAAGATGTAAAGCGTGTAGTTTTTGCAATCGCCAACGATATTTGAAACTTTAATCTTGTCGTGTCGGTTCGATTGCAAAATCTTTAAATGTGTGATAGAGTAATTCCCACAGATGATAGTAAAAAAGGGAATTTTCTATCACACATTTGTATTATATTTAAACGGAAAAGCTTTCTATGTTTTTCCATTCAGATCAACCATTTCTGGTGAAATTCCAAATCAAAACATAAGAATAAAGTTTCAACGAATTAAGAGAGTCTATTGTCTGTATTATTTTCGTGTGAAAAAGATAGAAAAATCCGCCAAACTCGTATGGAAAGGAAGGTTATATGGCGTACGAAGAGAAAAGAAAGGTGCCAGAGCCGCGGGAAGACGCGGCTCTAAAAGAGGCGATGACCTATTTCGGAGAAGTTTTGCTCCCATTTTTCGGAATTAGGGAAAGGGTCACGGTGATACTGCCGACAGAAGAAATCCGATTGGAGATGCAGCGGCTTTATGAGGACTTCAATTATGGAACGGAAGATGGAAAAATCCTGCATTTTGAATTCCAAAGTAAGAACGAAGGTCTTGCGGGGTTAAAACGTTTTCGGGTATATGAAGCAGTGACAAGCAGGAAATATAAGAAAGAAGTTGTCACGTATGTGCTATATTCCGGAAAGATCAAAAATCCCATGACGGAGTTTACGGAAGGCGTTAACACATATCGTGTTATACCGATCATCATGACGGAGAAGAATGCCGATGCGATTATCCAAAAGGTAGAGCGGAAAGAAAAACTGTTAAAAGAAGATTTGATTTCATTATTGCTTACCCCGCTGATGTCGGGTACAATAACAATAGTAGAACGAGTGAAAACATCTTTTTCCATTATGCAGAGAGAAGAAAAGATGTTAGAGCAAGACGAAAGACAAAAAATGGAAGCGGTATTATATGCGCTTGCGAGTAAATTCCTAGATAGGCAGGAGTTAAGCGAAGTGAAGGAGGTAATAAGAATGACGGAATTAGGAAGGATGCTGAAAGAGGAAGGGAAGGCAGAAGGGAAAGAAGAAGGGAAAGTAGAGGGAAAAGCACTGGATGTATTGGAACTTCTTGAGGAGTACGGCAAGATCCCGGGTAATCTGCAGGAACTTATTATGTCTCAGAAAGACAGTGCAATCTTAAGTAAATGGCATAAGCTTGCAGCGAAGGTTGAGAGTATTGAAGAGTTTACCCGTAAGATGTAAAGCGTGTAGTTTTTGCGATCGCCAACGATATTTGAAACTTTAATGTTGTCGTGTCAGTTCGATTGCAAAATCCTTAAATGTGTGATAGAGTAATTCCCACAGATGATAGTAAACAAGGGGATTTTCTATCACACATTTGTATTATATTTAAACGGAAAGGTTTTCTATACTTTTCCAATCAGATCAACCATTTCTGGTAAAATTTCAAATCAAAACATAAGAATAAAGTTTCAACGAATCAAGAGAGTCTATTGTCTGTATTATTTTCGTGTGAAAAAGATAGAAAAATCTGCCAAACTCATATGGAAAGGAAGGTTATATGGCGTACGAAGAGAAAAGAAAGGTGCCAGAGCCGCGGGAAGACGCGGCTCTAAAAGAGGCGATGACCTATTTCGGAGAAGTCTTGCTCCCATTTTTCGGAATTAGGGAAAGGGTCACGGTGATACTGCCGACAGAAGAAATCCGATTGGAGATGCAGCGGCTTTATGAGGACTTCAATTATGGAACGGAAGATGGGAAAATTCTGCATTTTGAATTCCAAAGTAAGAATGAAGGTCTTGCGGGGTTAAAACGTTTTCGGGTATATGAAGCAGTGACAAGCAGGAAATATAAGAAAGAAGTTGTCACGTATGTGCTATATTCCGGAAAGATCAAAAATCCCATGACGGAGTTTACGGAAGGCGTTAACACATATCGTGTTATACCGATCATCATGACGGAGAAGAATGCCGATGCGATTATCCAAAAGGTAGAGCGGAAAGAAAAACTGTTAAAAGAAGATTTGATTTCATTATTGCTTACCCCGCTGATGTCGGGTACAATAACAATAGTAGAACGAGTGAAAACATCTTTTTCCATTATGCAGAGAGAAGAAAAGATGTTAGAGCAAGACGAAAGACAAAAAATGGAAGCGGTATTATATGCGCTTGCGAGTAAATTCCTAGATAGGCAGGAGTTAAGCGAAGTGAAGGAGGTAATAAGAATGACGGAATTAGGAAGGATGCTGAAAGAGGAAGGGAAGGCAGAAGGAAAATCGCTGGATATATTGGAACTTCTTGAGGAGTACGGCGAGATCCCAGGCAATCTGCAGGAACTTATTATGTCTCAGAAAGACAGTGCAATCTTAAGTAAATGGCATAAGCTTGCAGCGAAGGTTGAGAGTATTGAGGAGTTTACCCGTAAGATGTAATAGCAGCACAATCTTATATCGAAACATTGTTGCAAAGTAGAGAAAACAAGCATGCAGAAGCATTGTGCGTAAAATAGATTTCATGGAGGAATTACGACCTCTTACCTCAGAAAAATGACCTCTTATTGAAAAAGCATTTACACTTTGAATCATTCTGTTAAAATGCAAAGCATGGAGAGGGAACAATGAAAATACGAATGGAAATCGACGAAAACATAACAGAAAATGAAGTGATTATCAGGTGCAGCCAACTGAGCGAGGATGTACTCAGTGTACAAAAACTGATTGCGGAGGCGGCAACGTCAGGAAAACAGATGACTGTGTACAGGGGTGAAACAGAATATTTTATTTCACCGAAAAAGATCCTATTCTTTGAGACGGACGCAGAAGGCGTATGTGCACATACGAGAGACGAAGTTTATCTTGTTAGGTATAAGTTGTATGAACTGGAGGAATTACTTCCGGGTTTCTTTGTAAGAGTATCAAAATCAACGATTTTAAATCTCAATGAGATCTATTCGGTTGAGAAAAAGATTTCTACATCTAGCATTGTTCAGTTCCAGAACACGCATAAGCAGGTATATGTCTCGCGGCATTATTTAAAAGCTCTGCGGGACCGATTAGAAGAAAAGAGGATGAGAGGATGAAAAAAGAAAATATATTCTGGGGATTATTTTTTATCGTAGCGGCAGTATTACTTATAGTTGGGAGGTTTGGGGTTTTTCAGAACATTAATGTCTGGAGTATTCTGATCTCAGTATTCTTTGTGGCATGGCTTGTACGAAGTGTCGCCCGTATAGATGTTGGGGGCATTCTGTTCTCCATAGCCTTCTTATGCATTGTATATGCAAGGCCATTGGGAATTACTGCAATTACGCCATGGCCTGTACTTGGTGCAGCGTTGCTTGGAAGTATTGGTTTTTCTTTTATATTTCCGCATCACCATTCGCATGAACATCGCATTGAGAAGTTTGATAGTACGGAGGAAGTGCATGGCAATACCGTAGAGTGTGCGACAACGTTCGGTTCCAGCATTAAATATATTAATTCGGATGATTTGAGCTGTGTCAATGTAGACTGCAATTTTGGTGCGATGAAAATCTATTTCGATAACTCGATGATCCAGTCCGAATGTGCGGTACTCGATATGAAAGTTTCGTTTGCAGGAATCGAGCTGTATGTACCAAAGACATGGAATATTGAGAATAATGTGAACTTCTCATTTGGAGGAATGGAAGAGAAGAATCGAAGCGAGAGCAGTGGAGCACCGACGCTTGTGCTGCAGGGAAGTGTAAGTTTTGCAGGAGTGACGGTTCTGTATGTGTAGCGGGAAGTGATGATATTCATAGACGAAGAATGCATTATGAATGGAGCAAATAAGAAGATGCAAGACGGGAAAAATGAAAAAAGGCGGATCGCCATCTTTAGTTTTACAGACGATGGAAGTAAGTTAAACAGAAGTCTTCGTGAGAGTTTGAAGCAGCAGGACGTTTTATGTGAGAGTTATGCCGTAGATAGATTTGCTGATAAATATCAGCTGTCAGTGCTGCCGGCGGATTTAAAAGCGTGGATAGGTGCGCAGTGGGGAAGGCTGAATTTTCTGTTCATCGGAGCTGCGGGAATTGCAGTTCGCTATATTGCGCCCTGGGTTGTAGATAAGTTCACGGACTCTGCAGTATTGTCGGTAGATGAGGATGGTCAGTATGTGATTCCACTTCTGTCAGGACATCTTGGAGGAGCGGTGGACATTGCAAGGCAGATAGCGCAGAGCATCGAAGCAACTCCGGTTATTAGCACTGCAACAGACAGAAAAGGACGTTTTGCAGTAGATGTGTTTGCAAAAAAGAACCAGTTATATCTTGGTGACAGACAGGCAGCCAAGCAGATATCAGCAGCAATTTTAGAGGGGAGGGCCATTGGATTTTACAGCATATATCCAGTGTATGGAGAATTTCCTAAAGGGCTTAAGCTGGTATCGGATATATTGGAATTGAAGCAATATCAAAATGCGGTTACGGTGTTGGATTCCAGACAATATAAAGCTTCCATTGCTGGATTAGATAACGGGAATGTAAAAAAAAATCGCACACAACTCCAACTATATCCGAAAAATATAATTCTTGGTATTGGCTGCAGGAAAGGCACTGCGAAAGATTGTCTAATAGGACAGCTGTCTGCGTTGCTGGCTCATCACAATCTTTCTTTTCAACAGGTTCAGAAGATAGTCAGTATTGACGTTAAGAAAGACGAGATGGGGATTTTGGAATTTGCGGCAGAATATGGGATTCCATTCGAGACATTTTCTGCGGAAGAACTCGGACAGGTAAAGCAGGTCAGCAGCAGTTCCATATTTGTAAAAGAGACCGTCGGTGTCGATAATGTCTGCGAGCGGGCTGCAAAAAGAGCATGCCCGGAGGGAGAACTGATTCAGCCGAAGATATGTCTGGACGGAGTGACTGCTGCAATCGTGAAAGCAGATGTGAAGGTGAGGTTTTAACATGGAACGATTACTTATATTTGCGGGAACGACAGAAGGCCGGCGGCTGGCAGAATTTGCAGAGAAGCTGCAGGTTCAGGTCTACGTCAGTGTCGCAACAGAATATGGCAGAGAATCCATGGGAACATATGCGAATACCAAAATCATTTCTGGAAGGATGGATGCTGCCGAGATTGCATCATTTCTGGAAAAGAATCAGATTACGCGGGTAGTGGATGCAACACATCCGTACGCAATTCTCGTGACGGAGAACATCAGGAAAGTATGCAGGGAAAAAGGGGTGCCATACATTCGTTGTCTGCGTGATACAGAAGAACACGATATGAAAGAAAATGAAAATATGATATTCGTGCAATCTGTGAAACAGGCGGTGTCATATTTAAAAAATACAACAGGAAATATTTTGATTACGACGGGAAGCAAAGAGCTGGCTCAATATACAGAGCTGGAACAGTATCAGGAACGCTGTTATGCGCGTGTCCTTTCGACAAAAGCTGCAATAGAAAAAAGCATTGATCTGGGATTTGAGGGCAGACATCTGATCGCAATGCAGGGCCCGTTTTCAAAAGAAATGAATATTGCCATGCTGCATGATACAGGTGCGAAATATATGGTGACGAAGGAATCTGGAAAAATAGGCGGTTTTGGGGAAAAACTGGAGGCTGCAAAAACTGCGGCAGCAAAATTAATTGTGGTTGGAAGGCCAAGGGAGACCGGATATAATTTGACAGAAGTATGCAATGTTTTGGCAAAGGAGTTGACAAGAAATAACACAAAGTAGTAACATGAGACCATCTAATAAGCAATAGGTGTCGGATGATATCATCCGCTGAATAGGGAAACAGGTGTGAATCCTGTACGATCTCGTCGCTGTGATAGGGAGCGTATGCAAGATAATGTCACTGGGAAACCGGGAAGATGTGCATATGTGAAGAACTTAAGTCAGAAGACCTGCCATTGCCGGTACTAGAGCAAGAGCTCCAACCACGAGGAATTGGTTGCACGGTTACCAAAACGAAAACGTTTTGACATGATATAGATATGCAATCGCCTAACAGCATATTTATATTTAATGACTGTAGGAAGACAACAAAGTGGACCGGAGGATTCATTTTGGTGTCTTTTTATTTTTTGAAAGTACTCTATTAGATGCAAAACAAATCAATAGGAGGAATAAAAGTATGAAAAAGAAGAAACTTCGTATTGTTGTATCCTTGTTATGTGTGGGTGCAATGGTAATGTCATTGTCTGCATGTGGCAGCAAAAATACACAGGATACAGGAAGTACAGCTGCCGGAAGCACAACAGAGACGGATGCAGACCAGGCAGCAGCAGATAAAGTTGCAGCACTTATCGATGACATCTATGTGCAGCAGAGAACAGACGATACAGATGCACAGTGTGAAAAGGCAAAGAAAGCATGGGATGCTCTGACAGATAAACAGAAAGAACTGGTAGAGGGCGAGAACGCAGATCCGGATTATTTTGGAAGAGATACCGGAGATGCATCGGCAGATGATCCACTGAATCAGGATAACATCGGCGAGAATGAAATTCTGGTTGTCAGCTTTGGTACTTCCTTTAATGACAGCCGCGCGACAGACATTGGCGAAATTGAGAGCGCAATTCAGGCAGCAAATCCAGACTGGGCAGTTCGAAGAGCCTTTACAGCACAGATTATTATCAACCACGTTCAGTCAAGAGATGGTGAAAAGATTGATAATGTTACACAGGCAATGGACCGTGCAGTAGACAACGGCGTAAAAAATCTTGTCGTACAGCCAACCCACCTGATGCATGGTGCGGAATACGATGAATTCTCTGAGACGGTATTAGGCTATGAGGATAAGTTTGACAGTGTAAAGATCGCAGAACCACTTCTCGGTGAAGTGGGAACTGATGCCACAGCAATCAATGTAGATAAAGAAGCCACAGCAAAAGCACTTGCGGCGGAGACACTGAAAAAGGCTGGATTTGACAGTATGGAAGCAGCAGACGCAGATGGAACAGCGTTTGTATTTATGGGACATGGTACTTCTCATACAGCAAAAATAACATACAGTCAGATGCAGACACAGATGGAAACACTGGGATATAAAAATGTATTCATTGGAACAGTAGAAGGCGAGCCGGAAGATACGGCGTGCGAAGCAGTAATCGAAAAGCTGGCAGCTGCAGGTTACAAAAAAGTGATAATTCGTCCACTTATGGTAGTGGCCGGAGATCATGCAAATAACGATATGGCCGGAGAAGATGCGGACTCATGGTTAAGCCAGTTCAAGGCATCAGGAAACTTCGACAGTGTAGATACTCAGATTGAAGGACTTGGAAGAATTCCTGCAATTCAGGACATCTATGTTGCTCATACGGCAGCGGTGATACAGTAATCAGGTGATGACACTGTATCATTAGAAAAGATGAAGCAAAAAAAGAAGGCAGCAGGGAGAGAAAAATGAAAAAGATATTGAAGTTAATTGTAACATTGACGTGCGTACTTATGATGACTGTATCACTGGCAGCATGCACAAACGCCGCAAAAGAAAACACAGAAGGTTCTACAGCGGCAGAAGCGAAGACAACAGCGCAGGATAATACGAAAGAAGATACAAAGAAAGCATCGCTTGCAGATGGTGTGTATACGGCAGATTTTACGACAGACAGCAGTATGTTCCATGTAAATGAAGCGAAAAATGGAAAAGGTGAGTTAACGGTGAAAGATGGACAGATGACCATTCATATTACACTTTCATCACAGAACATCGTGAATTTATTTGAGGGAACAGCAGAAGATGCACAGAAGGATGAAGCAGAGCTTCTTATGCCGACAACAGATACGGTTACATATGAGGATGGAACAACCGAAGATGTATATGGATTCGATGTTCCGGTTCCGGCGTTGGATGAAGAGTTTGACCTTGCATTAATCGGAACAAAAGGGAAATGGTATGATCATAAGGTTTCTGTTTCCAATCCGGAAGCGGCAGAGTAATACATGAAATGAATGAGAGGCAAGAGTGGCAGGGCGATACACTCTTGCCCTATATTTATTCTAGGATAGAATATTAGTGGAAATGTAAGAGAGGGAACGATGAGATGAAAAAAACGATGGCAGCAGTAATTGCATTTTTATCGGTCATAGTGCTTTTTGGCTGTGCACAGTCGAAACAGACAATTCCGGACGGTACTTACATCCCGTCTTCTTTTACATTTACAGGCGGAACCGGTAAGGTGGAGATCACCTGTTCCGGGGTGACGGTATCTGACGGCGATGCGAATGCAGACATTTCTTTTAGCAGTGCGTATTATGATTATGTAAAGGTTGATGGAGAAAAATATAATACAACGATTGCAAATGGCAGCGCAGCGGTCACAATTCCGGTAAAGTTAAATGAAGATACAACGATTCAGGCAGATACAACACGCATGAGTGAGGCACACGAGATTGAATATGTGTTACATATTGTGATAGATACAGGTGCCACGGATTCGGCAGCACAGAAAGTCGATGAGACGGAAAATGGGCAGTCCTCTGATATGGCAGAAAATCAGACGACAGCTCAGGGGCTTATGCAGTCACCGCCTGAGATTGAGGGGCTGACCTTTGAGTCTGCAATGGAGATCAAATATGCCAAATGTTTTCAGGTATTCTATTATCAGGATGGGTATGCTCTGATTCATATTGTAGATGAAGGACAATTTTTGGTGGTTCCCGAGGGAAGAGAAGCTCCGGACGGACTGAATCCGTCGATTACAGTCCTTCAGCAGCCGATTAATCATATCTATCTGGCAGCAACTTCTGCAATGTCACTGTTTGATTCGCTGGATGCACTTGACAATATCCGCTTATCGGGAACGGATGTGGATGGATGGTATATTGATCATGCGGTGAGTGCAATGAAAAAGGGAAAGATTCTGTTTGCCGGGAAATACAGTGAGCCGGACTATGAACTTCTCCTAGAAGAAGACACAGACCTTTCGATTCAGTCTACGATGATTTTACATTCACCCGAAGTACAGGAAAAACTGCAGGAGCTGGGCATTCCGGTACTGATAGACCGTTCCAGCTATGAGCCGGACCCACTGGGCAGAACCGAATGGATGAAACTATATTCCGTGCTGGTTGGGAAAGAATCACTTGCCCGGGAAAAATTTGATGCGCAGACTCAGGTGGTAATGGATCTTGCAGATTTTCAGAACACAGGAAAGACGGTTGCTTTTTTCTATATAAACTCCACAGGAAATGTTGTGGTGCGAAAATCAGATGACTATGTGCCGAAGATGATTGAACTGGCTGGAGGCAAATATGCTTTTGACAACTTGGATGACGAGAGTAAGCTCTCTAGCATCAACATGACGATGGAAGAATTTTATCAGACAGCGAAAGAGGCAGATTATCTGATCTACAATGCGACTATTGATGCGCCGCTGTCTACGATGGATGATCTGATGGCAAAAAGCGAACTTTTTGCAGATTTTAAAGCTGTGAAAAATAACAATGTATGGAGTACCGGGAAATCCATGTATCAGGAGACCGATATCATTGGCGAAATGATATCTGATCTGCACACAATGCTGACGACAGATACGGATACACAATTGAAATTCATGAAGAAATTAAAGTGACAATACATGTTGAAAAAACGGAGATAACGATGAATAGAATTGGAAATCAACTCAAACAGGAAGCGGGAAAGAAATACCTTCGGTATCAGGTGGTATTTCTCTGTCTGGTTCTTGCCTTTTTACTGCTGATTATATGGAATGTCAATACGGGCTCTACCCATATTTCGGTAAAAGAAGTTCTTGAAATTATTTTCCGAAGAAGTGGAGATGAAACTCAGTATGCAATCATATGGAAAATACGTCTGCCCCGCATTGCAATGGCTGCAATCCTTGGAGGCGCACTTGCGCTATCGGGTCTGCTTCTTCAGACTTTCTTTCGAAATCCAATCGCAGGACCATTTGTACTTGGAATATCATCCGGGGCAAAGCTGATGGTGGCGTTGATGATGATTTACTTTCTGGAACGTTTCCACAGTGTATCTTCATGGATACTGATTCTGGCGGCGTTTGCCGGGTCTTTGTTATCCATGGGAATCGTACTTGCGGTCTCTCAGAAAATCAGGCAGATGTCGGCACTTCTGGTAGCCGGAATTATGATTGGTTACATTTGCTCAGCAATTACGGAACTGATGATTACATTTGCAGATGAGTCAAATATTGTGAATTTGCACGGGTGGTCGCAGGGGAGTTTTTCGGGGATGACCTGGGATAACGTACAAATTGCGCTGGTAGTGGTATCTGTGATTACAGTCTGTGTCTTTTTTCTTGGAAAACCAATGGGGGCATTTCAGCTGGGAGAAAATTATGCGCAAAGCTTGGGAATCCATATCAAACGATTCCGAGTGCTTTTGATTCTCTGTTCCAGCCTTTTGGCAGCCTGTGTGACTGCATTTGCAGGACCCATTTCTTTTGTGGGGATTGCAGTTCCGTTTTTGATAAAAAAAGGACTTCAAACTTCCAAGCCGTTGGTTGTGATTCCAGCCACCTTTCTGGGAGGTTCTGTGTTCTGCATGTTCTGCGATTTGCTGGCAAGGACAGTATTTGCACCGACGGAACTTAATATCAGCACAGTGACGTCGATTCTTGGAGCACCCATTGTCATCTATATGCTGATACGAAAAAAATCGTGAAAGGAAGCATACTGTGGAGAACATCTATTTTGAAATGAAAAAACTGTGTGTGGGTTATCATGGAATACCGCTCATACGTGATATTCAGGTTGAAATCGGACGAGGAGAAATCCTGACGCTGATAGGACCGAACGGTTCTGGTAAATCCACCATTTTAAAAAGTATCACGAAGCAGTTGAAGCTTCTTGGAGGTACCGCATGGATTGACCGTCAGATGTTAAATGAGATGTCGGTCAAGGATCTGGCAAAAAAGCAGGCGGTCGTACTGACAGAGCGGCTGAAGACAGATATGATGTCCTGCTGGGAAGTCGTGGCAACGGGAAGGTATCCTTACACAGACCAGATTGGCAGGTTGAGTGATGCAGATTACCAGATGGTACAGGAGGCAATGGAGACGGTTCTTGCCTATGATATCCGGGATAAGGATTTTGGGGAAATCAGTGATGGACAGCGACAAAGGATTATGCTTGCACGTGCAATCTGTCAGGAGCCGGAGATCATGATTCTGGATGAGCCGACCTCTTTTCTGGATATCCGGCACAAGCTGGAACTACTGGACATTTTGCGGAATATGGCAAAGGAAAAAGGTATTGCTGTGATTATGTCCCTGCATGAGATTGATCTTGCGCAGAAGATATCTGATAAGATTATGTGCGTGAAGGGTGAATATATAGAACAAATCGGAACGCCGGAAACGATATTTCAAGACGATATCATACAGAGGCTTTATGATGTCAAAAAAGGAACCTATAATATCCTGTTCGGAAGCGTGGAATTACCAAAAACGGAGGGAGTTTCCAAAGTATTTGTGATTGCAGGTGAGGGAACCGGAGTGGCGGTTTATCGTGCGATGCAAAAGGAAGGTATTCCATTTTCCACCGGCGTGATCTATACGAACGATGTGGATTATCAGGTGGCAAAGGTGCTGGCCAATCAAGTAATTACAGAACTGCCATTTCAGGAAATCCGCAAGGAGACGCTGGCGGCAGCGATGGAAGAGATGGATCGATGTGACTATGTGATTGATGCGGGGGTTACAGTTCGAAAAGGAAATCAAGGATTAAATCAGCTGATTCAAAAGGCGAAAGAGAGCCGGAAATTGTTCAGACGGGAGGAAAAACCATGGCTCAAGGATTGATTCACATTTATTGTGGTGAAGGGAAGGGAAAGACAACGGCTGCGATTGGTCTGGCAGTTCGCGCTGCAGGAAGAGGAATGAAGGTTTTATTTACAAGATTTTTAAAGACAGAGGATTCTGGAGAATTAAGAATCTTAGATCAGATTCCGGAAATAGAAGTGGTTCATATGGAACGTTCTTTTGGATTTTACCGTACATTGACAGAGCAGGAACAGGTGGAAGTGAAGGCAATGTATCATACACTCTGGAATCGAATCGAGCGGGGAATGCAAAGGGGTCAGTATCGCCTGCTGGTCATGGATGAGCTGATGGCTGCTTATCAATATGGCATCGTAGACCGGGAGGCTGTGGTAAACTTTTTGAAAAACAAACCAAAGGAACTGGAAGTTGTAATGACCGGAAGAAATCCGGCGCAGGAATTGATGGAACTTGCGGATTACATTTCTGATATCAGGAAAGAAAAACATCCTTTTGACCGGAACATTCTGGCGAGAGAGGGGATTGAGTTCTAAAAAGCGAGAAGACGATTGTGAAATGCGAGGTTTACGGAAATGAAGAACAGTCAGATTGTATGGAAGAATCAAAAAGCACTAAAAACCGGCTATACGACTGGAAGCTGCGCGGCGGCTGCAGCGAAAGCGGCCACCTATATGCTGCTAAATAGAGAGATCATCTCACAAATTTCACTGATGACTCCGAAAGGAATCATGCTTTATCTGGATGTGGAGCATATCGAATGCAGGGCAGATAGCGTCAGCTGCGCCATCAGAAAAGAAAGCGGCGATGATCCTGATGTGACAAACGGTGTATATGTCTATGCGAAGGTCTCTAGGAGAGAGCAGCCGGGAATCCAACTGGACGGTGGAACCGGAGTCGGCAGGGTAACTAAAAAGGGTCTGGAACAGACCATCGGTCAAGCTGCGATTAATAAGGTGCCGAGACGGATGATTCTGGAGGCAGTCAGGGAGCAGACAGAATCTTTTGGCTATCAAAAGGGTTTGTCTGTGGTGATTTCTATACCAGAGGGGATCTCGCTTGCAAAGAAAACCTTTAATCCGAGACTTGGAATTGAGGGCGGCATTTCTGTTCTCGGCACCAGTGGAATTGTAGAACCGATGAGCGAAAGAGCCCTGCTCGATACTATATTTCTGGAAATGAAAATGCTGAGAGAAAACGGCTATCAGCGATGTTATGTTGTTCCCGGCAATTACGGCAGTGATTTTCTGACGGATACGCTTGGATTTGACGGAAATAAGGCAGTGAAATGCAGTAACTACATCGGTGAGACCATCGATGATGCGGTGAGGCTCGGTATGAAAGAACTGTTGCTAATCGGACATATCGGCAAGGTAATTAAGATTGCAGCCGGTGTGATGAATACTCATTCCAGACAGGCGGACTGTCGGATGGAAGTCCTGGCGGCACATGCGGCAATGGCAGGGATACAGACCAAAGCGGTGCAGGAAATTATGGAAGCGGTGACAACAACCGATGCACTTGATATCCTGCACCGGGAAGGCGTGGTGGAGTCTGTGATGGAATCAGTGATGAGACGGATTTCCTTCCATCTGAAGAATCGCAGCGGAGATCATCTTCAGGTGGAAGCCATTATGTTTTCAAACGAAGAGGGGATTCTTGGAATGACAGAGCATGCAGGGGAAGTGTTAGAAAGGATAGCAAAAGGCGAATGAAACGAGGAAAATTCTATGGAGTGGGTGTCGGGCCCGGAGATCCGCAGCTTCTGACGTACAAAGCGATAAAGGCAATAGAGGAATGTGAAATACTTGCGATACCGGTATCAGATCAGAGCCTTTCTATGCCGTTATTGAAATCGCAATGCAGTGAAGAATTGCGGGAGAGATATCAGAAGCAGTGTGCGGCATATCAGATATTAGAGGCTGCGACGGAGATTGCAGAGATACCGCTGAAGATGGTAGATGCAAAAGAAAAACTGTATCTTCCGATGCCGATGCTCAAAGACAAAGAAAAACTGAAGGAAATCCATGATCAGTGTGCGCGAAAAACGGCAGCTCAGCTTCAGGCAGGAAAAAATGTTGCGTTTATTACGCTGGGAGATCCGGGGATCTACTCAACTTGCCTGTATATTCACAAACGAATTACTCGGCTTGGATTTGAGACAGTACTGATTCCGGGAGTGCCATCGTTCTGTGCAGCTGCGGCAAAGCTGAATGTGGGGCTGGTGGAGAATCGGCAGGAGCTGCATATTATTCCTGCATCCTATGAGACAGAGGACTCTCTTTTTTATCCGGGAACGAAAGTGCTGATGAAGGCCGGAACGAAGATGCCTTATATCAAAAAGCTTATAGCGGAAAACGGATGGAAAGTCCGCATGATAGAAAATTGTGGGATGCAGGGTGAAATGTGCTATGACACGCTGGAGGATATTCCGGATGAAGCCAGCTATTATTCACTTCTGCTGATAAAGGAGGAAAAGGAATGATTCATTTTGTAGGAGCAGGACCGGGAGCTAAGGATCTGATTACCGTTCGCGGACAGAACCTTTTAAAAGAAGCGGACATCATTATTTATGCGGGCTCACTGGTAAATCCGGGCTTACTGGATGTGAAAAAAAAAGGCTGTGAGGTACATAACAGTGCAAAAATGACATTAGAAGAGGTATTAAGCGTTATGGTGCAGGGGGAAGTGAAAAAGAAGATGACGGTTCGTCTTCACACGG
Organism: Hespellia sp.; assembly: GCA_028693555.1. Taxonomy (GTDB): domain Bacteria; phylum Bacillota; class Clostridia; order Lachnospirales; family Lachnospiraceae; genus Hespellia. Next base: position 14,740 of record JAQUVD010000006.1, read on the forward strand.
GAGACCCGAGTCTATACGGAGCCATTCAGGAGCAGATGGATGCACTGGAAAAACAAGACATTTCCTATGATGTATGTCCGGGAGTCAGTTCATTTTGCGGCGCAGCGGCAGCACTTCAGACGGAATACACATTACCGCTGGTATCCCAGTCAGTTGTAATTACCCGGATGGCAGGCAGGACGCCAGTGCCGGAGCGTGAATCTATCCAAAGCTTTGCGGTGCATCAGTCCACGATGGTCATCTTCTTAAGTACCGGACTGCTGGAAGAACTGCAGGAAGAATTGATGGCAGGCGGTTATAGCGCTAAGACACCTGCAGCCATTGTCTACAAAGCGACCTGGCCTGATGAGAAAGTATTAAGATGCACTGTCAGTACGCTTGCGCAGACAGCAAGGGCAGAGGGCGTGGTAAAGACGGCTCTGATTGTAGTTGGAGACGTATTAGATGGAGAATATGGAAGGTCGGAGTTATACAATCCGGCATTTACGACAGAATTCCGTCAGGGGACGAAAGAAGGGAAATAGCATGGGAAAAATATATGTAGTTGGAATTGGACCGGGAGCAGAGTCCCTCATGACGATTCGGTCAAAAGAGGTATTGTCAAACTGCAATGTCATAATCGGTTATACCGTCTATGTGGATCTGATCAAGAAGCAGTATGCGCAGAAAACATTTTTGACTACACCGATGAAGCAGGAAACAGAGCGATGCCGGATGGCATTTGAAGAAGCAAAAAAAGGAACAGATGTCGCCATGGTCTGCAGCGGCGATGCCGGTGTGTATGGAATGGCCGGACTTTTATATGAACTCAAAAAAGACTATCCGGAGATTGAAATCGAGGTTGTGCCGGGACTTACAGCGGCGCTGGCGGGAGCGGCGGTTCTCGGAGCTCCTCTGATGCACGATTTCAGTGTCATCAGCCTGAGTGATCTGATGACGCCCTGGGAGAAGATTGAGAAGCGTCTTCGAGCGGCGGCTATGGCGGATTTTGTAATCTGTCTTTACAATCCTTCCAGCAAAAAACGGGCAGATTATCTGCAGAAAGCGTGTGACTGTATGTTGGAATATAAGCAGGCGGATACGGTCTGCGCAGCGGTACGCAATATCGGCAGAGAAGGAGAGTCATACCGGATACTCTCGCTCAGAAAATTAAGAGAGACGCAGGTAGACATGTTTACAACCGTATTTATTGGAAATGAACAGACCATACAAATTGGCGATAAGATGATAACACCAAGAGGATATAAGAATGTGTAGAGAAAAACGGAAGGTCTATCTGATTGGAATTGGGATGGGCGCAGTAGAAGAAATGACGATGGAGGCTGTGACATACCTCCGGGAAAGTGACTGTGTTATCGGCGCTAAAAGGATGATTCAGAGTGCAATGCGTTTGGGTTTCGAGAAAACAGTTTTTGAATCATACCAGCCAAGAGAAATAAAACAATTTCTAAAAGAACATAAAAGTTTTCAAAGCGTCTCAATTGTTTTGTCAGGAGATAGCGGATTTTATAGTGGAGCGAAGAGTCTCACTGAAGAATTAAAAGATGATTTTCAGATCATACAGGTTCCGGGAATCTGTGCCATCGCTGCATTGGCGGCAAAGCTGGGGACATCATGGGAGGATGCAAAGCTGGTCAGTATCCACGGCAGAAACCAGAATTTTATTTCAGCAGTGGTACATCATCAGAAGGTGTTTTTATTGCTCGGAAATGAAAAGAATGGAAAAGAGCTCTGTGATAAGCTGGTCTATTATGGTCTGGGTGATGTCAAGGTAACGGTCGGAAGCAATCTGTCCTGTGAAAATGAGCAGATAGTATCTAAGCGTGCAGATGAGTTGACACCGCAGGATGTCTCAGGGCTGTCTGTGGCAATGATTGTGAATCCACATCCTCAAGTACAGATTTGCAGGCATATTGCAGATGAAGAATTGATTCGTGGAAATGTTCCCATGACAAAGGAGGAAGTGCGGATCCTCTCCATTGCAAAACTAGAATTAACAGAGCGTGCGGTACTCTATGATGTGGGAGCCGGAACCGGTTCAGTTGGAATCGAGGCAGCACTTCAAAACGCTTCCATCCAGATATATGCAGTCGAAAAGAACCCGGAAGGAGTCGAACTAATCCGGAAAAATGCACAGAAATTTCAGACCGATCAGATTCAGATCGTTGAGGGGAAAGCACCGGAGGTCTTAGAAGATTTAGAACCGCCAACGCACGTATTTATTGGTGGAAGTTCAGGAAATCTAAAGGAAATCATCGCATGCGTGCGAAGAAAAAATGCAAAGGTCCATATCGTAATCAATGCCATTTCCTTAGAGACATTGAATGAAGTGCTAGAGGCTGAGAAGCAGCAGATCATCGGAAAACTTCAAATCACACAGGTGATGGTATCCCGCGCAAAGAAGGCAGGGCAGTATCACATGATGCATGGACAGAACCCAATTTACATTATTTCACAAAAAGAGGAAGTGTAGCGTATGAAAATTCCAAGATTCATGATTGCTGCAGCATCCAGCGGAAGTGGAAAGACGGTGATTTCCTGCGGTTTGATGGCAGCATTTCTTTCAGAAGGAAAAAAGGTGGCTGCATGTAAATGCGGTCCGGACTATATTGATCCGATGTTTCACCGGGAAGTACTGGGAGTGGATTCGGAGAATCTGGATCTGTTTTTCTGTGAACGTCAGGTGATGAGGGCGCTGTTTGTCCGTCATGCCATGCAGGCAGATATTACTGTGATGGAAGGTGTGATGGGATACTATGACGGAATGATGCTGGGCAGCGATGAAGCCAGTTCGTATGATGTCGCTACTGCACTGGAAACACCGGTGATTCTGGTTGTTCCCTGCAAAGGAATGGCACTGTCATCTCTGGCAGTAATCAAAGGAATGCTGGAATTTCGGGAGACGAGTCAGATCAAAGGACTTCTGTTAAACCGAATATCCGGTATGTTGTATCCAAGGATGAAACAGATGATAGAAGATGGTCTTGCGCAGATGGGATATGAGATTCCGGTCATCGGTTATGTGCCGGAGGATGAGGTGTTTCGGCTGGAGAGCAGACATCTCGGGTTGGTGACACCGGAGGAAGTCGGAGAACTCAAGGCGCGGCTGATGCGAGCGGGAGAAATACTCCAAAAGACAGTTGATATGAAAGGTCTTGAGAAAATAGCGGAAAAGGCGACATCTTTTTGTTCCGAAGATTTTCGGGCAGGAGCAGAGAATACATGTTCTGAAATTGTGCCGGAGAAATCAAAACCAAGAATTGGGGTTGCAAGGGATTTGGCGTTTTCGTTCTATTACAAAGATAATTTGGCATTTTTGGAAGAGGGGGGCTGCAAGCTGGTTCTGTTCAGTCCTCTGAGAGACAAAAAGCTGCCGGAGGATTTGCATGGTCTGATTCTGGGCGGCGGTTATCCGGAGCTCTATGCAAAAGAGCTTTCACAGAATCAGTCGATGCTTCTTTCCATAAAAAACGCAATCCAATCAGACCTGCCGTGTATCGCAGAATGCGGGGGATTCATGTATCTGCAGAATGAATTGGAAGGGACGGATCATATTTCCTATCCGATGGCGGGGGTGATTGATGCAAAGGCATACCGGATGGAGCATTTATCCAGGTTTGGATATGTGAATATCCAGTCGCAAAGGGACGGTCGATATCTGAAAAAGGGGGAATGGATCAAAGGGCATGAGTTCCACTACTGGGACAGTACCCAAAATGGGACAGAATGTCTGGCGGTGAAGCCCGATGGAAAGCGTACCTGGGAGTGTATCCACATGGAGGGAAATCTATTTGCAGGTTATCCGCATATTCATTTCTATTCAAATCCAGCCTTTGTAGAACGATTTGTAGATGTGTGTAAAAAGAGGATGTGAAATGACAGGAGAAGTGACATGAATTTAGAACAAATCAGGGGAAAAATAGAAGAGCCAGACCAGGAAAGTATGGAGGCCGCTAAAAGGCGATGGACATCTGTGGCAAAGCCGCTCTACAGTCTTGGTAAACTGGAAAATGCAGTGATTCAGATGGCTGGAATCAAAAGAACCAGTGCGTATACGCTGGATAAAAAAGGACTCATTATCATGTGCGCCGATAACGGAATTGTTGAGGAAGGGGTAACCCAGACCGGACAGGAAGTAACGGCGGCAGTAGCGGATAACTTCACGAAGGATGAAGCCAGTGTATGCATGATGAGTAAATCTGCCGGTGTAGATGTGTTCCCTGTAGATATTGGGATGGCATCCGATGTCACATCGGTTACCAAAAAAGAGCAGAAAGTGGCATACGGGACAAAAAACTTTGCAAAAGGACCTGCAATGACAGAGAAAGAGGTATGGCGAGCAATTGGTGTTGGAATCGAGATGGTGTCAAAGCTTCAAAAAGAAGGCTATGATATTCTGGCCGTCGGAGAGATGGGAATCGGAAATACCACAACGAGCAGTGCTGTTGCCTCGGTATTACTGGATGTTTCGGTAGAGGAAGTGACGGGAAAAGGAGCGGGACTCAGCGACAGAGGACTTCAGAAAAAGATTGCGGTAATCAAAGAAGCAGTCTCAAGGATGCAGCCAGACCCAAAAGATGTGATCGATGTCCTTTCCAAAGTGGGGGGGCTTGACATTGCAGGTATGGCAGGTGTATTTCTGGGGGGTGCGCTATCTCATGTCCCGATTGTTATGGACGGATTCATCTCCTCGGTGGCGGCACTTTGCGCAGTGCGTCTGGAACCAAAGGCAAAAGCTTATATTTTGCCGTCTCATGTGTCAAAGGAACCGGCGGGAGCACGGATGCTGGAAGCATTGGGGGTGTCACCAATCCTGACGTGCGATATGTGCCTCGGAGAAGGAAGCGGCGCTGTTGCTGCGATTCCGATATATGAAATGGGATTGTTGGTATATCGCAGAATGGGGACCTTTGAGGAAATGGATATTGAGAAATATCAGGATTATACGGAAACATTGGAAACGCAGAAAGGAATATCAAAATGAATCTATTACGGTCTTTTGCGATTGCCATGGCAATGTATTCAAAAATACCAATGCCGAAAGTGGATTGGAATGAAAAAAATATGAAGTATGCGATGTGTTTTTTCCCGTTTGTAGGGGTTCTAATCGGGGTACTCATATACTTACTGGGAAATCTGATGCTTGCATCTTCCTGCGGCAGATTGTTCTTTTCGGTGGTGATGACCTGGATTCCACTTTTTGTCACCGGAGGAATCCATATGGACGGCTTTATGGATACCATGGATGCACTTCATTCCTATGGAGAACGGGAGAAGAAACTGGAGATTTTAAAGGATCCTCATGCGGGTGCATTTGCAATGATCGGAATTGGCGGATATCTGATGCTTAGTGCTGCATTATGGAGTGAAGTAACAGTACAGATGCTGCCGGTCATTGCCATGGGATATGTTCTGTCACGGACGTTAAGCGCATATTCTGTGGTGACATTCCCAGCAGCAAAAAGCAGTGGACTGGCAAGGACTTTTCAGGACGGAGCACAAAAAAGCAAGGTGCGGATTGTGATGCTGGTCTATCTGCTGCTTGTAGGTGTCGGGATGGTAAGCGTTGGAAGAACACAGGGAATCATTACGTTTGCAGCTGCAATCCTGATATTTGTCTATTACAGATGGATGAGCATGAAACAGTTTGGCGGGATTACCGGAGACCTTGCCGGATATTTTCTGCAGTTATGTGAGATTGGAATTCTTGTCTCAATGATTCTGACTGGAGGCGTACTATGGAACTAGTTTTATTACGGCACTTTAAGACGCCGGGGAATCTTAGAAGATGCTATATCGGAGCAACAGACGAATCACTTTTTCAGGGACCGGATTTTGCCCAATATGTAGAGCAAAAACGAAAAGACCTCCCGGAGTCGGAAATCATCGTGGCGAGTCCTATGAAGCGGTGCAAAGAAACCGCAAACTATCTGTATCCGGGGAAAGACGTGATTTTGGAGGATTCGTTTCGAGAATGCAATTTCGGATTTTTTGAAGGAAAAAATTATGAAGAACTAAAGGAAAACCCGATGTATCAGAAGTGGCTTGATTCCGGTGGTACAATTCCATTCCCGGGAGGTGAGGCACATGAAGTGTTTCAGGCTCGCTGCGTGGATGGATTCGAGCGTATGACCAATCAATTCATAGAGTCCGGAGTGCAGCGTGTGGCATATGTCGTTCATGGCGGAACGATTATGGCAATCCTGCAGGAGCTGGACGAAGAAGACAGGGGCTTTTATCACTGGCAGATTGGAAATGGAGAAGGGTATACACTTCAAATTGATGAAGCAGAGTGGAGATTGGGAATACGAAGATTTAAGGAGATTAGAAAACTATGAGGATATTGGCCGCCTGTGTGTTAGGGTTTGTATTAGATTTAATTCTGGGAGACCCAGTATGGCTCTATCATCCGGTACGAATCATTGGAAATCTGATTGCAGTATTTGAAAAAAAACTGCGGGAGATTTTTGGAAATTCAAAAAAGGGGAATCTAATTGCAGGAGGTGTCTTATGTGTGCTGATTATTACATTTTCAACCGGCATTCCCTTAGCAATTTTGTATCTGGCACACAAAATCCATCCAATTCTAAGCTTTCTTTTGGAAAGTTTCTGGTGTTATCAACTTCTGGCAACAAAATCACTGCGCGTAGAAAGCATGCGTGTGGCACAACGGTTATATGCCGGCGACCTTGCGGGTGCGAGAGTGGCAGTCTCTATGATTGTAGGGAGAGATACGGAGAGTCTGAATGAGGCGGGAGTTACGAAGGCTGCCGTAGAGACCGTTGCTGAAAATACTTCCGATGGAGTGATTGCTCCATTGATTTTTATGATGATTGGAGGAGCACCGCTGGGGTTTTTCTATAAAGCGATCAATACCATGGATTCCATGGTGGGATATACGAATGAAAAATATCTGTATTTTGGGCGCGCGGCGGCAAAGCTGGATGATATCATGAATTTCATACCGGCAAGAATATCAGCACTGCTCATGATTGTTGCAGCTTTTTTATCCAGAATGGATGGAAAAAATGCATACCGCATTTACCGCAGGGACCGTATGAAACACGCCAGTCCGAATTCCGCGCAGACCGAGGCAGTCTGTGCAGGTGCATTGGATGTCCAACTGGCCGGAGATGCATACTATTTTGGAACACTTCATCCGAAGAAAACGATTGGTGATGATATCCGTCCGGTGGAAACGGAAGATATTTCAAGGACATGCAGACTGATGGATGTGACGGCATGGATTGCGGTGGTAATGTTAGGGCTGCTGAGATTTTTTGCGGTCACTGTACTTTCACACATGATATAAAGGGGAAAAACGATGAACGATGTACATGGCGGAGATATTTATACCTATAAAGGAATGACGGATTATTCATCCAACATCAATCCATTTGGCCCAAGCGCAGCGGTGATCGAAGCTGCACAGCAGAGTCTTTTGGATATGGGGGCATATCCCGACAGCCGGTGCGGCAGCCTCTCACAGGCACTTTCACAGAATCTGGGGGTGGAGAAGTCCTGGCTGTTATTTGGAAATGGTGCCGCAGATTTGATTTTTTCTCTGTGTTTTGCAGAGAAACCAAAGAAAGCACTTTTAACAGCACCCTCCTTTGCGGAATACGCACAGGCCCTCACGGCAGCAGGATGTGAGATTCAATATGCCCGGCTGAAGGAGGAAGCGGAGTTTGCGCTGACAGAGGACTATCTGGATGAACTGACAGAAGATCTGGATATGATTTTCTTATGTTCTCCCAATAATCCAACCGGGAAAATCATCCAGAAAGATTTATTGAAGCAGATACTGGACAAATGCCGGACACTTGGAATCCGTATGGTGATGGATGAATGTTTTTATGAATTCACGGACCATCCGAAGCAGGTCACGATGCAGGAATTTTTGGCAGAAACTCCGGAATTGGTGATTTTGCGCGCATTTACAAAGATGTATGCAATGCCGGGATTAAGACTTGGATATCTGTTATGTAGTGACAGGCAGCTGCAAAGGAGAATGGAATCCGTCCGGCAGACCTGGAGCGTTTCGATACCGGCGCAGGCAGCAGGTGTTGCGGCACTTGACGAGAGGAATCGCGTAGAAGAGACGAGGAAATACGTAAAGCACCAGCGGGAGTGGATGGAAGATCATCTGACGCGGATTGGCGTAAAATATGTGAAGTCATCGGCGAATTATATATTGCTAGACAGTCCGTATGATTTATTCGAGCGGTTGAAGGAAAAAGGATTTTTAATCCGCAGTTGTGAGAATTATGTGGGACTTCGGCGCGGGTATTATCGAATCGCGGTGAAGAAAAAGGAAGAGAATGAGAAACTTTTAGAGGCAATTGAGGAGGTGACGAGAGATGGCAAAGTCAATTATGATACAGGGAACGATGTCAAATGCAGGTAAGAGTATTTTGGTGGGCGGGCTCTGCCGGATACTCAGACAGGATGGTTATCATCCGGCACCGTTTAAGTCACAGAATATGGCACTTAATTCTTATATCACAGAGGAAGGTCTGGAAATGGGGCGGGCGCAGGTCATGCAGGCAGAAGCTGCGAAAATCAAACCAAAAGTATGTATGAATCCGATTCTGTTAAAACCGACTAATGACACCGGGTCACAGGTGATTGTGAATGGTGAAGTGATTGGCTCCATGTCGGCAAAAGAGTATTATGCCCACAAAAAGGAGTATATTCCTTCGATTCTAAAGGCATATCATGAGCTGGAAAAGGAACATGATATCATCGTAATAGAGGGGGCTGGAAGCCCGGCGGAAATCAATCTGAAAGAGGATGACATTGTCAATATGGGTATGGCTGCTATGGTAGATGCACCGGTGCTTTTGGTCGGTGATATCGACAGAGGCGGCGTGTTTGCACAGATTGTCGGTACGTTGGAGCTGCTGGAAAAGGATGAAAAAGAAAGAATCAAAGGGACAATTATCAACAAATTTCGCGGGGATAAGGAAATATTAAAACCGGGACTTACGATGCTTGAAAATCGTACGAAGGTGCCTGTGGCAGGTGTGATTCCCTATTTTTATCTGGATATCGATGATGAGGACAGTCTGACAGAGCGGTTTCACAAAAAAGATACAACAGGACTTTTAGATATTGCAGTGATCAGACTTCCGCGCATTTCCAATTTTACAGACTTTACGGCATTAGAATGCATGGAAGAACTATCCGTGCGCTATGTGTCTAATGTGGCTGAATTCGGCAATCCGGATGCGGTGCTGCTCCCGGGAAGTAAAAACACAATGGAAGATTTGCTATGGATGCGGCAAAACGGTTTGGAGGCAAAAGTGATTCGACATGGGGCAAACGGCAAGCTTGTCTTTGGAATCTGCGGTGGGTATCAGATGCTCGGAGAGACAATCTATGACCCCGCAGGTGTGGAACATGGCGGCATGATTCGCGGAATGGGGCTTCTCCCGATGAAGACGGTATTTGAATCAGAGAAGACCAGGACCAGAGTGCGCGGCCATTTCCAAAAGGTAGAGGGACTGCTTGAAAATATAAGCGGTGTCAGAATCGAAGGATACGAAATCCATATGGGAACGACCAGGTTTACCGGACAGGCAGCACCGCTGCTTCAACTGGAAAATGAGCTCCAAAGTAAAAAGAATAAAATGGATGGCTGCTGCAGTGGCAGCGTGTATGGCTGTTATGTGCACGGAATCTTTGATGAATCCGGTGTCTTAAGTGGTCTGGTGTCAGCGCTGCTGAAGCAGAAAGGGCTTGACCCTGCGCAGATACAGACGTTTGATCTGACAGCCTATAAAGAAGAGCAATATGATAAGCTGGCGGATATTATTCGGGCAAATCTGGATATGAATGTTGTGTATAAGATCATAGAAAAGTGATAAAATCAGACAGGAGAAAACATATGCTACATGTGGTGACTGGCGGAAGTGGAAGTGGTAAGTCCGCTTTTGCGGAGGAGATGGCCTGCAAATATCATCGTCAAAATCTGGATGGAACGCTGCTTTATATTGCGACCATGATTCCGTATGGAGAAGAGACGAAGAAAAAGATTAAAAGACATCAAAATCTACGGGCAGACAAAGGATTTCAGACAATGGAATGCTATACGGAGCTGGAGAAAAATGTAGAGCAGAAATTAGGTGCACCGGATAGTGCGGGGAAGCACATATCGTGTGTGCTGCTGGAGTGCATGTCAAATCTGGTGGCAAATGAAGTATTTCGTGAAGAAAATGGAGTCGATGCGGCGAACGTTGATGTGACCAGGCAAATTCTGCGTGGCATTCAGGCACTCCAAAGAGTGTCGAAGCATGTGGTAATCGTAACCAATGAAGTATTTCAGGAACCGCTGCAGTCATCAAAGGAGATGCAACACTATAAAAAAATTTTGGCGGAAGTGAATTGTAAGCTGGGAAATGTGGCAGATGTGGTAACAGAAGTGGTATACGGTATCCCGGGTACTGTGAAAACAGACCAGAGAAACAAAATGAAGTTCCAGAGGAATGATGGTGTAAAGGGGGCAGGAAGTATGCGGCTTATTATCGGTGGTTCTTATCAGGGAAAACTAGAATTTGCAACGAAGCTTTTTCCAAAGCTTCGTTGGATAGATGGCGCGGTGTGTCCGCTCGATGCAGTGGAAAGCTGTGAGGGGATTTATCATTTCCACGAATATGTGAAACGCTGGATACAGAGCGGAAAGGATAATGAAAACATCGCAGAAACAATGGCGGCGCAGCTCCATGAAAGAAATCCGGATATCGTAATCGTAAGTGATGAGATTGGATACGGTCTTGTTCCGGTCGATGCATTTGAACGGAACTATCGGGAAACAACGGGACGAATCTGCACAGAACTTGCAGGATATGCATGTGAGGTATATCGTGTAATCTGTGGAATCGGAATTTTAATCAAGGAAGGAAGAACCAATGAAGATGGAACTGGAACAGGTATTGCCGGCAGAGATTGAACGTCGGAGTTTTGAAATCATAACAGAAGAGCTTGGAGATACATATCTTGAACCGGGCACAGAGTCGATTGTAAAGCGGTGCATCCATACAAGTGCTGATTTTGACTATGCGAAGAATCTGGTCTTCACAGAGCAAGTGGTAGAAAAAGCGTTAAAGGCAATCCGGGAAGGGGCTGCCATTGTGACGGATACACAGATGGCAAAAGCCGGGATTAACAAAAAAAAGCTGGCGCAGTATGGCGGAGAGGTCTATTGTTTTATGTCTGATGATGACGTGGCAGAAATTGCCGGGAAAAATAAAACGACAAGGGCAACGGCCAGCATGGATAAGGCCGCCGGGCTGGATCAGAAGCTGATATTTGCAATCGGAAATGCACCTACAGCACTGGTGCGTCTATATGAATTAATCAAAGAAGGAAAACTAAATCCGGAATTGATTATTGCGGTACCGGTCGGGTTTGTAAATGTGGTGCAGGCGAAGGAGCTGATATTGGAATTGAAGGAGATTCCATCTATTGTAGCAAGAGGCAGAAAAGGCGGAAGTAACATCGCTGCATGTATCTGTAATGCGCTTTTGTACATGAAATAATGTTCCCTATTGACAACTGTTACATACTGTTATATACTGTTTATAGAACAGGAGGAGATGAACGTGCAGATTATTATTCAGAATTCATCTGAGATACCGATTTATGAACAGATTTCGATGCAGATTAAGGCACAGATTGTCAGTGCGGAATTGAAAGAACATGACTTACTCCCTTCGGTCAGAGGTCTCGCGAAGGAGCTGAAGATCAGTGCATTAACTGTGAAGAAAGCATATGACTACTTAGAAGAACAGGGTTTCATTGTCACAGTGCATGGTAAGGGCAGTTTTATTGCAAGTACGAATGCTGAGCTGGTAAAAGAAGAGCTCAGGAGCCAGGTCGATGCAGATCTGGAGATTGCGATTCAGAAGGCGAAGAGCTGTGGCATGACAAAAGATGAGATGATGGAATTATTTCTTTTGATATGGGAGGACGAATCATGTTAGTGAAAATTGAGCAGCTGGAAAAACAATATCCGAATTTCCATCTGGATTGTTCCATGGAAGTGAAGGAAGGTCAGATCACAGGTCTGATAGGACAGAATGGGGCAGGAAAGAGTACAACATTCAAGGCGATTCTTGATTTGATTACATTTGAGCGGGGTACCATTCAGATCTTTGATCAGGATTGTCACGACCTGACGAGGGAAGAAAAATGCAAAATCGGTGTGGTCTTATCGGACAGCGGTTTTAGCAATTATGTGAAGGTCAAAGATGTCATTCGCATGATGAAAGCTTTTTATCCTGCATTTAATGCAGATGATTTTCAGTATCAATGTGAGCGGTTTGGGCTGCCGTTGAATGACAAGATCAAAACATTTTCTACCGGAATGAAGGCGAAATTAAAGATTCTTGCAGCTATGAGCCACGATGCGGATTTGCTGATTCTGGACGAACCAACGGCAGGACTTGACGTGGTGGTCCGGGATGAGATTCTCGATATGCTGCGGGAATATATGCTGAAAGAAGGACGTGGAATTCTAATCAGTTCCCATATTGCGACGGATCTCGAAGGTCTGTGCGACGATATCTATCTGATTGATCAGGGCAGGATCAGCCTGCACGAAGATATTGTTACATTAACAGAATGCTATGGTCTGATGAAAATGGATGAAACACAGTTTGAACGTGTGGATAAACAATATATTTTAGCACAGAAAAAGGAACATTTCGGGAGAGTTTGTCTCACGAATGAGAAGAAATTCTATCGTGAGAATTACCCTGATATTGTAATTGAGAAATGTGGAATTGATGATGTGATTTACATGACGGCGAAAGGAGAAAAACGATGAAAGGATTATTTGTAAAAGATCTCTGTTTTTTTCGAGAATTAGTGAAGACACTTGTTATTTTTCTAATCGTTGCAACGATGATGATCCTATTTCAGGATTTTAAGTATGAAAATCTCATGTTTGTTTTTTCGTATATGATTGTCTGCAGTGCCATGACTTCTGTCAATTTAATCGCATACGACCAGGATCAGAATGGAATGTCCTTTTTGCTGACATTTCCTGTAAAAAAGAAAGACTACGTTCGTGCCAAGTTTTTATTTAGTGGATTTGTAATTCTTGTGGTGTTTGCAATCATGTGGGTGTTGAGCATAACTGCAATTACAGTCCAGCATGTACCACTGAAGTGGGAGAGCCTGCTTGCCAGCAGTGGAACGTCAGTGCTTATAGCGATTGTCATGCTTTCACTCATGCTTCCTTTGAAACTCAAGTTCGAAGAAAAAGGAAACCTGATCATGGTAGTGACAGTCTTCGCAGCCATTGCAGCCACCTATTTCCTAAGCAAAGGCGCGAAATATCTGCCAATCGATTTAAGCGGAATAGGAGCATTTTTCAATGATCATACGAAAGCAATTATAGTTGGTGTGCTGGTGGTTGTAGCAGTAGGAGTAATCTGCTCAATGAAAATCAGCGAGCGAATTCTGCAAAAGAAAGAGTACTAAATGGGCGGAAGTTTCCTAGACTTACCAATACACTTCTAGCATTACAAGCCCTTTTGGTGCAAGCTGGAGTGAGCGAATTTCGCGGGGGTCAGCTGCATCCGAGGGCATTCGTTGAAGTTCTAGAAAGACTTAAGAGATACGAGCGCATATGTGTGGGGACATCATGAATCTCAAATTCATGATGTCAGTGACACAAGAGCAAGAATCATCAGATTCATGCTCGGATTGTCACGGTACCGCACATATGCGCTCGTATCTCTTTAGCCTTTCTTAACAATAATGACAGCCCCCGGATGCAGCCGACACTCCTCGAAATAAGCGGACTACAACTACAGCAACTCTTCAAAAGTATCAAAAAATGCCGGGTACGACACATCTACGCATTTGCTGTCCAGAATATGAGTAATTCCATCTGCGTTCAGCCCTGCGATGGTAAATGCCATTGCAATTCTGTGATCTAAAAGTGTGTGAATATTAGCACCGTGAAGTGGATTGCCGCCATGAATCACCATCCCGTCATAGGTTGCCATAATATCACAGCCCATTGCTTTTAGATTGTCGACAACTGTTTCGATGCGGTTTGTCTCTTTTACTTTCAACTCTGCAGCGTCTTCGATGATTGTGCGGCCTTCTGCAAGCGCAGCCATGACGGCAATGATTGGAATTTCATCGATGAGCGTTGGAATGATGGCACCGCCGATGGTGGTACCGTGCAGCTTGCTGGTGCGGACGAGGATGTCAGCGACAGGCTCCCCGCCGGAGGTACGTTCATTTAGCAGTGTAATGTCTGCGCCCATGTCAATGCATACCTGCAGGATGCCTGCGCGGGTTGGATTGACACCGACATTCTGGATTAGAATTTCAGAATCCGGGGTAATCAGCCCGGCAGCAATGAAGTATGCAGCCGAAGAAATGTCACCGGGCACGATGATTTTCTGACTGTATAATTCCTGACAGGGAGTGATGGAAGCAGTTGCGTGCCGATCTGCGTGAGGGGTATCCGAAGGCTCCACAAGTCCGAATGTCGTATGAATATCGGCACCGAATTCCCGCAGCATTAATTCTGTATGATTGCGCGATAAAACCGGCTCTGTGACGCTGGTCTTTCCGTCAGCATACAGACCGGCAAGAAGGATGGCGGATTTCACCTGGGCAGAAGCTACCTTCGAAGTATATGAGATTCCGTGAAGCTCACCTTTGGAAATGTAGAGCGGTGCGCAGCCATTTCTTAAAACACTGGAAATATTGGCACCCATCAGCTGTAACGGCTCGATGATACGCTTCATCGGACGCGAATTCAAAGACGCATCACCTGAGAGCTTGGAATCAAAATCCTGACCGGCTAAAATACCGGAAATCAGGCGGGTTGTCGTGCCACTGTTTCCAACCGACAATACAGCACTGGGTTTTTGAAGTCCGTGCATTCCTTTTCCGTGAACCAGAATGGTGTCATTCGTTTCTTCAATCGAGATGCCCATTTCCCGAAAGCAGCCAATAGTTGAGAGGCAGTCGGCACCGTTTAGAAAGCCTGTGACTTCCGTTGTTCCTTTTGCAATGGCACCGAGCATGATGGAACGGTGCGAGATTGACTTATCTCCGGGAACTGTGATTTTCCCTTTCAGACCTGTGATTCTTCCTACTTCCATATTTCTTTCCCCCTTACGTTTATCATCATTCTTTCTTAATATCTGTTATCTCTCATATACAATATACCTGAATTTCTGTAAAATTTCAGCAGCTTTTTTTGAAGAAGCATCATCGTAGAACTCGATGCGCAGAACACCTTCCTCGAATTCGCGGTTATGTACGATACCAATATTCTTGATACTCAGATTGTTGCTTGCAAGAATCGTTGCAATTGCGGCAATTCCACCGGCTTCATCAATGATATCACAATAGACGGCATGAGATTTTTTGATTGGTCCTGCCGAGGATTCAGGGAAGGAGTTCCGGTAATCCCGTGATGATTCAAAGAGATGGAAAAGTTCATCCTCGTTGGCGTCATCAATCAAATCCTTTGTTTCTTTCAACGAATCAATGTACTGCCCAAGAATGCCGGAAATATTCTCCCTGTTCTTTAGACAAATCTGCTGCCACATGACCGGAGAGGAGGATGCGATACGTGTGATATCCTTAAATCCTCCAGCCGCCAGATTCTTCATCAGCTCGTTTTTCGTATCTGTATCATGAACGAAATTCACAAGATTTGCAGCGATGATATGTGGCAGATGGCTGATTGTTCCGGTCACATAATCATGCTGGTTGTAATCCAAAACTACGGGAAGAGCTTTCAGACTTGTAACGAAATTGCGGTATTTTTCGATTTTATCTTCTGAGACGGTAGCGGAAGGAGTCAGAATATAGTATGCATTTTCCAAAAGAAGTGCTTTTGAATTCATAAATCCATTCTTTTCAGAGCCAGCCATTGGATGTCCGCCGATAAAATTGTCCTCCAGTCCGAGTCGGATGACCTCGTTGTGAATCGACGTCTTTACGCTGCCGACATCGGTGAGGATACAGCCCGGTGTGAGATATGGAACCATCTGTTTTAAGTATGCCGTATTATAAGAAACCGGAGCACATAAGAAAATGTAGTCGCAGTTTTTAAAGGTATCGTCAATTGCAGAACAGGCTGTGTCGATAATTCCCTCCGATACAGCCAGAGCAAGAGATTCTTTATTCTTGTCAAAAGCAATCAGCATGTCGTCCGGATAATACTGGCGGATCGCTTTTGCGATGGAACCTCCGATTAAACCCAGTCCGACAAATCCGATTTTTGTAATTTCCATGGTAAAACCTCCTGTGTGGCAGGCATTTTTGATGCCAAGTATGTAAGTAAAGTGTAACACGTTAAAGTGCGAAAGTCCACGGAGGAAACATATTTGTGAAAAATCCATAAAAGAGTTGTAATAATGGAAAGATTTTAGTACAATATACCCATAAGATTTTATGCGGAAGAAGCATAGAAAACTACTTACAAGGAGGCAGCTATATGCAGGTTTACAGAACAGACGAGATTCGAAATGTGGCATTGTTAGGCCACGGAGGAAGTGGCAAGACAAGTTTGGTAGAGGCAATGGCCTATGTATCAGGTCAAATCAGCCGTATGGGTAAGATTTCCGATGGGAATACGATGAGTGACTTTGATAAAGAGGAACAGAAGAGAAAGTTTTCTTTGACGACATCACTCATTCCGATTGAGTGGGAGAAGGCAAAGATCAATATTTTAGATACGCCGGGATATTTTGATTTTGTAGGTGAAGTGGAAGAAGCAGTGAGCGCAGCAGATGCAGCAGTCATCGTTGTATCAGGTAAGGCAGGTGTAGAAGTTGGAACGGAGAAGGCCTGGGAACTCTGCGAGAAGTATAATCTGCCGCGTATGTTCTATGTGACAGAGATGGATGTAGATGATGCAAGCTTTCGTCAGGTAGTTGAAGATCTGACAGAGCGGTATGGTAAATGTATCGCACCGCGCGCAATCCCGATTCGTGAGAATGAGAAATTTGTTGGATATGTCAACGTTATCAAGAATGCAGGACGTAGATTTACAGGTATCGGTGAGAGAGAAGAATGCGAGATTCCGGATTACTGTATGCCGAACTTAGAGATGTGTCGTACCACACTGCTTGAAGCTGTGGCAGAGACCAGTGATGATATGATGGATCGCTATTTTGCGGGAGAAGAATTCTCACTGGAAGAGATTCGTGCAGCACTCCGTACGAATGTGATGGATGGAAGCATCGTTCCAGTTGGAATGGGATCGAACATCACAGCACAGGGAGTCTTTAACCTGATGTCTGATATCGTAAGATTCTTCCCGAGTCCGGATAAGCGAACCTGCGCAGGAATCAACCAGACAACGAATGAGATTTTTGAAGCGAATTATGACTTCTCAAAAGCAAAGAGTGCATACGTATTCAAGACGATGGTAGACCCATTTATCGGAAAGTATTCGCTCATCAAGGTATGCTCCGGTGTGCTCAAGGGCGATGATACACTTTATAATGCAGAGGAAGAAACAGAAGCAAAACCGGGTAAGCTTTACACCTTATGCGGCAATAAACCGGTCGAAGTTTCGGAACTGTTTGCGGGAGATATCGGTGCGATCGCGAAGCTTGGCAGTACGAAGACGGGCGAGACGCTCTCGACAAAAGGCACGCAGGTATTATATGGGAAGACAGAGTATACGGCTCCATATACATATATGAAATATACAACACCGACGAAGGGCGATGAGGATAAAGTGTCGCAGGCACTTGCAAAACTGATGATGGAGGATGTCACACTCAAGACTGTCAACGACAGCGAGAACCGTCAGTCTCTTCTCTATGGTGTCGGGGATCAGCATCTGGAAGTAGTCGTAAGCAAATTGGCGGACCGCTACAAAGTTGTGATTGATCTTGAGACGCCGAAGGTAGCATTTAGAGAGACCATCCGCAAGAACTCCGACATCGACATGAAATACAAGAAACAGTCCGGCGGACATGGACAATATGGACACGTTAAGATGAGATTCGAATCATCCGGCGATATGGATGTACCATTTGTATTTGAAGAGTGTGTAGTTGGCGGAGCGGTTCCGAAGAATTACTTCCCGGCAGTTGAGAAAGGTCTGCAGGAATCTGTGGTAAAAGGACCTTTGGCAGGCTATCCGGTTGTGGGCGTAAAGGCAACCTTATATGATGGATCTTATCATCCGGTCGATTCTTCCGAGCAGGCGTTTAAGACGGCGACGATCCAGGCATTCAAGAAGGGAATCATGGAAGCAGGACCAATCCTGTTAGAGCCGATTGTTTCACTGAAAGTTACCGTTCCGGACGACTATACCGGAGACGTTATGGGAGACCTTAATAAGAGACGCGGCCGTGTGCTCGGCATGACACCGGCAGCGGGCGGAAAGCAGATCGTAGAAGCAGACATTCCGATGACAGGGTTATTCGGATATTGTACCGTCCTTCGTTCCATGACAGGGGGACGAGGAAGCTATGAGTATACATTTGCAAGATATGAGCAGGCACCTTCTGATGTACAGGAGAAGGAGATAGCGGCAAGAGCAGCAGACGAGTAAGCAATTGGGGACGTAGTATTTTTCAAAAATACTACGTCCCCAATTGAATTTATCCCGTCAGAAAATTGAATTTCACCCGTCAGAAAATGCATCAAAAGTGCTTTCTCTTGTCTCTGATTCTTGTCTGTGTTATACTACAGAGAGCATAAAAAGAGGAAGGTAAAATCAATATGAAAAAGGGTAAAATGAAAGTAATTGGTGTGATTGTAATTCTTGTAATTGCAGCCATCTATTATTATGTGGCGCTGCCGGCACTGAATATCCACTCATCGGATCTGTGGCTGTTCGTAATCGTGCTGATTGTTGTGGGATTAATGATTGTGGCGCAGAGAGTGACACAGAAGCGGAGACTGGATATTCGGGATCTGGGCGAATTGAAGGATTCGAAGCTGATAAAATGCATCATTGCACTTCTTGTAGTGGTTGTAATTGTTTTCGCTGCGGGAAGCATCTTATCTTCACCAATCGTCAATGCAAAGCAGTATCAATCACTGCTGACAGTGGAAGACGGCGAGTTCACAGAGGATGTCGAACAGCTTTCGCTGAATCAGATTCCGCTGCTCGACCGGGATTCGGCAACGATTCTGGGTAATCGTAAGATGGGAAGTATGGTTGACATGGTATCACAGTTCGAGGTGGATGACCTCTACAGCCAGATCAACTACCAGGATTCTCCAACTAGAGTGACACCGCTCAAGTATGCCAACACGATTAAATGGTTTACCAATATGCGTGAAGGTATCCCGGCTTATATCACAATTGATATGGCGACACAGACCACGAATCTGGTGAAGCTGGATGAGGGCATGAAGTATACGACCAGTGATTACTTTAACCGTAATATTTACAGACATCTGCGATTTGCTTACCCGACCTACATTTTTGACGATCTGAGTTTTGAGATTGATGAAGAAGGAACACCTTACTGGATCTGTCCGGTCCGCAAATATAACATCGGTCTTTTTGGCGGTGTGACAGTTGGACGCGTGGTATTGTGTAATGCTGTGACAGGTGAGATGACAGATTATGCAATCGAAGACGTACCGGAGTGGGTAGACCGTGCTTATTCCGCGGATCTTCTGGTTCAGTTATATGATTATTACGGTTCATTAAAGCATGGATATTTCAACAGTATCCTGGGACAGAAGGATTGTCTGACCACGACGAACGGTTACAACTACCTTGCATTAAATGATGATGTATGGGTATACACAGGCGTTACATCGGTGAGCGGCGATCAGTCGAACGTTGGATTTGTTCTTATGAACCAGAGAACGATGGAGACAAAGTATTATAAAGTAGAAGGTGCCATTGAAGATTCTGCGATGTCATCGGCAGAAGGTCAGGTACAGAATCTGGGATACAAGGCAACATTTCCACTCCTGCTTAATATGGAGGGCGAGCCGACTTACTTTATCGCGCTGAAAGATGCTGCGGGACTCGTCAAGAAGTACGCGATGGTAAATGTACAGAAGTACCAGATTGTAGCAATTGGTGATACAGTAACCGAGTGTGAGGCGAATTATACCGGTCTGATGTATGAAAATGGAATCAAGACCGTTGCGAAAGATACGAGAACCGTGCAGGAGCTGACAGGAAAGATTACCAAAATCGCGCAGGGCGTTATCGATGGCAACTCGCATTATTATATTATGATAGAAGGCTCAGACGCAATCTATGATGTTTCCGTAGTTGAGTTTATCGATATCATCAAATACGATGAGGGCGATGAAGTGACAATCGAATATAAAGAGGGCGAAGAGAGCAATACGGTGCTTTCTTTACAAGGAACAGAATAATGTTAAATCAATTTTCGAGAACAGAGATTTTATTAGGAGAGGATGCAATGACAAAACTTGCATCCTCTCGAATTGCGATATTTGGGATTGGAGGAGTCGGCGGACACACAGCAGAGGCCCTTGCAAGGTGTGGGATTGGCGAATTTGATCTGATTGACAATGATGACGTATCACTTACCAATGTCAATCGTCAGATTATCGCGACGATGGATACGGTCGGACGGGACAAAGTGGATGTGATGCGAGAGCGCATTTTATCCATCAATCGGGAAGCGGTGATTCATACACACAAATGCTTCTATCTCCCGGAGACAAAAGACGAATTTCATTTTGCAGACTATGATTATATTGTAGATGCAATTGACACAGTTACCGGGAAGATTGCGCTGGTCATGCAGGCACAGGAGGCGGGAACACCCATCATCAGTTCGATGGGGATGGGAAACAAGCTGAATCCGACAGAGATTGAGGTGGCAGATATCTATCAGACTTCCATCTGTCCACTCGCACGGGTGATGCGGCGGGAGTTAAAGGCCAGAGGCGTTAAGAAGCTGAAAGTAGTCTTTACCAAGGAAAAACCAATCACCCCGATCCAGAAGACTGCAAAAGAAGTGAAGGATGCAGAAGGAATTACCAAAAGATCAGTACCGGGAAGTACCTCATTTGTGCCATCTGTGGCAGGTTTGATTATGGCATCAGAAATTGTAAAGGATATTGTGCAGATTTAATGAGTGTTTACATAATAAAGAAAAAACTTACAAATTGTCTGAAAGTTTGCTATAATAGAATTTGGAACCGTGGCAATTATTCATTGGAGGTAAGGTATGTTTGCAGTAGGAGATTATATTGTATATGGAAATAACGGCGTGTGTCTGGTCGAAAAAGTAGGGTCACTCGAATCCGCAATTGCCTCAAAGGATAAGGTGTATTATACGTTGTCACCGTGTTATACGAAAGGCAGCACCATCTTCATACCCGCTGATAACACAAAGGTGCTGATGCGTCCGGTGATGACAAAACAGGAATGTCTCAATCTGATCGGTGAGATGAAAGAGATGGAAGATTTGTGGATTAAGGATGAGAAAAGCAGGGAAGCGGAGTATAAGCAGGCATTGCAGAGTGGCGAGGCGGCAGAACTTGTAAAAGTCATAAAGACCATTTACAAAAGGAAAGAGTCACGAATAGCCGAGGGAAAGAAGATCACATCAACGGATGAAAAGTATTGTCATATGGCAGAGGAACGCTTGTATGGGGAACTTGCAGTAGCTTTTGGAATGAAGAAAGAAGAGATGCCGGAATTTATTGAAGACTGCATCAAAGAATCATGATGAAGGATCGCACTTTTTTTGACAGACACAGGCTGCAGATAGGACTATTTACCGTACTACTGGTAATAGTCTTTTTTGCATTTCATGACTCTTTTTTATACTCGAAGACCATTGGAAAGGTAACGGAAGTCCATACAGAAACAAGTGGAAATGCAACGAATTACAATACCGATAACGATGCAGCAAAAGAGACACTGTACACACAGACTTTGATGGTTAAGCTCTTGAATGGTAAATATAAAGGCCAGAAAATCAAGGTGAGCAGCGACTATGCATTTTCAAGGATTGATTCAGAAAAATATTGCAGAGGAGACCGCGTATTTTTGAATGTCAAGGGAGAAGACAAGGTGGAATCAGCGACAATCAGCGGCGTAAAGCGTGACCAGTATGCGGTCCTTCTCGTGGCCGTCCTTATTTTTTTAGTTCTGTGTATTGCTGGAAAAAGAGGTGTGCGCGCCATTGCGTCCCTGCTGCTCAACATCGGGATCTTTGCATACAGCATGTTCCTGTATGAGAAAGGTGCAGATCTGGTGAAGATGAGCTATCTTCTGGTTGTCATCTTTACCGTTGCGACGGTCCTGATTGTGAATGGACCAAACAGGCGAAGCTTTGCCGCCATCCTTTCTACGCTGCTCACGACGTTCTTTGCAATCGGGGTCTTCTATCAGGCGCTTCATTTTGGCGGCGAGATTGATTATGCATCACTGGATTACGTGACGGGCGGCCAGGATGTTGAGACAATCTTTCTGGCAGGAATCTGTCTGACAAGCCTTGGTGCGGTTATGGACGTTGCAATCTCCATTGCTGCCGGGCTGAATGAAGTGATGGAGAAAAAGCCGGATGTGAAACTGCGCCAGCTCTTGACGTCGGGACGCGAGATCGGATACGATATTACAGGGACGATGGTCAATGTGCTGTTCTTTACATACGTATGTGGTCTGTTTCCGGTTCTGATTATCAAGCTAAAGAACAGCATCCGCCTGTTGACGATTGTTCGTCTGCAGATTCCGTTTGAAATCGCAAGGTTTCTCATAGGTGGAATCTCTATCCTGCTCGCAATTCCGATGTCTATTGTTGTGACGACAGTAGTGCTGAAATTACGCAGGCGTAAAAAGGAGGTGCAGTCATGAGTATGATTCTGATTCTGGCAGTCATATTTTTTCTCCTGATGCTTCTGGTTGGCGGCGAGCGCGGCGCGATTTCGTTTATCGCGCTTTGTGGAAATGCGGCAGTTCTCGTGCTGTCCGTGCTGCTTATGACGGCAGGCTTTCATCCCATTCTGATTACGGCTGTGGCGGCAGCATTTATCAATGCAATTACACTGGTCTATCAGAACGGACGCAATACAAAGACCTTTGCGGCGTTGATTTCTTCGGGGATCATGATTGCCGTGCTGTTCTTATGGGTACTTTTTCTGTCCGGCCGTATGCATCTGGAAGGGTTAAATGAGATTGATCTGCAGGGGGATTTCCCGGTGTATTATTCTTTTAACATTCAGATCAACATGGCACAGGTTGCGGTGGCAATGATTATCATCGGGCTTCTCGGTGCAGTGATGGATACGGCAGTTGCAGTCTCCTCGGCACTCTACGAGGTGCATCGGCATACACCGGAGCTGACAGCGAAAGAATTATTTCAATCCGGTATCGTGATTGGAAAAGATATTTTAGCAACAACGCTGAATACACTATATTTTGCATACATCGGTGAGAGCATGATGCTTCTCTTATATTTGCGGAAATATAATTATTCCCTCGTGAGCATGATGAATTCGAAAGCATTTCTTGAAGAATTTACATGTATCATGGTCAGCGCAATCGGGTGTATGCTGATTATTCCGCTGAGTGCGGCAGTGTCGGCGAAGCTGTTTCGGGCAGAGAAGGGGATAAATTTGGACGAACAGAAAAGACAAGTAAGAAAACAGATGAAAAAGATTTCTGCAGGTTTGACGCAAAAGTACCGCAGGCATGCAGACGCAGCCATAACAGATCAGGTGTTGAAGCTGTCACAATATCAGTCTGCGCAGACTCTTTTTTGCTTCGTGTCCCTGCCGGGCGAGGTTGACACTTCGGGAATCCTTGCAGACGCATTCGCAAATGGAAAGAGCGTGTGTGTGCCGAAATGCATCTCCGATGGAGTGATGAAGGTATATCAGATCAAATCACAGGAGGAACTCGAAGAAGCCGGGGCGTATCACATCCTAGAACCAAAAGGCAGGACCGGGCAGGAACATCCGGGTGAGAATGGGTGCGTAGCACCAGAAGAGATTGAACTGGCAATTATTCCGTGTGTGTCCTGCAGCAGAGATGGAAAGAGGCTTGGACATGGCGGCGGATATTATGACCGTTATCTTGCACAGACCAGTGCATACAAAGTGGTCGTGTGCCGGGAAAAAGAAATGTGTGAAGAGATTCCGGTGGATGCACATGATGTGGAAATGGATCTTGTCATTACGGAAAATCACATAAAGAAAATCACATAAAAAGGAGGAAAGCAACATGTTAAAAACAATGAAAAATGAAAGAGCGAGTGCGACATTTGACACACGCGGCGTGCATCTACAGTCATTTCAGGTGGATGGCAAAGAATACTTATGGCAGAGAGATCCGAAGTACTGGGCAAAGACCGCACCCGTACTGTTTCCGTATATCGGAGCAGTCCCGGATGCGGCGCCGGTGGAAATCTATGGAAAACCGGTTCAGATGCCAAGGCACGGATTTATCAAAGATACAGAGATGACATGCGTGAAGGACGAAGCGACCTGCCAGATCTACGAGACATCGGATAACGATGTCACATGGGAGATGTATCCATTTCATTTCAAATTCACAGCATGTTATGAGCTGCAGGAGGAAAAACTGGTATTATCTTATACGGTGGAGAATACAGGAGAGGAAGAAATGCCATTTGTCATTGGAGGACATCCGGCGTTTTTCTGCCCGATGAACGAAGGGGAGCAGTTCTCGGATTATGAGATTATCTTTAACAGGAAAGAAAATGATCCCGCGTTGATTGATGGTCAGATTCTGCCGCTTTCGTATGAGCTGTTCCCAATTGATGCACACATCGTGGATGACTGTAATTCAGATATGATCTCACTGGTTCATAAAGAGAGCGGGCGGGGAATTGAATTCGAATTCGACCCATTCAAGATGATGGCAATCTGGTCGCCGCCACATAAGAATGCACCGTTTGTGTGTCTGGAACCTTGGAATAATGGGACATTCGAGACATTGCAGAATGTAGAATTTACAGAGAAAAAACATCTGCAGAGACTGCAGGCGGGGGAAAAGAAGACCTACAGATTTTCAATCAAACCGGTATAAACGTAAGAAAATGGACAGTGCGCGATTGCGGCTGTCCATTTCCCTATACGTCCTAATAATAAATCGGTCTTGACCCGTTGATGGAATCCTTCATAACCTGATTGATATGTGCCTCCGCGGCAGCTAAATTCCTTTCGTTGATCAACCGGCACAGCTTGATATTATTTTGATAAAGAACTTCTGCACCGTACAGTGTGAAGTAGCGTTCCCACAAGGTGGTGATTGGAACTTTAAATGAAGAGATGATAAGCGGAATCAGGGTATTGCCGGAGAGAATGGAGAATTCGTGCTGGAAATTGTATACAAGCTCGGCAGCACTCTCCTGTGTCTGTGCACTCCGGAGTTCTTCGGCGTAACGAGTCAGTATACTAAGTTCATCCGGCGTAATCTTGTCGATACATAATCGAAGCGCCATGACATCAACGGCAATGGCGAGCTCAAGGATTGACTTAATCTCATCGTCACGAAGCTTTCCACCATTATAATTCATGATGGAGGCAAGTGTCTCAAAGTTGCCGTCCCGGCGATAGTCCGCAACAAAAGTGCCGACTCTTGGCTTGATTGCGAGAAAGCCACGACGGGCAAGCTCTACAATACCGCTGTTGACAACCGCACGGCTGACATTCATCGAGTCAGCGAGCTCACGCTCTGGCGGGAGCTTCTCGCCAACGGCAAGTTTTCCGGAAAGAATCGAAGATTCTAATTCCTGGATAAATAAATCCTTCAAAGAAGGAGCACTGATTTTTTTAAATTCCATGATGATCTGTCCTCTTTTTCTGGTACTGGTCATACCACGTTTCGTTGAGTCTTATTATAAATGCTGAATGATGAAAAAACAAGAGAGGCACCGTGAAAAATTGACATAAAAATCAAATGATGATAAGATTCACTCCATAAGAGATGAAATAACTGCTGGTCATACCAGAAGGAGATACACATGACAGAAAAACATACGCACGAACATATACACGAACATACACATGGACATACACATACCCACACAAAAGAAGTGTTGGACCGTCTCGCGCGGGCTTCGGGGCATTTGAGCAAGGTACGCTCCATGGTTGAAAATGGGGAAGACTGTACTGAAGTATTGATTCAGCTTGCCGCTGTCAAGTCTGCACTCAACAACACCGGAAAAGTGATATTGAAAGATCATATCGGACATTGTCTTGTTGATGCAGTCGAGGAAAATGACATGCAGGCAATCGAAGAACTCAATAAAGCAATTGACCGTTTTATGAAAT
Source organism: Hespellia sp. (assembly GCA_028693555.1). Classification (GTDB taxonomy): domain Bacteria; phylum Bacillota; class Clostridia; order Lachnospirales; family Lachnospiraceae; genus Hespellia. Next base: position 40,996 of record JAQUVD010000006.1, read on the forward strand.
AAAAAGAAAAAACATCCCCCCCAAGGGCTTACGAAGTACGACAACACTCCGCTATAATAAAGTGGTACAAAAGGAAGCAATGAGGAGGATATTTTTATGCATATGGCAGACGCTTTGATCAGCCCGGCAGTGGCAGGAACGATGTACGCATGTTCCGCAGTGGCAGCAGGCTATTCGATCAAAAAAGTAAGATTAGAGGCAGATCCGAAGAAAGTTCCTGTGATGGGAGTGATGGGTGCCTTTGTATTTGCAGCACAGATGATTAATTTCACGATTCCGGGGACCGGATCTTCGGGACATTTATGCGGCGGCATGTTGTTGACAGCACTGCTCGGACCATACGCAGCATTTCTAACCATGATAGGCGTGTTATTGATACAATGCCTGATGTTCGCGGACGGAGGGCTGCTCGCTCTTGGATGCAATATATGGAACATGGCATTCTACGGATGCTTTTTGGGATATTTCCTGTTATGGAAGCCAATCACATCAAAGAGCGCAACCAGAGGACGGATTATCGCAGCGTCCATTTTAGGGAGCATCATTTCTTTACAGTTTGGTGCGTTTAGTGTTACAATAGAGACATTATTATCCGGGATCACAGACCTGCCATTCTCGGTGTTCGTTGGTACAATGCAGCCAATTCATCTGGCAATCGGACTCGTGGAAGGCTTGATTACGGCGGCGGTTCTTGTCTTTGTGTATGAATCAAGACCGGAGATGCTGTATCAGATTCAGACAGAGAAGAAAGAAAAGCTGTCATTCAAGAAGACGCTTGTTATTTTATCCGTTTGTTTTGTGGTCATTGCCGGCGTGATTTCTCTCTTTGCATCCTCCCATCCGGACGGACTGGAGTGGTCCATTGAGAAGATTACAGGAAGCACAGAATTAGATGCAGCGCAGCAGTCCATTTACAATACAAGCGAGAAGGTACAGGAGCACACAGCAATCCTGCCGGACTATGCATTCAAGGGCAGCGATTCTGCATTAGGAACATCGGTATCCGGTATCGTCGGATCGGTGGTTGTACTTGTGCTTTGCGGCGGAGCATGCTGGATCTTTACAAAGAATAAACGAAAGAAAGCAGATGCATGAGCAAATTAAGCGGCGCATATTATGAAATACATCATATGGAACAGTTAGCAAACGAAGACCAGTGGGTGAATCGCATTCATCCACTGGTTAAACTCGTTATAACGGTCCTTTATATCATGACGGTCGTGTCGGTCCACAAATACAATCTTGCACGGATATTAATTCTCGGGGTCTATCCCATTGCCATGTTCATTCTCGGCGAAATTTCATTTGCAGACAGCATAAGGCGCGTACGCCTGATTCTTCCACTGGTATGTATTGTGGGAATCTTCAATCCGTTTTTCGACAGACAGGTGATCGCCCATATTGGAAATATAGCAATCACCACGGGGATGATTTCCATGGTGACACTCATTTTAAAAGGTGTGTACACAGTCTTTGCAACATACATTCTCGTTGCAACAACAACCATTGAGAAAATATGTTACGCGATGCGTCTTGTGCATATTCCCGGAATCTTAGTGACGCAGATTCTATTGACCTATCGTTACATCAGCGTGTTACTCAAAGAAGCCAACACGATCATGCAGGCATATCTGCTTCGGGCACCACATCAGAAGGGGGTACAGATGAAGGTCTGGGGCTCCCTCGTGGGTCAGCTTCTTCTGCGGAGCATCGATCGCGCTGATAATGTCTACGCAAGCATGACATTGAGGGGGTATCACGGCGAATTTTGCTATGCGAGACAGAAAAAATGCAGCGGAAAAGATTATGCGTACCTGTTGCTTTGGGTGGCAGTATTCGGTATACTGAGATATATCATATAAGATAAGCGGACAAAGACAGACAAGGGGATACTATGAGTCATATTCATATAGACATCGAACACGTAAGCTTCGGCTACGAAACAAATCAAAACGTCCTGAACGATATTACATTCACCGCCCATGAGAACGAATCTATCGGGATCATCGGCGCGAACGGAATGGGAAAGTCTACACTTCTGAAGCTTTTGGTCGGGCTGGAGCTTCCGACAAAAGGTTCCATTTATGTGGAAGAGATTCCTGTGATAAGGGAAATGCTTCCGAAAGTCAGAGAGAAGATCGGCTATGTTTTTCAGGACTCGGAAAGTCAGCTTTTCATGAATACAGTAAAAGAAGATATTGCATTTGCACCGCGTAACTACGGGCTGCCGGAGGAAGAGGTGCAGGCGCATGTGCAGCGCGCGATGGAGCGCACACATATACAACATCTGAAGGATAAATCTATCTATAAATTGTCAGGCGGCGAGAAGAAGCAGGTGGCAATTGCCACGATATTAGCGATGACGCCGGATATCATCCTCATGGATGAACCTACGGTCGGTTTAGATCCGCAAAACCGACGCAACCTGATCAAAATCTTAAACGAATTCAACCATTTAAAGCTGATTGCATCGCATGATCTGGATATGGTATACGATACCTGTAATCGGGTCATTCTAATTGCAGACGGGCAGATTGCGGCGGATGGAATACCGCAGAAGATCCTGACCGACAAAGAATTATTAGAGTGCAATCATCTGGAACTGCCACTTCGATTTCAGGCATAAGGAGCAGCTATGAACCGCAAAAAAAATGATGTTATTTTAATTGGCGCAGTTTTGATGATTGCTGCAGCCGCGCTTGCTGCAGTGTTTTATTTTCACAAGCCGGGAGAAAAAGTAATCGTTACCGTTGACGGTGAGGAATATGGAAGATACGATTTGAACGAAGATCAGACGATACAGATTGACACGGATGCCGGCAGTAACACACTGACGATAAAAGACGGCAGGGCGGATATGACAGATGCCGACTGTCCGGATCAGATCTGTGTCAGAGAGTCGCCACTGGAGGATGATACGCCGGGGACAATTGTCTGTCTTCCACACAAACTTATTGTTGAAATGAAACAATAAGTGGTGAAGTTTGAAAAGAAGTGATATAATGGAGATACAAAATAGGACGAAAAAGAGGCGAAAAGATGAAGAAAAAGATTCTAGTTGTAGACGATAACATGATCAATCGTAAACTATTATGCAAGATACTGCAAGAAAGCTATACGACGATCGAAGCCGAGAACGGCAGAGTGGCACTCGAATTGCTGGAACAGAAACGAGAGGAATTTTCTGTTATTTTACTAGATCTGATCATGCCGGAGATGGATGGTTATGAGTTCCTGGAAGTCCAACAGAGGAACAAAGAATTATCGATGATTCCGGTAATCGTCATGACTGGTCAGGAGGATGATGCAACAGAGATCAAAGCATTATCTCTTGGCGCAAGTGATTTCTTATCCAAGCCCTACAAACCGGAGATTATCAAACATCGCGTAGCGAATACAATCAAGCTACGTGAAAATGCAGCCATGATCAATCGGATCCAGAAGGATCAGCTAACTGGAATCTATAATAAAAACTATTTTTACGAGCGTTGTTCGGAACTCATCAAAGACAAACCTGCAAATGCATATGATATGATCTGCACGGATATTGAACGGTTCAAAGTCGTGAATGATTTATACGGTACAGAGAAGGGGGACGAGCTGCTCATTTTTGTGGCAAATGTGATTCAAAATCTCTGCTCACCGGAGGAGATATGCGGACGGATCGGCAGTGATTCCTTTGGCATTTTGACACCACATAAAGAAACCTATCAGGATGCATACTTTACCGATATCATCGAGAAGGTGAATCATTTCGACATTAATATGCAGCTGACCCTTCGGTTTGGAATTAACAACGTAGAAGATGTGCATCTCCCGGTCAATGTAATCTGTGACAGAGCCATGCTTGCGGCAGATCCGATCAAAGGAAAATATGATGTACATTTCTCATTTTACAATGATACCATTCGCCAGCAGATGTTGACCGAGCAGATGATTACGGATAATATGCAGAAAGCGTTGGACGAGAAGCAGTTCACGATCTATTATCAGCCGAAATACGATATTACAACAGAAAGCATCGCGGGGGCGGAAGCGTTGGTAAGATGGATTCATCCGATCAATGGATTCATGTCACCGGGTGAATTCATTCCATTATTTGAAAAGAATGGTTTTATCACCCAGCTTGACATGTATGTTTGGGAGGAAGCCTGTGCGGAACTCGAAAAATGGCAGAAGGCAGGACATGAGATGGTCGTGATCTCAGTCAATGTATCCCGCATGGATATTTACAATCCGGATCTGCCGGATATTATTGCCCAGATTGTGAAGAAGCATCATCTGCAGCCGAAGAATCTGCATCTTGAGATTACAGAGACCTCCTACACAGAGAATCCACAGCAACTGATTAAGACGGTCAATGAACTAAAGCGCCGCGGCTTCCTGATTGAGATGGATGATTTTGGGACGGGCTATTCGTCTTTGAACATGTTAAGTGAACTTCCGATTGATATCCTTAAGCTGGATATGAAATTTGTACAGAACGAAGCAATGAACCCGGAAGGCAAGAATATTATGAGCTTCATTATCAGTCTTGCAAAATGGTTAGATCTTACGGTAGTGGCAGAGGGAATCGAGACGGCAGAGCAGGTTCGTATGCTCCGCAATATGGACTGTACTTATGTGCAGGGCTTCTATTATGCCAAACCAATGCCGAGTGATGAGTTTGAACAGCTCTTACTCACAACGCCGCTGACGGAGATGGTGGCGGCAGGAAGCAAAATCGTATCCATGACACCAAAGCCGAAAAGGAAGAACATCACAGGCAAGATCATGATGATCGTAGACGACATTGCATTGAATCGTACTATCCTCGCTGAGACATTTTTGGATTACTATTATATTGTGGAAGCAGAGGACGGGCAGCAGGCAATCGATTATATCGAACGGCATCCGGGAGAAGTGTCTCTGATCCTGCTGGATCTCATCATGCCAAGGATGGACGGCTTTCAGACGCTCGAATATCTTAAGAAAAATAGAGAAACTGCCAACATTCCAGTAGTCATTACATCCATCGCGGGAGAGAAGAGCGAAGAGAGAGCACTCAAAATGGGGGCGGCAGATTTCATCTCCAAGCCATATACACCAAGTGTGTGCGTTAGACGCATCGAAAATGTCATGGCATCGGAGAAAATGAAAGGTTTAGAAAAGAATATCAGGGAAGTATAAGAAGACAAAGGAGAATTGGAGAAATGATAAAAATTGGTATTTTAGGTTATGGGAACCTTGGAAAAGGCGTAGAATGCGCAGTGAAAGAAGCAGATGATATGGAGCTTACAGCGGTATTTACAAGAAGAGATCCGGATGCGCTTACAATTCAGACACCGGGGGTGCCTGTTGTAAATACAGCAGAGGCAGCAGACTGGAAGGATAAAATCGATGTTATGATTCTCTGCGGAGGAAGCGCAACAGATCTTCCACAGCAGACACCGGAATATGCAAAATACTTCAACGTCATCGACAGCTTTGATACACATGCCAAGATTCCACAGCATTTTGCAGCGGTGGATGCAGCAGCAAAAGAGAGCGGACACACAGCAATCATCTCAGTTGGCTGGGACCCGGGCATGTTCTCTCTAAGCAGAGTCTATGCAAATGCAATCCTCCCGGATGGAAAAGACTACACATTCTGGGGAAAAGGTGTCAGTCAGGGGCATTCCGATGCAATCCGCCGTATCAAAGGTGTTAAGAATGCAAAACAGTACACCATTCCGGTAGAGTCGGCATTAGAAGCAGTGCGTTCTGGAGCAAATCCAGAGCTTACAACTAGAGACAAACATGAAAGAGAGTGTTTCGTTGTCTTAGAAGAGGGTGCAGACGCAGCATATGTCGAGAATGAGATTAAGACAATGCCAAATTACTTCTCCGACTACAACACAACGGTGCATTTTATCAGCGAAGAGGAATTAGAGAAAAACCACAGCGAAATGGCACATGGCGGATTCGTAATCCGTTCCGGTAAGACCGGAATGAACAAAGAACATAACCATATCATCGAATACAGCCTGAAGCTAGATTCAAATCCAGAGTTCACAACGAGTGTCTTAGTTGCCTACGCAAGAGCGGCAAAGCGTCTCGCGGATGAGGGCGTGACCGGATGTAAGACAGTTCTTGACATTGCGCCGGCGTATCTGTGTAAGCAGAGCGGGGAAGAATTAAGAAAGCAGTTACTGTAAGAGCTTTCTTGCTTTTACTACAATTTTTGTTGGAAATCCGGCAATAAATGGAAAATGTATTGAAAACAAAAATAATAAATGCTATAATTTTTATTAATAATAGGATAATACTACAAAAAAAGAGGGACATGTATATGGCAGGAGCATTAGAAATTAGAACTGGCACGCGACTACAGACTGCTTTTGATACGGTAGTAGGAGTTACACCACAGTTTGATATGTTATGTACTTTTGCCAGAAGTCTGGATGAATCCGCGTTTCTGGTTTCTGTGCCTATGAAAGACGGGCAGCCGCTTCCGATTGACGATACAAAGAAGATGCTGTTTGCTTATGGGTCGGGCGAAGAGAAAGTGATCATGGCTGGTTATGCCGATGATTTGGTAACAGAAGGGATTCGAAGATATTGGAAAATCCGCCGGGTGACAGAACAGCGACAATTTCTGGAACGTGTGAATGAACGTTACAAGATCACACTCCGGTTGGAATATACGCAGGCAACCTGGATGCCGGATGAAGATGGTGTCATAATGAAGGAAGAAGCGATGACACTGGATATCTCGGCAGGTGGTATGGCTATTTATCTGAACCGAAAGCTTGAAGTGGGGGAGGCATGTGAGTTAACGCTGCCGAGACTTGGAACAGCAGAAGAAGGTCGTAAGCTGGAAGGCTTAGTTGGAATTGTATGCTGGCTGCGAGAGGCTCCGAGAGGGAGTCTTTTCCGTAACATCTGCGGTCTACAGTTCCGCTTCAGTGACGAAGCGGACCGAACTCGTTTTGTGGAGTATCTCGGTTACATGAAGAAAAAATATAAGCTATGAAAAAAGAAAAAAGAGACAAACAAGACAAAAAGAAGCGTTTTCGGTTTGGAAAGAAGAACGCAGATCAGATTGTACGAATCGAAGAGCTGGAGAAGATGTTGGCAGAAGATTCAGATGAGGTAGATACGGACGCGATTGTGAGTATGTACATGCCTCATCGTAAAACAAGAAATTTTGCTTCTGCATTACTCCGTTTAGACAAGATGTATTTGTGGCTGTTGGGCATGATTCTTGTAATTGCAATCTTATTTATCACAGCGTTTATGCAGGAGAAGATGGGTAATTTTACCATCAATCTGAATCGTCTGGAGTTGTTCCGAAAAGGTGTGAGTATTGCTTCTGATGGTCAGTTCAGTGACGCGACTGCCAGATTAAAAGCAAATTCAGTACAGGATGCAACCAATATATCCGTAGAGGATCTGCCAACAGATTTGAATGAGATTGACGGAGAGCATAATGGCAAGAATTACATGGCTTATACATATTATATTCGAAATGCCGGAAAAGAAGATCTGGGCTATAAGGCTAACATTACGCTAGATTCTTATGCGAAGGGCGCAGAGGATGCGATCAGAGTAGCTGTATGGAGAAATGGCAAGCGAACTATCTATGCAGAACCTGCAGCAGACGGTGGAACAGAAGAGGGCTGTGAGAATTTTGTGTCTCACGATGTTGTGTGCGAGTTTGAGGAAGATGATTTTCAGGTTGGATACGTGAATAAGTACACAATCGTAATATGGTTAGAAGGGGACGATCCACAGTGCGTTGATTCCATTGTAGGAGGGTCCGTGCAGTTCTCGATGAACATCGATGCAGATTATGAGGATGAGACAAATCTTCTGGTCAAATTCATAGAAGATATTAAAGATACTTTATTTGGAGATAAACCAATCAGTGCAGCCGGTAATGATGCGCCGAATTACACCAATGATCAAGACATTACATGGAAGAACCGAGGCAATCAGGATTCGGAGAATTAATTTACGATATAAACGGTGCCACAACCACCGCTTATATATAAATCAGTTATGAAGTGAATAGGTCAATCAGAATGATAAACCGATGGCTACCTTGTTATGAGATAATATCCTCACCGGAAATGGTGGAGGAGTACTCTTTCGACCGGGCCCGGTGGGAGTATGATCTGATTACAGGAGTAGATTCAGAATACATTCTGAGTGAATCGAAAGCGGAGAACTGATGGACACACAACAGTGGAGGGTAAGCCAGTATCTTTCATTGAAAAGGTAAAAGAACAGGGAATATACATTTTCTGTTCAACTGGAAAATACTCATGAGGAGGAAAACAAATGAATAATACAAATGAAACAAAAGCTCTAAAGAAACAATTGATGGCAGCCATTGCCATGGTAATGGTAGCAGCAGTTGCATTGACTAGTGCGACTTATGCATGGTTTGTGAACAATAGCAAGGTTACTGCAACAGGCGGTGATTACAAAGCTGAAACGGCTGACTATCTGCTTATTAGCAAAACAGGTGCAGTGAACACATTTGGTACCACAATTGCATTAGGCGAGGCATTGACAAATATGAAATGTGTTTCTACTGCTGATGCCACATTCGGAAAATTCTATCAGGTAGACCAGGCTGACACTGGTGCATGGGCTAACAATAATGCTCAAAAGTTCAAGGCTGCAACAGAAGGAACAGAATACTTTACATCCGACTTTTGGCTAAAATCTACTGTTGCTTCTCAGCAGGTTTATATGGATATCACGGACATTGCTGAAACTGTAGCAGAGGGGAAGATGCCAATTAAAGAATCTGTCTACGTTGGTTTTGGTAAGGTTTCTGAAGACGCTGTCAATATGGTAAAGATTTATCAGATTGATAATGGAAAATCTCAGACTGTATACAATACTGGTAGCGATTTTACAGCCGAAACTGGCGTTTATAGTACAAAGGGGATTACTAGTATTGATAGTTCCACTAAAGCAGCAACTGCAGGTGATTTGACGGTTGCTAATGGCACTACATTTGGTCTGACAAATCAGGTATTTGATACTATGAGTTCAACCGCTGAAACAGCTACTCAGTATCGAGTATTTGTTTGGATTGAGGGAACTGATGCACAGGCATACAACCCGGCAGCAAGTGAGCAGGTTACCTTCAACTTGGCATTCAAGACTATTACAGAGTAATTAACGTGAGAGAATGCATTTTGGGCTGCTAATCCCTAAATAGTTAAGGACACAAGAAAAATTCATTCGTCCACTTGCTATAAATACCTAAACATAGCCCCCCCCCATCGAGTAGTTGTGGACTTTGATGGGGGGTTTACTTTTGTATTGCAAAAAAATCCTCCCGCATGAGTCCACAACTACTCAACGGGAGAAATTTTTGTTATTTAGTTATGTTGAGACAAAAGCACAGAAGAGCTGTCCATCTATCTGCGAAAAGTTACTGTGCTGCACAGAAACCAAGGTCCATAACCAATTTGTTAGAGGCACCAGTAATAGAAGTCAGATTTGTACCAATGGTATCGTAGTCGCATCCTTCCATCCAAACATATGCGGTTACTGTACATACTTCATTTGCTTTAGTAAAGTCGTATAAATCATCACCTTTCAAAGTAGCAAGTGCAGTAGCAGATGCGCCAGTTACACCAGTAATTTGTTGAACTTTGCTGGATGACAAGTTATCAGCAGCAATTGCATCAACTGCTGTTGCACCTGTAACCTCATTTACATTATTGTGATCTCCATTAATCAACCATGCATTACTTGTGACAAACGTCATAGGTGTGGTTTGGTTCTTGCCAGTGGTAGATACAGGCTTCATAGCCTCGTTTGTTGCGTTATCAGATGCAAATGAATGGGTTGTAGTCCAGCCTGACGTATCACCAACTGTATCTTTTGAAATGTAAAGTGCATATGCTGTAGATGCATTCAAAGTTGCAGTTTCAGCAGTAACTTTAGTATTGTTCACAAACATGGGGTTGTGGTAAGTTTGTTTGTATGGCTTGAAGGGACTGATTCAGATTGTTTAAGCAATAATTTTTTAACTGATGATGATTATTGGAATGTATCGGTGAATTTTGCTGGTGTGACTGTAAAATAGAAAAAATGTAGGATAAAAGAATAGGATGAAATAAAAAGCTGCCACATCGTTCCCATTGTGTGGCAGCTTTTTTGGAACTGTAAGTCTTGTTTCGTTAGTTTAAATATGGTATATTAAATTCATTCAAAATATTCTTTTATCCGGTCGAATCGACCAAAAGTCCACTCATTACAAATCAATTCTAAAATCACATCTGAAAGGAAACAAATCTATGGAAAATCAAATTTATCAAATCTACGATCGTATCTTTAAACGTATTTTCACATTATCGAATCTTGCTATTATCAACTTGATTAATGCACTATTTGGAGCCAATCACTCGCCGGACAGTAAAATCACATATTTGAACAAGGAGTTTGTGGGAAGAAATCTAGACAAACGATTTGCAGATATTCTGATCGAAATCAATGGAATCGCATATCATCTCGAAGCCCAGATGACAAAGGCAAAGAACATCGTTGTTCGAGTCTTTGAATATAGTTTTCTTTACGCAATGGAAAACAGTGAAGAGAATGAAGTTCTGAAATTCCCGGAGCCGATTGTAATCTATCTCGATACTGCGACTGATATTCCAAAAACGAGCACATTAATTCTGAATTTTGGTACACAAGGCAGCTTTGAATACAAGGTAAAAAACTTTGTGTATCAGGAACACGAAGTACGGGAACTGAATCAGAAAAAGATGGTCATTCTAATTCCTTTTCAACTATTGAAACTCAGAAAGCTGGTAAAAAAGAAACCAACGGAAGAAACGTGGGAAAGATTGCAGAAGTTAATCCTCAATGATATAATAGGAAGCATCAAAGCAAACTTGGAAGTTGGGAATATCACGGTGGATGATGCGACAGAATTAAAAGAATTAACACTGGAACTCTATGAGCATCTCTATCAGCATTATGAGGAGTTGGGAGGTTATCAGGAAATGAAAGAATTACTCGAGGGAGCAATGGAATTACCACTTGACAAATATCGGATTCAGATTGATGAATTAAAAAGGGAAGTAGAAACCATAAAAGCCGACAAAGCGAAAGTAGAAGCGGATAAAGCGAAAGCAGAAGCAGACAAGGCCGAGGCAGATGAAGAAATTCAAATGCTAAAAAAGAAGTTAGCCGATTTACAGAAATAGAAAATGAAGGATAAAAGAATAGGATGAAATGAAAAGCTGCCACATCGTTCAATTGTGTGGCAGCTTTTTCGTTTAAAGGATTTAGGAAACGAGAACTAGAAACTCCCGTGTCATAACGAACTCCTTTTCACATGTGTTTTTGGACATTTTATTGTACTTTTCCGCAAAAATATAAAACTTTATTCACATTTTGTGGAAAAGTCAGACAATTGTGTCCTTATTTTGATGTCGTGAAAAATGAAAATAAGAAATGGAAATATTAGGCGCGCTGGTTGCTTTTTGAGGGGGGATTGACTATAATTAGACCTGACAAAATATAATCGCAGTATTGTATGCAATTACGAAAGAGGATGAAAGCGATAATGATAATAAATGTAGGATTATTCATTGCCGGGGCGGTAGCCCTGACAAAAAGTGTACTTTATATGGATAGAGATTGGCGTCTGAATTCGCGGAACCGATTGCTGTCATTCATGGGTGCGTGGGCATTTGTGTGGTGCGCCGGATACGCGCTGATGGGGATGGAGGAATCATTTTCGGCTGCATTTTATATGCGAAATGTAGGATTGCTTGGTGTGATTGCATTTATGACAACGGAATTTTGGTTTCTGACCTATGTTTCCGGTACGATAAAAAAGGGGAAAAAGCTGATTTTAGCTGTCATAAGTGTGGCATCTGTGGTGGATTACATCTTGTTTTCCCGTGGCGGCGCACAAGAATTTACAAGAGTGGGGGATCGGACCTGCTATTATGCAAATGAGTCCTTTGCCAGAAACGTGCACTCGATCTATTTGCTGATCCTGATTGTTGTCATATCATGGATGGGATACCTGTGGTACAAAAGAGTAGAGCTAAAGCGTGAAAAGCGACTAGTGTTAAATATATTCGTTGTAAATTTCTGCATAGTGGTAGCGGCAATACCGGATACGTTTATCCCGCTGATGGGAAAACCGTCTCTTCCTACATCGGGATTTGGCGGTGTCCTTGCGTATCTCGTGATCTGCTATATGGAGGAGAAGTACAATGCGTTCAGCATTTCCGCGTCGAACCTGAGTCAGTATATTTATCGGTATGTGACAGTGCCTGTGCTCGTGTTTTCACATGACGATACGATTGCATTTGTCAATGACTATGGTACGCAGTTCTTGGGGCTGGAAGGGAAAGAAGTGAAACGGCTGGATCAGATTTTCGAAATCACTGGAGAAGAATCGAATCGGTTGTTTTATGAGATCAAAGCGCACGAGGAAGTGAAACAGGAATATAAGCTAAAGTCTCTGCATGATCAAAAGCGGTGCCGTCTGAATTTTACATGCATCAGAGATTCGTATGGGGAGACGTATTGTATCATTTGCTTTGTCAATGATATGTCGGATGAAATAAAGAAAGTGGAAGCACTAAAATTAGTAAGGAATGAACTTCAGAGAGAGGTTGACGAGAAGACAAGACAGGCGGAATGGGCAATCTTTCAGGCAATTGCAACGGTAGCGAATGCAATCGATGCGAAGGACGAGTACACCAAGGGTCATTCAGTCAGAGTTGCGGAATATAGTGCAGAACTCGCGCGTGCAATCGGCTGGAATGACACACAGATTGAGAATCTGCATTCCATTGCACTCCTGCATGATATTGGGAAAATCGGTGTTCCGGATTCTGTATTGAACAAGCCGGAGAGACTGACAGAAATGGAAGTGGAGCTGATTAAGTCGCATACAACGATCGGCGGTGAGATCCTCAAAGATATCACGCTGATTGATCATTTATCAGATGGAGCAATGTATCATCATGAACGCTTTGACGGGAATGGATACCCGAAACGACTCAAAGGTGAAGAGATTCCGATAGAAGCTCGTATTATCTGTATCGCAGATGCCTATGATGCAATGAATACGGATCGGGTGTATCGCAACAAACTGCCCTTGGATGTCATTCAGGAGCAGCTCCGTGCCGGAAAAGAGGTGCAGTTTGATCCGGAGCTCGTAGATATTTTCTTGATGCTGCTTTCTGCGGGCAAGCTGTCGGGTGATGAGGCTGTGGAAGTGGACGAACACCACGCTTCAGAACGAACAGGGCGCCTGCTTCAATCGTTGATCCACAAGAACATGCAGAAGCATAAAGAGAGCGACGGTCAAGATGCTGTAAAAGATTTGGGCGAAAGAGATTATCTGACCGGAGTATATGAAAGACAGATCGGGGAAGGGTATACAGAGGCCATCATGCAAGAGAGTGCGGGATGTCTGGCTGTGATAGATATTGACAACCTGAGACGCGTCAACAGTACGTATGGTCATTTGGCGGGCGATTCTGCACTCAAGCTCTTAAGTCAAATATTGCTGGAACACAAGCAAGACGGTATTGTAGCAAGATATGGCGGTGATGAATTCCTGTTCTATATGAAAATGCAAAATCAGGAAGAGATACAAAAGGTTCTTGAAGAGATTCTTTATTCCTATAAATGTCAGAGGGATGCGCAGCCAAGCCTGAAAAGAACCTCACTGTCTGTGGGATTGTGCAGGAATCGAAAAGGGGATTCTTACGAACAGATTTATCAAAATGCGAGCAAAGCGCTGTATAATGTGAAACAGACGGGAAAGAGTCGATATGGGTTCTATCAGGATACCAAACGTGCCGCGGCAAATTATGCATCTATAGATTTGCGGAGACTGGTTGAGGTATTAGAGCATGACAATCAGGCGGTGGCTGGTGAAAATATGGAACAGCAGGAATTGAAACGGATTGCGTCATATATCACCAAATATAGCAGGAATTATACCGGCACAGTCAAAATAGCGATGATCACGATCTGCCATAACGGAACTGAAGAGAAGTCCCTGGAACAGCAGGAATATCTGATGCGGTGTATGCATGTGGCAATCATGAATAATCTGGGGGACACAAAGGCAGCTACAAGATTCAGCAGTGTTCAGTATTTGGCAATCTTCCTGTGTGAGGAACAGCAGGCGGTGGAGACGGTGAATCAGATATTCAAGCGATTTTATCGAATCTGCAATGATAGAGACATTGATGTTAGTTATGAAATGAAAGAATGTAAAATGAGATAGAGATACTTGCTGATGACCCAATAGAGAGTGGGACATCAGCAAGTAATTTTTTTGGCTGATTCACAAAGAAAACACCGAAAAGACACGGAAAAATGGCGATATTTGCTTTGTTTTGTCGAATAAATGTGTTATTATTAAAATAACTATAGCAATGTCCATTTTTAGTAGAAGGAGGTAAGCCGATATGTCTGAAGATGTCAGCGCAAAAAGCACGAAGTCGAAAAAAGAACTGCGCAAAGAGCAGATTCAGCATATTGTGCTTGCAGTAATTGCGCTGATTGTGATTATTGCACTTTGCTGGGCATGGTTTGTGAGTAATACCAGAGTGTCCGGGACAGGTGCTCAGATATCCAGTCAGGGCTCACGATTTGAACTGGCAACGACTGGAGCGAACACTGGTGTTTACGATGGAAATAAAAAGGTAGAAGGAACTGGAAAAGTTATTGGAGATAAAACATATTATACTACTTCCGGAGAAAAGACGGCGGTTAGTTGGATGGTGGGTGCGGATAGTAATCTGAAGAACACATCCAAGAATCAGACGCTACAGCCAAATTCTTCCGGACGACTTGATTTCTCAGTGATTCCGCTGGTGGATGATCTGGGGACATTGAACTTTACATTGAAAGTGATTCCTTATGGAGTCGGCACTGTAAGTGATGAAGGGGCAGTGCAGATAGACGGGGCGTATTACGTTCCTCTTTCGGAAGCGGAAGAAGCGTCACAGCTACTAATGGGGCACCTTCTGTTTTTCTCATCGTATAACCAGAGTAGCAAGTACGTAGGCCGCCTGATGCCTAGTGAAACATTTCAGCTCACACCGCTGAATACAAGCGTGGCAAAGAAGCTGCAGAACTATAGCATTTATTGGATCTGGCCGGGATATTTTGATCAGTATGTGACGCGTGGCACCGATCAGTCGCTATTTTCCGGTGCAGAGGGAAGTAATTTAGATTATCAGAATATGCTTACTAACATAAACAATCAGTCGGCGCACTTTTTTATCAATAACAATGCATCGATTCCAAGGGTAAGGGAGGATATGTCATCTGCTGACATTGGAATCTGCAGTAACTATTATAATAATGGAGATGAAACGATTGGTACGAATGTACGATATGTGGAGCTTCAGTTGACGGCAGCGGAATAACCGGGCGACGAAGCAGTGCGAAGATTAAGAAACGGTAACATCATAGACGGAGGAAGGCTATGGGAAATGAATTTTCTATTCAAAAAAATAAAATGAGAATTGCATTGTCGGTATTGCTGACCGCAATACTGCTGGTGTGTCTGCTCTGTCTGGCATGGTTTTATAATAATCGGAACATCTATACATTTGCGCATGTAGAGAGTCCTTCGACGCTGGCAATCAAGGGATATAATCAGACAACGGTTGAACAAATCAGCCTCAGTACAGTCGATTTAACGAACGATTCACATACAGCGAGCTTTGTATTCTGCATCACGGGAAGTAACATAGAGAAGTATGATCTGGAGCTTGCATATACGACAAATGTACCGTTCACCTATACGATACGACCGACAACGCAGGTGACGGTGCGTCCGGGGTCAGGGGATTTTTTGACATATACGAGTGATGATGGTACTTCATATTATTATGGAACGGGTCAAGGTGCACTTTCGCAAGGAAAATATGTGAATAAAAATAGCGAAGGGATTGCAGAGACATCTGGAGAGAACGACAGGCATACAGCGGCTTATGATGCTTACGACAGAAACTATGTGCAGAAGAATGCAGAGCCGGTGTACTATTTATTTGAAAAAAATGCTGTAAGGGATTTAAATCAATCTAATTTTGTTGATTACTATATCTTGGAACTGACTTGGGATACAGACATTGCAACCAGTCATCAAAAAGAAACGGATTTGGTATATTTACTGGCGGCAAATTCTACGCCTTAATGCAAAAAAATCAGAAATCGGGGAGGAAGAGAAGATGAAAAAGATAATACAAAAGAACTCGCGTAAGCTTTTACCCTTGTTTCTGGGAGTGTTTGCATTGATTGTGTTTATCACTGCCAGTGTTGCCATCTATACCAATCAGGGATATAAGAAGGGCGTTGCGATTACCGCGGATTCTGTGGCGATGTTTTCATCGAATCGACTGGATCAGATCTCGAAGGATGATACTGGGGCAGGATTTAGTAAAAAAGATGTGGCGGTGCAGGATGCAGAAAATGAGACCGTGAACTTTTCGTTTGCCATCTATAATTACGCACCGAATACACCGACGCGCATCAACCCGAATGATATTACATACGATCTTACCGCAATATGGAGCGGGAATGCAGAAAGTGAAGGCTTAACTGGATTTCAGATGCAGCAGCAGGGGGGCTCCGTGCAGAATTTTACAGACAATAGTTGTACGATTTCGAATCTGATGCTTACGCATGGGGTTCGTTCCAGTCATACATTTACCGTGACGATGCCAAAGGCGGCATTGAATGCCGGGGTGAAATTCACCATTAAGGCGATGCCGCAGGCAGGCTCCTATAGTGCGGTAAATAATAAAGCACTGGCAGTGGTATTGACACCCTACCAGAGCTCAGAAGTGACACCTGTGACAAACAAATGGACAGGGCATTGGGTAGAAAAGACATATGCAGCTACGCAGCCGCAGTTAAAACCATCTGACTGCGCAGCGTTCAATTATGAGATTTCCGGATCGGGAAAGGGAACGATCACGCTGACCTGTCCGGCTGGACTGGAGATTGATGCGGAATTTCTGAAAAAGCATAATCTTACTGTGACGGGGAATACGGTCACGTTTTCGGTGGATTCTGCTACAGAGTCACTCTATACCATCCGGTTTTATCGAACGGGAACAGCGTTGGAGTATTCAGAGGAGTCTTTTGATGACTGGAAGGAAATTGTTACTTATCAACGATCTGAATGAGATATGAGAAGTTAGAGGGCAGGATAGATTAGAATTCGCAAGATACGGGGGAAACAGCATGATGAAATGGAAACGAATAGCGGCGGGGATGTTGGCAGCGGCTCTGATTATCAATGATGTACCGCTTTATGCAAATGCGCAAGAGAATATCAATGTGACTTCTGAGGAGACAGGGCAGGAGTCAGATTTTGATGCAGGAAATACCGATATAGAACAGCCACCAGCAGAGACAGAGGAAGGCACGGAAACACCGGCAGAGGATACCACAGAGACGGAGCCTGCGACGGAACCAACGGAAGAACCGACTGTAACGGAGGAACCGGCAGTGGAAGAGCCGGCTCCAACGGAAGAGACGCAGGAGGCAGAAGCTACGCCGGAAACCGAGGCGGCGCCGATGGCTGAGGGGGAATATGAATATACGCTTGGTGAAATTAACCCAGAGTGGCCTGTGAAGGGCATTAATATATATTCAGCAGAAGAGATGTGTAAGCTTTCACATGTGGATCCAACAACGTATCAAAAAGCATTAATTAAGATATCGATGGGGGGTGAAATTGATTTAACAGGAACAGGGATAACATATGATGGACTGGGAACGAAAGAGGTTCCATTTCAGGGTACGTTTCAGCCGGGTTCAAATATTAAAATTATATTAGACAGAGCCCTTTTTCAAGGATTGTCCAATCAGGCTACACAGAACAATCAAACAACTTATAATATCAGTCTCACATGGAGGGGCTCGACTTCTGCTGTGTGGGCGGAGAACTACGTAGTTGATGGTGAGCGAGCAGAGGGCGATAGCTCTTGGACATTTCAAATAGCTAACAATAACGCGAATTCCTCTAATTTGGATCCTGATTATAAGTCTTTTGCAGGTCTGATCGGAACGATGTCTGTGTCGGATGGAGGACTAGTAGGAAACGGATTGAAATTAAATACTGATCTGACAGCTATAGCTAATAACTTCAAGGTAGATAAGGTATCTGGTGATAGCGATGTATCGATGGGCGTCTTCTGCCGTGATATGCAGGCAGGCGCAGTGCTGGATATCAGCGGATCGACATTACCGACGGGCTACTCGGTTACTGCAAGTGGAACTGGGAGTGCAGGCGGACTTGTGGGAACGATGGGGGCAGGCGCAAAGCTAATCTGTAAGCCAGAACAGAGCGAGACGGTTAGCTTGACAAATACTGACAAAACCATCACTGCAGGTGTGGGCGGAAATGCGGGTGCGTTGGTCGGCACAGCTACGGATGCCATTTTTGACTTTGGGTCAAACACAGTCAGTGTAGATGGTGGAACCATTTCTGGTGGAAGCAATGTGGGCGGTCTGATCGGAAGCTATACGTATACGGGAACTGTGTCAGACAGTACCAATGAAATCGGAAGCAATTATCAAATTCAGAACGTGACACTTTCACCAGCGGATGGAGGAAATGCCGGAGGTGTATTTGGCAGTCTTACGGTGGGAACAACGGGTACGCCAGTGACCTTTTCGCTCGGTAATGAGAGCAGAAGTCTAGAGGTCGGTTCCACGCTCGGCAAAACCGCAGCAAACTATGGTGGATTGGTTGGGGTATACAGTGCGGGACAATTAGCGGATACGCTGAACCTGAATGGGAATACTGAGTTGAGTACGAGTGAAGTAGCAGCTGCAACGATCACATCCAATGCATCAGGGCAGACCATTACGGGAAGTTATGGCGGTGCAATTGCAAGTGTTGTATCGAACTCCTATGTATTGATTAGGAACATGGCTGAGAGGACAGGAAAGGCGGACAGTGTACCAAACTTCGGCGGATTACTGGGAAATGTAGGCGATGGGTGTACTATTCAGACAAATGGTGTCAGTGTAAAGGGAAATTACAGCGCTGGTGTCACGACAGGTGGTGGACTGATTGGCTCGATTGGTCAGGGAAGCTCGTTTCGTCTCGATGGCGTTACGCGTCTGGAAGAAGGGACGATTGGAGTTGGAACGGTACAATATGGACAGCTGGTGGGGACGCAGAATAACTCACTGATTTATGCAAAGCCGGGCTGGGCAGTTCAATATGTCCGAAACAATGAACAAATTGTTGATGATATAGGAAGCTATGGTCAGGTGGTGAGGCTTAATGCTACGACTCTCACGGAAGAGGCATTGCTTTCTGTAGGTCCGACAACTCATGCAGTACAATTAAATCAAGACGCAACCTATTCAGGAACAGAGATTACCTTGTCATCAGCAGTCGATTTTGCAAAACTTTCTTTAATGATACAGTCACGAGGATATTTTTCTGGTGACGGGAACATTAATAGTGGAAATTATAGCAGCGCTCAGATGATGACTAAAAATATTAGTATGACTGCCGATATAGATATGAGCAGCACAGGAATACAAGGACTGACCCGTGATTCGAATGCGGCGGATGATAAATATCAAGCAACATTTGCTGGAGGGGGATACACACTTAAACTGACGATTGGAGAAATATATGGGGGATTGAGAACCGGCGGTTCAAATGGCAAACAGGGAGCTATGGTTGCTCATGATAAACTTGGATTGTTTGCAGGACTGCAAAATGCGACAGTAAAGAACCTGAAGCTAAGCGGTTCGATGAATATCTGTAACCTGACAGGTGGTTTGAATGCAGGTGGAATTGCAGGGTTGGGTGAGAGCGGTAATATTACCATAGAGAACGTAGAGACTGATTTCTCTATCACGAACCTAGATGGAGGAACAGCGGCTGAGAAGGTGGCTGCGAAGGTGGGCGGTCTGCTTGGACGAGTGAATGCAAGTGGAAGCATTTCAATTACAAAATGTAATACCAAGGTAACAATTGCAAATAGTGGGGCGACGGACTTTTCCTGTGCCAATATGATTGGTTATCTGCAGGCGAATGGGGCGACGACTGTTACCATGACTAAGAACACGATTTCTGGTTCGATTACTGATAAAAAGGCGAGCAAAAATCCATGGGCAGGTGGCGTGATTGGATATCTGGAGGGAAACAATAATGCTACGGTGAACATTCGCTCGTTGACAGTAGGAAATGACGAAACGACAAACGCTAATAATGCTGCATTTTCCATGGACGTTACAAAGGGTGGTCTTCTAGGCTATTGTTGGGATTTGGCAGATGTGATGCTGCAAGAGGTCAAGGTGAATCATGCAGCATTAACCACTTCTGGGAATTTTGGCGGCTTGCTGTATGAGGCTTCAGGTCGTATTACAATCAGTAAAGATGCAACGAGCCCGACCTCTGCTTCTGGGGTGGCGATTACAAACAGCACCTTTACAGGCAATAGTACAGCAGCTGGCACAACAGATGCCCTGCTGGTTTGCATGGGAAAAGCACTATATCTCAATGTGGATCAAGATGCGTATTCCATTGGAGATAGTAATGATGGCACAGGTGTTACGATTACCAAACAGAATCATTACTTTGACGAACTGGTTGGACAAAGCATTAATACGGAGAACGATACATCCAATGGTATCGTGTCCTATAATCTGACAGGGACTACCAACGGAAAAATCGATCAATCAGTATGTGATACCTATCACAACAAGACAAAAAATGGCGCTTCTGATTGGGTGAGCGGTGAGGCGACGGCAAGAACACGCTATTACTATAATCTTCCTACGATTTTATCAGAACAGAATATTTCGGACGGTGACGTGAACACGGCAAATGAGTTGATGCTTTGGAGTATCCTTCATTATGCTGCGCCGGAGATACAGAAGCATTTTGGGGTGGCAGCAGAGGCATACATGATTTCGGGTGAGATAGACTTGACAGGCTATTCATATTATCCGGTTACGGTAAGTGGCAGTGATACATCCATACAAAATGCGACAATTACATTTGACCATAAAGCAGTTGAGGATGTAGAAACAGATAATCTTCTACCAAGTGCAGCAGAAAAGCAGCATTATATGATGCACGGAGGTTTGATCCGGAATCTGAATGGAACCTTGCATGTTGGTGGATTAACCTTACAAGGAAATGTAGGTCATACAGGAGAAAAAGGCTGGGAGAATGGTTCAGGTGCGTTGATTTGTGGAAAGACACAGGGCTCGGTCAGTGGAACCACGATTACTTATGCAGAAGTGTTGTTTGATTCGGGAAAACCATCTCTATTGAAGGGAATCTGTGTTGATACTACGATTTCTGAGGGTGGTTATGCTCCGTTGCTGATTAATAAAGTGGGGGATTATAGCCATATAACAATAGCTGGATTACGGACAACAGAGGACAAGGACAGCACTTACAGCAACTTAAACAATGCAGGAGGCTATGCGGCTACTAGTCTGATTGGGGCAGCAGGGTCTAATAACGGAACCAATATTGTGCTTAGTTTTTCAAAAATCTGGTTAGATGCTCGTGAAAATGTGGGAGAGCTGATTGGTGCTTATGGTACTACACGCACGTTATTTGCCAACGCGACATTTTTGGAATCCTTCCAATATGCGGCTGGAACTGGTTCCAGTGGTACATATAACTTTACAGAGTCGGAAGATTGGTCATCAAATACGCCACTTCATCAAGTGACATATGGTAAGGAGATTTCGGATAGTATTCGTAATGCGGGAAATCAATACAATTACTACAATTCCGACATCAAGGTACATCCTACAACAGTAGAAGGAACGACAACGACATTTCAGGAAGATTATCGACCGTATGTCGCAAAAACGACGGTAATGAATTCTACAGAATACGGGAAAGATAATTATCAGGAGATAGATGTCAACTTACAATTATTGACCTTAGATAAGGGCTGTGGAACATATGGTGATCCATATATTATAGAAAGTGCAACGCAGATGGAACGTCTGGCAGCATTTTTGAATTCAGGAAGCGTAAGTCAGAGCTGGAGTGTGAATATTAGTAACGATGTAAGCATATATCATACCAGCGAAGACATAACCGCTCATTCCTTATATAAAAGAGATGGGACGAATTGGCAGAATTCCGATGGTGTGGCAATGACTGATGACGAGGTACGAAATTATCTGAATGATGCGTATTATCAGATTGTAGAAAATATAGAATTGAGCAGTAATTTCGATGGAATCGGTGTAGTAAATGAGAGGGAATTCCGGGGTGTTATTGTTGGGAAGAATCTTGCTGAAAGTGGACCGAGCGCGTCGTATCCAACGATTACGCTTACAGCCGGAGCGCCGAGTAGAGTGCAGGGTTTGATTTCTTACAGCTATGGGAGTGTGGTTAAGGATTTGAATATCAACTATGCGGGTTCATTTAAGGTGAATGCAGCTAGTAATAGTGGCATGGCATGGGGCGGTGTGTTTGGTGATGTCTTAGGTGGAGATAATATTATTGACAATGTCAATGTAACATTTGATGCACAGGCAAAGGTAATTATTTCCGGAACAGACTATAGCCGCCTTGCAATGGTGGGCGGCTATGTAGGTGTGATAGAGGCTGGTGGAGTTGTTTTCCGCAATATGGAGGGCAAAGCTAAGCTTGGAAATGTCGCGTTAGAAGAAACTGGGAAGACTACTACTGATGATACATATTTTTATGTCAATCCATATGTGGGGCGTGTTTTGGACGGCTATGCAATATGCGAAGGCGATGCAACTCTGAATAACACGGATAAAAACTATAAAATACATACCATGAGCGGAGAAGAAGCTACATTGCAGGTAACACCGGTAACATCGGAACCACTGAAGGGTAAGATAGGTTCTCGCTTTTATGGGGAAATAACAGTGGCGGATGCAGAAGACTTGTTTCTACTTTCTTCGATTGTAAATTGTGGAGCAAGTGCATTTGGTGATTTTAATGACGTACAGAGCGGTAAAAAAACAAAGAGTACATATATTTCATACGCTTACAGACGAGGAAAAGTACGGACTGCTTCTTATGATGAAATAGGGAACGGGTTGTCAGATTCCACTGACTTCACACGGGCACAACAGGATGATTCCTATGGAAAGACAGCGTTTTCCGAGAAATATTATGCGAATCAGAAAACACCGTACTTGATTTATAAGTACACAACGAGTAGTACAGCTTCAAGTGATGATTTTTCAAAAGTTTACGCCAATCCAGAGAACCCAACGTGGTATGTGGCATCCTGCCTGACGGGAGGAAATACCCGTTTTGATCTAACGTTAACAAAGGGCAATTTCAACCTTAGCAATTATGGAAATGGATATCGTGGAATTGGAGCCCGTTATACAACGCCATCTACTACAATGCCATCTAAGACATCTGGTGATAAGGTTGAGACCAGGGCAGATGATCGTTCCTATATTTTTCTGTTAAATTTTAAGGGGAATGATAATACAATTACGCTTGCTACGAACGTATGTGAGTATTCTGAAGAATATGTAGCATCAGGAGATCAGCTAAAGAACTTTAAAGCGGAGTCAGTAGGGGGGATATTTAATCACTTTATGCAAGATGATCCAATAAAAGAACCAGAAACAAATAAGGACATGACTTTCAAGACGATAGGAAATGTGACAATAACAGGCAAGGTTTCGATTCAGTATTACGATAACACATCGGGGGTGCAAACTTCGGATGATAAGGCAGACGATAAGGTGGGAGTAGGTGGTCTGATTGGCAATTTTGCATATGCAAAGGACACTTTGAGATCTAGCTACAACACATTTGAAAATATTACATTTTCTGATTTGACTGTATCGGGCTCGAAGGCGGCAGGGGGATTACTTGGAAGTAGTAATGAAAGTTCCGTAAATGTTCCGATTAATCTGGAAAACTGCAATATTAAGAATCTAACAGTATCTGCCGCCTATGCAGCCGGAGGATTGATTGGCAATTTGAGTGGTGGTATGAATTATGAAACGAGTATCAAAACGGGAAGTTGTGTCGGATTGAAGGTATCCAATTCGGTTAATGGAACGTTAAATAGGTATGTCGGAATTGGTGTAGGCGGATACATTGGTTTTACGGGTTCAACGGCTGTTATAGATGATATTACAATGACAAAATCAGGCAGTGTCAATAACGAATTATCATCTTCAGCAATGGCAATTAGGATTGGTGGAGTGATTGGAAGCAGCAACGCGAATACGACATTGAGGAAGTGTACTGTGAAAGCAGTCAAAATAACTGGACAAAAAGTTAGTGCAGGTGGATTGCTGGGGTACATGGGAAATGCAAACCTCACTGTGGAGAATTGTACAATCGGTGGAGATGCTATAGAGGATGTACAAATTCAGTCATCCCCTATAACTACAATTGGTTCTGATGGTAAGGAGAAGGTTGATGGTGCTGGTACAAAAGCGGCAGGAGTTGTTGCAGAAATGAGTAATAATAGCCCTCAAACTATTCAAATTGAAAATAGTATAATTCAAAATGCCAGGATTGATGCATATAACAGCGTGGGGGGCTTGCTTGCAGACGAGACAGATAGTCGAACGCTTGTAGTGAAAAATGTTACGGTTCAAAACAATACCATTCAAAATGCTTCTGGAAATGGGCGAGGAGGTCTTGTTGGTAAATTAAACAACGGGAAAATACATGGAAGTAATGTTTTACTATATGATAATCGAATTATACGAAGCGATGCTAAATCCGATTCTTCAAATGGTCTGATTGCAGGAAATTCAGGTACCACAGGAACAATTCAGCTTGCCGGTATCAGCCGTCAGGTGACGGGGACGAACACACTGCCAGACAAGGAAGTGGGCGGAGGCTCTGGTTACACTGGATATATCGTGTACGCAGATTACACGGGCGCGGCAACAACAGACAGTGCTTATAAAACTGGTGCGAATGCTCCATATGTGACAGTGAATCCGGAAAGTCCAGTGACAGTTTATGAAACCGCAGATGCTACAGGTACGGTAGTGACAGGAGATGCATCTGCCATGATGACGGACAACTCGAAATCTGTTGCGCAGAAGATTCTGGATGATTATAACGCTTCTATCATTACGAGATATACTGGGGCGGAGACGTTTGCAGGGCTTACAACAACGGATATGCTGACATCGTACAATACGGTTCAAGGCACAAGTCTGAAAGATGATTTCCCGGTGCTTCAGATTTCAACGAATGATAGAAAGGAAGCAACCGAGCAGATCGCCGCCTATCTCGATATGGTGACGAATGGGGGATATACGAAGGCGCGCGGAGTGAATGCAGCAAGTAGTGTTCATGCATCGGCGAAAGCAACGAGCTATCAATATACGGATGGTAAGTTTGTACCACAGACAGATTCCAGCATTTCAGTTCTGGGTGATGGTACGTCAGATTTGTCATATCGTATTAATCCGGGAAAATATGATAACACCAAGAATCAGTTTACCTTACTTGATGTAACTTTTGGAAATGATACAACGGGTCAGTTCGTTCTTCGGGTTCCAATTATCGTGAAACAGGTGGTAACGATTGAGACATCAGCGGTGACGCAGAATGACTCTCCATTTTATAATATGTCATATGAAGCGCGAAAAACGAGTGCCAATCATATCCTGTTAGGTTCCGGACAGACATTTACAACACAGTTGACCTACACATATAGCAATTATGACTGGAAGGAAGCCGCAAATGGAGGTGGAAATCTTCGGTGGAACTACGACAAGAAGATTGACTTTGACAATGGACCGCTTCTGAACGGCACGGTTTTGACACTGGTAGATCCGAACCAAAACGGTAAGCATTATAGCTACACAGTAACGGATGCAGAAATAAATTCGATAAAGCTTTCAGATTTTCAGTCTAGTGACGGAGCTGCATTTTCACCAATTACGCTGGATCAGTTAATAGGATTCAAGGCGGAAGTAGATGTGGCTGGAACCTTAGTGAAATGCGATAAAACTGAAGCAACCGTTGCGGCATCGCTGAATGGAGGGATAGCATATTTTAGACCGAAAAACGATAAGGATGCCGATACAGCGGTGCTATACCAAGTATCAACAACTGCTGCGACGTTTCAGGAGCAATATTATCTGGTTGCTGATACAGCGGAGGGTGCAAGTACGGTTATCAATGGAATGATCGTTCTGTGCAATATGGCTAAGGACAATTTGAGCACGGCGGGAAATGGTTTGCCATATGATTTGAGTCAGGAGCAAAACGATATAAATCGAAATGAAAATGTATATCTGATTAATACGAAATTTGTTCAGACATTGACAAGTAATGTAAGCACTTGGCAATCGAAGGAAGTGACAAAAGGTGAGGAACAGACATTGGATCTGACCGATACGATTCAGGTCAGCCAATCATTGAGAGACTTCATTCAAAGTAGTAGGGACACCATATTTCAGCAATTCAGTTTTGAATTTAATGATGGAACAACAGATGTAGCAATTCCGAATGGAACAGAGTATCAGGTTGTGTTTACACTGTACGACGGAGATAAGCCAATTGAAACGGATAAGATATATCAGGTTTCTGGAACTGTGGCAACACCGCAATCCACGCTGAATGTAACATTTCCGGGACAACTTGCAGATATTATAAACTCATCATTAAGCAGTAGTGGTGGTGTTTCTGTACTTAAGTTAAAAGCTGCAGTTACATTTACCTTCCCGACGGAGAATGCGATGTCGATTTTTCCTGCATATCCTTCGGAAACGCCTTTAACACAGCAAGCAGAATTTACGAATGGACACATTCAGATTAATACGACATCACGTATGAGTTATTCTGAAAACGCATTACTGAGTGGCGAAAAGGTAACATTGCCTGGCAATACATGGTACTATCAGACCAAGGATGCCAAAGCGACCTTGGATTATAACGGAGATGAACTTAATCAGCTTGGAATTAATATTCGGGATTTATATACCGCTGATGCGGTAAGCGTTATCAATACAACCGGTGTATATAATCTGAGTACATTGGCGGATCTTGATACTAAACTGGCACGGACGCAAACACTGGAATGCAAGCTGACATTTGAGCAGAAAGGCAGTGACGGCAATTATAAGGAGGTTACCAATCCTGAAAATTATCTCGATGGAATCTATGCAGGCAAGGGCGCTGCGGCAACTGCGATAGAGCGGGCAGGTTCTACATATACATGGAATTTGACGAAATCAGCCGATGGCTTTGGAACATATTATGACAGCAGTACCAAATGCTTTACCCTTCCGTTTGAAGTGCGCGTTAAAAATGACATTGAGACGACATCTGGTACTTACGCAAACTTTAAAATTACGCTGACGGTTACGCCGAAAGACAGTAATGGATCAGAAGTTCTAAATGCGGAACAGGATTTTATTATCTATACATTTGCTAAAGTTCCAACAACAATTGTGAGATAGCAACGGATATAAAGTGCTTCGAGAAAGGATGACTTTTTCGAGGCACTTTTTTCTTGCAAATCATTTGTCGGGATGTTATGATACCTAAAAGTATTCAAATCAGGAAAAATCATTTCCTAAGAATACGTTTATATTCAGACCGTATCGGTCGAATTATCACAAATGGAGTAACTGAATAAGGAAAGATAGGAAAGAAACTTGATTTTTCTACGAAAATTTGTATAATATAAGTATACACAATGATTCTTTCTTATCACACAGAGAAAGGAACGTTGTATGGGAAAAGTTGATGAGGTTATGAACGCCTATGTGGAGAATCCGGCACGATTTGCAGAGATTGTGAATTATGGAGTCTTCGGTAACAGGAAGGTGATTGATCCGGCATGCCTGCAGGAATTGGACAGTGCAAGCAGGAAGAAAGAATCTCCCGGTAAGATTCGCGATGTAATCAAGTTGTATAAGGAAGAGGCATTACTGGTAATGATAGGGATAGAGAATCAGGAGCTGATTAACTATGTGATGCCGCTGCGTGTAATGGATTATAATGTCCGCTCTTACGAGAGACAGCGGGAGACAATAACGCGGATTCATGCCGAGAAGAAGGACTGGAACAGTTCGGATGAATTTGTGAGTGGGTTTGCGAAGGAAGACCGATTAAAACCCGTGATTACGCTGGTTGTATATTACGGCAAGAAGCCGTGGGATGGGGCGAGGGATCTGCATGGTCTTTTGAACATCACAGAAGACTTGGAACCGTATCGGGATCTGATCGAGAATTACAAGATCCACTTGCTGGAAGTGAGGAAGATTACAGATTTTAGCGGGTTCAGTGATGAACTTAAGAGAGTCTTTGGATTTGTAAAGTATCAGTCAGACAAGGAAGAACTGAAAAAGTATATGGAAGAGCATGCAGAGCTGTTCGAGGAAGTTCCAGAAGAAGACTGCGAGGCCATTCAGGTATTAGCGGATTCGAAGAAACTGCAGAAGTGTATTGTGGATAACAGGGAAGGAAAGGTGACATATATGTGCAAGGCAATCAAAGATTGGGAAGAGGAAAATATAGCAATTGGAGAAAAGC